>JAUXUK010000024.1 GCA_030680805.1 Sulfuritalea sp. | reverse complement strand
GAGCCGGACATCTGCAAGGTGCCGCTGATGCTCGACAGCTCGAAGTGGGACGTGATCGAGGCCGGCCTCAAGTGCATCCAGGGCAAGGGCATCGTCAATTCCATCTCGATGAAGGAAGGCGAGGCCAAGTTCCTCGAACAGGCGCGACTGGCGCGGCGCTATGGCGCAGCGGTGATCGTCATGGCTTTCGACGAGCAGGGCCAGGCCGACACTTACCAGCGCAAGATCGACATCTGCAAACGCGCCTACGAGGTCCTGCTGGCCGACGGCTTTCCGGCCGAGGACATCATTTTCGATCCGAACATTTTCGCCATCGCCACGGGCATCCCCGAGCACGACAACTACGCCGTAGATTTCATCAACGCACTGGCGTGGATCAAGGCATACCTGCCGCATGCGCGGACCTCGGGCGGCGTTTCCAACGTGTCGTTTTCGTTTCGCGGCAACGATGCGATGCGCGAGGCGATCCACACCGTTTTCCTCTATCACGCGGTCAAGGCCGGCCTCACCATGGGCATCGTCAATGCCGGCCAACTTGGCGTGTATGACGATCTGGCGCCCGAGCTGCGCGAGGCGGTGGAGGATGTCGTGCTCAATAGAAAACTCGGCGCTGGCGACACGCTGATTGAGCTTGCCACACGAGTCAAGGGTCAGGCGAAAGAGCAGGTGGTCGATCTGGCGTGGCGCGCATGGCCGGTGGGCAAGCGCCTCGAACATGCGATGGTCAAGGGCATCACGGAATATGTCGTGGCCGATACCGAAGAATGCCGCGCGGCGTTGTTTGCAGCGGGCAAGCCGCCGCTGTCGGTGATCGAAGGCCCGCTGATGAACGGCATGAACGTGGTCGGCGACCTGTTCGGCGCCGGCAAGATGTTCCTGCCGCAAGTGGTCAAGTCGGCACGCGTGATGAAGCAGGCCGTGGCGCATCTGATCCCCTACATCGAGGAGGAAAAGAAGCGCACCGGCTCGACCTCGAAGGGACGCATCGTGATCGCCACGGTCAAGGGCGACGTGCACGACATCGGCAAGAACATCGTCGGCGTGGTGCTGGGCTGCAACGGCTACGACATCATCGACCTCGGCGTCATGGTTTCGGCCGACAAGATCCTGCACGCGGCGAAGGAGCATGGCGCGCAGGCGATCGGGCTGTCGGGCCTGATCACGCCCTCGCTGGAGGAGATGAGCCACATCGCCGGTGAGATGCAGCGCCAGGGCTTCACCCAGCCGCTCTTGATCGGCGGCGCGACGACGTCGCGCGCCCACACGGCGATCAAGATCGCGCCGAACTATGCCGGGCCGGTGGTGTATGTACCGGACGCCTCGCGCGCCGTCGGCGTTGTCACCAAGCTGCTGTCGATCGACATGCGCGATTCCTACGTCGATGAAATCGCCGCCGACTATGAAAAAGTGCGCGGCCAGCATGCGAACAAGAAAGGCGTGCCGCTGGTCTCGCTGGAAGCGGCGCGTGCCAATCGCTCGAAACTCGAATACGCACCCGTGAAGCCGAAGCAGCTCGGTGTCACGGTGTTGCGCGATCTCGATCTGGCCGAACTGGCGAAGTACATCGACTGGGGCCCCTTCTTTCAGACCTGGGACTTGGCCGGCAGTTATCCGAAAATTCTCGACGACGCCGTCGTCGGTGAGGCCGCGCGCAATGTGTTCAATGATGCCAAGGCCATGCTGCAGCAGCTCATTGCGGAAAAGTGGATCAGCGCCAATGCGGTGTTCGGTCTTTTCCCCGCGAATGCCGTAGGCGACGACCTCGTGTTCTACGCCGACGAAGCGCGCGATACGCCTTTGATGAGTTGGCATGGCCTGCGCCAGCAGCAGGAACGCCCCGCCGGCAAGCCGCAGCAGTGCCTCTCCGATTTCGTCGCGCCAAAAGTCGGCGCTGGGGCTTTGCACGCTCGGGATTCCGCTTCGCGGGCGAGCGACACGGCGAATAGCGCGGCGGATTACGCCGGCGCCTTCGCCGTCACGGCCGGAATCGGCATCGAAAGGAAGCTGGCCGAATTCGAGGCGCAACATGACGACTACCACGCCATCATGCTCAAGTCGCTGGCAGATCGCTTCGCCGAGGCCGCCGCGGAATGGTTGCATGAGCGGGTGCGCAAGGACTACTGGGGCTACGCCGGTGACGAAGTGCTCGACAGCGCGGCGCTGATCGCCGAGCAGTATCGCGGCATCCGCCCGGCGCCGGGTTACCCGGCCTGCCCCGACCACACCTCGAAGGGCGCGTTGTTCAGCCTGCTCGATGCGCCGAACAATGCCGGCATGCATCTCACCGAGAGCTATGCCATGACGCCGGCCGCCTCGGTCGCGGGCTTCTATCTGGCCCACCCCGAGGCGCATTATTTCGCCATCACAAAAATCGATCAGGATCAGTTGCAGGATTGGGCGCAACGGTGTGGAATGGCTCTCCAAGAAGCCAAAAAATGGCTCGCACCCTTGCTGTAACCCCCATGGAGAACCATATGTCGGAAAACGAACTGAATCGGCTGAGCTTCAACGAGGCCGTTGCCTTCGTCAAACAGCGCAAACAAGCCGCCTTCGCCGCGATGCCGGTGTTCGGCGATGACGATCAAACCGCGGAGGGCGCGCGCGTCTTCGTCCTGCTGCCCGACGAGGACGAAGGCTGGACCCTGCGCTTCATTGCCGGGCCGTTCTTTTCCGCCGCCTACGCGGCCAACGACACCATCCCCGCCGACGAGATTCCCGATCGCGTGCGCGAACTCCTGTTCATGCCGACACGCTGCGAGGAGGACTGGTTCAGCGACCAGTTGCAGGTGCTGATCGGCAAACTGACGCAGGCCGCCGGTATCGGCGACCAGATGCCGGATTACGAATCGCAGGCCGCCAAGGGAGCGGGGCCGGAAGCCGTGTTTCCGGTATCCTTTATAGGCCTGAAGAAGCCCCTTTAACGCTTATGGCACCGAGCGCCACCCGCCGAAGGCGAAACACGCAAAAGGCAAAGTGGTCGCCCGCCCCCCTTCCCCCCTCGCGGGGGGTTACTCGTTAGTGCGCTGCGCGCAGCCATTACCAGCTGCTTCGAACAAGGTGTTTCACGTTGAACAAGGATCACCCCGCATGAGCCAGGAAATTCCGCGCGGCACCCGCGCCCACATGCCGGATCTGGACTGGAGCCAGATACGCGAAACCGTACTGATGCTGGAACTCGCCGCCGGTCAGGTGGATGCGGCGATGCGCGACTCGAATTCCTCGGTCGATACGCTGATGGACACCTTCACCTCGATGGCGGATACGCTGAGCACCATCGACGTGGCGCTGGGAACGCTGCCCGATACGGTCGGCAACGGCATGGTCAAGTCGGAAATCCAGGAAGGCGCCCGGCAGATTTCGCAGAAGGTGCATCACGCCATCATCGCCTTCCAGTTCTATGACAAGCTGGTGCAGCGGCTCGATCACGTCTGCCACAGCCTGGGCGAACTTTCCGAACTGGTCAGCAGTACCGCGCGGCTCTACAACCCGCAGGAATGGAGCGCGCTGCAGGAGCGTATACGCTCCAAGTACACCATGGCGGAAGAACGCGGCATGTTCGACGCGGTAATGGCCGGCGCCACGGTGCAGGACGCGCTGAAGAACTACATGACGGAGCGCATGCAGAAAGTCGAAGCAAGCAGCGGCGAGATAGAGCTGTTCTGAACGCGGATTCCGTTTTCGGGTCGAGTGTGGCGCGAAGACGAGCCGCAGACAGTGCGAGTAGCACGGCAAGGCGAAGTCGACAAAGTCACGGTTGATCCGGGAACGGAATTAGACGCCCCAGACCACGGGCTTCTTTTTCTTCAACGACCACTCCAGCAGTTCCAGCAGCGGCACGGCGCGCTGCGTCAGGGTGACGAAAGGCCGCGAACTGCTTGCCTTGGCGCCACTGTCCGGCTCGGTCCGCGGCAGATCTTCCTCCTGCACGCCCGCGCGTTGCCGCTTGTCTTCCTCGATCGCGGCCTTGAGCCGGGCAATCGCGTCGGGCAGTTGTTCGACGGTGACGATGCCCTTGTCGGTCACATCCTTGCCCATGAGCTTCATCATGCGCTGCGCCACGTCACCGAACATGATGACGTCGCCGGAAGCGGGGGATTGAAAGGTGACGATCATGGTTCCAACTCCTGCAACCAGTCGAGGATTTGCCGCGCCGGCTTCTTCCAGTCGCGCTCCAGCATCAAGCCGTGCCCCATGCCGGGAAAAACATGGGCGTCCACGTCGTAGGTGCGGGCCGTCATTTCCACCAGCGACGCGGGAATCAGGTGATCGAATTCCGCGCCCTGCACCAGCAGTGGCGTGCGCTTGATGCGTCCCGCGCGCGGCATGCCGAACAGCGACATGTCCCAGATGGCGCGATGCGACTCGGACTGCGAGCCCTTGTAGTAGCGCTTGAGGTCATCGAGCGACACCGGTTGGGCGAACAGGGCCTCGCGCAGGGTTTCCAGCGAGGCCTTGCCGCCGCTCATCAGGCTGTTCAGGTCTCCCATCATTCCGGGCTTTGAAAACATCATGCCCATCGCGGCCGACATGAGGCCTTGCGGCGGCACGGCGCACATCAGCACCGCGCCGGGAGCGACATGGTCTTCCAGGTACTTCTGCACCACGAAACCGCCCATCGAATGTCCGATCAGGACCGGCGGCGCCGGCAGGGCTGCCGCTACGGTGGCAATGTCGCGCACATAGTCGTTGATGGAAAAACTGTCGAGATGCTTGCGCCCCGGCGAGCCGCCATGCCCGGAAAGGCTCACGGCGTAAGCCGCGTACCCCGCCTCGGCGAAGAACGGAAGGAAATGCTCTTCCCAGCACCAGGCGGCTGTATAGGCGCCATGCACGAACAGCAGCGGCGTCGCTTGCGCTGCGCCCGCGGGCGTGCGGACGAGAACTTCGTGATGCTCGAAACGGGGTGGATTCATCGGCTGAGCTTGCGCAGGGACAGTGTCCCTTGTGGGATAAGATTGGCGTTCCAGCCAATTTTACCGCGCCCCCTCCATGCTGAAATGGCTGATTGTCCTGTTTGCCACGGTTTTCGTTTTCGGCCTCTTGCAACAGCGCTTGCTGCCGCCGGGACGACTGCCGGGCGATCTGCGTTTTCGGCTGCGCGGCCGGGAGTATTCCTTCCCTTTCGCCTCGGTGATCGTGTTCTCGCTGCTGGCCGCGTTTATTGGCTGGCTGCTTTGAGAATGCGCAAGGCATCGACGCGCGCCGCGCTGATGCTGCGGGCGATGGCTTGCGGGTCGGTGTCGCCACCCGCCGTCGCCGCGGCAATGGCGCCGGCATCCACGGCCCGCACCGCCGCCAGCGCCTCGCGCCAGATTGCCGCCTGCGTGTAGTCGCGCTCTTCCCAGCCCAGCCGACCGCGATAGTCTGCCTCGCAGGCCAGTAATATCATCTCGAAGCGATCCGGCCGGCGCAGCGCATCGCAGCGTTCCAGCACGCTCAATCTGGTTTCCGGGCGCAACTCGGCAACGCGGTGCATGTCGCCATGAAAGCGAGCGGCCAGGCGCGCCACGTCGCGGCAATCGGTCGGCACGCGCAGTCGTTCGCAGATTGCTTCGACCATGGTGACGCTTCTGGCTTCATGGCCGTGATGGCGCGGCAGGATGTCGACCGGCGTGCGCCCCTTGCCCAGATCGTGCGTCAGCGCGGCAAAGCGCGCCGGCAGCGCCGCGGCAAGCCGCGCCGACATGTCGATCACCATCATGACGTGAACCCCGGTATCGACCTCGGGATGATAGTCGGCACGCTGCGGCACGCCCCACAGGGCGTCGAGTTCGGGCAGCAGGCACGCCAGGGCGCCGCATTCGCGCAGCACGTCGAACATGCGCGAAGGCATGGCTTCCATCAACCCGCGCGCCAGTTCCTGCCAGACACGTTCTGCAACCAGCGCATCGACTTCACCGGCGGCGACCATGTCGCGCATGAGCTGCATGGTTTCAGCGGCAATCGAGAAATCGATAAAACGCGCCGCAAACCGCGCAACGCGAAGAATGCGCACCGGGTCTTCGGCGAAAGCCGGCGCGACATGCCGCAGCACGCGCGCCGCGAGGTCGGCACGGCCGCCATGGGGATCGATGATCGCCCCCGTTTCATCCCTGGCCATGGCGTTGATGGTCAGGTCGCGGCGCGTAAGATCCTGCTCCAGCGTCACGCCCGGCTCGGCATGGAAGGCGAAGCCGGTATAGCCCGGCGCGGTCTTGCGCTCGGTGCGTGCCAGCGCGTATTCCTCATGGGTCCGCGGATGCAGGAATACCGGGAAGTCGCGGCCGACCGGAGCAAAACCTTGCGCCAGCATGTCCTGCGGCGTGGCGCCGACCACCACCCAGTCGCGATCCTTGACCGGCAGGCCCATCAGTTCGTCGCGCACCGCACCGCCCACGGCGTAGATTTCCATGGCCGGAACTTTCAACTGTGCAAATAGGTTGGCGCAACGAGTTCCAGCGCCGTCGCGCTGCGCCCGAACGGCAGCGCACAGGCGGCGTCGCACACGCTGGCCACGCGCATCGAACGAATGTTGTCGCGCGTCATCGGCCCGTTGGGGATGAACTCCATGGCCCAGGCTTGCAGCCAGGCGATGGCCTGCGGCAACCCGATCACGGCGCGCGGATGGCCTGAAATGGCGGAGGCATAGCTGACCAGCTCGCGCAGGCTGTATTGCGTTGGGCCGCAAAGGTCATAGGTGGCACCGATACTTTCAGAGCGGAAAAGACTGTCCGCCACGGCAGCGGCAACGTCCTCCACCCATATCGGCTGGAAACGCGCTTCGGCGCCCGCCAGCGGAAAGAACGGCGCGATTTTCGCCATGCGCGCGAACAGCGTGAGGAAGGAATCGCCCGGCCCGAAAATCACCGAGGGACGGAATATCGTCAAGTCGAGCCCCGCAGCCATCAGCGCGGCCTCGCCTGCCGCTTTCGAGCGCAGGTAGCCCGAGGGCGCATCAGTCGCCGCCTTCAGTGCGGAGACATGCAGCACCCGACGCACGCCGGCCACCTTTGCCGCGGCCGCAATCTTTTGCGGCAACTCGACATGGGCGCGGGCGAAGCCCCGACCGTAAGGCTCGCCCTCCCCGCCCTTGAGGATGCCGACCAGGCTGATGACGGCATCCTGCCCCGCCATCAGGCGAGCCAGTGTCGCTGGATCATGCACGTCGGCATCGACCACGCGTGCGGTGGGCAACACCAGCAGATGCTTGGCCCGCTCGCGACGACGCGTCGGCAGCGTAAAGCAAAAGTCGGCGCTGGCGGTGCGGCGAGCCAGTTCGCATACGATCGCACTACCCAGAAAACCCGTGCCGCCAATGACGAGGATGCCGCTCATGGCAGTTCCTCCACGCCCTTCTCGCCCTGCCCGCGCGCGCCGACCACGCCCAGCGTATCTTTCAGCGAATGCGGACGACCGGAAAACAGGGTGTTGTAATACACCGCATTGCTCATCACCTTTTTCACGTAGTCGCGTGTTTCGTTGAAGGGAATGGTCTCGGCGTAAATCGCACCTTCCAGCGCATGTTCCGCACGCCATTTGCGGGCCCGGCCGGGGCCGGCGTTGTAGGCGGCGGAGGCCAGCACCGGATGATTGTCGAGCGACTTCAGCACCATCTTCATGTAGTGGGTGCCGAGCGTGACATTGGTGTCCATTTCGGTCACGCGGGCCGGATTGAAGCTTGTCAGGTTGATCTTCTTCGCCACCCATTTCGCGGTGGCGGGCATGAGTTGCATGAGCCCTTTGGCACCGACCGAGGATTTGGCGTTCATGATGAAGCGCGATTCCTGCCGCATCAGGCCATATACCCACCCGTTGTTGAGGGCCAGCTCGTCGGCCTTGGGCAACACCCGGTCACTGAACGGTGCGATGTAACGCAGACTGTAATTGTGCTGCACGAGCGTCCGGTCGGCCGTGTTGATGGCGCGATCCCATATTTCATGGCGCTTGGCGAACTCTGCCGCGGCAAGCAATCCCCGGTCGTCCAGGCCGCGCAAGGACCACACCCATTCGCGCACCGCCTCGACGCGCATATCGACGCGAAACAAAGCCAGCGCCCTCAGGAAGCCCGGATTCGCTTCGGCGACCGCTGATTCCTCGGCGCTGGGAGGTATCGCGCTTAGCGGCACTTCAATCGGGCGGCCAAGCTCCTCATCGGCAAGATTGCCGTAGAAGTTGGGTTGTCCGCCGATCCGCAGGTACTGTGCGCGGGCCTCGTCGGCATGCCCGCCGGCAGCCAGCGCACGACCCTGCCAGTAGGTCCAGTCCGGCTGCGCAGCCAGGTTGGGCGGCATGGCGGCAATCGCACGGCGCACCGCACTCCAGTCGTGCACCCGCAATGCCGCGCGCACGTGCCATGCCCGCTGCTCTTCGGACAAGCCCGTGCCGACGGCCTTTTCATACCAGGCCGGTGCTTCCGGCTGGTGCCGCAACGCCGCCTGCCAGGCGAGCTGGCCCCAGGCATAGGCGCGTTCCTCGGCGGTGAATTGCGCTTCGATGCGCGACCAGCGCTTTGCCGCATCCTGTGGGTCATTCCTTGCCAGGCGCTGCACGGCGAACAACGCCACTTCGCGTCCGCCGCGTTTTGCGGCAAAGCCGTCCGGAAGTTTATCGAGATGGCGCGCCGGCGCTTGTGCAATGGACTCCAGACCGCGCCCGTCAAAACCTTCGCTGGCAGGCAAATAGGCTGCCGCATTGCGCGCAGCGCCCACCCGCTTGACCTCGAGCAACCGGCGCACCCGCTGCCAGACCTCTTCCACCGTCAAGCCACCCGCCGCAACCAGTTGATCGACCAGCGTCTCGCAGGCTTGCGGCAAATCCTGGCCGCTGTTCCAGTAGGGCCGCACGGTATCCGCCGTGTTTGCGGCCTGCGCCGCATAGCAGCTTGCTTCGGCATCGGGCAGCATCAACGCGGGCAACTCACGCTTGAAGCCTTCCCACTCGCCCTTCTTGCCCATCACGCGCAACCAGTCGCCACGCAGTTTTTCAGACAGATAAGCGCCCGGATAACGGGCCAGGTATTCGGCTACCCCGCTTTCATCGCCATCATCGAGTTGCAGGCGCTGGGCCCAGTATTCGGCCCACGCCTGCAACGGGTGCCCTTGCAAGGCCACGACCTGCCTCCCCAGACGGATCCGCTCGCCGTTGCGAAACGCTTCCCGCGCCGACAGAAAGGCGGCATCACCGCGCGCAACGGAAGCTGCCGACGGGACGCACAGCGCGGGCGCAGGCGCCAAGGCGGCACCGAGAAAGACCGTCGCGGCAAGGCCGATCCGGTATAGGGACATCGCTGGGTTGAGGTTATAGTTCATTCACTGGTTTCTACTTGGCTTGCTCCGGCTCCACGTTAGCACATGGCTGCACCCTCCCCGTCGACGGAACACATCGCCGATTCCTCCGTTTTTCGCACTGCGCTGCGAGGCGAGAAGCTGGCTGCCCGCATGGCGCTTGCTGCGGATGCCCGCCTTGCGCTCTCGGCCCGCATCGAAGCGCATCTGCTGCAACTGCTGACGCCCCTGGCGCCACAGACACTGGCCTTCTGTGCCGCCGTACGCGGCGAATTCGATGCACAAGCACTGGTATCCCTCCTCATCGAACGCGGCTGGCGAGCCGCAATGCCGGTCGTCGAGACACCTGACACGCCGATGGGCTTCCGCGGATGGACACCCGGCGCCGCAATGGGCGTCGACCGCTACGGCATCCCCATCCCGGCCGCAGGCGGGGCCATCGCCCCCGACATCGTGCTGTTGCCACTGGTCGCCTTTGACAGCCAGGGCTTTCGCCTTGGCTACGGTGGTGGCTATTTTGACCGCACGCTGGCGGCACTGGTTCCACGTCCGTTTTCAATCGGGGTTGGCTTCGAACTCGCACGCGTGAAGGACATCCGCCCGCAGCGACACGACATTCGCCTTGATGCCATCGTCACCGAAGCCGGCGTCGTGCGTCATGGCTGAGTGGCGGGCGCAAGCCCGGTTTTCGGCCGCCGCGGCACTTCCGGCCTTGCGTCCGTCACGATTTCAGTGAATCATGACAAAAAGGAAGGATTGACATGACCACAGAAGGCTTCCCGCTGCTTGTTTTCCAGCCGACGCTCGGTCCCAAACAGGAATGGGCGGGTGTCCATCTGCGCGGTGCGGAGATGGCTGACTCTGAAGCGCTGGCAAGGCTGTTCGGTGAATTCGGTCTGGCGGAGGCGATCTCCGGTCTGGTTTGCCTGCTGCCCGCCAGTACGATCGAGCGGCTCGATGCCACCCTGCTTCCGGCGGGGCTCGTGGTACAGCAGGCACCCGACAGCCCGCCACCCGTCGTACCGCCCCCGACTCCGCGCAGCGGCCCGCAACATACCTTGCTGTTGAAGATCCTCGCCCAGATCACCCGCGATGCCGAAACCCGGGATATCGAAGCCACCTTGAAACACGATCCGCAACTCTCGGTGCAGTTGCTGCGCCTGGTCAATTCCGTGGCCTTTTCGCCCACTACCCGCATCAACAGCTTTGCCCATGCGATCACCCTGCTGGGCCGCCGGCAGTTGCAACGCTGGCTGCAACTCCTGCTTTATGCAAGCCAGGCGTCAAGCTCCCAGGCCAACCCGCTGATGGCCACCGCCGCGTTGCGCGCCTCGTTGATGGAAGGCCTCTGCAAGGCCACCGGCGGCGACCGGACGACACAGGACGAGGCCTTCATGGTCGGCATGTTTTCCCTGCTCGAAACCCTGTTCGGACAACCGCTCGCGACGATCATTGCGCCCTTGCGCCTGGCGGAGGAGGTCAGCGGTGCATTGCTTCATCACACGGGCAGACTGGGAAACCTGCTGACCCTGGCCGAGGAGGCGGAACAAGGGCCGGACGTGGTTGGCCCGACGCTGAAGCAAACCGGTATCAACAACGAGATCTGGTGCAAGGCACAGATCGAGGCCTTGCGCTGGACCCTGCAGGTTGGCCGGGACAAATAGGAATCAATGGCCAACCCGGATAGCGAACTGGAGGAACTGCGTCAGCAGGCGCAGATTCTTCAGCACATCAACGAGTCGGTCATTTCCATGGACCTGGCCGGCTTCATCACCGGCTGGAACAGCAGCGCCGAGCGTCTTTTCGGCTACGGCGCCGACGAAGTCATGGGTCGCAACGTGCTGTTCCTTTATGCCGACGAAAACGACGAAGACATCAGTTTCGACGATGTCTTCCTCAACCGCGGCGGCCGCGAGATGGAGGTGCGCCGGCGCAAGAAAAGCGGCGAGGTGTTCTGGGCCAGGCTCCAGCTTTCGGTACTGCGCGACGAAGACGGCCAGCCGAACGGCTTGATCGGCTTTCTGTCCGACATTACCGAACGCCGCGATGCCGCCGAGCAGTTGCGCCTGCATGCGCGCATTTTCGAGCAATCGGACGAGGCGATCCTGATCACCGATGCCCGGGAAAAGATCGTCTCGGTCAATCCGGCATTCACGCGCATCACGGGCTACCCGGCAGATGAGGTTATGGGCGAAACGCCGCGCAAGTTCCGCTCCGGCCGGCACGATGCGGCGTTTTTCGCAAAAATGTGGGAAAAGCTGCTCGACACCGGCTACTGGCAGGGCGAGGTGTGGGATCGCCGCAAGGATGGCGAGATCTACCCGAAGTGGCTTTCCATCGGCTCGGTGCGGAATTCCGCGAATGAAATCACCCACTACTTCTCGATCTTCACCGACATCACCGACCGAAAGCGGGCCGAGGGGCGCATTCACCATCTCGCCTATTTCGACTCCCTGACCGGGCTGCCCAACCGCGTGCAGTTCAGCCGTTTGACTGATCAGGCGCTGATGGCGTCGAGGCGCAAGGAGGGTTTCGGTGCCGTGCTGTTCATTGACCTGAACCGCTTCAAGCCGATCAACGACACGCTGGGCCACGGCGTCGGCGACAAGGTGCTGCAGGAAACCGCCAACCGCCTGCGCGCCTGCCTGCGCGGCGCGGATGTGGTTTGCCGTCTCGGCGGCGACGAATTTGCGGTGGGCCTGTTCGAGATCGCCAACCGCGAGCATGCCGCCAACGTGGCGCAGAAGCTGCTCGCCACACTGGACGATCCGATCGTGATGGCCGGTCGCGAGCTGAAACTGGGTGCCGCGATCGGCATCAGCATTTACCCCGAAGACGGCATGGACACCGAAACGCTGCTGCGTCAGGCCGATATCGCCATGTATCGCGCCAAGCAGACGGGGCCGGACGGACTGGCGTTTTTCAGCGCGGACATGAACCAGCGCGCGGCCGATCGCCTGAACCTCGAAGCCGGCTTGCGGCGTGCCATCGAACGCGACGAACTGCTGCTCTACTACCAGCCCAAGGTGAATATCGAAAGCGGCCTGATCGTCGGCGCCGAGGCGCTGGTGCGCTGGCGTCATCCGGAACGCGGCCTGGTGCCGCCCGCCGAATTCGTGCCGGTCGCCGAGGAATCCGGACTGATTGTGCATGTCAGCAATTGGGTCCTGGAAGCCGCCTGCCGGCAAATTCGGCAATGGATGGATGCCGGTTTTCCGGCGATGCACGTTGCCGTGAATCTGTCGGCACGCGATTTTTCAAGCAGTTTGCCGACTCGCGTACAGGAACTGCTTGAGCGGCACGGCATCGGGGCCGAATGGCTGGAACTGGAAATCACCGAAGGCATGCTGATGCACCATACCGATACGGTAATCGCCATGATGGACGAAATCACCGCGCTCGGTGTTTCCCTCTCGCTCGACGATTTCGGCACCGGCTACTCAAGCCTGTCCTACCTCAAGCGCTTCCCCATCGACACCCTCAAGATCGACCGCAGCTTCGTCATCGGCATCCCCGGTGATGCCGACGACTGCGCCATCGCCGGCGCCATTGTCGGCATGTCCAAGCAGTTGAAGCACAACGTGATTGCGGAAGGTGTCGAAACGACCGAGCAGTTGGCGTTTCTCAAGAGCCTCGGTTGCGACGAAATCCAGGGCTACCTGTTTTCGCCGCCCGTGCCGGCGGAAAAGTTTGCGGAGATGGTGCGCGAGGGCAAGCGGCTGGTGGCCTAAGGGCTGATCGCCCGAGACAACCGCGCCAGCGCCTCGTCGAGCAGCGCACGTCGCGTGCCGAAATTGAGGCGGACAAAACCCGGCGCACCGAAATCCGCACCATCGGAGAGTCCCAGGCCGTGTTGCTCGAACCAGCGCGCCGGGTTTTCGATGCCGGCATCCGCGGCAAACTCCCGCGCATCAATCCACGCCAGGTAGGTCGCCTCCACCGGGCGCATGTCGAGGCCCGCGGCCGAGGCGACCGCGCGCTCGACAGCACGCAGGTTGCCGCGCAAATAATCCAGCAGCGCGGCGTGCCAGTCGTCGCACAGGGTGAGCGCGGCTTCGGTCGCGACCATGCCGAGAGCATTGACGTGCGGCACGATGCCGTGCATGGCGTGGCGGAAGCAACGGCGCAGATCGGCATCGGGAATGATGGCAAAGGCGCAACCCAGTCCGGGAATGTTGAAGGTCTTCGACGGCGCCATCAGCGTGATGGTGCGAGCGGCCAGTTCGGGACTGAGCGTGGCGAAAAGTCGGTGCCGGCGGGACGGCGACAGGATCAGGTCGTTGTGGATTTCGTCCGAGCACACCACCAGGTTGTGCTTTTCGGCCAGTGCCGCGATCTGCCACAGCTCGTCTTCATTCCACACCCGTCCCGTCGGGTTGTGCGGGTGGCAAAGCAGGAACAGCTTCGCCTGGCTGGTCTTGAGCACCGCGTCCGCCGCCGCGAAATCCCACAGCCAGCCTGCCGAGTCGCGCACCAGCGGAACGCTCGCCACGCGCCGCCCGGAGAATTTCGGCGCCGAAAGAAAGGGCGGATAGATCGGCGTCGCGGTAAACACCGCATCGCCGTCGGCACCCACCGCACGGCAGGCGACATTGAGTGCGGACACCAGGCCCGGCAGCCAGACCAGCCACTCGGGATCGATGGCCCAGTCGAACTTGCGGGCGACATAGCCTGTAGCCGCGTCGATCTGGCTCCGGGTGGGCTGGTTGTAGCCGAAAACACCGTGATCGATGCGCTGCCGCAGCGCCCCGATCACCGGCGGCGGCGCGGCAAAATCCATGTCCGCGACCCACAGCGGGATAATGTCCCCGGCATACTTCGCCCATTTCACCGAGTCCGTGCCGGACCGGTCGACGACTGCGTCAAAATCGAAATTCATGGGGGTCCGCCGATCACGACAAGCTGAAAGACCCGGCACGCTCTGATGAGGCAGTTCATCTCGGCATCTGAAACAGAAAATCGCCGCCCTCGGCATGGCCGGCCGAAACGACGGCTCCGTATTGAGGCCGCTGCGGGTATTCCTTGCTGACGCCGGTGCGCACCGAGTTCCAGACCTGGGTTCCGGGTGTAATGCCGCCGGTGCTTCGCAGCGTCTTGATCAGATTCCACGCAAAGATCGAATGTCCTTCCTTGCCTTCGTCCGAAACGGGCTCATCGTCGCCGGAGGAAAGCACCAGAACCGAACGCTGCTTGAGAACTTCTTCGGGATTGATCTCCTTGCCCGGAGTCACTTTTTGTTCCTTGGTCAGGCTGCCCGAATAGCAGCTGTCCGAAATCAGGATCAGCTGCCGGGCGCGTATCGCCGACAGCAGTTTGGAGATGTCCCCATTGGATATCCATCCTTGCGCGGTCTTGACCGACCCATCGACCGGAATCCAGTAGCCCATGTTTATTTCGTCCAGCAGATAACCGTGGCCGGCATACATCAGGAGAACGGAGTCGTCCGGTCCTGCTTCGGCCGCGACCTTGTTGAGGGCTTCGATGATGCTTGCCTTGCCGGCATCCTTGATGACCCGGACTTCGAAGCCGAAACGGGTTTGCAGCACGCCGGCGATTCGCGAGACGTCGGCGATCGGCGTTTCCAGGGGCGGTATCGGCGCGGGGTAGGCGTTGTTGCCGACCAGCACGGCAAAGCGCCGACGCAGCTGGGGGGCTGCCGGCGCGGCGGCCTCCGGCTTCGCCCGGGCCAGACACTGGCCCCCTTTCGCATCCTGCCCGACGGGACATTCCGGAACATCAGCGGCGGCCGGGTTCTTGCGCAGTTCTTCCAGTGCTTCGCGGTAGAGCAGGGTCCGCGCCTGATGCCGCTGCATCTGGATCGCCTGAAACTGGGCCACCCCCGGCACGCCGCCCATGAAGGGCGGGGGCCGGAACATCTGTGCCGTGGCGCTGCCTGCCGCCGCCATGGCGGCGAGGAACAGCGCTGCCGAAATCAGTTTTCTGCTCACTTGACCTCCTCCAGCAAACGCGGCCAGTCGCGGGACCAGCAACACTGATGATCGAACTCGGGCACCTCGCGCAGGCGGCCGCCGCTGCGTGCAGCGAAAGGCGCCACCACCTGCGGCGGTACGACGCTGTCACGACCGCCGACGAAATGCGTCGCCGGCGGCAGCGGCCGCTTGACGTCCGCTGCCGGGTCCAGCGATCCGGGCAGCGGCGTCGCCTGGTGCCATGCCGTCCATTCTGCCACTGCCAGCGGCGAAGCTACCGTGACCAACCGCTCGACATCGTTGCGTCGCACCGCCAGCAGCGTGGCCAGCACACCGCCGCCGGAATAGCCGACCAGACGCAGGCTTCGAGCGCCGCTGGTCTCCTTGAGGCGATCGAGGAAGGCCATGTAGGCGGCCACCACCTCGGGTGCGAACCGCGAATTGGTCCAGTACTCCGGCGAACAGGCGGCGAGCTCGGCCGCGTCGAGATACTGGCAGGGACGTCCTAGATAGGCCACCGCCGGCGCCGGATCGGCCGCGGCCAGAGCGAGGGCGGTCGGTTGCAGCGGCGTCGGATCGCGCGGCGGATGAAAGGGCGTCTGCCAGGCGGCGCCATCACCCTCGATATAAACGTTGAGGATCTCGCTCCGCCGCGACGCATCGCTGCGTTGCAGCGACAGGAGGCGAAAGCCGTCCAGCCGCAGGTGGCTGGCTTCGAAGCCCTGCTGCCGGCCCCATTCGACCACTGCTTGCCGCGAGCCGCCGAAGCGGTCGACGCTCGCGCAGCCCGACAGGCCGACGAGCACCGAGACAACAAGAAGCCGATGGATGCCTTCGCCGGCTCGAAGCAGGCGAAATAAAAAGGCCGCACCCTTGAGCGCGGCCTTTTCGACAACGAACCCCGCCAAGATCAAAAACGGATGCCGATATTGCCCGTCAAGGCGTTGTTCTTCTGATTCGAGCGTCCGTCTTCCTGCGTATAGGCAATGCCGCCGGTGACGCCGCTGGCGAGGGAGAAAAAGTTCAGGCCGATCGCCCATTGCCACGCACTCTTGCCGATCGGGTTGGCGCCGCCTTGAGAGGACGAAAGGCGATCGGCGAGATAGTTCAGGCCGGCGTAGGGTTGCACGCCATTGCCCAACCAGTAGCCCGCCTGGACGCCCAGGGCCCAGCGATCCATCTTGCTCTTGGAGGCCGTGTTGGCCTGTGACACGCCATTCACCTTGGCGAGGCCGAAATCCTCCTCGCCATGCAGGTAGCCGAACTTGCCCGAGAACTGGATATCCTTGACCCACCTGGAATAGTTGAGGTTGCCGGCATAAAACAGGCGGTCGCCCTCCGACTCCATGCCGCCCGCGCTGGATATCTTGCCGGAGCCGAAACCAAGGCTGGCATCAAGCACCCATTCCTTGCTCAGTTGATAGCCGATATAGGGTGCGAACGCATAGCCCTTGATGGTCGACGCCACCCGGGCGGCGGCCGCATTCGGCTGGGAGCTTCCCGCGCCGCGGTCGAAAGCCCCGGAAACGCCCAGCACCATGCCCGGTGCGATGGCGTAATCGATGCCGACCACCGCGTTGGTGACATCGACGTCATGCTTTTTCGCCAAGCCCCCGAGCGTGTAGGACTGACGCGTATCGCTCTCGGCCACGCTGCCCCAGGCATTCCAGGCGTTCTTGCCGCCAGCCGCCATGCCCCGTACCGGCGCAACGGTCAGTTGCGTCGGACCGCCGCCGCCCAGCAGGCGTGAGGAAACCGAGGACGAGACCGCACCGATCTGCTGGAACGAGGAGGCGCTTACCTGCGCTTGGGAAGCGGTTGAACCGCCCGGAAAGCACTGCGGATAGGCCGCCACAAACTCCGCAGGAGAGGAATAGGGGGAACAGGATCCACTTAGGCAAGACTGGTAGCTGCCATATACGGAGCTGCAATCCGAGGAAAGCGCTGGATTGGAAAGCGCCAGCATACCCAGCGCAAGCGCGGCGATCAGGCGTTGCAGGAATGATTTGACCATGACGACATCTCCGAAAAAATTGCCTTGGACAGGTCTTGAACCCACCAAATTGATGATACGCATCTGATTATAAAAAATATTCGCAATCGAAGAAAATGAAAATACAGGGATCGCCCTATTTTCGATACCGGAAAGCCGGTAGCCTCCGGCAACAGCCGGTCAGCGCGATTTGCTAGTTCTTGCTGTCGCGCGCATTCTTCACCGCCTTGCGGTACAGGGCGATCAGCAGGGCTGCTTCCGGTGTCTTCGCCTGACGCTGTTGCAGATCGGCCAGCAGCCTTTCAACCTGATCCAGTTCCCTCAGCTCAAACAGGCCGGACAGCAGGAACATCTCCGGCCCCAGGTCGTCGGACTCGGCCCGGCTCCTGAGATCCTGATAGGTGCTTTGCAGCTTGCTCACCGCGTCCTGACCCGGCACCGAACGCAAGCGGGTCACCCCGCCGCGACCCTGGCTGTCCAGCGTTGGCGTACGGGCAAGCTGCTTGGCCATGACCAGCGGCAGCTGTTTCACTTCCGGATCCGGCAGCCCGCCGGGCTTTCCTTCGCGCACCGCCATCTCCAGACGGCCGGGTCCCGACCAGGTTTCCCGGCGACCGTTCTCGAAATACACCACCTGCACCCGGCTGTCTTTTTCCAGGCTGAGCCGATCGCCCTCCTTGAGCTTGACGAAGGCTTCGACCGGCACCTGCGCCGCCTCGGCAAGCCGGGTTACCCTGCCCTGCACCGACATCACCAGGGCCACTTCGGCAGCCCAGGCCGGGCTGAATCCGAGAATAATCAGACTGACGCAAACAAACCTGAATGACATCACCACCTCACGCAACAGAAACGATCTCGAACGCCTCCACCGTCGCGGTGCGGCCCTTGACCGTCAAACGATGGAGGGCGCCCGTCTTCAGGTCGCCCCCGAACATGGAAACGGTATCACGACTCGCCAGAATGTGGGCGCCGATTTCCTTGGTTTGCCCTTCGAGGCGCGACGCGATATTCACCGTGTCGCCGATCGCAGTGTATTCCATGCGCACTGATGAACCGATGTTGCCGATCACCGCCTCGCCGCTGTGCACGCCAATGCCGATATCGAATTCGGGCAGGCCGCGGCCGGCGAAACGCTGCTCGACCCAGGCGCGGAAATCCACCGCCACGGCGCGCAGCGCGACGGCTGCGCGCAGCGCGCGGCGGGCATGGTCGGGCTGCGTCAGCGGCGCGCCGAACTCGGCCATGATCGCATCGCCGATGAACTTGTCGATGGTCGCACCCTCAGCCAGCAGCACGGCGCAGGCACGCTCGAGATAGGTGTTGAGCAACTCCACCACTTCGCGGGCGCTGAGTTTTTCGGAGAACGTGGCAAAGTTGCGGATGTCCGAGAACAGCACGCTGATCTGCCGCGTCTGGCCGCCGAGTTCGGGCAGCTCGCGCGACGCCAGCAGAGCGGTCACCACCTGCGGCGAAACATAACGGCCGAACATCTGGCCGATGCGCTCGCGCTCGCGCTGTTCGCGCGTCAGGCGCAGCAGCGACTGGCAGATCAATACCACCAGCATGCCGACCTGAAGGTGCGCGACCGGAAACAGCAGGTCCTGGCGGAACAGCAGGTAGGCTGCAATTGCCGCGACCTGCATCGCCACAAGAATCAACAGCACCGAGCGCCAGGCCGACAGCCACGTACCGAACCAGGCCAGCGCGCCCAGTAGCACGGCGAAGGTCGCCAGCCTGCCTGCGGCCGGCACCTCGTCGAGGAAGCGCCCCGCCAGCAGGGTCTCGATGACATTTGCCTGGATTTCCGGGCCGGCCATCAGGGTATTGGCCCCGCCGATGCTGGTCGAGTAGGGCGTCGGATGCAGGTCGTTCATGCTGGCGTAGCCGGCGCCGATCACCACCACCTTGCCGGCCAGGGCACGCACTTCCGGGTCGTTCGCGGCGTTCGGCGCCAGCAGCTTGCGAAACGACAGGGTGCGGAAACTCCCGGGTGGGCCGACGAATGAAATCGGAACCGCGCGTTCGGCGCTCAGTTCGCGGCCGCCGAAGCGCCACGTCGCGGCCTGGCTGTCCTGCCCGGTCGCGGCGGCGGCTGCCAGCACGCCGAAGGCCAGTTGCGGCAGGCCCTGCTTGCGGGCGAACTCGCGGGAGGCCTCGACCAGCGCGAAACGCCGCACCGCGCCGTCGGCGTCCGAGGGCAGGTTGGCGAGCCCGACATGGCCCGGCAGATCCAGATCGGGTAGCGCCAGCAGGTAATCCGGGCTGGGCAGGATGAAGTCGTTCGCCGTATCGCCGGCGCCGACTCTGAAGCTGGCGAGCAGCACGCCGCCCTTGTTGATCTGCTCGCGGAAAGGCTGGTCGTAGTTGCGCGAGGCCTCGCGTCCCAGCAAACCCAGTTTCTCGATCCAGCGTTCGGGGCTGCCGCTGAAAATGAAATCGATGGCGACCACCTTGACGCCGACCTGTCGCAGGGTAGCCACGGCTTTGGCGAAATGCGGCGTCCAGAAGGCCAGCGGCTCGTCCGGCCGCTCGTTCAGCGTCGGATCGTCGAGCATCACCAGCGCGGTGTGGCGCGGCGCCTCGCGCGGCCCGGCAATGCGGTGCCACAGGTCGGTGTAGAGATACTCGATGCGTGTCGCCACACCGCTGCGATACAGGCCTTCGGCAGCAGTGGTCGCCAGCAGGGCGGCGGCCAGCGCGATCATCGCCGTGTTGTGACCAAGGCGGCGCAGGGCCCCCATCACTACCCCAGAAACAAGCGATACGCCGGGTTCTTCGACTCGTCCCAGTAGCGGTAGCCGAGGCTCTTGAGGAAGGCGCGAAAATCCTTCATCTCCTTCGGCGGCACTTCCATGCCGACCAGCACGCGCCCGGTATCGGCGCCGTGGTTGCGGTAGTGAAACAGGCTGATGTTCCAGCCGGCGCTCATCTTGTTGAGGAAATGCATCAGGGCGCCGGGACGCTCGGGGAACTCGAAGCGATAGATCAATTCGTTCTTCACCTGCGGCGCGTGGCCGCCGACCAGGTGGCGGATGTGCAGCTTGGCCATTTCGTCGTCGGTCAGGTCCAGCGCCGGATAGCCGTTCTTCTGCAACTGTGCGACCAGCCTGGTCGCCTCGGCGCGATTGGCCACCTGCATGCCGACGAAGACATGCGCCTCGCCGGCATCGTGATAGCGGTAGTTGAATTCGGTGATGTTGTGCGAGCCGATCAGCGAAACGAATTTCTTGTAGGCGCCGGGCTTCTCCGGCAGCGTCACCGCCAGCACAGCCTCCCTCTGTTCGCCGACTTCGGCGCGTTCGGCGACAAAGCGCAGGCGGTCGAAATTCATGTTGGCGCCGGAGGCCACCGCAACCAGGGTCTTGCCCTGCACGCCGTGTTTCCTGGCCCAGGCCTTGGCGCCGGCCACCGCCAATGCGCCGGCCGGTTCGAGGATCGAACGAGTGTCTTCGAACACGTCCTTGATCGCGGCACAGATGGCATCGGTATCGACCAGCACCATTTCATCGACGTATTCGCGGCAGAGGCGGAAGGTCTCGGCGCCGACATACTTGACCGCTGCGCCGTCGGCGAACAGGCCGACATTGTCGAGGCGCACGCGCTTGCCGGCTTTCAGCGAGCGGTCCATGGCATCGGCATCAGCCGCCTCGACGCCGATCACCTTGATCTCCGGCCGCAGGCGCTTGATGTAGGCCGCCACGCCCGAGATCAGGCCGCCGCCGCCGACGCAGCAGAACACCGCTTCGATCGGATCGGGATGCTGGCGCAGGATCTCCATGCCGATGGTGCCCTGCCCGGCGATCACGTCCGGATCGTCGAAGGGATGGACGAAGTTGAGCTTCTGCTTCTTCTCCAGTTCCAGCGCGTGGATATAGGCGGCATCGTAGGAATCGCCCGCCAGCACGACTTCGCCGCCGCGCTTCTTTACCGCATCGATCTTGATCTGCGGCGTGGTGGTCGGCATCACGATCACGGCGCGGATACCGAGTTTCTGCGCCGCCAGCGCCACGCCCTGGGCATGGTTGCCGGCCGAGGCGCAGATCACGCCGCGCTTCCTCTGCGCCGGCGTCAGATGGACGATCTTGTTGTAGGCCCCGCGCAGCTTGAAGCTGAACACCGGCTGCATGTCCTCGCGCTTGAACAGGATGCGGTTGCCGCTGCGCGCCGAAAGGATGGGCGCGACTTCCAGCGGCGTTTCGATGGCCACGTCATAGACGCGGGCGTTGAGGATTTTTTCGAGATAGTCCATGACGGCGGGGAAATTGGTTCGACAGCCGCAGAGGGTAACATGGGAGCTTGTGAAGAAATCGTAGCGAGCAGGCCGGAGGGCAAGGCGCGAACGAGCGAACGACGAGACATATCAACTCGATAGGCGAGGAGTGAGCGAATGAGCAACGCAGCGATCCGGTCGCGCAGTAGATTTATTCACAAGCTCTGAGCATGGACTTCGCATTCACCGCGGAGACCGGTTTGGCCGGCCTGTTTCTCGCCAGTTTCCTTTCCGCAACCCTGCTGCCGGGTGGCTCGGAAGCCGTGCTGTTCGCCGTGATCAGGCTGCATCCCGAGCAGGCGCTGCCGGCACTGGTGCTGGCGACACTGGGCAACACGCTGGGCGGCATGACCACCTACGGCATGGGCCGCCTTCTGCCGCAACACCTCGCCCCGGAAAAGTCGGCGCTGGCGAGACGGCGAGGACCGCCGATCCTGCTGCTGGCGTGGACGCCGATCGTCGGTGACGCCTTGTGCGCGGCAGCCGGCTGGCTGCGCCTGCCGTGGCTGCCGTGTGCATCGTGGATGGCGCTTGGAAAAGCGGCGCGCTACGCGCTGGTAGTGGCCGGCGCCGGGATGCTCTGAGCCGAGATGCGCAGGAAGTAGCTCAACACGCCGGCACCCGCAAGCGCCAGGCTTGCCACGCCGGCGATCCAGAAACCGGCGGCGCCGCGCGGCGCGCCCAATACATCGGTCAGACCCAACAAATAGCCCCCGCCCAAGCCGATGCCCCACAGTGCCACGGCATAGATCACCATCGGCACCGTGGCGCGCTTGTAGCCGCGCAACACCTGGGCCATGACGGCCTGCACGGCGTCGGCCAGGTGATACACCGCAACGATCGACAGTAGCGACGCGGCGGTGGCGGCCACCTGGGCATCCACTGTGTAGGCGCGCGCCAGCGGCCCGGCGCCGAAGCCGATCGCCGTGCCGAGAACGGCGGCTGCGCCGCAGCCCACCGCCAGCCCGAGCAAACCGGCGTGCCGCGCGCGCCGACAGTTGCCGGCGCCCAGCGCCTGCCCGACCACCACGCCGGTAGCGCTGCCCAGCGCCATCGGCACCATGAAGACAAAGACCGCGACATTGGCGGCGATCTGGTGCGCGGCGGAGATTTCCGGCCCGAGCCGGGCGATGAACAGCGCCATGAAGGTAAAGGCCGTGACGTCGACCAGGAAGGTGGCGCCCATCGGCAGGCCGAGCACCAGAAATTCGCGCAGGGCCGACAGGCGCGGCGGATCGAAACGGGCGAAGACGCCGTAGGGCACGTAGTCGGCGTCGCGCCGGCACCAAGCCCAAGCCAGCGTGGCGATGATCCACATGATGACGGCCGACGACCAGCCGCACCCCGCGCCGCCCATGGCGGGAATGCCGAAGTGCCCGTACATGAAGACCCAGTTGAGCGGCGCCTTCAGCAGCAGGCCGATCAGGTTGAGGGTCATCACCGGCCTTGGCCGGCCGATGCCGGTGGTGAAGCCGTAGAACACGCGGAAGAACAGCACGCCCGGCACCGCCCAGGCCGAACCGTCGAGATAGGCCCGCACCTTGACCTCGACCTCCGGCGTCAGGCGCGAAAAACCCAGCAGCGGATCGGGATGCTTCAAGGCGACAAACGCCAGCACCGACAAGGCCACGGCCAGCCAGGCACATTGCCTCACGTCGGCGCCGATCTCGGCGTAGCGTTGCGCGCCGTAATGGTGGGCGACCACCGGGGTCAGCGCCAGCAGCACGCCGATCATGGTCATGATCACGGTGATGTAAATGCTGGCGCCGATGCCGACCGCCGCAAGATCGACCGACGAAAGCCGGCCCGCCATCAAGGTGTCGATCACGCCATTGGCCATCACCGCCGCCTGGGCGATCAGCACCGGCCAGGCCAGGTGCAGCAGTTCGCGCGGGAGGGAGCGTTGGACCGGCATGCGCGAAGTCTAGCCGACGACGGAACGGCGGCCGGCGTCAGAGCACCAGGGGCTGATCCGGCAATTCGTTGGGGTTGGTGTCTCCCGCCGGGAAGTGGCTCGCCAGGAGTTCCCCGGCACGCGTCACGGCCTGCAGCGCGCCGCGCTTCCATTCATTGCCGCGAAAGCAGGCCTCCATTTCACGACAGATGGCGTCCCATTCGGCTTGCGGCACGCGCGCCGCGATGCCGCGGTCGGCGAGTATCTCGACCTTGCGGTCGACCAGTTGCACGTAGATCAGGATGCCGCTGTTTTCCTCGGTATCCCACACACGCAAGTTCGAGAACAACTCGATCGCCCGCGCCCGGGGCGATTGGTCGTGCCACAACGAGGACACCGGCAGCTGACCTTCGACGACGAACCGAAGTTCGCCGCGATGGGATTTCTCGCCGGCCGCGATCGCGTCGCCGATTGCCGCAAGATCGCTGCGCGCAAAAACCCGCTGCACCCACCAGTCCGGCAACACCAGATGCTTCAGCAAACGTGAAAGCTTCATCTCACCAATCCCCCGATGCGCCGCCGCCACCGAAGCTGCCGCCGCCGCCCGAAAATCCGCCGCCCGATGACGACCCGCCGCCGCCAAAGCCGCCCAGCGAAAACAGGTTGAAGAAGGACAGGACGAAGATGACGAAGCCGGCCAACAGCGCCGCCAGCCACGAACCGAAGATGGCAAGGCCCAGCCAGCCTGCAACAACGGCAGCAAGGAGCGAACCGAGGAAGCCGAAAATCATGCGCAGCACGCCACCGGCAACGACCGCAGCCATCAGCCACGGCAACAGATCAGAATCTTCCGCGCTGTTGCTCTTCGTGCCTGCGGCGGTCGCGGGCGCCACCGATGTAGAACCGCCGATGGCCTGATCCAGCCCCTCGGCGGCAGCACGCAGCCCGCCGAAGAAATCTCCCTGCTTGAACAGCGGTGCCATGCGCTCGGCAATGATGCGCTTGGCGATGGCATCGGGGATCGCTCCTTCCAGCCCGTAGCCGACCTCGATGCGCATCTTGCGATCGTTCTTCGCCACGATGACGATGACGCCGTTGTCGGCGCCCTTGTGCCCGATCTTCCAGGTCTCGGCGAGGCGAATGCCGAATTGCTCGATGGCTTCGGGCTGGGTCGTCGGCAGCAGCAGCACCGCGATCTGCGCGCGCCCGGCGCGGTCGATCGCCGCCAGTTGCGCTTCGAGCCGGCCGCGCTGGGTCTCGTCGAGCGTTGCCGTCAGGTCGGTGACGCGCGTATTCAGAACCGGCAGCGGCACCAGCTCCGCCGCCCAGCTCGCGGCCGGCAGCAACGCCAGCCAGAGCAGCGTCAGCAGACCGGCGCGGATGCGACGCACTTACTGGTAGCCGGGCGCACCGACCGGCGCAGGTGCGTCGGCGGCCGGCTTGGCCGGCGCCGCATTGAACTTGATCGCCGGCGGCGCCGAAATCGCCTTCTCGTCCTCGACCGTGAAATTGGCCTTGGTCTGCCAACCCATCACCATCGCGGTCAGGTTGTTGGGGAAGGTGCGCACGGAAATGTTGTACTCCTGCACCGACTTGATGTAGCGGTTGCGCGCGACGGTTATACGGTTCTCGGTGCCCTCCACCTGCGCCTGCAGGTCGCGGAAGTTGGTATCGGCCTTGAGGTTCGGGTAGTTTTCCGCGACGACCAGCAGGCGCGACAGCGCACCGCCCAACTCACTCTGCGCCTTCTGGAACTTGGCGAAGGCCGCCGGATCGTTGATCAGCTCCGGCGTCGCCTTCAGCCCCGCGACATTGGCGCGCGCCTCGGTGACGCGCGTCAGCACGTCCTTCTCGTGACTTGCATAGCCCTGCACCACTGACACCAGGTTGGGAATCAGGTCGGCGCGGCGCTTGTACTGGTTCAACACTTCCGACCACGCGGCGGTGACCGACTCGTCGTTGATCTGGATCTGGTTGTAGCCGCAGCCGGACAGCAGGGTCGCAGCAAAGGCAAGCACGGCTAGCAGACGCATACGCATGGCGTTCTCCATCGGGTAGGGGCAACAAACTGCAATATGGCGGCGATGGGACTGGATTGCAAGGGGCCTGGCTTCCCGGGTCTGGCCCGGCGAAGCTTCCTCGCCCGGACTTTTCCCCGCTCGACATTGCGCAGAACTATAGAATTGCCGTTTTACCCGCGCCGACACCCGAGGTTCTGCAGGCCGATATGAACATCAATCCGCAGCACCTGCCCCACGTCGATTACCCTGCCCCTGATCCGGCAAGACCCTACGTTTATCCGGATACGCAGGTCCTGATCAATCATTTCGGGATCAGGAGCATGCCGGTGCTGCAGCGGGTGGTGGATACGGTGGCGGGGCTTCGCGGCGATCGACTGGAGAGGGATCCGCTTGCGGGCGACTTCGACCTTCCTCATCTGTGCGAGATCCATCGCGCGCTGTTTCAGGACATCTTTGCCTGGGCCGGCCAGATACGCATCGTCGATACCGAAAAGCACGGACAGGATTTTGTCCCTGCGGCCGACATTCCAGGCAGCTTCCAGAAGTTGCACGAGGAACTGAAGGCCGAGAATTTCCTGCGCGGGCTTGATCCGGAAGAATTTGCGGGCCGCCTCGCCCATTACTGGTACGGCGTTTATGCAGTGCATGTTTTCCGCGACGGCAACAGCCGGGCCATGCGGCACTTCTTTGCCGGCCTTGCCGCCGAAGCCGGCTACCGGCTGGACTTTGCCGCCGTCGACCGGGCGGAGCTGCTGACCGCCTGCCGCAACAGGTATTTCAAGGACGACATGGCGCCGCTGCGCGATTGCCTGCGGCAGATCAGCGATCCCGTTTGAGCACGAAGCACGGGCAGCCGGGAAACGGCACCCGCGAAAGTCGGCGCCGACCCTACGGCGCACAAGGCCTCTGCCACAGCCCATCGCCTACAATAGAGCCCTTTGGCTCCATCGAAAATCGGCATGACCGCCCGCCTGCGCGAAATCCCCTACAACTACACCTCGTTTTCCGACCGCGAGATCGTCATTCGCCTGCTCGGTGCGGAAGCCTGGGCAACGCTGACGGAATTGCGCAGCGAACGCGTCACCGGCCGCTCGGCGCGCATGCTCTACGAAGTGCTGGGCGACATCTGGGTGGTGCGGCGCAATCCCTATCTGGAAGACGACCTGCTGGGCAATCGCGAGCGGCGCGAGGCGCTGGTGGAAGCGCTGCGCCACCGCCTGCGGGAAATCGACAAACGCCGCGAAGGAAACGAGCGTGTCGCGCTGCTGCTCGCCGCCGCCCAGACCGCGGTGCAGTCCTTCGAGCGCTGGTTCGAGGAAACCCGCAGCCTGCGCAAGAAAGCGCAGAAAGTCCTGGCGCGCCACACCCGCAAAGACAATATCTGCTTCGACGGCCTGGCGCGCGTCTCGCATGTGACGGACGCCACCGACTGGCGCGTCGAGTATCCGTTTGTCGTGCTGGCACCCGACAGTGAAGAGGAAATGGCGCCGCTGGTGCGCGCCTGCATCGAGCTGGGCCTGACCATCATCCCGCGCGGCGGCGGCACCGGCTACACCGGCGGCGCCGTGCCGCTGGATGCCCTGTCGGTGGTGATCAACACCGAAAAGCTGATCGACCTCGGCACCGTGGAAATAAAGCGACTGCCCGGCACGGACCGGGACTACGCCACGGTGCGCACCGGCGCCGGCCTCGTCACACGGCGCGTCATGGAAGCGGCGGAGAAGGCCGATTTCGTATTCGCCTGCGACCCGACCTCGGCCGATGCTTCCTGCATCGGCGGCAACATCGCCATGAACGCCGGCGGCAAGAAGGCCGTGCTGTGGGGTACGGCGCTGGACAACCTGGCCTCGTGGCGCATGGTGACGCCCGACGGCAACTGGCTGGACGTCGAGCGCCTCAACCACAACTTCGGCAAGATCCACGAACAGGAACTGGTCAGCTTCCGCCTCACGCGCTGGGACGCAAGCGGCAGGAAAAAACTCGGCGAGGAACAGATCGACGTGCCGGGTCGCATGTTCCGCAAGGAAGGCCTCGGCAAGGACGTCACCGACAAGTTCCTCGCCGGCATTCCCGGCGTACAGAAGGAAGGCACCGACGGCCTGATCACCTCGGCGGTATGGGTGCTGCACAAGATGCCGCCGGTGACGCGCACGGTCTGCCTGGAATTTTTCGGCCGCGTTACCGATGCCGTGCCGTCGATCGTCGACATCACCGATTACTTCAAGCCGGGCGGCGCGGGGCTCGCCGCCGGCGTACTGCTCGCCGGCCTGGAGCACCTCGACGAACGCTATGTGCGCGCCGTCGGCTATGCGACCAAAGCCAAGCGCCACGGCCGGCCGAAGATGGTGCTGATCGGCGACATAGTCGGCGCTGACGAGACGGCGGTGATGGCCGCCGCCTCCGCAGTGGTCAAGATTGCCAATGCGCGTGGCGCCGAGGGCTTCATCGCGGTGTCGTCGGAGACACGCAAGAAATTCTGGCTCGACCGCGCCCGCACCGCGGCGATCTCGAAGCACACCAACGCCTTCAAGGTGAACGAGGACGTGGTGATTCCGCTGCCGCGCATGGGCGACTATTGCGACGGCATCGAGCGCATCAACATCGAATTGTCGCTGGCAAACAAGATCGAACTGGCCGACGCGCTGACGGAATTTCTGCAGGGCGAGCTGCCGCTGCATGCGGGCGACGCCAACCTTGACCCCGAACTGCTGCTCGGCGACCGCCGCGAACAGGCGCTGGACACCATCGCCGAGGTGCGCAGATACTGGCAGGGGCTGCTCGACAATCTCGATCGACATTTCGCCGAGCTGCAGGATTACCGCCTGCGCGTGTCGTGGAAGACCGAACTCAAGGCGCCGCTGGAAGCCCTGTTCGACGGCAACGCCTTCCGCCCGGTGCTGGAGCGGATCACGGCGATCCACCAGGAAGTGCTGCGCGGCCGCGTCTTCGTCGCCCTGCACATGCATGCCGGCGACGGCAACGTGCATACCAACATCCCGGTGAATTCCGACCACTACGCGATGCTGCAGACCGCCTACCAGGCCGTCGAACGCATCATGGCATTGGCCAAGTCGCTGGGCGGCGTGGTCTCCGGCGAGCATGGCATCGGCATCACCAAGCTGGAATTCCTCAGCGACGACGAGATCCGCCCCTTCCGCGACTACAAGCAGAAGATCGACCCCGAGGGCCGCTTCAATCGCGGCAAGCTGATGGCGGGCAGTGATCTGTCCAATGCCTACACGCCGTCCTTCGCGCTGCTCGGCGTCGAGTCGCTGATCATGGAACAGTCGGACATCGGCAAGATTTCCGAATCGATCAAGAACTGCCTGCGCTGCGGCAAGTGCAAGCCGGTGTGCAACACGCACATTCCGCGCGCCAACCTGCTGTATTCGCCACGCAACAAGATCCTCGCCACCTCGTTGCTGATCGAGGCGTTTCTGTACGAGGAGCAAACCCGGCGCGGGATTTCCCTCAAGCATTTCGACGAATTCAACGATGTCGCCGACCATTGCACTGTCTGCCACAAATGCGTCAATCCCTGCCCGGTAAATATCGATTTCGGCGATGTGTCCATCGCCATGCGCAACTTCCTGCGCCTGCAGCACAAGAAGAAATTCAATCCCGGCACCTTTGCCGCCATGCTCTTCCTCAATGCCACAGACCCGGCCACCATCAAGGCCATACGCACGGTCATGATCGGCTGGGGCTACAAGGCACAACGCCTGGGCTATGCCGTGGGCAAACATTTCGGCCTGGTCAAACCGCAGACCCAGCATCCGCCCGCCACGCTCGGCAAGCCCCCGCTCACAGCCCAGGTCATCCACTTCATCAACAAGCCGATGCCGGGCAAGATGCCCAACCGGACCTCGCGCGCACTGCTCGGGCTGGAAGACGCCAGCATGGTGCCGGTCATCCGCAACCCAGCCAAACTCTCGGAAGACTCGGATGCCGTGTTCTATTTTCCCGGCTGCGGCTCGGAACGCCTGTTCAGCCAAGTGGGGCTCGCCACCCAGGCCATGCTGTTCGAGATCGGCGCAGTCACAGTTTTGCCCCCGGGCTACCTGTGCTGCGGCTACCCGCAGACATCCTCGGGCGACGAGGACAAGGGCCAGGAAATCACCACCGCCAACCGGGTGCTGTTCCATCGCGTCGCCAACACCTTGAACTACCTCGACATCAAGACCGTGATCGTGTCCTGCGGCACCTGCATGGACCAGTTGCTGAAATACCAGTTCGACAAGATTTTCCCCGGCTGCCGGCTGCTCGACATTCACGAATATTTGATGGAGAAGGGCTTGAAACTCGACGGCGTGACCGGCGCTCACCGGCTGCGAACGGACAACGACGCTCAATCGACC
>JAUXUK010000023.1 GCA_030680805.1 Sulfuritalea sp. | reverse complement strand
GCGCACCGCCATGTCGGCTACCGAAAGCGCGCCTTCGATGATCGACAGCGCATCGGCGTCCATCAGATGGCGCTCGAAGGCGCCATGCAGCAATTCAAGGAGTTGTTCGCGGTCTTCGGGTTCGCGCAGCAGCAGCGCGGTAAGACGTTCGATCAGACTGGGTCTACTGGATGGGTCCATGTTCAGTACGGGTCGGGATAGCCCAAGGCCTGCAGGATTTCGCGTTCAAGTGCTTCCATGCGTTCGGCGTCTTTGCGGCTGGTCTCGTGGTCATAGCCCTGCAAATGCAGCATACCATGCACCACCATGTGGGCGTAGTGGGCTTCCGGCAACTTGCCTTGTTCCGCGGCCTCGCTGTTCACCACCGGCACGCACAGCACCAGGTCGCCGCAAATGCGTTCGCCGGATTCATAAGGAAAGGACAGCACGTTGGTGGCGTAATCCTTGCCGCGGTAGTCGCGATTGAGCTGCTGCCCCTCTTCGGCGCCAACGAAACGCACCGTGACTTCGGCGGGCTGGGTGCAGGCCGCGCGTACCCAGCGCCGAAGCTGCGGTCGAGTCGGGGCCGCAGCTTTGCCGCCCGGATACTGAATCGACAGGCTCAACTCAGGCAGGCCGGGCCGCGCTGTTTTTTTCATAGGCATCGACAATGCGCGCCACGAGGGGATGGCGCACGACGTCGGAAGCGTCGAAGTCGGTGAAGGCCAGGCCGCGCACATCGGCGAGGATGCGGCGCGCTTCGACCAGGCCGGACTTCTGGCCGCGCGGCAGGTCGATCTGCGTCACGTCACCGGTGACCACCGCCTTGGCGCCGATGCCGATGCGGGTGAGGAACATCTTCATCTGTTCCGGCGTGGTGTTCTGCGCCTCATCGAGAATGATGAACGCATGGTTCAGCGTGCGCCCGCGCATGTAGGCCAGCGGTGCGATCTCGATGTTCTGCTTTTCGAACAGCTTGGAGACTTTCTCGAAACCCATCAGGTCGTACAGCGCGTCATAGAGCGGGCGCAGATAGGGATCGATCTTCTGCGCCAGATCGCCGGGCAGGAAGCCGAGCCGTTCCCCGGCCTCGACCGCCGGCCGGGTGAGGACGATGCGGCTGACCTGGTCGCGCTCGAAGGCATCGATGGCGGAGGCCACCGCGAGGTAGGTCTTGCCGGTGCCGGCCGGACCGATGCCGAAGGTGATGTCGTGCTCCTGGATGTCGCGCAGGTACTTCGCCTGATTCGGCGTGCGTCCGTGCAGGTCGTGCTTCTTGGTCAGCAGTCCTGCATTGGGCAGCGTCGAGGAAGCGCTGTTTCGGTTGCGCGCGACTTCCACCAGGCCGAGTTGAAGTTCGTCGATCGATAGCGGTTCGCTCGCCTGTTCGTAGAAACGCTGCAAAGCCACGGCGGCCAGTCGTGACTGCGCCGGTTCGCCACCGATCTTGCAATGCTGGCCGCGCCGACTGATGGTGACGTCGAAAGCGGCCTCGATCTGGCGCAGGTTCTCGTCGAGCGCGCCGCAAAGATTTTGCAGCCGGGCATTGTCGAGCGGCTGCAGCGACAGCGACAGCGGGCGGGGCGAAGTTTTCACCAGATTACTCAGGGTTTCTGTTCCGCAAGTTTGACCACTTCACCGCGCAAGCTGTGCGGCAGCGCGGCGGTGATGGTGACATCGATGAAGCGCCCGATCAGGCGTTCGTTGCCGGCGAAGTTTACAACGCGATTGTTGTCGGTGCGCCCGGCCAGTTCGCTGGCATCCTTTCGCGCATGGCCTTCGACGAGGACGCGCTGGGTCGTGCCGACCATGGTCTGACTGATCTTCAGGGCCTGCGCTTCGATGGTTTTCTGCAAATGCATCAGGCGCCGGATCTTGACCTCCTGCGGCGTGTCGTCGGCCATGTCGGCGGCCGGCGTGCCGGGACGCGGGCTGTAGACGAAGGAGAAGCTGTTGTCGAAATTGAGTTCCTCGACCAGGCGCATGGTCTTCTCGAAGTCTTCCTCGGTTTCGCCGGGGAAGCCGATGATGAAATCCGAGGACAGCGAAAGATCGGGCCGCGCCGCCTTGAGCTTCTTCACCAGCGACTTGAATTCGAGCACCGAGTAGCCGCGCTTCATCGCTGCCAGAATCCGGTCCGAGCCCGACTGGACCGGCAGGTGCAGGTGCGAGACCAGCTTGGGCGTGCTGCGGTAGGTGTCGATCAGTCGTTGCGTCATCTCGCGCGGATGCGAGGTGGTGTAGCGGATGCGTTCAATGCCGTCCATGTCGGAGATGGTTTCGATCAGGAACGCAAGGTCTGCAGTCGCATCACCGCTGTCGTCGTCGGCGTTTCCCCTATAGGCATTGACGTTCTGGCCCAGCAGCGTGACTTCGCGCACGCCGCGCTCGACCAGCCCCGTGATTTCCGCCAGCACGTCCGCCAGAGGACGCGAGACCTCCTCGCCGCGCGTGTAAGGCACGACGCAGAAGCTGCAATACTTCGAGCAGCCTTCCATGATCGAGACGAAAGCCGACGTTCCGGTAACGCTGGCCGGTGGCAGGGCGTCGAACTTCTCGATTTCCGGAAAGGAGATATCGACCTGCGCCCGTCCGCTTTCACGGCGCGCGGCAATCATCTGCGGCAGGCGGTGCAGGGTCTGCGGGCCAAACACCAGATCGACATAGGGCGCCCGGGCGACGATGGCGGCGCCCTCCTGGCTG
>JAUXUK010000040.1 GCA_030680805.1 Sulfuritalea sp. | reverse complement strand
CAGATCCTTGGCTTCCTTGAGGCCGAGGCCCGTGGCGGCACGAACGACCTTGATGGCCTCGACCTTCTTCTCACCCGCGGCCAGCAACATCACGGTGAATTCGGTCTGTTCTTCCACGGCAGCCGCGGCGGCGGCCGGGGCGGCGGCGGCAACAGCAGCCGCAGCGGCAGAAACGCCAAACTTGACTTCCATTTCCTTGATCAGCTCGGACAGATCGAGAACGGTCATGCCAGCGATGGCATCGAGAATTTCAGCTTTGCTTACAGCCATGATTACAACTCCTGAATGAATGTTTGAATCAGTTAAAAACGATTACGCAGTCTCTTTGGCGTCGCGCACAGCGGCGAGGCCCCGGACGAACTTCGTCGGGACTTCGTTGAGCGTACGGACGAACTGGGTGATCGGCGCCTGCATGGTGCCGAGGAGCTTGGACAGCAGCTCCTCGCGGCTCGGCATCGTCGCCAGCGCCTTGACACCAGCCACGTCCATGACGTAGTTGGGCATCGCGCCGACTTTGATGGCGAGCTTGTCATTGCCCTTGGCAAAGTCGTTGAGCAGCTTGGCGGCAGCCACCGGATCCTTGGAAATTCCATAGATCAGGGGGCCGGCCAGCTTCCCGGACAGACCTTCAAACGGCGTGCCGGCAATGGCACGACGAACCAGGGTGTTTTTGACTACACGCAGATACACACCGGACTTGCGCGCATTCGCACGCAGGGCAGTGAGATCGACCACTCCGAGACCACGGTACTCTGCGACGATGATCGACTGGGCATTCGCGACTTCCGCGGATACTTCGGCAACTACCGTCTTCTTGTCGTCAAGATTGAGACTCACGGTCAACTCCTAGTCAAACCCCAACGCCGAAAAGTCGGCGCTGGCGATACGGCGACCTTCATTCAGGAACCTAAATTCCGTCATCGGGTAACGCCATCTACGCCGGCTTTGCGACAATGTTCCGTCGCCACAATTAAGTCCTTACGGACGCCTGCGGTCTTTGATAACCTGCCGCGTCATTCGCCAAAAGCGCGAACGACGCAGCAGCCCAAAGTTCTTTTATGCTTGCGCCGACAGGCTGGCCTGATCGACGCGAACGCCGGCGCCCATGGTGCTGGACAGCGACACTTTCTTCAGATAGTGGCCCTTGGACGCCGCCGGCTTGGCCTTCTGCAATGCCTCGATCAGCGCCGACAGGTTCAGCTTGAGCGCATCAACGCTGAACGATGCGCGGCCGATGGTGCAATGAATGATGCCGGCCTTGTCGGTGCGGTACTGCACCTGACCCGCCTTGGCGTTCTTCACCGCGGTGGTGACGTCCATGGTCACGGTACCGACCTTCGGGTTCGGCATCAGGCCGCGCGGGCCCAGAATCTGGCCGAGAGCACCGACCACCTTCATGGCATCCGGCGTCGCGATCACGATATCGAAGTTCATGTTGCCGGCCTTGACGTCGGCGGCGAGATCATCGAAACCAACCACGTCGGCACCCGCAGCGCGGGCGGCTTCCGCCTTTTCGCCCTGTGCAAACACGGCAACGCGAACGGTCTTGCCGGTACCGGACGGCAGCACAACGGAACCACGAACCAGCTGGTCCGACTTCTTGGCGTCGATGCCGAGATTGACGGCGACATCAATCGATTCGTCAAATTTTGCGGTGGCGCATTCCTTAACCAGACTCAGCGCATCGCTGACCGGATAGGCTTTGTTGCGGTCGACCTTGGCCAATACCGCTTGCGCACGCTTGGATGATTTCGCCATGATTACAGACCCTCCACGGTGATGCCCATGCTACGGGCGGAACCCGCGATGGTGCGCACAGCTGCCTCGAGATCGGCGGCCGTCAAATCTTTCATCTTGGTCTTGGCGATTTCCTCGGCCTGCGCCTTGGTGATCTTGCCGACCTTGTCGGTGTGCGGCTTCGGCGAGCCCTTGGTGATGCCCGCGGCCTTCTTGATCAGAATGGTCGCCGGCGGCGTCTTCATGATGAAGGTGAAGCTCTTGTCCGCGAATGCGGTAATCACCACGGGGATCGGCAGACCGGGCTCCATGCCTTGCGTCTGGGCGTTGAACGCCTTGCAGAATTCCATGATGTTGAGGCCGCGCTGGCCCAGGGCCGGGCCGATGGGGGGCGAGGGATTGGCCTTGCCCGCCGGCACTTGCAGCTTGATGTAACCGATTATCTTCTTTGCCATGAATGGCTCCTATCTACGTGAGTCCTAGCGCGCGGTCGGTGAATTTCCATCCGCCTACTGACGCTCCTCTTGCCGTGGAAACCGCCACGGCGCCGGTATAAAACTATGCCTTTTCGACTTGCGCAAACTCCAGTTCCACCGGCGTGGCGCGACCGAAAATGGTCACCGAGACACGCAAGCGGCTCTTTTCGTAATTGACTTCCTCGACATTGCCGTTGAAGTCGGTGAACGGGCCCTCTTTGATGCGGACCATTTCGCCCACTTCGAACAGGACCTTGGGCCGGGGCTTTTCAACGCCCTCCTGCACCTGCTGCATGATCTTGTTGACTTCCTTTTCGGAAATCGGAGTCGGCTTGGTCGACGTGCCGCCGACGAAGCCGGTGACCTTGGGCGTGCTCTTGACCAGATGCCAGGAGTCGTCGTCCATGTCCATCTCGACCAGCACATAGCCCGGAAAGAACTTCCTTTCGGAAATGCTCTTCTGGCCGTTCTTCATTTCAATGACTTCCTCGACCGGAACCAGCACCTGGCCGAACTTGTCCTGCATCCCGGCGCGAGTAATGCGCTCGATGAGGGCGCGCTGCACCGACTTCTCGAAGCCGGAATAGGCGTGAACGACGTACCAGCGTTTAGTCATGATTTTTTCCAGCCCAGAACCAGGTCGTAGAGCACCCATTCGAGGCCCTTGTCAGTCATCCACAGCACAATCGCCATAACCAGTACGAAGGCGAACACGATGCCGGTGGTCTGCATGGTTTCCTTGCGCGACGGCCAGACAACCTTTTTGGTCTCCACCACCGCTTCCCGACTGAAATCGAAGAAGCGCTGCCCCGGCGCGGTAAACCACGCGACAGCAATACCCGCCCCCAAACCAGCGAGCACCGACAGCACGCGCAGGATCGTCGGCTGTCCGCCAAGGAAGTAGAAACCAGCCACACCGGACGCCAACAGCAACAGCGCCAGCATGAACTTCAGTTTATCGGCCATAAATAGTCAGTTGTTGCGCAAAAACTTCATTTCAGTGGCAGGGGCGGAGGGAATCGAACCCCCAACCTGCGGTTTTGGAGACCGCCGCTCTGCCAATTGAGCTACACCCCTGCAGCAGAGACTGCAGGGCGGCACCTCTTAGCGAAGTACCGCCCCCCTTGCTAAAGCTGCGCGTGTTATTCGATGACCTTGGCAACGACACCGGCGCCGACGGTACGACCGCCTTCACGGATGGCGAAGCGCAGACCTTCTTCCATTGCGATCGGGGCAATCAGCCGCACCGTCATCGCAATGTTGTCGCCCGGCATGACCATT
>JAUXUK010000020.1 GCA_030680805.1 Sulfuritalea sp. | reverse complement strand
TGTCGATGCCGCGCTTCAAGTCCATCGGGTTCATGCCGGCGGCGACATACTTCATGCCTTCGCGGACGATCGACTGGGCCAGCACGGTGGCGGTGGTGGTGCCGTCACCGGCGACGTCGGAGGTCTTGGAAGCGACTTCCTTGACCATCTGCGCGCCCATGTTCTCGAACTTGTCCTTCAGTTCGATTTCCTTGGCGACCGAAACGCCGTCCTTGGTGATGGTCGGGGCGCCAAACGAACGCTCCAGAATCACGTTGCGGCCTTTGGGGCCGAGGGTTACCTTGACGGCGTCGGCGAGGATATTGACGCCACGGACCATGCGCTGACGAGCGGAGTCGCCAAATTGAACTTCTTTAGCTGCCATTGTTTATATCTCCTGTAATTCTGTATCGATTAGAGCTCAACTACGCCCATGATGTCTTCTTCGCGCATGACCAGCAGCTCATCGCCATCGACCTTGACGGTCTGGCCGGAGTACTTGCCGAACAGCACGCGGTCGCCCACCTTCAGCGACATGGGACGGACCTTGCCGTCGTCCTGGATCTTGCCGTTGCCGACGGCCTTGACTTCGCCCTGATCGGGCTTCTCTGCGGCGTTGTCGGGGATGACGATGCCGGAAGCGGTTCTCTTCTCTTCTTCGAGACGCTTGACGATAACGCGATCATGCAAAGGACGAATTTTCATGGGGTTGATCTCCTCTTAATCTGGGTTGTTACGGAAAAAAGCCGCTGCGGGCGGGCCGCAGGTCTGAGTCGGGCGCAGGCCATCTATTAGCACTCATCGCCAACGAGTGCTAATAATAGGGCCTAACGCCCGATTCTTCAAGAGGGTGCGAAAGAAATCTGTACATCTTCATCGCCCGCGCGGGGGCGATCGGCACGGCAAGCAGAAACAAGCGCCCAAATGTCGGCACATGAAAATTCAATGCCCCGGCGCTGCGCCTTTGGCTAAAGTCCCTACTCCCTGGCTGGGCAATGGTGCCACGTCACCCGGCTGTCCCGGGCAAAGTCGATCGGAAAGAGGCGCGTAATGAGCTTGCGCAGGCAACTTATCCTGGTACTGGCCGTTCTTGTACTGGCCACACTGATTGCAAACGGTTTCAGCTTCTATATGTTTTCCCGCCTCGGCGACGCGGCGCAGAAGGTGGATGCCGGCCTTGGCGCGTTTGCCGCCGATGCCATGCTCTGGATGGGGGTGGTGACCGCGCTTGCCTCGGCATTCGGGCTTGCCGCGTTCCTGCTGCTGGTGCGGATGCTGCTGCGCCTGCTGGGCGGCGAGCCGCAATACGCGGCGAGCGTGGTCGGTCGCATCGCGCAGGGCGACCTGGCCTTCAAGATCAAGGTCGACGCCGACAAGCAGGACAGCCTGCTGGGCGGAATCGCCTTGATGCAGGCCAATCTCCGCGAGATGGCAAGCCAGATCCGGGCGGCGGCGGAGAAGCTCGACAGCTCCGCCGGCCGCATGCGGGAAACCACCGGCAGCATCAGCGGAGGCAACGATCAGCAGCGCGCCACCGTGGTCGCGACCACCGCCACGATCAGCAGCGCCGAAGGCATCGCGCGGCGCGTCGCCGACAGTGCCGCGGAGGTCCGCCAGATGTCGGCGGCGAGCATGGCGCGAATGCAGGAAGGCAACGAGTGCCTGGCGCGGATGATCGGCGAGATCGACAGCGTGGAAAGTTCCGTGGATGAAATCTCCCGCACCGCGGAAGCCTTCATCGAGAGCACCCAGGCGATCACGGGAATGACCCAGGAAGTTCGCGGCATCGCCGACCAGACCAATCTGCTGGCCTTGAACGCGGCCATCGAAGCGGCCCGCGCCGGGGAGCACGGACGCGGCTTCGCGGTGGTTGCCGACGAGGTTCGCAAACTTGCGGAAAAATCCGCCCAGACCGCCGCCGAGATCAACAAGGTGACCGCGGCGCTGGGCGACAAGTCGGCCATCGTGGAGCGTGCCATCGAAAACGGCAGGCAGGCGCTGCGTTCCTCGCAGGAACATCTGGAAATGGTCGCCGAGGGGCTGGGCGAAGCCAATCATGCGGCGCAGCTCACCACGCAGGGGATGGAAGAGATTTCATCCTCGATGATCGAGCAAACCGCCATCAGCAAGGAGATCGGCGGCAATGTCGAGCGCGTTGCCCGGGTCGCCCAGGAAATCAACGTCCCCATCGGCCTCGCCGAACAGGAAGGACTGCAACTGCAGGTGCTGGCGGCGGAACTCAATGAAGTGCTGAACCGCTTCAAGCTGTAAGTCCGGCCCGGCATCGGAACCCCTCACACCAGACGGTTGTTGCGGTAATCGCTTATCGCCTGTTCGATTTCCTCGCGGGTATTCATCACGAAGGGCCCATGCTGGGCCACCGGTTCGCCCAGCGGCCGCCCCGCCAGCAGCAGGAAGCGGGCCGGACCGTCGCCGGCTTGAATTTCCACGCGGTCACCCGTGGAGAGTACGCCGGCATCCTGTGCCGACAGGGGGCGCGGATCATCCGTCGGGCCGATGGTCAAGCGCCCCTCGTAGGCATAGACGAAGGCACTGTGCCCCGCCGGCAGCGCCTGGGCGAAATGGCCGCCCGCGGGCAGGCGGACGTCGATATAGAGCGGCTCGGTCGAAAGCCCCTGCACCGGGCCGGCGACCTCGCCGCCCTCGACCGTGATGCTGCCGGCGATCACCCGCACCTCACCGCCGTCGGGCCGGGCCGTGGTCGGGATCTCTTCGGGACGGATGTCACGATAGGCGGCGGGCTTCATTTTTTCGGCCGCCGGCAGGTTGATCCATAGCTGGAAGCCGCGCATGCGGCCGCTTTCCTGCTGCGGCATTTCGGAGTGGATGATGCCGCGCCCGGCGGTCATCCATTGCGCGCCGCCGGGCAGCAGGTCACCGCGATTGCCGAGGTGGTCCTCGTGCAGCATGTGGCCGTCGAGCATGTAGGTCACGGTCTCGAAGCCGCGATGCGGGTGGGGCGGAAAACCGGCGATGTAATCGTCCGGATCGTCGGACGAAAACTCGTCGAGCATCAGGAAGGGATCGACGCGCGCGGCCTGCGACTGGCCTAGGCTGCGGCGCAGGCTGACGCCGGCGCCGTCCGAGGTGGCGACGGAACGAATGATTTGTTGCAGGCGGCGACTGGACATGGCGAACTCCTTGTGGCGATCCAGCCAAGATGGGCCCGAAGCGGCACTTTCGCAAGTAAGATCGCGGCACTTCACTGTTGCAGAAAGAGTCGCAATGAGCTTTTTGATCCTCGGTCTGGTCCTGTTCCTCGGCGTCCATTCGGTGCGCATCTTCGCCGGCGACTGGCGCGAGGCGCAGATTGCCAGGCTCGGCGAAATGCGCTGGAAAGGCGTGTACTCGCTCTTGTCGGCGATTGGATTGGGCCTCGTTATCTGGGGCTTCGGCTTGGCGCGACTGGATGCTCCCGTGTTATGGACAGCGCCGACCGCACTGCGCCACCTGGCCGCCGGGCTGACTCTGCCGGCCTTCATTTTGCTGGTGGCCGCCTACGTTCCGGGCAGCCGCATCAAGGCACGTGTAGGCCACCCGATGGTGGCCGGCGTCAAGCTCTGGGCGCTGGCCCATCTGATCGCCAACGGCAATCTCGCCGATGCGACGTTGTTCGGCGCTTTCCTGATCTGGGCAATTGTCAGCTTCGTCTCGTCACGACGGCGCGACCGGGTTGCCGGCCGCACGTATCCGGTACTCGGCGGGTCGCGCGACGCCATCGTGATCGGCATCGGCTTCGGCGCGTGGGCGCTGTTTGCTTTCCTCGGCCACGCCTGGCTGATCGGCGTGCCGCCCTTCCGCGTCGGGGGCTAGACCTGAAACTCGTCGCCGGTGGCGAAGAAACTGCCGCCGGCAAGATAGTGGATGCTGCGCTGCTGCGCATCCGGGAAATGCCAGCGTCCGTTAGCGAACACCTCCGGGTCGGCCCAGGCGGCGAGCACTTCGGCGAGGAACAGGTCGTAGCTCTGCTGGATGTGCGGCTCGGCAATCACGCGGCATTCGAGCCAGGCCAGGCAGCCGTCGATCAGCGGTGCGCCGACCACCGATGCCGCCGTCTCGGACTCTGTCTGCCGGGGATTCCGCTTCGCGGGCCGGCAAGCGCCGCCTGCTGCCGTGACGGCACGTTGAGCACGAACTCGCCCGAGGCTTCGACCAGTTCCCGCGTCAGCGTGGATTTGTCGATCACCACCGCCACCTTGGGTGGATCGAAATCAAGCGCCATGTTCCAGGCCGCCGCCATGACGTTGCGCCGCCCGGCGTGGGCGCTGGAGACCAGCACCGTCGGCCCGTGGTTGAGCAGCCGGTAGGCCTTGGGCAAAGGGACGGCGATGCGCGTACTCATGCCGCGCGCCTTGCCGCAAAGTCGACAAACCATTGCAGGCTTCCGGGATTGGCCATCGCATCGGGGTTGGCGATCTTGTCGAGCGCGTGACCGAGCAGCAGCTTCTTGACCGGCAGTTCCATCTTCTTGCCCGACAGCGTGCGCGGAACCTCAGCCACCTGAAAGATCTCGTTGGGCACGTGGCGCGCGGACAGAGCGACCTTGATCCGCTCGCGCAGCGTGGCTTCGAGTTGCGGCGTCAGCTCATGACCGGGGCGCAACACGACGAACAGCGGCATGTACGATTCGCGGCCGAGGAATTCGAGATCGACCACCAGGCTGTCGAGTACCTCGGGCAGTTCCTCGACGGCGCGATACAGCTCGCTGGTGCCCATGCGAATGCCGTGGCGGTTGATGGTCGCGTCCGAGCGGCCGTAGATGATCGCGCCGCCCTGCGGCGTGATGCGCAGCCAGTCGCCGTGGCGCCAGATGCCGGGATACATGTCGAAGTAGCTCTCGCGGTAACGGCGGTCTTCCGGGTCGTTCCAGAACTTGAGCGGCATCGAGGGCATGGGCGCGCTGCACACCAGTTCGCCGACTTCGTCGATCAGCGGCTTGCCGGCTTCGTCGAAGGCTTCCACTTTGGCGCCGAGGCAGCGGCACTGCATCTCGCCCAGAACCACCGGCAACGTCGCCACGCCACCGACGAAGCAGCCGGCGAAATCGGTGCCGCCGGAAATCGGATTGATCCAGATGTCGCGCCGAACGTGGTCGTAAATCCACTGATAGCCTTCCTCGGGCAGCGGCGAGCCGGTGGAGCCGACGACGCGCAGCGCCGACAAGTCGGCAACGTCATTCGGTTCGACGTGGGCCTTGAGGCAGGACAGGAAGAACGCAGCGCCGGCGCCGAAAAAAGTCACGCGCGTTTCGCCGACGAAGCGCCACAGGGCGTTCCAGTCCGGCCAGCCGGGATTGCCGTCGTAGATGCAGATGGTGCTGCCCATCAGCAACCCGATCAACTGGCAATTCCACATGATCCAGCCGCTGCTCGAATACCAGTGGTAGCGATCCTCCGGACCGAGGTCGAGATGGAAGGCGCCGAGCTTGACGTGCTCGACGACGATGCCGCCGTGCGAATGCACGATGGGCTTGGGCAGGCCGGTGGTACCCGAGGAATAGACGACCCACAGCGGATGGTCGAAGGCTACGTGCTCGACGTGCAGCGGTGCGTTGCCTGTCGTTGCGGCGGCCCAGTTCGTGCAGTTGGCGAACTCGCGCGGATCGGCCTGCGTATCGAGGCTGGGCAACAGCACCATGTGGTCGATGCTGGGCAGTTCGGCCAGCAGTTCGTGGATCAGTTCGCGGCGGTCGTAGGACTTGCCGCCGTAGCGGTAGCCGTCGACGGCGATCAGCACCTTCGGCGCGATCTGGCGAAAGCGGTCGAGCACGGCGATGCGCCCCATGTCGGGCGAGCAGGCCGACCAGATCGCGCCGATACTGGCGACGGCGAGGAAGGCGACGACGGTTTCCGGAATGTTGGGCAGGTAGGCCACCACGCGGTCGCCGCGCGTGACGCCCATGCCGCGCAGGCTGGCCGCCAGCGCGCCGACCTGGCGCTGCAGTTCCGGCCAGCCCAGCGCAGCGTCGACGCCGGCTTCGTTGCGCGAAATGATGGCCCGGCGGTCGGGCGTGACATGGCGAAACACCTGCTCGACGTAATTCATCGTCACGCCGGGAAACCACTGCGCGCCGGGCATCCGCGCATCGGCAAGGACCCGCGTGCGCGGCGTCGCCGAAGGAATCGCGAAGTAGTCCCAGACCGCGCCCCAGAAACCTTCGAGGTCGTCCACCGACCAGCGCCAGAGCGCATCGTAGTCGGCGAACTTCAGTCCGCGCTCGGCCGCCAGCCACTCGGTGAATGCCGTGATCTTCGCCGCGCGTATCGCCGCGGCCGATGGCTGCCACGCCGCTTGCACGGCGCCTGGCGGATTGTCCATGCCTGATCTTCTCCTCGTTTTTGTTTAATTCTATAAGATGCCTTCATGCGCAAAGTACTTTTCTCCCTCGCCTGCCTGTGGGCATGGCAGGCCGTCGCCAGCGACCTGCCCGCCCCGGTGGCGCAGGCCTTGAAGCACGCCGGCATTCCGCAGGCGGCGACCGCGCTCTGGGTCGGCGAAGTGGAGGCTGGCAAGCCACGCCTGGCGGTGAATGCGCGCACCGCCCTGAATCCGGCCTCGACCATGAAGCTGGTGACCACCTATGCCGCGCTCGACCTGCTGGGGCCGGCCTACGTCTGGAAGACCGAAGCCTTTGCCAATGGCACGCTCAAGGATGGCGTTTTGACGGGCGACCTGCACCTGCGCGGCAGCGGCGATCCCAAGCTGACCTACGACCAGTTCGAGCGCTTGCTGCGCCAGATCCGCGCGCGCGGCATTCGCGAGATTCGCGGCGACCTGGTGCTCGACCGCAGCGCGTTTGCCATCAGTGCCGCCGACCCCGCCCGCTTCGACGCGCAGCCGATGCGGCCCTACAACGTCGCGCCGGATGCCTTGCTGGTGAACTTCAAGGCGGTCACGCTGCAGCTGATTCCCGACCTCGCAGACAAAAAACTGATCGTCGCCATGGAGCCGGCACCGACCAATCTCGACCTGGTCAACCAGATCAAGCTGGGCAATGGCAATGGCTGCAGCGACTGGAAGGAGCGACTGCGCGCCGACACCTTCAGCCACGGCAACACGACGCGCCTGGTGCTGACCGGCGTCTTCCCCCAAAACTGCGGCGAGCAGCGCTGGAACATTGCCGTGATGGAACATCCGCAATTCGTGCTCGGGGTGTTCCTCCAGTTATGGGCGGAACTTGGTGGCTCGCTGACGGGCGGCGTCCGCGAAGGGACCGTACCGGCCGATGCGCGCGCGGTCGGCGTGCTGCCATCGCCGACGCTTGCCGAGGTGGTGCGCGACATCAACAAGTTTTCCAACAACGTCATGGCCCGCCAGTTGTTCCTGACGCTCGGCATGGAGGCCGGGCGGCGCCCGGCGAGTGCGGAAGATGCCGATGCGGCGATCCGTTCCTGGCTCGAGGCGCGCGGCCTCGGCATCCCGGAGCTGGTGCTGGAAAACGGTTCCGGCCTGTCGCGCCGCGAGCGGATTTCCGCCGAAGGCCTGGGGCGCGTGCTGCAGGCGGCGTGGCGCAGTTCCGTGATGCCGGAACTGATGGCGTCCCTGCCGGTGACCGCCACCGACGGCACCATGAAGAAGCGCCTCAAACAGAACGGCGTCGCAGGACAAGCGCATATCAAGACCGGCTCGCTGGAGGGCGTGCGCAGCATCGCCGGCTATGTGCTGGACAAAACCGGGCGGCGCTGGATCGTGGTGTTCTTCGTCAATCACGCCAATGCCGGCGGTGCCCAGGCAGCGCAGGATGCCCTGCTGCAATGGGTATACGAGCGGAGTGGAATTTGAAACACATCGCGCTGCTGGCCGCCGGCTTCGGCTACATGGTGCTGCTGATCGAAGCCCTGCATGCTGCCGTGGCGTGGTGGAAAGGCGAACTGGCGCAGCCGGGCTGGAGCGACATCGCGCTGATCGGCGCACTACCGCTGCTGGTCTGGATCTGGTGGCGCTACATTTCGCCCTTCGGCCAGAAATGTCCAAAATGCGCTCTGCCGCCCGAAACCGACAAGCCGCAGTGACGCCTTGCCCCTGCGGCCGCCTGCTGGCCTACGCGGCCTGCTGCGGCCGCCTTCATGCGGGAAGCCCGGCACCCGATGCCGAGTCGCTGATGCGTTCGCGCTACAGCGGCTATGTGCTGGGGCTGGAGGATTATCTGCTGGCCACCTGGCATACGTCCACGCGCCCCGTCGAATTGAATCTGGCGACGGAAGCCCGACCGAAATGGCTGGGGTTGGAGGTCAAAGCGCGGACGCAAACCGATGACGCCGCGACCGTCGAATTCGTCGCCCGTCTCAAGGTCGGCGGACGCGCGCAGCGAATGCATGAGGTCAGCCGCTTCGTGCGAGAGGATGGTCGCTGGTATTACGTCGACGGCGCCGTCGACTAAAGCAGCTTCTCGATGTCCTTGGTCATGTCCTCGGGCTTGTGCGCCGAGGCATAGCGGTCGACGACCTTGCCTTCGCGGTCGACCAGGAACTTGGTGAAATTCCACTTGATGCCTTCCGTGCCGAGCAACCCCGGCGCGCCCTTCTTGAGGAAGGCGAAGATCGGATGGGTGTCGTCGCCATTGACGTCCACCTTGGCGAACATGGGAAACGTCACGTCATAGGTCAGGCTGCAGAATTCGCCGATGGCGGCTTCGTCGCCCGGCTCCTGCGCGCCGAACTGGTTGCAGGGAAAACCCAGCACCACCAGGCCGCGCTTGCCATACTTCTGCCACAGCGCTTCGAGCCCGGCGTACTGCGGGGTGAAGCCGCAGCCGCTGGCGGTATTGACGATCAGCAGCACCTTGCCCTTGTAGTCCTTCATCGACTGCTTGCCGCCATCGATGCGGCGGGCCGAAAGTTTGTATAAGTCGCTCATCATTTCTTCTGGTCGAGTTTGACGGCGTAGCGCTTGAGGTCGGCTAGGCGCACCACTTCAAGGGCGGCGGCGGACGTCGATTCGAGCACCACCGATGGCGCCATGCCGGCCTGCAGCGCTTCCTGCCAGCGAGCGGAACACAGGCACCAGCGATCGCCCGGCCTCACGCCGGGAAACTCGAATTCGGGATGCGGCGTAGACAAATCGTTGCCGCGCGATCGCGAGAACGCCAGGAACTCGGCGCTGGCCACGATGCAAACGCCGTGGTTGCCGATGTCCTCTTCCGTCACCTGACAATCCCCGGTGCGGAAAAACCCGGTCATCGGATCGGTGCTGCAGGGCTGCAGGACGCCGCCCAAAACATTCTTCGCCAGATCATGCATGTCGTTCTCCAGATTCTTCGGAGATTATCGACCAGTAACGATCCGCCGGGGTTGCGCGGCACAAAAAGAAATGGCCCGCGAACGGGCCATTTCCCTTGTTCGACAAATGGGCTTTACAACCCGGCGTCGGCCCTCAACGCTGCAGCCTTGTCGGTCGCCTCCCAGGTGAACTCCGGCTCGTCGCGGCCGAAGTGGCCATAGGCGGCGGTCTTCTCGTAGATCGGGCGCAGCAGGTTTAGCATTTGCACGATGCCCTTCGGCCGCAGGTCGAAATGCTTCTTCACCAGCTCGGCGATGGTAGCGTCGGCGACCTTGCCGGTGCCCTGCGTGGTGACCCATACGGATGTCGGCTCGGCGACGCCGATGGCGTAGGAAATCTGTACCAGGCATTTGCTGGCAAGACCGGCGGCGACGATATTCTTCGCCACGTAGCGCCCGGCATAGGCGGCGGAACGGTCGACCTTCGACGGGTCCTTGCCGGAGAAGGCGCCGCCGCCATGGGGCGCCGCGCCACCGTAGGTGTCGACGATGATCTTGCGCCCGGTGAGGCCGCAGTCGCCCTGCGGGCCGCCGACGACGAAGCGGCCGGTGGGGTTGACCAGATACTTGATCTCGCCCTTGATCAGTTCCTTGGGCAGGATCGGCTTGATGATTTCCTCGATCACCGCTTCGCGGATCTCCGGCAACTCGATCTCCGGCGCATGCTGAGTGGACACCACCACGGTATCGATCGAATGGGCCTTGCCGTCCTGGTAGCGGATGGTCACTTGCGACTTGGCGTCGGGCCGCAGCCAGGGCAGGCGGCCGTCGCGGCGCAGCATCGCCTGGCGCTCGACCAGACGGTGCGAGAGGTAGATCGGCAGCGGCATCAGCACCGGCGTTTCGTCGCAGGCGTAGCCGAACATCAGGCCCTGATCGCCGGCGCCCTGATTCAGGTTGTCGTCGTAGGCCTTGTTCACGCCCTGGGCAATGTCAGGGCTCTGCTTGTCGTAGGCGACCAGCACGGCACAGCCCTTGTAATCAATGCCGTACTCGGTGTTGTCGTAGCCGATGCGCTTCAGCACATTGCGCGCAACGTTGATGTAATCGACGTTGGCGCTGGTGGTGATCTCGCCGGCCAGGACCACGAGGCCGGTGTTGCACAGGGTCTCGGCGGCAACGCGGGAATGCGGGTCCTGCGCCAGGATGGCGTCGAGGATGGCATCGGAAATCTGGTCGGACACCTTGTCCGGATGGCCTTCCGAGACCGACTCGGAAGTGAAGAAAAAATCGTTTGACATGGTCTCGCTCCACAAACAAAAACGCCTCATTGCTGCGGCGAGGCCGGCTTTGAGGCGTGAGCGGGCGACGCTTTAGCGCAATTTGTTTTTCCACCGTTGCCGGTGTTCTCCGCCACGCAAGTTGTCATTTAACTCGGCGGAACAGAAAACATTTTAGCAGCCTCCCGGAGTTTTTGGGTGGCTGAAGAAAACCCAAGCAAGTTCCGCCGTATCGCCAATGCCGACTCTTGCTGTCCCGTCCCTGGATCATGTCCGGAGCAGGCTATTCCTGCGGTCTCGACACACCCGGAATTCCGCTTCGCGGCGGGCGAGGCGGGAATCCAGTGGTAGCTGTGAGAATGCCGGGGCGAGTCCCGGCGCGGACGTGGGAGCGAAGTGAGAAAGTCGGCGCTGGCGATACGGCGACGAAACAATCTGTTGCTGGATTCCCGCTTTCGCGGGAATGACGGAAATTCGAAAGTCGGCGCTGGGGGTACGGCGATTCATGGGCTTAGCGCGGCCCGATCACCTGAGGCCCCCAGCCCCACTGTTTCTCCCAAGCCCCGCGCACCATGTTCGGATACTCGGGCTTGCCCAGGCTGCCGTTGTAGCGGCCGAGTGCGCGGTAGAGGTCGCCCTTCTCGATGTCGAGGTAGTGGCGCAGGATGGTGCAGCCATAGCGCAGGTTGGTGCGCATGTTGAACAGGTTGTCGCCCTTGTCGCCGATTTCCTTGATCCAGAACGGCATGACTTGCATATAGCCGCGCGCGCCCGCTGACGATACGGCGTACTTGCGGAAGCCGCTCTCGACATGGATCAGGCCGAGTACCATCTGCGGGTCGAGGCCGGCGCGCTTGGCTTCGTAGTAGGCCGTCTTGAGGAGTTCCAGGCGGCCTTCGCGGTCGGGCATGCGGCGGCTCAGCCGCGCCGACATCTCGGTCAGCCAGTCGACCTTTTCCTGAACGGACGGAAACTGCGGCTCGGGCGAGGCGCGGTCTGCGATTGCTGCGTGCAGGCCGGCCCGTACGCTGGCCGCCAGCGGCTCGTATTTCTGGGCTCCGGCGAGGGCGGCTGCCGGCAACAGTACGGCGGCAAGCCCGAGGACGAAACGTCGTATCAGCCGCACAACTTCTGTTTGAGGAAGGCGGCCATTTCGTTGGCGGCAACCATGGTCGCCTCGGCGTCGCGGCGACCCTTGTATTCCAGCTTGCCTTCCTTCAGGCCGCGCTCGCCGACCACCACGCGATGCGGGATGCCGATCAGTTCCCAGTCGGCGAACATCGAGCCGGGCCGCTCGTCGCGATCGTCGAGGATCGCATCGATGCCGGCGGCGAGCAGCTCGGCATGCAAGGCGCCGGCGGCGGTACGAACCGCCTCCGATTTGGCGTAATTCATCGGCACCACGGCGACCGCGAAGGGCGCGATGCCGGCGGGGAAGATGATGCCGCGATCGTCGTGGCCCTGCTCGATGGCGGCGCCGACGATACGTGAAACGCCGATGCCGTAGCAGCCCATTTCCATGACCTGGTCCTTGCCCTGCTCGTCGAGGAAGGTGCACTTCAGCGCCTCGGCGTACTTGGTGCGCAACTGGAAGATGTGGCCGACTTCGATGCCGCGGCACAGTTCGAGCGTGCCCATGCCGTCCGGCGACGGGTCGCCCTCGACCACGTTGCGGATGTCGGCGACGGTCTCGGGCGGAGGCAGGTCGCGGCCGAAATTGACGCCGATAAGGTGAAAGCCTTCTTCGTTGGCGCCGCAGACCATGTCGTTCATGACCGCGACGCTGCGATCCGCAACGACCCGGCCGGAGAACCCGACCGCGCCGATATAGCCGGCTTTGCAGCCGAGCGCCTCGACGATTTCCTCGTCGCGGGCGAAGCGGAATTCGCCGACCACCTTCTGCGCCTTGATTTCGTTCAGGTCGTGGTCGCCGCGCAGCAGCAGCAGGACGAACTCGCTGCCGCTTTCCTTCTCCGCCATCACCGCGATGGCCTTGACCGTCTGCGTCAGCGGCAGGCCGAGGAAGGCCGCCACGTCCTCGCACTTGGTCTTGTTCGGTGTGGCCTTTTTCTCCATAGCCGCCGCGGGTTTCGCCGTCTCGCCAGCGCCAGCGCTCTGCGTCCCTGCGGGAACTTTTTGCGGAGCGATAGCCTCGGCGAGTTCGACATTGGCCGCGTAGTCCGACTCAGGACAGAAGGCGATCGCGTCCTCGCCCGAATCCGCCAGCACGTGGAACTCATGCGATCCGGTGCCGCCGATGGCGCCGGTATCCGCGGCCACGGCGCGGAACTTCAAGCCCAGCCGGGTGAAAATGCGGCTGTAGGTGTCGTACATGTTGCGGTATTCGCGTTCCAGATCGGCGTACGAGGTGTGGAAGGAATAGCCATCCTTCATGAGGAACTCGCGTCCGCGCATGACGCCGAAGCGCGGCCGGATCTCGTCGCGGAACTTGGTCTGGACCTGATAGAAATGGCGCGGCAACTGGCGATAGCTCCTGACGTCGCGGCGCACCACGTCGGTAATGACCTCTTCATGCGTCGGGCCGATCACGAACTCGCGCTGATGGCGGTCCTTGAAGCGCAGCAGTTCGGGGCCGTACTTCGGGCCACGTCCGGATTCTTCCCACAATTCAAAAGGCTGCACCGCCGGCATGAGTAGTTCGATGGCGCCGGCGCGGTCCATTTCCTCGCGCACGATGTTTTCGACCTTGCGCAGCACGCGCAGGCCCATCGGCATCCAGGTGTAGATGCCGCCGGCCAGGCGACGAATCAGGCCGGCGCGCAACATCAGCTTGTGGCTGACGATTTCCGCATCCGAGGGAGCTTCCTTGAGAGTGGCGATGAAAAACTGGCTGGCGCGCATGGCAGTAGGCTGAAAGGCGGAAAACGAGCATTTTACCTGCGGCCGGGAATTTGCAGAGGCGACAGATGCGGCTTTCCAGCAGCCCGCGATTGTGGAAGAATGGACCCCAGTCAATCATTGGAATTTTGCATCATGCTCGATCGTGAAGGCTTTCGCCCGAACGTCGGCATCGTTCTGGTCAACAGTCGAAACGAGGTTTTTTGGGGCAAGCGGATACGCGAACATTCCTGGCAGTTTCCGCAAGGCGGCATCAAGAAGGGCGAAACGCCCGAGCAGGCGATGCTGCGCGAGCTGGAAGAGGAAACCGGCCTGAAACCCGAGCATGTGCGGATCATCGGCCGCACGCGCGACTGGATGCGCTATGAGGTGCCGAAGCACTGGATTCGCCGCGAATGGCGCAGCACCTACAAGGGGCAGAAACAGATCTGGTTTCTGCTGCGTCTGGTCGGCCGCGACAGCGACGTCTGCCTGCGCGCCAGCGAACATCCTGAATTCGATGCCTGGCGCTGGAACAGCTACTGGATTCCGTTGAACAACGTGATCGAGTTCAAGCGCGGCGTGTATGAAGCCGCCTTGATTGAACTCTCGCGCCTGCTGTTTGTCCATCCCGACGAGCGCATACCGCGCTGGGAGATGGATGCCTTGGATGATTCGAAATGAAGCCGTGGTGGGCGCTTCTTCTGGCGGGTGTGGCGATGGGCGTGGGCGCACAGAGATTCGATCCAAACTCCCATGTGGAGAAGAACAACTACCAGAGTGACGAGGACGAGAAGCCCTGGCAGGAACTCGAGATGGAACTCCCCGCTTTTCCAAAACAGGAAAACCTGATCGAGTTCTACGTCAGCGCTGTGGCCACCAACAAATATTCGATTGATGCCAGTACCCTGGCCGCCGGCGCCGACGGGGTGATTCGCTATGTGCTGGTGGTTCAGACATCAGGAGGAGCCACCAATGTCAGCTTCGAGGGCATGCATTGCAAGGAAAAGAGCTGGAAGCATTACGCCACGGGTCGCAGCGACGGCACCTGGATCAAGACGCGCGCTGCCAGGATCGAGTGGCGGCCCATCGAAAACAAGGCGGTCAACCGTCATCACGCTGCGTTGAGTCGCGACCTGTTCTGCCCCATGGGGAATGCCATTTATACGGCCGACGAAGGCCGCAATGCCCTGCGTCTGGGCAAGCATCCCAGTTCAAATTGATATCGGGGAGTTCTCACTTGATCGACACCCTCATTCCCGAATTCGACAAGGCGCTGCGCGCGGTCTTCGCATCCGCCCCGACTCGCCGCCCGATGCCGGGAGAAGACCTGCCCGAGGCCGCGATGAGCGACGCCGAGAAGCGCCACGTCGCTGCGCTGATGCGAGTCAACCACTGCGGTGAAATCTGCGCCCAGGCGTTGTACCAGGGCCAGGCATTGAGCTCGCGCGATCCTGCCGTCAAGCGCGAACTGGAACACGCGGCTTGGGAAGAAACCGAGCATCTGAACTGGACCGAGCGGCGCATCGCGGAGCTTGGAGGCCGCAAGAGCCTGCTCAATCCGCTCTGGTATGCCGGTTCCCTGGCGATCGGAGTGGCCGCCGGAAAATTTGGTGACGCGTGGAGCCTCGGCTTCCTGGCCGAAACCGAACGTCAGGTGGAAGGGCATCTCGAGAGTCACAAGACCAGCTTGCCGGCACAGGATCGCAAGTCATGGGAAGTGCTGGAACAGATGAAGGCCGATGAGGTCCGCCACGCTGAAACGGCAAGTTACTACGGTGCGCGCGACCTGCCGGCGCCGGTCAAACTGGCCATGAAGCTTTCGTCGAAGCTAATGACGAAACTGTCATACGTTGCCTGACTGCTAGTCCTCAATCACCTCGAAACTGTGACTGATGGCCGCAGTCTTGCCCAGCATGATCGAGGCAGAGCAGTACTTTTCCGCGGATAGCTTCACTGCACGCTCGACCACTTCCGGTTTCAGGTTCTTCCCGGTCACCACGAAGTGCATGTTGATGGCCGTGAATACCTTTGGGTCCGCCTCTGCACGCCCGGCCTGAAGCTTCACCTCGCAGCCGCTGACTTCGTGGCGACCACGTTTCAGGATCAGGACGATATCGAAGGCCGTGCAGCCGCCGGTGCCCGCCAGCAGCAGTTCCATGGGCCGCGGCGCCAGATTGCGTCCACCCGCGTCGGGTGCTCCGTCCATGCACACCAGATGTCCGCTGCCGGTCTCGGCAACAAAGCTCATTCCTTCATGCCAGCGTACCGTGCATTCCATGCCGCTCACTCCTTCAATCAACAGCCTGCATTCTAGCGGCGGGGCCAAAGTGTGAATGCGGCACCGCATCAAATCGGGCGGAATCCCCGATCTTGGCTGCCGGTTTGCGCCGGGATAGACAAACCTGCTCGCTCGAGACAAAAAAGTTATCTTTTAAAATTCAATAAAATCAAGTGGATTAAGTTCAAACACGTAGGCCCATGGGTGATGAGTTGCGCAACGCACAAAAAAGTCTTGCAATGCAGCAAGCGTTGTGAAAAAATTCATTTGTCTCCTCCACCCTCCTCCTTTGGTGTGGATTAAGCGCAACCCCAACCGGGTTGCGTTTTTTTCGTCCATTTGCCGACGATATCTTCAAGTTATGCAATTTTGCTGTCAGGTTTGACAGTATCAGGGAAGGTCTGTACGATTCGCGCCCTTCTAGGCTGGGTCGGTAGCTCAGTCGGTAGAGCAGCGGACTTTTAATCCGTTGGTCGCGAGTTCGAATCTCGCCCGACCCACCACCGTAATATATAATTTGCACTTCGGGTTGTTAGCTCAGTTGGTAGAGCAGCGGACTCTTAATCCGTAGGTCGAGTGTTCGAGCCACTCACAGCCCACCAAATAACAAGCCGAATCAACTGATTAAGTTGATTCGGCTTTTTCTTGTCCTTTGCTCCCGCGCAACGCGGACGCAGAACCTTCAGGCAACCGGCCAGCTCGTCGGCTCAGGCACGACTGATGCCGAACAATCGGCACACGAGGAATTCCGGTGCCGATATGCGTCGGGAATCACTTACTTCAGCGAATCGCTCAGATCCTTGTCGGTGATCTTCCCCGACCGATGCAGCCAGAGCAGGATCGCCAGCGGCTTGGGGATGTTGCGGCCCGACTCGTAGCGGGAGCCGCCCGACTGCGTGACGCCATACCGCGCCCAGAAGTCTTTCTGATTGAGGTTTTCCTTTTTGCGATCTGTTGCGATGTCGCTGAAATCGAGTTTCTTCTTGCGGGCCATGGCGCTCTCCTGCGGGTGGGGGATCAAGGCGCTATGCTATCGTTTTTTTTCAATCCCTGCATTGCGGACACATTCCTTCCCGCGGTATCAGGATAGCGTGGCGACAGCCAGTCCGAGCAGCAACAGCGACAGACCGCGCAGCCCGCTCCAGCGGCAGAGTCTGGCGCGCAGGACCTTGTGCCATGGTCCTTGAGGGCCTGGACGTAGCCAGACCGGCAGCAGATGCGCGGCGGCTCCGCTCACCAGCGGTAGCAGGAAAGCGATGACGAAGCCGGTGACCGCGGGACGAGCCGGCAGCCACCCGGACCCATGAGCGGCGCCCAAAGTGAGCAAGCCCAGCAAGCCCAGTGCGGCGGCCGTCAGCGAAGATGCCGCACTGTGAGTCTGCCATAGAGCATTGCCAAACAGAGCGAGCCATGCATTCAGCATGCGTACGACCGCCCACCCATACATCGCGGTGCCGAGCAAAGCCAGAGCCGGCGCCATCTTCGAGGCAGATGCCGGAAGCAATGAGGAGGCGCCCACCGTGATCAGCAGTGCGCCGGCTGCCGCCCATTTGAGGTCATGCCGCAAACGCAAAGCGGCACCGGGATCCCCCCGTCCCAGGCTGGTGGGCAACAAGACCTGCAGGGTGCCCAGTGCCGTAAGTCCGACGAAGCCGAGCAGATTGGCATGCAGGTGAAACAGGCGGAGGGCGTTGCGCTGTGTCGGGAACAGGGGCATCAACATCACGGCCAGCAGCGCCAGCAGCAGAAACGCGAGCGCCGCCAGATACCAGTCCAGCCCCCGATGACGCGGACCGAACATCCGCCGCGTGCGATACACGGTCCAGCCGCCAAGGCCCAGCGCGGCAAGACCTCCCAGCGCGGCTGCGAGAGTCAGCGCGGTCGGCGAGAAATTGCCAGCGAATGCAAAAACCGCCAATGCGCCGCCGCTCCAAGCCAGCATCGACGGTCCCCATGCGGCCACGCCGGCGGCACCGCTGCGCGTCAACACCGGGACGAAGTAGCTCATGGCAGCCAGAATCAACGGCAGTACACCCAGCGCGAAGGCGACATGGGCAGCCAGTTGCGGTGTCGCGTACCCTGTAATCAGCAGCAGCCCCGCGGTTGCCAGTGACAGCAGGGCGGCGATCGCCAGCAATGGCATCACGGGGAGGGGCGACATGGGCGAATTGTAAAGCGTGCATTGCCATGCGACACTCGCTCACCATGCCTTCCACCCCCATTCCGCGCGCCGCGTTTTTCCTGCTCGGCCTGCTCTCGCTTGGATGGGGCTTCAATTGGCCGATCATGAAAGTCGTCATCACCGAAATTCCGCGCTGGATATTTCGGGGCGACAGCATCCTGCTGGCGTCGGTCGGCCTGTTCGGCATCGCCTGGTTTTCCGGTCAGTCGCTGAGGGTGCCGACCGGGCGCTGGCCGCAGCTGTTTGCCATGGCCTCATGCAACATCGTCGGCTGGAACATGTTCGCCATTTATGGCGTGAGCCTGCTGCCTTCGGGGCGCGCGGCGATCCTCGGCTACACCATGCCGCTGTGGGCCGCGCTGCTCTCGGCCTGGTTTCTCAATGAACCGCTGACCCGGCGCCGGCTGATAGGTCTGGCATTGGGGATGGGCGGCATGGCACTGTTGATCGGTGCCGAGTTCGAGAAACTCGGCAGCGCGCCGACCGGCGTGATCCTGATGCTGGTCGCAGCGATCTTCTGGGCCGGCGGGCTGGTGATCTACAAACGCGATCCGCCGCCCATGCCGATCACTTCGCTGACGGCCTGGCAAGCCCTGCTGGGCGGGATCCCGATCGCACTGGCCGGCCATGCGCTGGAAACCGTGGAGTGGGGCCGGATCAGTTTCTGGCCCCTGTTCGGCTTCTGGTACAACGTGTTCATCGGTTTGCTGTTCTGTTACTGGGCCTGGAACAAGCTGGTGCAAATGGTGCCCGCAGCGGTGTCCTCCCTCGGTTCGCTGATCGTTCCGGTGGTCGGGGTGTTCAGCGGCATGGTGTTCTTGAACGAGACTCCGCGCTGGCAGGACTTTGCCGCGCTGGTGCTGGTAATGACATCAATCACTACAGTGTTGCTGCCGGCGCGACCGTCGGCTTGACCCGACACAAGGCGCAGCCCAGCCGTTTCGGGCACAATTGGCCCATGCTCAATGTTTCAGGTCTCGCCTGTTCGCGCGGCGAACGCCGCCTTTTTTCCGATGTCGGCTTCTCGCTCGCTGCGGGTGAGTGGCTGCACGTGCAAGGCGAAAACGGCTCGGGCAAGACCAGCCTGATGCGCCTTTTGGTAGGCCTTTCGCCCGCCGACGCCGGCGAGATCCGCTGGCGTGGCGAGCCCACGCCTTCAACCGAATTCCATCGCGACCTGATTTATCTCGGGCACCACGCCGCTGTCAAGGAAGATCTGACGCCGCTCGAAAATCTGCAACTCGCCGCTGCGCTGGACGGCATCACGCTGGATCAGCGCGCTGCCCTGGCAGCTTTGATCCGCCTTGGTTTGCGTGGTCGCGAGGAACTTCCGGTGCGCGTGCTGTCGGCCGGCCAGAAACGGCGCGTGCTGCTGGCCCGGCTGCTTACGCGCCCGGCGGTGCTGTGGGTACTGGATGAGGCCTTCAACGCACTCGATGTCGCCGCCGTGAAACTGCTGGGCGACCTGATTGCCGAACATCTGTCCGCAGGCGGCATGGCGGTGTTGACCAGTCACCAACCGCTGCCCGTGCCGGGCGGCAAGGTGCTGGCGCTATGAATGCCTTTCTGGCTACGGTACGCCGCGATCTGCTGCTGGCAATGCGGCGCAAGAGCGAGGTGCTGACCGCGGTATTCTTTTTCGTCATCGTCACCAGCCTGTTTCCCCTGGGGATCGGGCCGGAACCGGTATTGCTGAAGAAGATCGCCCCCGGGATCCTGTGGGTCGCGGCGCTCCTGGCCACCCTGCTCGGCCTGCCGCGACTTTTTGCGGCCGACCATGCGGATGGCACGCTGGAGCAGATGGCCTTGTCGCCATCCCCCTTGGGATTGCTGGTTGCCGGTAAAATACTGGCGCATTGGTTGTTGTGCGGTTTGCCCTTGGTATTGCTGGCGCCGGTACTTGGTCTGCAGTTCGACCTCGATGCGTCGGCCCTGGGCATCCTCACCCTGGCGCTGCTGCTGGGTACGCCCCTGCTTTCGCTGATCGGTGCGATCGGTGCGGCGCTGACGCTGGGGTTGCGTGGTGGCGGCGTGTTGCTGGCTCTGCTGGTGTTGCCGCTTTATATTCCGGCGCTGATTTTCGGCGCCGGGGCTGTCGAAGCCCATATTGCCGGGCTGGACGTCGGAGGACACTTGTCCCTGCTGGCGGCAATGCTGGTGTTGGCCGCTTTTTTTGCGCCGTGGGCGACCACGGCGGCATTGAGGATTGCGTTGGAGTGAGACAGTCGATTATTCAGTGGTTCAGGTTTGCCAGCCCGCAGAGTTTTTATCCGCTGGCCGGGCGCATGATTCCATGGTTCTGGGCCGCCGCGGCGATTTCCGGCATTGCCGGGCTATGGATATCCTTTTTCGTCGCACCGACCGATGCGCAGCAGGGCGAGGGTTACCGCATCATCTTCGTCCATGTGCCGGCGTCATGGATGTCCATGTTCATCTATCTGGTGATGGCCTTCTGGGCCGGCCTCGGCCTCGCCCTCAACACGCGGGTGTCGGCCATGATGGCACAGTCGCTGGCGCCTACCGGCGCCCTGATGGCGGCTCTATCCCTGGTGACCGGCGCGCTCTGGGGCAAGCCGATGTGGGGTGCCTGGTGGGTATGGGATGCGCGCCTGACCTCGGAATTGATCCTGTTTTTCCTCTACCTGGGCTTCATGGCGCTGCAGGCGGCGATTGACGACCCGCGCCGCGCCGACAAGGCCGGGGCCATCCTGGCGCTGGTCGGCGTGGTCAATATCCCCATCATCTATTTCTCGGTGAAGTGGTGGAACACCCTGCACCAGGGCTCGACGATCAACCTGACCAAGGCGCCGTCGATGGCGCAGACCATGCTCTGGGGCATGCTGCTGATGGCCTTTGCCTTCTGGATGTATTCAATAGCAGTGGCCCTGATGCGGGTGCGCGCCATCATCCTCGAACGCGAGCGACATACGGAATGGGTGAAGCATGCAGTGGAATAGCGTCGGTGAATTTTTCGCCATGGGTGGCTACGCGCTCTATGTCTGGGGCAGTTTCGGCGCCTGCGCGCTGCTGATGATCGCGGAACCTTTTCTGGTCAGGCGCCGTCTTAGCGAGGTCCGCCGCAGCCTGATCCGCGAACGGCTCGCCGACGAACTCGAAAACCAGCAAAAAAGCCAATGAAACCCAGACAGAAACGCATCGCCCTGATTGCGGGCGGACTCGCCTCGATCGCCCTTGCCGTCGTGCTGGCGCTGAATGCCCTCGACAGCAACATCGCCCTGTACGTGACGCCGACCGAGGTAGCTGCCGGCAAGGCGCCGCAAGGCAAGGCCTTTCGCATCGGCGGCCTGGTCAAGGAAGGCTCCATCAAGCGTCAGGACATGACGGTACGCTTCGTCATCACCGACACGGCCAAGGAAATCCCCGTTGCCTATACCGGCATCCTTCCCGATCTGTTCAAGGAAGGCAAGGGGGCGGTAATTCAGGGCCGGTTGGGCGGCGACGGGATTTTTGCCGCCACCGAAGTTCTTGCCAAGCACGACGAGAATTACATGCCGCCGGAAGCCCAGCACGCCGTTGACCAGGCGCAGAAGGCACAAAAGGGTCAAAGCGCACCGGCCTACAAATGACCTACCGTCGTGCAGCATCGGCACGGCGTCGCAGCAGAATCACAGACGCAGACCCACCATTCGGCGGTCGCAGGAACGGACTCCAAAGTTGCGGATCCGCGGCGCGCCATAGACCAGGTAAAGAAAAGACATGACTCCTGAGCTCGGACACTTCGCCCTCATTCTCGCCTTCGTGGTTTCGATCATGCAGGGTGTCCTGCCCCTGGTCGGCGCGCAGCGCGGACAGCAGCAGTGGATCGCGCTGGCGCGGCCGGCGGCGCAGACCCAGTTCCTGCTGCTCGGTGTTTCTTTCGCTTGCCTCGCCCAGAGCTTTCTCGCCAACGACTTCTCCGTGGCCTATGTCGCCAACCATTCCAACAGCCAGTTGCCGACCCTGTATCAATTCTCCGCCGTCTGGGGCGGCCACGAAGGCTCGCTGCTGCTCTGGGTGTTGATGCTGGCAGGCTGGGGTGCGGCGGTGTCGGTGGCCTCGCGCCAGCTGCCGGAGATCATGGTGGCGCGCGTGCTGGCCGTGCTCGGACTGGTCGGCATCGGCCTGCTGGCCTTCATCCTGTTTACCTCCAATCCCTTCGACCGCATGCTGCCGGCGGCTGCGGAAGGGCGCGACCTCAATCCCCTGCTGCAGGACCCGGGCCTGATCTATCACCCACCCTTGCTGTACATGGGCTACGTTGGTTTGTCGGTGGCCTTTGCCTTCGCCATCGCCGCGCTGATTTCCGGCAGGCTGGACGCCGCCTGGGCGCGCTGGTCGCGGCCGTGGACCACGGCAGCCTGGGTGTTCCTCACGCTCGGCATCGCGCTGGGCAGCTGGTGGGCGTATTACGAACTGGGCTGGGGCGGCTGGTGGTTCTGGGATCCGGTGGAAAATGCCTCGTTCATGCCCTGGCTGGTGGCAACGGCGCTGATCCACTCGCTGGCCGTCACCGAGAAGCGCGGCGCCTTCAAGAACTGGACCGTGCTGCTGGCGATCGCGGCATTCTCGCTGTCACTGCTCGGCACCTTCCTGGTCCGCTCGGGCGTGCTGACCTCGGTGCATGCCTTTGCCACCGATCCGCGCCGCGGCGTGTTCATCCTGGCGCTGCTGGTGATCGTGGTCGGCAGTTCGCTGGCCCTGTTTGCCTGGCGCGCGCCCAAGGTCGCCGCCGGCGGCAACTTCGGCCTGGTTTCGCGCGAAACCATGCTGCTGATGAACAACGTGCTGCTGGTGGTGGCCACCGGCAGCGTGCTGCTGGGTACGCTGTACCCGCTGCTGATCGATGCGCTGGGCATGGGCAAGCTGTCGGTCGGCCCGCCCTACTTCAATGCGGTGTTCGTGCCGGTCATGGTGCCGCTGCTGATACTGATGGCGATAGGGCCGCTGGCGCACTGGAAGCATGCCGACCTCAAGGCCATTGCCCGCCGTCTGCGGGTGAGCATGGCGCTGGCCGTCAGCGCCGGGATTGCCTTGCCTCTGATGATGGGCGCCTGGACACCGCTGACCGCACTGAGTTCGCTGCTGGCGGTGTGGATCACCGCCAGCAGCGTGTTCCAGATCATGGATCGCCTGAAGACCGGCCGGCCTCCCGCGGCCTTCTGGGGCATGCAAGTCGCGCATTTCGGCATCGCGGTGTTCGTCTTCGGCGTCGCCATGGTCGGCGGCTACCAGGAAGAGAAGGACGTGCGCATGGAGCCGGGCGACAGCGTGAAGGTGGGCGGCTACAGCTTCCGCCTGCTCGGCGTCAAGGAAGCGCCCGGCCCCAATTACCGGGCTTCCGTAGGCACTGTCGAGTTGTCGAAGGATGGCCGTGTGCTGAAGATGATGTACCCGGAGAAGCGGAAGTATTTCTCTTCCGAGATGCCGATGACCGAAGCCGCGATCGATGCCGGCTTCACGCGCGATGTGTATGTCTCGCTCGGCGAGCCGTTGGACAACAAGGGGGCGTGGAGTGTGCGGGTGTACTACAAACCCTTCGTGGACTGGATCTGGGGCGGCTGTCTGCTGATGGGCCTGGGCGGCGTCATTGCCATGCTCGACCGGCGTTACCGGCTGCGGGTAAAAGTCGGCGCTGGCGATACGGCGGGAGTCCCGGCATGAAGCGCTTCCTCATCCCGCTGGCGGTATTTGTCGTCCTGGTGGTTTTCCTTGCGATGGGCCTGACCCTCAATCCGCGCGATGTGCCTTCGCCACTGAAGGACAAGCCGGCTCCGGCCTTCACGCTGCCGCAACTGGCGGCGGCCGACAAGAGTTTTGCGCCAGCGGACATGAAGGGCCAGGTCTGGCTGCTCAACGTCTGGGCTTCATGGTGCGTTTCCTGTCGCCAGGAGCATCCTTTGCTGGTGTCATTTGCCAAAGAGGGCAAGGTGCCCGTGGTCGGCCTGAATTACAAGGATCAGCCTGCCGATGCGAAAAACTGGCTGGTCAAATTCGGCGATCCTTACCTGCTGTCTGCCGTTGACGCTGATGGTCGGGTCGGCATCAACTACGGCGTCTATGGCGTGCCCGAAACCTATGTCATCGACAAGGCCGGCATGATACGCATGAAGCATACCGGGCCGATCACCCCGGAGTCGCTGCAAAAGCAGATCCTTCCCCTGGTTGCGGAGTTGTCGAAATGAAGTTGAGTACACTTCTGGCCTGTTGCGCGATGGCCTTTTCCACCATTGCGATGGCCAGGGAAGCGGCGCCGATGGCGGCCGATGTGGCGATCGAAAAGCGCATGGTGGCGATCAGTGAAGAGTTGCGCTGCCTGGTTTGCCAGAATGAGTCGCTGTCCGGCTCGCATGCCGAACTGGCGCAGGACCTGCGCCGTGAAATCCGCAAAATGATCGGCGAAGGCAAGACCGACCAGGAAATCCTCGATTTCATGGTCGAGCGCTACGGCGATTTCGTGCGCTACCGGCCGCCCGTGAAACCGACCACCTGGCTGCTGTGGGGCGGACCTTTCGTTCTGCTGGCGGGCGGCATCGGCGCGCTCATTGCATTCCTGCGGCGGCGCGCCAAAGAAAGCGCCGCGCCCGCGTTGACCGAGGAAGAACATCGCCGCGCTGCGGCCCTGCTGGACCAGTCCAACTCATGACCTACTTTTATCTTGCAGCGGCGACGCTGGTTGTCGTCGCTCTCGCGCTGCTACTGCGCCCATGGTGGTCCGCCAGCCGCCGTTCCGCGAGCGCCGACTCCCTGCCTGCGCTCAACACCGCCATCCATCGCGACCGTCTTGTCGAGCTCGAGCGCGACCGCAGCAATGGCACGCTTTCCACTGCCGACCTGGCCGAGGCGCGCGAAGAATTGCAGCGGCAGCTCCTCGACGACACTGCGGCTACCGAAGTTACCGGCCCGCAAAGCGCCGGTGCCGGTTTCAGCCGCAGCAGCGGCATCGCCATCGCCATTCTGCTGCCCTTGATCGCCGTTGCCATCTACGCGTTGCTCGGCAGCCCCGCGGCGGTGTTGCCCGGCGCGGCGCAAACCCAGCGCGCCGCGGCCGACATGGAACAGCTGGTGGTCAAGCTGGCGAGCAAGCTGGAAAAGAATCCCGATAATCCTGAGGGCTGGGCCATGCTGGCGCGGTCCTACAAGTCACTCGGGCGCTGGGATGATGCCGAACGCGCTTTCACGCGCATCGGGCCGGATCTCAACAAGAGTGCCGAGCTTCTCGCCGAACTGGCGGAAATGCTGGTGCAGAAGAACCAGAGTTTCGACCCGCGCTCGCGCGAATTGATCAAGCAGGCGCTGCGCCTCGAACCGACGAACATGCTTGCCTTGTTCATGGGCGGCGGCGAAGCCATCGACGGGGGACGCTACGCCGAAGGCGCGGCGCTTCTGGAGCGCCTGCTGCCCCAGCTTGAGCCAGGCAGCGAAGATGCGCGCATGGTCGAGGCAACCATCGCCAGCGCGCGCGCGCGTAGCGGCGCGGGCCAAAAACTTCCCCAAGGGACGCAGCGCGCTGGCGAGACGGCGAAGGGCGCGGCCAAGGGCGCCGCGAACGCAACGGCAAAATCGGTCAGCGGCCGCGTCGAACTGTCCCCGGCATTGAAGGACAAGGCCAATCCCGACGACGTGGTGTTCATCTTCGTCCGGGCCGTCGATGGCCCGCGCATGCCGCTCGCCGCCCAGCGTGCGCGCGTGGCGGATCTGCCAATGGACTTCATGCTTGACGATGGCCAGGCGCTGATGCCGGAAGCCACCATTTCGTCCGCGCAGCAAGTGCGCGTCGAAGTGCGTGTCTCGAAGACCGGCAAGGCGACGCCGGGCAAGGGCGACCTCACGGGCAAGAGTGCCACGGTGAAACCCGGGGCCAAAGGGTTGAGGATCGTGATCGACCAGGTCGATCCCTAGCCAGCAATCGGCAGCGGCGGGCTCCCGGCCCTGCCCAAGGCCCGCTGATCCCGGGCCCCCGAATTTCATTGAGGCTTGATCAATATCAAGGTCGGTCCGTGCGACAGGTCTAGGATGTTGCACGTGCACAATCACTCGGACATTGCAAGGTGATTGAAGCGCGGCCACCACCACGGCACCGCCGACCAGTGCCCGTTATCGGGGATCACGCAATGAACATATCCAGCGCCATCATCCACGCCCTGCCCGGCAACGTGGCCGTCGTCCAGGCCGGCCTTGCCACACTGGCGGGGGTCGAGGTGCACGGCATCTCCCCCGAAGGCAAGATGATCGTCACCATCGAAACAGAGGACGAGGGCAGCAATGCCGACACCTACCAGCGCATCGGTCAGCTCGACGGAGTAATGTCGGCGGCCATGGTCTATCACCAAACCGAATCTGAGCCAGACAAGGAGATCTGAAATGAAATTGACGCGACGTGAATTCATCAAGACCAATGCCATCGCCGCAGCGGCTACCACGGCGGGCATGAGCATCCCCGGCGTGGCGCTGGCGGCGACGCCGCAGAGCCAGGATGGCGTACGCTGGGACAAGGGCGTCTGCCGCTATTGCGGCGTCGGTTGCGGCGTGCTGGTCGGCGTCAAGGATGGCCGCGTGGTGGCCACCCAGGGCGACCCCGATGCGCCCGTGAACAAGGGCCTCAACTGCGTCAAGGGCTATTTCCTGTCCAAGATCCAGTACGGCAAGGATCGCCTCACCCAGCCCTTGCTGCGCATGAAGGACGGCAAGTTCGACAAGAACGGCGAATTCAAGCCGATCTCTTGGGACGCCGCATTCGACATCATGGCCGAGAAGGTCAAGGCGACGATGAAGAATCCCGATCAGGGGCCCTTCGGCGTGTCGATGTTCGGCTCCGGCCAATGGACGATCTGGGAAGGCTATGCCGCCAACAAGCTGATGAAGGCCGGCTTCCGTTCCAACAGCATCGACCCGAATGCGCGCCATTGCATGGCCTCCGCCGTATTCGGTTTCATCCGCACTTTCGGCGCCGACGAACCCATGGGGGTCTATGACGACATCGAACATGCCGACGCCTTCGTGCTTTGGGGTGCCAACATGGCCGAGATGCACCCCATCCTCTGGTCGCGCGTGACCAATCGCCGGCTCACCGCCAGCCACGTCAAGGTCAACGTGCTGTCGACCTTCACCCACCGATCCTGCGAACTGGCCGATGCCGAACTGATCTTCAAGCCGCAGTCGGACCTGGCGATCATGAACTACATCTGCAACTACATCATCCAGTCGGGCGCGGTGAACAAGGACTTCGTCGCCAAGCACGTGAATTTCCACAAGGGCGTCACCGACATCGGCTACGGCCTGCGGCCGAACCATCCGCTCGAGGTCAACGAGAAGAACAACGGCTATCCCGGCCCGGACGGCAAGCCCAAGGGCAACCCGATGGCGTCGTCGCCGATCACTTTCGACGAGTTCGCCAAGTTCGTTTCCGAATACACCCTGGACAAGGCGCACGAAATTTCCGGCGTGCCCAAGGACAAGCTCGAAGCGCTGGCCAAGGTCTATGCCGATCCGAAGACCAAGGTCACCTCGTTCTGGACGATGGGCTTCAACCAGCATACGCGCGGCACCTGGGACAATCACATGATCTACAACGTGCATCTGCTGGTGGGCAAGATCTCCGAGCCGGGCAACAGCCCCTTCTCGCTGACCGGCCAGCCGTCAGCCTGCGGCACCGCGCGCGAGGTCGGCACCTTCGCCCACCGCCTGCCCGCCGACATGCTGGTGGCCAATCCACAGCACCGCGAGTTCGCCGAAAAGACCTGGAAAGTGCCGGCCGGCACCATTTCCGAGCGCATCGGCTACCATGCCGTGCTGCAATCGCGCATGTTGAAGGACGGCAAGATCGGCTTCTACTGGACCTCGACCACCAACAACATGCAGGCCGGGCCCAACGTCAACGGCGAAATCTATCCCGGCTGGCGCAACCCGAAGGCTTTCGTCGTCGTCTCCGACGTCTATCCGACGGTGTCGGCGATGTCCGCCGACCTGATCCTGCCCTGCGCCATGTGGATGGAAAAGGAAGGCGCCTTCGGCAACGCCGAGCGCCGCGGCCAGTTCTGGCGCCAGCAGGTCAAGGCGCCGGGTGAAGGCAAGTCCGATCTCTGGCAGTACATGGAATTCTCCAAGCGCTTCAAGGTCGAGGAAGTCTGGCCGGCCGATCTGCTGGCCAAGGCCCCGGAACTCAAGGGCAAGACGCTGTACGAGGTGCTCTATGCCAACGGCCAGTGCGACATGTATCCGAAGTCGGAGTGCGCCAAGGTCAATGCCCACGCCTGGGCCGGCTACACCAACGACGAGTCGGATGCCTTTGGCTACTGCGTGCAGAAGGGCCTGTTCGAGGAATATCGTCGCTTCGGCCTCGGCAAGGCCAAGGACCTCGGCGAATTCGACACCTACCACAAGGTGCGCGGCTTGCGCTGGCCGGTGGTGAATGGCAAGGAAACCCTGTGGCGCTACCGCGAAGGCTACGATCCCTACATCAAGGCCGGCGAGACGCTGAAGTTCTACGGCAAGCCGGACGGCAAGGCGGTGATTTTCGCCCTGCCTTACCAGCCTGCCGCGGAAATGCCGGACAAGGACTACGACCTGTGGCTTTCCACCGGTCGCGTGCTGGAGCACTGGCATAGCGGCTCGATGACGCGCCGCGTGCCCGAGCTCTACAAGTCCTTCCCCGATGCGGTGGTCTGGATGCATCCGAAAGACGCCGAGAAGCGCGGCCTCAAGCGCAACGACGTGGTGAAGGTGTCGTCGCGTCGGGGCGAGATCGAGTTGCGGGTCGACACCAAGGGCCGCAACAAGATGCCGGAAGGCATGGTGTTCATTCCCTTCTTCGACGAGCACCGTTTGGTCAACAAGCTGACGCTCGACGCCACGTGTCCGATTTCGAAGGAAACGGATTTCAAGAAGTGCGCGGTCAAGGTGGTCAAGGCCTGAGCGGCATGACAGGAGAAATCGGGGAGTCGTGACGCAAATGCGCTCCCCGTCCAGGGATCATGGACAACGAGACCAAGCCCAGTGCGGCGGCGCGTCGGCAGTTCCTTGCCGATACCGCACGCATGGCCTGCGGCGTCGGCCTGCTGGGGCTGGGGGTCGGACTGTATGCGCAGCATGCCAAGGCTTTGCCGCCGGCTGCGATACGGCCACCCGGCGCGCTGCGGGAAGCCGATTTTTCCGCCGCCTGCATTCGCTGCGGGATGTGCGTGCGCGACTGTCCCTTCAACATCCTGCACCTGGCCAGGCCGGAAGAGCCCATGTCGACCGGCACGCCTTACTTCGTCGCGCGCCAGTTGCCCTGCGAGATGTGCGAGGACATTCCATGCGTGAAAGCCTGCCCAACCGGCGCACTGGATCACTCACTGAAAGACATCAACAAGTCGAAAATGGGTCTGGCGGTGCTGGTCGACCACGAGACCTGCCTGAATTTTCTCGGCTTGCGCTGCGACATCTGTTACCGCGTCTGCCCGGTGATCGACAAGGCCATCACGCTCGATCCGCAAACCAACGCGCGCACCGGCAAGCACACCCTGTTCATTCCGGTGGTGCATTCGGACCATTGCACCGGCTGCGGCAAGTGCGAGAAGGCCTGCCCCACCGAGGTGGCCTCGATCAAGGTGTTCCCGCTCTACATGGCCAAGGGCCAATTGAGTTCGCACTACAGGTTGGGCTGGGTGGAGAAGGAAAAGGCCGGTGGCAGCCTGGTGGCGCCGGACGTCGAACATCAGTACAACATGCCCGAGGGCATGAAGTATGAAAGCGGCAAGGGACTTTCATCCAGCGTTCCGGCCGATGCCCCCCCTGCCGGCGCGCCGCCCGGTAGCGCTCCCGGGTTGCCCAAGGCGTTCCAGGGAGGCAAGCTGTGAGTGCCATTCCCAACCGTCCCGGTGCCGAAGCCAGCGCCGAGAAAGGCTGGCTGGCCGCGCACAAATGGCTGCTCCTGCGCCGCAGCAGCCAGATCGGCCTTCTGTTGCTGTTCCTGGTCGGCCCGTGGTTCGGCATCTGGATCGTCAAGGGCAACCTGAATTTCAGCTACACCCTCAACTTCCTGCCGCTGGCCGATCCCTACGTCATCCTGCAGTCGCTGCTGGCGCGGCAGGTGCCGGAGAAACTGGCACTGACCGGCGCGGCCATCGTGCTGCTGTTCTATCTGCTGGTCGGTGGACGCGGCTATTGCTCATGGGTCTGCCCGGTCAATCTGCTGACCGATTTCGCCTACTGGTTGCGCGTGCGGCTGGGCCTCAAGGGCAGCGCCCATATCAGCCGGCCGACGCGCTACTGGATGCTTGGCATGACGCTGGTGGCGGCCGCCGTGACGGGCAGCATCGCCTGGGAGATGGTCAATCCGGTGTCGATGATGCATCGCGGGCTGATCTTCGGCCTCGGCCTGGCCTGGGCAGTGTTGCTCGCCGTGTTCCTCTTCGACCTGTTCGTCATGCGTCACGGCTGGTGCGGGCACCTGTGTCCGGTCGGCGCCTTCTACAGCCTGATCGGCAAGCTCTCGGTAGCGCGAATCAGGCTGCCCGCGCGCGCCGCCTGCAACGATTGCATGGATTGTTTCGCTGTTTGTCCCGAACCACAAGTGATCCGGCCGGCACTGAAAGCCATCGGCGGCACGCCGCCGCTGATCCTGGAAGCCAACTGCACCAACTGTGGTCGCTGCATCGATGTCTGTTCGAAGGATGTGTTTGCCTTCGGTACCCGTTTCGGCACTACCGTCGTACCCATAACCGGCGTCCCGCAAGCGGCGCCAAAGTGATCAACCTTCAATCTCGTCTGGGGAGTCCATCATGAAGAAAACTGTCACCATACTTCTGGCATCGTTGCTGACCGTCATTGTCGGCTGCGCCAGCTACGAGCCTCTTGTCTCGATGCGCGGCAGCGATGTCGCGGCGCCCGACAAGGCCCCCGCGCCACTCAAGTACCAGGGGTCGCGGCCGGGTACGCAGCCGACGGTGGCGCGCACCTACGTCCAGCAGCCGCCGGTGATCCCGCATGCGATGGATAATTTCGACGAAGTGACGCTCACCGAGAACCAGTGCCTGGATTGCCACGGCCCGGCCAACTACGTGAAGAAGAACTCGCCGAAGATGGGCGACAGCCATTTCGTCGCCGCGACCAAGGCCTTCGACGCTTCGCGCCATGTGTGCAGCAGCTGTCATGTGGCCCAGGTCGATGCCCCGGCGCTGGTCGAAAACCGCTTCATCGGCAACATCAAGTAGGAAGCAGCTTCGCCCGGCGACGCCTTGCCGCGCCGGGCGTCACGCCAGGCTGATTGCTGCTGCCGGGCACGGCGCCACGCAGGCGCCGCAGCCCGTGCATGAGCCGGTGTCAACCTCCGCCACCGGCGGCCCGCCCAGGCGCGGCCTGAAGCTGATGGCCGCGACCGGGCAGGGATCGCCGCAAACCCGACACTCCACGCCTTTCTTCGCCAGGCAGTTTTCGGCGATCTGCGCCTTGATCGCCCACGGCCCCTCGGGACACGCGTCGCGACGCAAGGCGCCATCCTTGCACGCCGCCGCGCAAGCGCCGCAGAAAGTGCATTCGCCGCGCTTGAAATCCACCTCGGGATAGCGTTCCGACTGGACGATGATTCGTGTCGGGCAGACCGCAATGCACTCGCCGCAGCCCGAGCATTCGGCGCGGAAAATCTCCTCAGGACGGGCCCAGGGCGGACGCTGCGGTGTGGGGCGGGCCTTGAAATCTCCCCGCAGGAATTGGCGACGACTGACCATGGCAAGTCCGTGTTTGAACCCAGAGCCGGATTCTGCCTGCGGACGGGCCCGGACGCCAGAGCGTTCGCAGCGCCTTCAGAGCCGGACCGCCGTGCAAATATTCGTTGACGCATATATTCGTGTAAGCGTATGTTGACGCCATGGATACCCAACTCATGTTCGATGCCGTCGCCGATGCCACACGTCGGCGCATTCTTGCCCTGCTGGTAAATCAGGGGGAACTTTGCGTCTGCGAACTTACCGCCGCGCTGGATGACATCCAGCCCAAGATTTCACGCCATCTCTGCGTGCTGAAGGATGCCGGAGTCGTCGTGCCGCGCCGCGAGGGTACGTGGATGTTTTACCGGCTGGCAGCGCCCCTGCCGGCGTGGGCCGATGCCCTCCTGGAAACCCTGCCGACCGGCGCCGTGCCGGAACTCAAAGCGGATCTCAAGCGACTGAAAGCGATGGCCGGGCGTCCCGAACGTTGCGTTGCCTGAGATCATCATGAATGCATTGACCGATAGCGACGCCGCCGCCCGCCGTCCGCCTTGGGCTTGGCTGATACTCGGCCTTGTCGCGTGGATTGCTGCCTATGCCAGCCTGATCCCCTTCGCCGACACCGTAATTGCCATGCTGGGCCTGACCCGTGAGACGCATCTGGGCGAAGCCGTGCACTTCTTTTTCTACGACACGCCCAAGGTGTTGCTGCTGCTTACCGGCATCGTCTTCCTGATGGGCGTGGTGCATACCTTCGTTTCGCCCGAACGCACGCGGGCGATGCTTTCCGGCAAGCGGCTCGGCGTCGGCAACGTGATGGCGGCGACTCTGGGCATCGTCACGCCGTTCTGCTCCTGCTCGGCGGTGCCGCTGTTCATCGGCTTCCTCTCGGCCGGCGTGCCGCTGGGGGTGACCTTCTCCTTCCTGATTTCGGCGCCGATGGTGAATGAAGTGGCGCTGGCGCTGCTGTTCGCCCTGTTCGGCTGGAAAGTCGCCGGGCTGTATCTGCTGCTGGGCCTTACCGTGGCGATCGTGGCCGGCATGGTGATCGGCAAGCTTGGCATGGAGCGCCACCTCGAAGACTGGGTGCGTGCCATGCAGTCCAGCCAGTCGGCCGAGTACGCGGGCGACACACTGCGCTGGGCGGAGCGCATCGATGCCGGTGTCGCGCATGTCAAGGATATCGTCGGCAAGGTGTGGCCTTACATCCTCGCCGGCATAGGCGTGGGTGCCGCCATCCACGGCTACGTGCCGCAGGATTTCATGGCCTCGATCATGGGCAGGGATGCCCCGTGGTGGTCGGTGCCGGCGGCCGTATTGATCGGCGTGCCGATGTACACCAATGCTGCCGGCATCATCCCGATCGTCGAGGCGCTGATCGGCAAGGGCGCCGCGCTGGGCACCGTGCTGGCTTTCATGATGAGCGTGATTGCCCTGTCGCTGCCGGAAATGATCATCCTGCGCAAGGTGCTCAAGCTGCCGCTGATTGCCACTTTCGCCGGCGTCGTCGCGCTCGGCATTCTGATCGTTGGCTACGTCTTCAATCTCGTCTTGTAACGCCATTGTGAAAACCATCAAAGTCCTCGGCACCGGCTGTGCCAACTGCAAGAACACGCTGCAGTTGATCGATCAGGTAGCGCAGGCCAAAGGCATTGAAATCCAGTTGGAGAAAATTGAAGACCTGCAGCAGATCATGAGTTACGGTGTGATGTCCACGCCCGGCGTGGTGATCGACGGCAAGGTGGTCCATGCCGGCGGCGTGCCGGCGCGGGCCAAGATCGAAAGCTGGTTTTGAGGCTTGTCACAAATCCTCACAATCGACGCGTTGCATATCCGCTACATCAGGCTATGCTAATATTACCTTCGAGTAGAAACTGATCGAGGGATTTCACTCAACCGAAAGGAAATCATCATGAGACTTACACACATTGCGCTGCTTGCATTCCTCGGCGCCTCGATCGCAACGCCGGTGTTCTCGCAGCCCGCCAGTGGGCAGGGCATGGGTCCCGGTTCAGGCATGGGTCCGGGTCAAGGCATGGGCATGGGTCCCGGCATGGGCCCGGGCGCGGGACGGGCCGTGCGCTTCAACAAGGACAACACCCCGGGCTGGACATTGATGAGCGCCGAAGAGCGCACGGCGCATAGCGGCAAGATGCGCGGCGCCAAGACCTACGACGAATGCAAGGCTGTTCAGGCCGAGCATCACAAGGCCATGGAAGCTCGCGCCAAGGAAAAGGGCGTGACCCTGCCTGCACCACGCAATAACGGCTGTGACCGCATGAAGGCTCGCGGCTTCTACAAGTAGTCGGCGTCCATCGCATGAGCCGGCCGATTCCGGGTTGCTGCCTGTCTCGGATTTGGCCGGCTTCACCTTTACCACGATGAGCCAACACACACACCATCACGGCCCGGCTTCATTCAGCCGGGCCTTTGCCATCGGCATAGCGCTGAACCTTGGCTTCGTCGTGGTCGAGGCGGTCTATGGCTGGCGGGTAGGTTCCCTGGCCTTGCTGGCGGATGCCGGACACAACCTGTCCGACGTCGCCGGGCTGGTGCTGGCCTGGGCGGCGGCGCTGGCCGCGGGCCGGCTGCCCGACCACCGCCATACCTACGGCTGGCAGCGTGCGTCGATTCTCGCCGCCTTCGCCAATGCGGTGCTGCTGCTGGTGGCGATGGGTTCCTTGCTGTGGGAGGCCGCGCATCGCCTGCAATCCCCGGCGCCGACCGACGGCCTCACGATCATCGTCGTGGCTGCCATCGGCGTCCTGGTCAATGGCGCAACCGCTGCGCTGTTCATGGCGGGCAGCAAGACCGACATGAACATTCGCGGCGCCTTCCTGCACATGGCGGCCGATGCCCTCGTCTCACTCGGCGTGGTGGCGTCCGGTGCACTGTATCTGTGGACCGGATGGGCCTGGCTCGATCCGGTGACCAGCATGGCGATCGCCCTGGTGATCATCGCCGGTACGTGGGGTCTGTTCCGGGGGTCGTTACACCTGCTGTTCGACGGCGTGCCGGAAAGCGTCGTCCTCGCCGACGTGGATGCCCTGCTGCGCGCGCAGCCCGGTGTCGCCGATGTGCACGATCTGCATGTGTGGGCCATGAGTACTACCGACATCGCCTTGTCCGCACACCTGGTCATGCCCGACGGGCATCCGGGCGATGCCTTTCTTGAAAGCATCGCGCGCGAATTGCATCAGCAGTTTCACATTACGCATCCGACGGTACAGATCGAGCTCGACGGTCTGGATCACGGTTGCCCCCAACCCCTCAATGGCATTTCCAAATGAACACACCCACATCACCCGTCCCCGTCAGCTTCCCGCTCATCGTCAAGACCTTTGCCCCCGGCTGGCCTGCTGCCGTGATGGGCACCGGCGCTTTCGCCCTGGCGACGCTGCATTTCTCCCATCAGTTGCCGCTGCTGGCAGGCCTCGCCTGGGCGCTGCACTGGTTCAACCTGGCACTGTTCGTGCTGATCAGCATCCCCTGGCTGCTGCGCTGGGTCATGGCGTGGCCCGCGGTGGCCAACACTTTCAAGCACCCGGTGGCGGCCAATTTCTATCCGTCCTATGCCATTGCCCTGCTGGTGCTGGCCGGACAACTGCGCGCCTTCGGCGGCCATGAATCGCTGGCGCTGATCGCCTGGTGGATCGGCGTGGTCTTGCTGTTCAGCCTGACGCTGGCCGTGCTGCTCTCGATCTTCCAGGGCGAGCACGTCAATCTCGATCACATCACGCCCGGCATCTTCATGCCCCCGGTCGGCATGGTGGTGATCCCGGTGGCCGGCGGGCCGCTGCTCGCCGTCCAGCCCGAAGCCCTGCGCGACCTGGCGCTGACCCTCAACGGCATCGGCCTCGGCGCCGGCATCTTCATGTACACGGCCTTGCTGGCGCTGGCCTTCCATCGCTTCTATGTGCACAAGCGCCTGCCGCCGATGATGGCGCCAACCTTCTGGATCAACCTTGCGCCGCTGGGCGTGACCGTGGTCAGCGTACTGAATCTGGTCGCCGCCACGCCTTTCGCCGGCGACAAATCCACCTACGTGATGGCCGTCTTCCTGCTCTGGGGATTCGGCGCCTTCTGGCTGGTGCTGGCGATGTTGTTCACCTGGTCGGTCAGAAAAATCGCCCCGCTGCCGTTCTCGCTGACCTGGTGGGCCTTCACCTTTCCGCTGGGCGCGTTTACGCTCGGCAGCCAGCGCCTGAGCGAGGTGACCGGCCTGACTACGCCACTCGCTTTCGGCTGGCTGGCCTGGGCCCTGCTCGCCGCCATCTGGACGCTGACGCTGGTCAAGACCATTGGCGGCGTGGCTAGCGGCAAGCTGTTTCAACCTCACCCGTAAGCCATCATGAAACTTCCCTTTAGCCGACGCGCTGGTTTCATTCTCGCCGGCGTTGCGCTGGCGGCCGCTTTCGTCTGGGTCGTGGCGCGCAGCGGACCGCTGGCGCCGGTCCGCGTAACGGTGACGCAGGTGGCGCGTGCCGATCTGGCGCCGCTGCTGTTCGGCATTGGTATCGTCGAAGCCCGCCGCGGCTATCTGGTGGGCCCGACCGCCGCCGGCCGTGTCAGGCAGGTGACAGTGGATGTCGGCGACGTGGTGCGTGCCGGCCAGTTGCTGGCGGAAATGGACCCGGTGGACCTCGACCAGCGTCTTGCCTCCAGCTCGGCCGCCGCCGCCCGGGCGAAGAATGCTGTCGACACTGCGGCGGCGCAGCTAGCCGACAGCATCGCGCGGCGTGAAGTGGCGGCCGCCAATGCGCGCCGCTACGACGATCTGGGAAAAAAGGGTTTTGTCAGTTCCAGCGTGACCGAAGGCAAGTCGCAGGAGCTGAAATCCGCCGAGGCCCAGTTTGCCGGCTTCGAGGCTGCATTGGCCGGCGCGCGGCAGGATCTGGCGCGACTCAGTGCCGAACGGGACGGCGCTCGGCAGCAGCGCGCCAACCTGCGCTTGCTGGCGCCCGCCGACGGCGTCGTCACGGCACGCGATGCCGAGCCGGGCTCGACCGTTGTCGCCGGACAAGCCGTGCTGCGACTGGTCGCCGCGGACAGCCTGTGGGTCAAGCTGCGTCTCGATCAGAACCGCTCGGCGGGGTTGCAAGTGGGCCTGCCCGCCGAGATCGTCTTGCGCTCGCGGCCGAACCAGGTGCTGGCCGGAAAAGTCGCGCGCATCGAAATGCTCAGCGACAGCGTGACCGAAGAGCGGATTGCGCAGGTGGCTTTCGATGCGCCACCGAGTGACGTTTCCGTCGGCGAAATGAGCGAGATCACTCTGCGCCTGCCGGCCGTCAAACAGGCGCTGGCCATACCCAGCGCAGCATTGCGCCAGCGCGGCGGCAAGACCGGCGTCTGGGTGCAGGCAGCCGACAAGCTGAGCTTCGTCGCGGTCAGGGTGGGCACCAGTGGCGCCGACGGCAGCGTGCAGATTCTCGACGGGCTCAAGGAAGGCGATGCGGTGATTGTGCACAGCGAGCGCGATCTCGGCGAGGACAGTCGCATCAAGGTGGTTTCCGCCATCGCTGAAAAATGAACCTGCCATGATCAGTCTCGCCGGACGCGACATCCTGCATTCCTGGGGCAAGTTCGTCCTTACCGGAATGGGGCTGGGTTTGCTGATCGGCGCCACGCTGACCATGGCCGGCGTCTATCGCGGCATGGTCGATGACGCGCGAGTGCTGCTGACCAACAGCGGCGCCGACATCTGGGTGGTGCAGAAAGACACCCAGGGGCCGTATGCCGAGGCGTCCAGCATCCGCGACGATGTGTATCGCGGATTGCTCGGCATGCCCGGCGTGGCGCAGGCGGCGAACGTGACCTACCTGACCATGCAGGTGCGCCATGGCGATACCGATTCGCGCACCATGGTGGTCGGCTTCGAACCGGGGCAACCCGGCGAGCCGGGCTATCTGGTGGCGGGGCGACGCCTGCTGCGCGGCCACTTCGAGGCCATCGCCGATGTCAAGACCGGCTTCAAGCTCGGCGAGCGCATCCGCATCCGCCGCCACGATCACGAAGTGGTCGGGCTGACGCGGCGCATGGTGTCCTCCGGCGGCGACCCGATGGTGTTCATTCCGCTGAAAGACGCGCAGGAAGCGCAGTTCCTCAAGGACAACGACGCGATCATCGCCGACCGCGCGCGCACGGCGGCCAACCCCGCCCTGAACCGCCCCGGCGTGCCCGGCCTGCTCGACGCGGTGACGGCGTCACAGACTATCAATCACAGCGTCAATGCCGTGCTGGTAAAAGTCGGCGCTGGCGACACGGCGGAAACCGTGGCGCAGGACATCCGCCGCTGGAAACATTTGCAGGCCTTCACCCGCGAGCAGATGGAAGAGATCCTGATCGCCAAGCTGATCGCCACCTCGGCCAAACAGATCGGCATGTTCCTCGCGATCCTCACCATCGTCAGCGCGGCCATCGTGGCCTTCATCATCTACACCATGACGCTGGGCAAGATCCGCGAGATCGCGGTACTCAAACTGATCGGTACGCGCAACCGCACCATCGCCGGCATGATCCTGCAACAGGCCATGGGGCTGGGCCTGATCGGCTTCGTGGTCGGCAAGATTTCCGCCACGATCTGGGCGCCGGCCTTTCCCAAGTATGTGTTGCTGGAAAGCGCCGACGCCGTGCGTGCACTTGTCATAGTGATGGTGGTGTGCGCACTGGCCAGCACGCTGGCCATCCGCGCGGCGCTCAAGGTCGATCCGGCAACGGCGATCGGTGGCTGAGATGGACGACGGAATCCATATCGAAGGCCTCAGCAAGCGCTACGGCGAGGGCGATACCGCTGTCGATGCGCTGAAGGAAGTGAACATGCGCATCGCGCCCGGCGAGGTGGTCGGCCTGGTCGGTCCCAGCGGATCGGGCAAGACCACGCTGCTCAAGTGCCTCGGCGCGGTGATCGAACCGACGCGCGGCCGCATGACCCTCGGCGGCGAAGTGATCTACGACAGCGCCCAGGGTGGCTGGAAAACGCCCGATCTGCGCGCCTTGCGCCGCGACCGCATCGGCTTCATCTTCCAGGCGCCCTACCTGATTCCCTTCCTCGACGTGACCGACAACGTCGCCCTGCTGCCGATGCTGGCGGGACGTGCCAACGCACCGTCCCGGGCGCGTGCGCTGGAACTGCTGCAGGCGCTCGATGTCGCGCATCGCGCCAAGGCGCAGCCGAGCGAACTTTCCGGCGGTGAGCAGCAGCGCGTCTCGATTGCCCGCGCGCTGGCCAACCAGCCGCCGGTGATCCTCGCCGACGAACCCACCGCGCCGCTCGACAGCGAGCGGGCGCTGGCCGTGATGCGCATCCTCAACCAGATGGCCAGCCAATACCAGACCGCGATCATCGTCGTCACCCATGACGAGAAGATCATTCCGACCTTCAAGCGCATTTATCACATTCGCGACGGGCGGACGGTCGAGGAGGCCGGTGAAGGCCGGGACATTTCGTGAAGGCGGACGGCGTGAGGTTCTTGCGCAAGCTCATTTTCTTGCTGACGGCCAGCCTGCTGGCCTTCGCGTCGCTGACCGCCAGCGCCGAAGACCCCTGGTTGCGCACGGGTGCCGACGGCCAGCCGGAAGTGCAGCTCTACTTCTTCTGGTCGCTGAGCTGTCCGCACTGCACGGCGGCGCATCCGCATATCGAGGCGATCCCCAAGGCGCGACCGTGGGTCCGGCTGCATGCGCTGGAACTCTCGCGCCATCGGGAAAACGTGCGCAAGTACGAGGCCATGACGCACGCGATCAGCGGCGAGGCCGACGGCGTTCCGGCGTGGCTGTTCTGCGGCGAAATGCATGTCGGCTGGGACGATGACGCGACCACCGGCGCTACCCTTCGCCAGCGCCTCGACGACTGCCGCGCACGGGCCGCAAGCGGCGCCGCGCCGACCGCGCAGGCACCGCCCGCCACATCCGTCAATCTGCCGCTGATCGGCGCGCTGGACCCTGCCAGCTTATCGCTGCCCGCGCTGACGCTGGTGCTGGCCGGGCTCGATGCCTTCAATCCCTGCGCCTTCTTCGTCCTGCTGTTCCTGCTCTCAATGATGGCGCACCAAAAGAGCCGCACGCGCATGCTGCTGATCGGCGGCGTGTTCGTCGCCATTTCCGGCCTGATGTATTTCGCCTTCATGGCGGCCTGGCTCAATGTCTTCCAGCTCTTCGGCCATCTGGCCTGGGTGACGCTGGCCGCCGGTGCGCTGGCGGTGTTCGTCGGCGCGCTGAACATCAAGGATTTTTTCGGTTTCCAACAGGGATTGACGCTGTCGATTCCCGAATCGAAAAAGCCCGACATCTTCCGCCGCACGCGCGGCATCCTCGGCGCCGAAAACCTGCCGGCGATGATCGCCGCCACGGCCTTCCTGGCCATCGCCGCCAACTTTTACGAGTTGTTATGCACCGCCGGTTTTCCCATGGTCTATACACGCCTGCTGACGCTGGCCGATTTGTCGCCTGCTGTCCGCTACGGCTATCTGGCCTTCTACAATCTGATCTACGTGCTGCCGCTGGCGGCCATCGTCGCCGTCTTTGCCGGCAGCCTCGGTGCGCGCAAGCTCAGCGAACGCGAAGGCCGGCTGCTCAAGCTTTTGTCCGGCGCGATGATGCTGGAGCTCGGGCTGCTGTTGCTGCTGGCGCCGGAGCGGCTGAGCCAGGTCGGCATCGCCTTCGGCCTGATGGCTGTCGCCGGGCTCGTGACCCTTGTCGCGGCACGACTTGAACGGAGGAAGCACTCATGATCCGCTGCTTCAACATCCTTGTGCTGTGCACCGGCAATTCGGCGCGCAGCATTCTTGGCGAGATGCTGTTCAATCATCTGGGCAAGGGCCGCATCAAGGCGTATTCGGCCGGCAGCAAGCCGGGTGGCGTGGTCAATCCGGTGGCGCTGGAAACGCTGGCCAAGCACGGCATTCCAGCCGATGGCGCGCGCAGCAAATCATGGGATGAATTCAACGCCAGCGCCGTACCACCAGCGCCGACTTTCGATTTCATCTTCACCGTCTGCGGCAACGCGGCGCAGGAAACCTGCCCGGTCTGGCCCGGCCACCCGACCACTGCGCACTGGGGCCTCCCCGATCCTGCGCACGTCGAGCCCATGGAAGCGCGCCGCGAAGCTTTCGAGGAAGCCTATCAATCCTTGAAGAAGCGTATCGAAGCCTTTCTCGCGCTACCGCTGGAAACCATGACGCCGCAAGAGTCGGCGCTGGCGGCACGGCAAATTCACACAGGAGGCTGAGCCATGTCCGTCCAATGCGAAGTCACTGCGAAGCAAAGTGCCGGCGCGCCGATGGGCGTGTTCGAGCGCTACCTTACCGTCTGGGTATTTCTCTGCATCGTCGTCGGCATCGGCCTCGGCCAGTTCCTGCCCGGCGTTTTCCAGGCTGTCGGCCGCATGGAGATTGCCCGGGTCAACCTGCCGGTCGGCCTGCTGATCTGGATCATGATCATCCCGATGCTGGTCAAGGTCGATTTCGGTGCTTTGCACGAAGTCAAAAATCACGTCAAGGGCATCGGTGTCACGCTGTTCGTGAACTGGCTGGTGAAGCCCTTCTCGATGGCTTTCCTCGGCTGGCTGTTCATCCGCAATATCTTCGCGCCGATGCTGCCCGCCGACCAGATCGACAGCTACATCGCCGGCCTGATCCTGCTTGCCGCCGCACCCTGCACGGCGATGGTCTTCGTCTGGAGCCGGCTGACCAACGGCGACCCGCTGTTTACGTTGTCACAAGTCGCGCTCAACGACAGCATCATGGTCGTCGCCTTCGCGCCGCTGGTGGCTTTTCTACTCGGCATCTCGGCCATCATCGTGCCATGGGACACGCTGTTCACCTCGGTGGTGCTTTACATCGTGATTCCGGTGATTCTCGCCCAGATCTGGCGCAAGTCGCTGCTGAAAAAAGGGCAGGCCCATTTCGACGCGACCATGGAAAAGATCGGCCCCTGGTCGATCGCGGCGCTGCTGGCGACACTGGTGCTGCTGTTCGCCTTCCAGGGCAAGGCCATCATCGACAAGCCGCTGATCATCGCCCTGCTTGCCGTGCCGATCCTGATCCAGGTCTTCTTCAACTCGGGGCTGGCCTACTGGCTCAACCGAGCGGTGGGCGAAAAGCACAATGTCGCCTGTCCCTCGGCGCTGATCGGCGCCAGCAACTTCTTCGAACTGGCGGTCGCCGCCGCCATCAGCTTGTTCGGCTTCGAATCCGGCGCGGCGCTCGCCACCGTGGTCGGCGTGTTGATCGAAGTGCCGGTGATGCTGTTGGTGGTCAAGCTGGTGAACTCCAGCAAGGGTTGGTACGAGCGGGGCTGAGTCGGCCCGGGAACGGGTACGAAATTGAACGATTCATTGAAGGGGATTGCATGAACAAGGTTCTGGCCTTTGGCGAGCACATCGCCGAATACGAAGTACCCGTCCTCAACGAACGCGAAGTGCGGGCAAGTGCCGGCATCCTGTTCCTGTTTGCCATGGTGGCTTTCATGAATGCATGGATGCTGGGCGATTTCCGTCTCACCAGGATCTTCGTGATTGCCTTCCTGGTCGACTTCACGATCCGGATATTCATCAATCCGCGTTTCGCGCCCAGTCTCATCGTTGGCCGCTTCGCCGTGCGCAATCAGCTCCCCGAATACGTCGGCGCGCCGCAGAAGCGCTTTGCCTGGGCGATTGGCTTCGTGCTGGCGCTGTCCATGATGTACCTGATCGTGATCAACAACGTGATCGGTCCGATCAACCTGATCGTCTGTGCCGCGTGTCTCACCTTGATGTTTTTTGAGAGCGCCTTCGGCATCTGCCTCGGCTGCAAGGTCTACAACTGGTTCCACAAGGAGCAGGCGCAGTTGTGTCCGGGCGGCACCTGCGACGTGCCTGTGCGGCAGGAAATCCAGAAGATCGACCTGCCACAGATGCTGATCGTCGCCGCCTTCCTGGTGATGATCGTGTTCGTCGGCCGGCACATGTCAGCGCAGACGGCACCGTCGACGCTGTTGAACGCCGCCCCTGCGGCCGAAGCGGGTAGCAGGACTGATTGCACGCCTCCCGACTGGGCTGTCGCCATGGGTCACGCCGAGAAGTGGAAGCTGCACAACAACTGCAAATAGCGGAGCGCTCCCAGAATCCCCTTGCATGAAATGCACAATGCCCCCGGCCTGACGGGGGCATCCCGCGTAAGATATCGTTCAGGTAGCGTATGTCTTTGGTAAGCTGAACGAGCGGCATCGAAGCATGGCGTCGGCGGAATCGGCGAAGTAGCCTGACGCGGCTGTCCGGCCGATGCAACAAGAAAACATACCCGGCAATGACCGGGGAAATTGGGGGGCAGACTTGGGCATAATGATGTCTCGACGTCGTTCAGCCAGCGATCGGGGCGTTGGTTTTTCCTGCTCGCAAGTGAATCGATTACGCCACCAGCGGAATATTGAAAACCTAGTGCGATGAACACCAGCGCCATCGGCACACTGCAGGAACAGCTTGAAGACTTGCGCGACAAGCTTGCGCGCGATGGCTGGGACCGGCTGCGCGGCCTGCGCCTGCTGCATCGACTGAAGCTGGTGCATTCGCTCCTGGAAAACGGCGCCGTGAAGGATACCTGCGCCGCGCTGGTGTCCCTGCTCTCCAAGGCGGTGACCGAGAAGGAAATTGCCGCCGTGCGCCTGCACGCGCTGCTGGATCTCACCGGGCAACTGGCAGTGGCGCTGGGCAAGGGAGATCTCATTCGCCGGTTGCCGTCGGCCGTGTCGCTGCAGGTTCAGGTGGTGGCCGTGGGTGCCTTCGATCAGGCCTTGGGGCCGCTGCGGCTGCTGCTGGCCGGGTTGGGCTCGACGCTGGTGGAATGTCCGCAGCCGGAAGACATGCCCGCGCCGCTGGGCAAACGTCATCTCGTGCTGACCGACATGGAATGGGTGCTGTCGCTCAAGGACGCACAGCGGCGGTCTCTTGCGGCGGAGGTGGGCAAGGCGGCCTGCTGGATCGCGCTGACCGACCCGGCGGTCAATTTCTCGCGCCAGCTTGAACTGCTGCGCGCCGGGGTCAGGCATTTTGTCGAGAAGCCCCTGGTGCCGCAGCGGCTCGCCGCAGTGATCGAGGAATCGTGCGTGGAACAGAAGGGGGATCGCTACCGGGTGATGCTGGTGGACGATGAACAAAGCGCGCTCAATGCGTTTTCGGCCGTGCTGGTCGACGCCGGAATGGAGGTGCTGCCCTCGGAAGACCCGCTGCTGGTGCTCGACTTCATGGACGAGTTCCAGCCCGACGTGCTGGTGGCCGACATCGAAATGGAGGCCTGCCGCGGACCGGAACTGGTGACCCTGATCCGGCAGAAGGAACGCTACGCCCACTTGCCGGTGGTTTATCTCACGGCCTGGAACGATCGCGATCGGCAGTTGGCCGCGCGACGCTCGGCGGCGGAGGATTTCCTGCCAAAATCCGGCGACCCGGCGGTGCTGGTCGCCTCGGTGGAAACGCTGGCGCGGCGATATCGGAGCCAGCGGCGCACGGCCGCCGATGTCGCAGCCCGGGATGAGGACCTGAACCGCGCCCTGTCCGTCGCCCAGGTCGGCAGCTGGGTACTCGACTTCATTCGCGGCGAGATGCACTGGTCGTCGGAAGCGTGCCGCATCCTTGGTCTGCCGAAAGAGTCCAGCTTGAGCCTCGACGACTATCTGGAGAAGATCGTCCATGAGGAAGATCGCGCCGCGGTAAAGCAGTTTCGCCGGGCGGCGCTCAAGGGCGAGCTTGCCGTGGTCGAGCACCGCGTGGTGCTGGGCGGCGATATCCGCTGGGTGCAGAGTCGCGCCGAGCGGATCGTGGACGCGGCGGGCAACATAGTGCGTTATGTCGGCACCGTGCAGGACATCACCGAACGCCGTCGCGCCGAACTGGGACAGGAACACGCCAAGCGGGCGCTGGCCCAGGCGATCGACGGTACGCCGATCCCGACTTTCGTCATCGACGCCGACCATCGCGTCACGCAGTGGAACCATGCCTGCGAGCTGGTGCTGAAGATTCCGGCGGCCGACATGGTCGGCACCAGGGATGCGTGGAAGGCGTTTTATCAGAAACCGCGCCCGGTGCTGGCCGACCTGATCGTCAATGACGACCGGGCGACCATGGAGCGTTACTACGCCGATACGATCCGCCTGTCCACAGTGGTGCAGGGCGCCTACGAGGCGGAAGGGTTCTTCGCCAATACCGGGCGCTGGCTGAGCTTCCTCGCCTCGCCGCTGCGCGACGACACGGGGCGCGTGGTCGGCGCCATCGAAACCCTGCAGGACGTTACCGAGCGCAAGCAGGCCGAGATTGCCTTGCGGGGAAGCCAGACGCTGATGGCGTCGGTGCTTTCCAGTGCCTCGTATTCGATCATCGCCACCGATCCGCAAGGCATCATCACCGTGTTCAACAGCGGCGCCGAGACGCTGCTGGGCTATGCGGCCGAGGAGTTGATCGGCAAGCGCGACCCCGGCGCCTTTCACGACGTGGACGAGGTTGTCGCCTATGCCGGGATGCTGACGCACGAACTGGGCTTTGCGGTGGCACCCGGATTCGATGCCTTTGTCGCCAGGACCCGCGTCACGGGCCAGCCCGACGAGCGCGAGTGGACCTATATCCGCAAGGACGGCCGACGCGTGCCGGTACTGCTGTCAGTTACCGCGATACGGAATCCAAAGGGAGATATCGACGGCTACCTGGGTGTTGCCACCAGTGTCGAGGAGCGCAAGCAGGCGGAGGCCAACCTGCGCGTTGCGGCGATTGCCTTCGAATCGCAGGAAGGCATGATGATCACCGATGCCAAAGGTGTCATCGTGCGGGTCAACCAGGCCTTCATTCGCCTCACCGGCTATAGCGCGGAAGAGGCCATCGGCCAGACGCCGGCCTTGTTCAAGTCGGGACGCCACGATGCCGCCTACTACCAGCGCATGTGGGCCACGCTGAGGGAGAGCGGCTACTGGCAGGGCGAGATCTGGAACCGGCGCAAGAACGGGAAGATCTATGCCGAGATGCTGACCATCAGTTCGGTCGTCGCACCCGACGGACAGGTCAGCAACTACATCGGTACTTTCTCCGACATCTCCCGCAACACCGAGGCGGAAGCCGAGATTCACCGCCTGGCGTTCTACGATCCGCTGACCCAGTTGCCCAACCGGCGGCTGCTGCTCGATCGCCTGCAACAGGCCATCACGGCCAGCGCGCGCAACGGACGCGAGGGCGCACTGCTGTTCATCGACCTGGACAATTTCAAGACGCTCAACGACACCCTGGGTCATGACAAGGGCGACCTGCTGTTGCAGCAGGTTGCGCAACGGCTGAACGACAGTGTGCGGGAAGGCGATACCGTGGCCCGCCTGGGCGGCGACGAGTTCGTGGTCATGCTGGAAGGCCTCGATACCAACCCGGAAGATGCCGCGCCGCAGGCCAAGATGGTGGGCGAAAAGATCCTTGCCGCGCTCAATGAGCCCTACCTGCTGGCCCAGCACAAGCATCACAGCACGCCGAGCATTGGCGTCACGCTGTTCGGCGGGAATCAGGATACGGTTGACGAGCTGCTGAAGCGGGCGGACTTCGCCATGTACCAGTCCAAGGCTGCGGGCCGCAATACCCTGCGTTTCTTCGATCCGCAAATGCAGGCCGTGGTTACCGCCCGTGCCGGTCTCGAGGCCGAGATGCGCCAGGCCCTGCAACACCAGCAGTTTCTTCTCTACTACCAGCCCCAGGTCGATGGCGCGGGGAAGCTGACGGGTGTCGAAGCCCTGGTGCGCTGGAAGCACCCCGAGCGCGGTATGGTTTCACCCGCCGAGTTCATCCCGCTGGCGGAGGACAGCGGCCTGATCCTGCCGCTCGGGCACTGGGTGTTGCAAACGGCGTGCTCGCGGCTCGTGAGCTGGGCCAGTCAGCCCGGCATGGCCCACCTCACCGTCGCGGTGAATGTCAGCGCGCGCCAGTTCCATCACGTCGATTTCGTCGAGCAGGTACTGGCGATACTCGAGCACACCGGTGCCGATCCGCGGCGACTCAAGCTCGAACTCACGGAAAGTCTGCTGCTGGCCGACGTGGAAGACATCATCAAGAAAATGACGACGCTCAAGGCCAACGGGGTCGGCTTCTCGCTCGACGATTTCGGTACCGGCTATTCGTCGCTCACCTACCTCAAGCGCCTGCCGCTCGACCAGTTGAAGATCGATCAATCCTTCGTCCGCGATGTGCTCACCGACCCCAACGATGCGGCCATCGCCAAGGCCATCATTACCCTGGGCCAGAGCCTCGGCCTGGCGGTCATCGCCGAAGGCGTCGAAACCGAAGGACAGCGGGACTTTCTCGCCAGCCATGGCTGCAATGCCTATCAGGGATACCTGTTCGGGCGCCCGTGCGCGGCGGCGGATCTGGCTGGAGCCACGCCCCCGGCGCCCCGGCCGGTAAGCTGACCGCGCGGCGCACCGCAGCGCCTGACCAACTTGACACATTGCCGCCGCGGGCGCTAACTTCGCGCCATCGGACCAGAACGAATCAATCCCACCGCAGGAGCAGACAATCATGGTACCTCCCCCACTGGCATCGCGAGAGGCCTTGCGCGAACAACGTTTCAGCGATGTCTGGAGCAACGAGCTGAACGATGCGTTTGCCGACATTGCGCCCTATTACGACCGGGGCAATGAAATTGCGGCGCTGGGCTTGTGGAGCACCTTTCTCAAGCGCTTCATGCGGACGGTGGGCATCGCGCCGAATCAGAAGGTGCTGGATGTCTGCGGCGGCACCAACGCCATTGGCATTGCCTTGCTCAAGCGCGAGCCGACGCTGGACGTGCATGCCATGGATCGCAGCGCCGAGATGCAAACCGTCGGCCAGCAGAATGCCGCGGCGCTGGGCTTCCACATCAAGAGCACCATCGGCGACGTGCATGTCTTGCCCTTCCCCGACAATCATTTCGACGTCGTCACGCTGCAGTTCGCCTCCCGCCACCTGCGCGTGCGCGAGGTGTTCACCGAGATCCTGCGCGTGCTGAAGCCCGGCGGGCATTTCCACCATTCCGACATGCTGCGCCCGCGCAACGTGATCGTGAAGAACCTGTATTACGCCTACCTCAAGGCCTGCCTGAATTTCACCAGTTTGATCGTCGGCAGCGGCCCGGCGGCGACCCGGTTCAAGCAGTATTTCATCGACGCGCTGGACCTGTTCTACACCGCCGAAGAACTGTCGATCGTGTTGCGCGAGCTGGGCTTCGTCGAGGTGACCGTGGACACGGTGTTCCAAGGCATGATCGGTTTTCACCGCGCGGTGAAGCCGGTACCGCGCTGAGCCAAGAGTCGGCGCTGGCGGTACGGCGATTCGGGTTTTTGCCGGCCCCGGCGCTCAGCCTTCGGCCATTTCCAGCTTGCGCATTTTTTCCCAGAGGTTTTTGCGGCTGATGCCGAGCAGGGCGGCGGTGTCGGCGATGCGGCCGTCGCATTCGGCCAGCGCCTTGCGGATGTAGGTGCGCTCGCAGTCCTGCAGGTGGTCGCTGAGCGGTTGCCGCAGCGCGTCGCCTTCGACGGCTGCCGACCCGCCGGCGCCGAACAGGCTTTCGGCATTCAGCAGCGGCGCCAGCGAGAGCACGCTGGCGCGCTCCAGGCAGTGTTGCAGTTCCCGCACGTTGCCCGGCCAGGGATAGCGGGTCAGGGCGCGTTCTGCATCCTGGGTCAGCGTGCGACGGGCTTCGCCCTTGGCTGCACGTTCGTCGAGAAAGCGCGCCGCCAGCCAGAGGATGTCTTCCTGCCGCTCGCGCAGGGGCGGCACGTCGAGGTGGATGACGTGGATGCGGTAGTACAGGTCCTCGCGAAAGCCGCCTTGCTCGACCATGGTCTTGAGGTCGTGATGCGTGGCGCAGACCAGCCGGATATCGACCTTGTGCGGGGTGGCGCCGCCGACCCGAACCACCATCCGGTCCTGAATCGCGCGCAGCAGCTTGACCTGCATCGAGGGCGGCATTTCGCCGATCTCGTCGAGGAACAGGGATCCGCCGTCGGCCTGTTCGAAGACGCCGCGCCGCTCGCGGTCGGCGCCGGTGAAGGCGCCTTTCTCGTGGCCGAACAGTTCCGACTCGATCAGGTTCTCGGGAATCGCGCCGCAGTTGACCGCGACGAAGGGGGTCTTGCCGTCCGGGTCGCCGGCACGATGCAGCGCGCGCGCCACCTGTTCCTTGCCGGCGCCGGATTCGCCGGAGATCAGCACCGCACTGCGGCTGGCCGCCAGCCGCGGCAGCAAGCCCTCGATCTGTCGCATGCTGGTTGAAATGCCGAGTTGGGCATCGCTGTTCGCGGCTGGTTGCTGGTGTTCGCACAGGCTGCGGATCTTGGCGATCAGTTCACCGACATTGAAGGGTTTGGTGACGTAGTCCTGGGCGCCGAGCTTGAGCAGGCGCACCGCCTGGTCGATGGCGCCGTAGCCGGTAATGAAAATGAATGGCGGCAGTGCCTGGTTTTCCGCGAGCAGGTCGCAGAACAGCTGTTCGCCGCTGATGTCGGGCAGGTTGATGTCGCTCACCACCACGCTGTAACGGCGCTGGCCGAGGCCGCGCCGGGCGGACTTGCCATCGCGATACCAGTCGCAGCCGAAGCCCTCGAAGTCGAGCCGCGCCGACAGCGCCTCGCCGATGATGGGGTCGTCCTCGATCAGGCCGATGCGGTGCTGCATGGGGTTTCTCCGAGAGGCAGGTTGACCACGAACTCGACCTGGCCGTCGATGTTCCTTGCGGTGATGCAGCCGTTGAGCTGGGTCACGATCTGGTAAGTCACCCAGAGGCCGAGGCCGTGGCCGCCGGCGCGCGTCGACGCAAAGGGCTCGAACAGGTGCGCCAGTTGTTCGTCGCTGAGCAGGGCGCCGTCATTGCGTACCACGATGGACAGGCAGGTCTCGGAATCGTCCTTGCGGGCCAGCCACAGGCTGACGTGGCCGCCTTCCGCCGCGGCTTGCACGGCATTGAGCAGCAGGTTGATCAGGATCTGGCGCACCAGGCTGGCCGGCGCCGGCAATTCCGCCGGCATGGCTGCTGACCAGTCGAGCCGGATGCGGCGCTTGCCAACCTGGGGCTGGATCAGGGTGTGAATATCCTCCAGGTCGTGCTGGTTGAGCGGCCGCGCCTGCACCCTGGTCTGCACCAGCAGCGCGGCGACGGTGTCGCGAATCTGCGTCAGGCCGCGGTCGATCAGTTCCAGGTGTCGCCGCGCCTTCGGGTCGAGGTCCTGCCGCAACTTCAAGGTGTCGACGGCGGTGATCAGTCCGGCCAGCGGGTTGTTGATTTCATGGGCGATGCCGGCGGTGAGCTGGCCGATCGCGGCCAGGCGTTCCGACTTGACCATTTCGTTTTCCAGTGCGGCCTTGTCGCGCAGCGCCAGCACCATGCGATCGTAGGCCTGGAACAGTTGGCCGAGTTCGTCGTGATACGGGTACATATCCGGCGGCAACGGTTCGGGCGGTTTCTCCAGCATCGTGCCCATGCGTTGCGCCAGGTCGACCAGCGGCTTGGCCATGCGGCCGCCCCAGTACCAGTTGATCGGAATCAGCACCGCCAGTACCAGCAGCCCAAGCCCAAGCCCCTGCCAGAGGGTGTCGATGAACCAGGGATGAAACACCGATTTGGCATAGCGCAGCACCAGGTGCCCGAGTTGCGCGTCCTTGTCGGTAATGGGCAGCGCCACGTAGAGATAGCTGGATCCGGCGGGCTCCAGCACCAGAGGCCACTTGATGCCGGCCGGCGCGCGCAGGTATTCGTCCAGGCGCTGCCAGTCGGGCCCGAGGGCAGCCGCCTCGGAAAGCATCGGCAAAGTGTCGGGATGGCTTGAGACGAAGACGGTGTTGTCGCGCCCGAGAACCACTACCGCGTCGACCTGTGCCGGAGTGTGGGCGGATTCGGCGCGAATCGGCGAGCGCACGATCTCGAAGGCGCGCCAGACATCGTCGTGCAACAGCGTCGGCGCCACCGTGTTGGCCAGGGTGTGGCCGAGATTGTCGGCGCTGATCACCACCGCGTCCTTCATGTCCTCATAGGCGTGCGCCATCAGCGCGGCGCCGACGACGAAGATAGAAAATCCGATCAGGAACGAGGTCCACAGGGGAATCTTGTGGCGGAAGGACAGGTTGAACAGCCAGCGCATGGTTCTCAGCGGCAGTGAATTGGTTGGCGCCGGTCGGCCCATCCGTCATTCCGGCGGAAGCCGGAATCCAGTGCGCACCTCCGATATCCGCGGAAACAATCAGATGGACGAACTGGACCCCGGCCTCCGCCGGGGTGACGAGAGTGGGAGTCAATGTGCGATGAAATTTTCACAAGCTCTCAGGCTTCGCCGAAGGCGCGCATCATTTGCGCCACGCCGTCATACAGCGCCGGGGTGCCGGCGGTAAAGCCGTCCAGGTAAAGACGACCGAGCAGTCGCTGCCCGGCAGGGGTTTGTGCCATGCCCAGCAGATGCTGTTGCATGGTCTGGAAATCGCCGCGGGAAACCGAACGGTGGCTGACGAAGGGCGGAAAGCCGTACTCCGGCGAGCGCGAGACCACCCGTGTGCGCGCCGGGAGCGCCGGCTCGACGATGGCCAGCGTCTCCCAGATATAGCTGTCCACCGCGCCGCCATGCGCCAAGCCACTGGCAACGGCCTCCACCACTTTGCGGTGCGACCAGGTGAAGAAGGTCTTGCGAAAAAAACTGCGAGGGTCGTGGCCCGACTGACGGATTTCGTAGCGCGGCGCCAGGTAGCCGGTGTTCGAGTACGGGTCGGCGTAGGCAAACACGCTGCCGGACAAATCCTTCATCGATCCGACTTTGCTGTTGTCCTTGCGCACGATCAGATAGGAGCGGTAATACGGCCGACCCTGATACAGCGGTATCGCGAGCAGCTTTACTTCCTGCTTGAGATGCAGGTAGGGATAGTCGCAGATCCAGGCGAAGTCGAGTTTCTCCAGCCGCAGCAGGTCCATGGTCTCGCGATAGCTGTCGCGTTGCACGAACTCCACGGGTCGCTTCAGGGATGCCGCCATGAACGCGCGCCACTCGTCGAGCAGGCTGTGCTGGTCATGCAGGAAGGCCGGAGTCATGCCGACGCGGATCTTGCCGTCGGCCGCCTGCGACTTGCGCGTCAGTCCGATCAGGCCGACGGCGGCGAGGCAGCCGCTGTCGATTAGCCAACGGCGTCGGTTACGGTTCGGTAACGGGTCGAGCGTCTCTTGAGTCATACAGCCTCCGTTGGTTACGGTGCGGTAACAATCTTACCCGCCTTTCCGGATCTGTGGTCAAGCCGCATGCGGCCACTGCGTGCAAGGGTCTGAAACCAAGCCGTTTTGTTGTCGTGGCATGGTTCTCGCAATCCCTACCGCAAACAGGAAATCCCGGCAAACATCGTGAAATCTCCGTCCAATCTTCGCAACGCAAACCATGGCGCCACGCTCACGCGCGAGGCGTTGCCGCGTGGGGCGCGGTGTCGGACTCTGTCTGCCGGGGATGCCGCTTTGCGGGCCGGCAAGCGCCGACGTTTGTCGATGCCTGCCGCCAAGGGTCGTAGTACGGAACGAGATTTCGACGGCATCGCCTCCGCGTTACCGAAAGGTGACGTAGTGGCGAATGTAGTACCGGCATCCGGGATGAAGAATGGCAGTGCGTCATTCACGATGCAAATGTGGATATTCACCAAGTTCATTGGCAACGATCAAAGCGGCAGTCGATACAAAATTTACAGTGCGACGTCCAGCCGAAGTGCTCACCACAAAGATCCGGGCAGATTCCGGTTAGCGGCAAGGCGCGCGCACCGCACACAACAGCGCAGCTTGGCGCAGAGCAACTCCCTGCAGATGCAGGCGATCAGACGTCCAGTTCATCAAATTGAATGATTTTCGATACAGGAGGTAGTCATGAAATTGACCCGACGTGAATTTATCAGGGCGTCATCCGCGTCCGCAGCATGGATGCTCGGTGGCAGCGCTTTGGCGGCCGAGAAGGCCAAGCCCAAGCCCATGCCGTTCAAGAATGCGCTGATCCCGCGCAAGATGCGGTCCAGCACCCCGGCCAAGGGCGAGTGGGTGGCCAGCACCTGCCAGGGTTGCACGCAATGGTGCGCGATCCAGTTGTATGTGAGCGGCGGTCGTGCGACCCGCGTGCGCGGCAACGAGATTTCCAAGAGCAACCACGGCTATGTCTGTCCGCGCGGCCACCTGATCCCGCAACAGACCTACGATCCGGACCGCGTAAAGATGCCGATGAAACGCACCAATCCGCTGAAAGGCCGCGGCATCGATCCGAAGTTCGTGCCGATCTCCTGGGACGAAGCCATGAACATCGTCGCCGACAAGATGCTTGCACTGCGCGCTGCCGGCGAACCCGAAAAGCTGATGTACATGCGCGGCCGCTATGGTCCGCTGTCGCAGGAACTGCTCTATGGCACGCTGCCGAAGATCTTCGGCACCGGCCAGTACTTCTCGCACAGCGCCATCTGCGCCGAAGCGGAGAAGATGGGCCCGGGCCTGACGCAAGGCTTCTACGGTTATCGTGATTACGATCTGGAAAAGACCAATTGCCTGGTGATTTGGGGCTGCGACCCGCTGGCGTCCAACCGTCAGGTACCGAATACCATTCATCGCTTCCATGAGATCGTTGCCCGCGGCACGGTGATTGCGGTCGATCCGCGCCTGTCGAACGCCGCGGCCAAGGCCCACGAGTGGCTGCCGGTCAAGCCCGGCACCGACGGCGCGCTGGCCGGCGCCATCGCCCATGTGATCCTCAGCGAAGGATTGTGGAACAAGGAATTCGTCGGCGACTTCAAGGACGGCAAGAACCTCTTCGTCGCCGGTGCAATGGTGGACGAAGCCGCCTTCGTCGAGAAGGAAACGCATGGGCTGGTCAAGTGGTGGAACCTCGAACTGAAGGACCGCACCCCGGCCTTCGGCGAGAAGGAAGCGGGCATCCCCGCCGACCAGATAGTTCGCGTCGCCCGTGCCATGGGCAAGGCCGCACCCAACACGGCCGTCTGGATGGGTCCCGGTGCGGCGATGATGCCGCGTGGCACCTATGCCGCCATGGCGGTGTATGCCCTCAACGGTCTGATGGGCTCAATCGATGTCGTGGTCTGGGAAGGCGCTCCCGGCGCACCGCTCAACAAGTTTCCCAGTACCGAGAAGTTCGTCGACGAGGTGGCCAAGAAGGGCAGCAAGGGCAAGAAGCTTGACGGTCGCGGCGAGAAAAACATGCCCGCGCTGATGGGCTCGGCGATGAACAACGTGCCCAACAACATGCTCAAGGACCCGGGTGCGGTCAAGGTCATGCTTGCCTCGTGGAACAACTACAACCATTCCGCAACGGGCGCCGGTCGCTGGGACGAGGCCATGGCCAAGGTGCCCTTCTTCGCCCACATGGTCACCAATCCGTCGGAAATGACCCAGTTCGCCGACATCGTCCTGCCATCCACACACAGCTCTTCCGAGGGCTGGAACATCATCACCAACGGCAGCAACGGCTACAGCTATGCCTCGATCCAGCAGAGCCCGATCAAGCGCGTGTTCGACGTCAAGCAGGAAGAAAACGAGGTGGTGTGGCTGCTGGCGCAGAAGCTGAAGGCCAAGGGCTTCCCCAATCTGGCTGACTACTACGACACCATCAAGGATCCCGAGACCGGCAAGTCGGCGACCAATGAACTGGAGTTCGCCGAGATCACCACGAGGTTTCTCAGCGCGCCGATCTGGATGGCCAAGGAAGCGCCCAAGGGCGACGCCCAGATCAAGGGCTGGGCCGAGTTCAAGGCCAAGGGCATGTTCCACGGTCCGCGCTACACGATCAAGAAGGGCTGGGGCGGCAAGTTCAAGAGCGAGACCAAGAAATTCGAGTTCTACAGCGCGACGCTTAAAAAGCGTCTGGAGGAGCATGCCAAGAAGCATGAGACCACCACCGACGACATCCTCACTGTCAGTGGCTATACGGCGCGCGGTGACCTCGCCTTCGTGCCGCACTACGAAGTGCCAAAGCGCAACGGCAGTCTGGAGGAGTTCCCCTTCACCTTCATCGACTACAAGTCGCGCCTGAACCGCGAGGGCCGCTCGCAGAACCTGCCCTGGTATCAGGAGTTCAAGAAGGTCGATCCGGGCGATGTCTCCTGGGGCGATGTGGTAAAGATGAATCCGGCAGATGGCGCCAGGCTGGGCCTGAAGACCGGCGACAAGGTGACCATCACGTCGCAGGCGGGTTCCATCACGGTCGATCTCAAGCTGTGGGAGGGCGTGCGTCCCGGCACCGTGGCCAAGTGCTACGGCCAGGGTCACTGGGCTTACGGCCGCGTGGCTTCCAAGGACTATGCCAAGGCAGTCCCCTTGGGCGGTAACAACAACACGATACTGGTTGATGACCTTGATCGCCTGAGTGGATCCACGGCGCGCAACGGCGGCTTCACCGGCGTGCGGATCACCAAGGCCTGAGCGCCGACGATAAGGAGAACATGATGAAACTAGGAATGGTTATCGATCTGTCCAGGTGTGTAGGCTGCGGCGCTTGTGCCTTTGCCTGCAAAACCGAAAACAACACGCGCAACCGCGCCAACGGCCAAAGCCACAACTGGGCCGACTTCATGATGCACAGCGAGGGCACCTTCCCCAACACCCTGCACATGGTTATACCGGTGTTGTGCAACCACTGCGACGAACCGCCCTGCATCAAGATCTGTCCGGGCAATCCGGAGAAGGCCGGCAAGGGCAAGCCTTACAAGGCGCTATTCAAGACGCCCGAAGGCATCACCATGCACAATCCGGAGCTGTGCACCGGTTGCGGTGACTGCCAGACCAAGAACGGTTGTCCCTACAGCCATGAGAAACTCGACGGCAAGAGCCTCACCGGCGAGACCTACAGCGTGATCAGCCTCAACGCCGCGCAAGACGAGCCGCAGCCCTTCTGGGCGGACAAGACCTCGGCGATTCCGGGCTGCACGTCATCGGGTGCCGAAGTGGCGGCCAGGGCGGGCGCACGGCTTCCGGCGATGAACGACTGGAAGGGGGGCGAAACGCAGGCGATTCGTTCGGACGACGTCATCGAGAAGTGCACCTTCTGCTACCACCGCGTGACCAACGGTCTGCAGCCGGCCTGCGTCGAGGTCTGCCCGTCCCAGGCGCGAATCTTTGGCGATCAGCAGGATCCGAACAGCAAGATCTCGCAGATCCTGAAGAAGGAAAAGTCATTCCGCCTGAAGGAAGACAAAAAGACCAAGCCCAATGTGCACTACGTCGGCAAGTACAGTCCTCGTGCGTAACATTGAATCAGGGGCCGGTTCTGACCGGCCTCTTTCAGGAGGCGCAATGACCGAATATGTCACTGGTAGCTCCGGAGCGCGCGAGGACCTGTGCCGCTTTCTTGCCGCCTGCTATTGCGAGCCCAGCGCGGATTTCAGCGAAGAGCACTTGTTTGACTCCATGCTGACGGCCGCCGCCGCCATCCATCCGGATCTTGCCGAGTGCGCCCGCAGACTGGGCGCTGAGTTTCTGGCTCAGGACATGGAAACGCTGCTGGTCGACTACACCGCGTTGTTCATCGGGCCTGCGCAACCCAGGGCCATGCCCTACGCCTCGTTCTGGCTGAGCGACGACCAGTCGATGCGCCACGAGGCGACGATGGCGGTGCTGGATTTCTATGAGCAGGGCGGCTTCGACGTCAGCGACGAACTTCACGAACTGCCCGACCATGTGGCCGTGGAACTGGAGTTTCTCTACCTGTTGATCTTTGCGCAGAACCAGGCGCAGCAGGGCGGCAACGCCGACGAACTGGCGACCGCCAACGCGCTGCATCGACGCTTCGTCGCCGAACATCTGAATGCATGGCTGGGCGATTTCGCCACGGCCGTCAAGGTGGGCACCGGGACCGCGTTCTACCGGGAACTGGCCGAATTGACCGGGAAGTTCGTGCGGATGGAAGCGGATTTGCAACACCTGAATTGAGCCATGGCCCGGAAACTGCCGCGCTGTAGGAATCCTCCGATTGACACCTTGGCGTCGCACGGGCTAACGTGCCGCACGGAGTACCGCTCCCGGCGTGGGATTGCCGGTCAAAGTGTTTCTTGAAGCAAGCGGTGTATCGCAACTCATTACAACCTCTCTCGGAGCCGAAACATGAAAACCAGAACCACCCTGTTGCTGACCGGATCACTGTTCTTCGCCCTGGCCGGGCTGGCACCCGTGCATGCAGCCGTCGATGAGGCCGCAGCCCAGGCGCTGGCGAAGAAAAATGACTGCTTCAAATGCCATGCCATCGACAAGACCAAGAAGGGCCCCTCTTACAAGAAGATCGCCGCCAAGTACAAGGAAAAGAAACTCGGCGAGAAGGAGGCCATCAAGCAAATGACCACCGGCCCCAAGGTCAAGCTCGAAGACGGCACCGAAGAAGAGCACAAGAACATCGACACCAAGGATCCGGCAGAGCTGAGCAACATTGCGCAGTGGATTCTGTCGCGCTGAACCCTGCCTCCTGCCGGTATCCGCAGCGCGGAGCCGGCAGGATGTTTCTTGTCGGGCGTGGTTACCCTCCAAGCAGCACATAGTGAGCCCTTGAGCATCACGAGCCATCGGGAAATGTAGATCATGCGAACAAACAACCTGGCGGCATGGATCGCCGCAACTGCGGTTTTTCTGGTTGGAAGCCTCGGTGGAGGCAGGGTCGATGCGGCCACCAACCCAGCCCCTGCGACTCAGAAGCTCGACAACGCCACCTGCCAGACCTGCCACGACGGCAAGAAGGGCAAGCTGGAGGTACCAAAGGCCGATGGCGAGAAGCGCGAGCTGCATGCAGTCAATACGGACAAATACGCCAAGAGCGCGCACGCCAAAATGGAGTGCGTCGGCTGCCACAAGGAAATCATCGACAACGTGACGCCCCACCAGAAGGTGGCTGGCGCGTCGAAAGTCGATTGCGCCCAATGCCACCTGGACTTGTGGGAAGCCGCCAGGAAGGACGGCAAGGCTGCCGAGAAGCCGCGGCTGGGTATCGTCGTAGACAACGTCGAGGCCTACAAGAAGTCCTTCCACGCCAAACAGAACAAGGACGACCCGACCAAGCTGAACGCCATCTGCAGCGACTGCCACAATGTGCATACCTTCGATGTGCCTCTGCGCGGAACGCAGGAGCGCAAGGAATGGCACCTTGCGACACCGGCCGTCTGCGGCAAATGCCATGAGGACCACCTGGAAGACTGGACCGCATCGGCACACGGCAGGGAGGCCACCGAAAAGAAGAACTTCAAGACCGCCGTCTGCTCCGATTGCCACACCACCCACGACATCGTTGGCAGTTCCACCGACAAGGCCAAGCTGGCGATCACCGCGAGTTGCGGCGATTGCCACAAGGATGCCTACGAG
>JAUXUK010000019.1 GCA_030680805.1 Sulfuritalea sp. | reverse complement strand
GAAGGATGCCGGCGTCAAGACTTCCGACATCACCGACGTGATCCTGGTCGGCGGCATGACGCGCATGCCCAAGGTGCAGGACAAGGTCAAGGAATTTTTCGGCAAGGAGCCCCGCCGCGACGTCAACCCGGATGAAGCCGTAGCCGTTGGCGCCTCGATCCAGGGCGGCGTGCTGCAAGGCGAAGTCAAGGACGTGCTGTTGCTCGACGTCTGCCCGCTCAGCCTGGGTATCGAAACCCTGGGTGGCGTGATGACCAAGCTGATCGCCAAGAACACCACGATCCCGACCAAGACCAGCCAGACCTTCTCCACCGCCGACGACAACCAGAGCGCGGTAACCATCCACGTCATGCAGGGCGAGCGCGAAATGGCCAGCGGCAACAAGAGCCTCGGCCAGTTCAACCTGTCCGACATTCCGCCGTCGCCGCGCGGCATGCCGCAGATCGAGGTCACCTTCGACATCGACGCCAACGGCATCCTGCATGTTTCGGCCAAGGACAAGGGCACCGGCAAGGAAAACAAGATCACCATCAAGGCCAACTCGGGATTGTCCGAAGCCGAGATCCAGGCCATGGTGCAGGACGCCGCGGCCCACGCCGAGGATGACCGCAAGGCCCACGAACTGGTCGATGCGCGCAACCAGTGCGATGCCATGGTGCATTCGATCAAGAAGGCGCTCGGCGAACACGGCGACAAGCTCGACGCCGACGAAAAGGCCAAGATCGAGGCAGCTGTCAAGGAAGCCGAAGATGTGATGAAGGAAGGCGACAAGGCCACCATCGAAGCCAAGACCGAAGCGCTGGCCAAGGCTTCGCAAAAGCTCGGCGAGAAGATCTACGGCGACGCGCAGGGTGCCGCCGGAGCGGCGGGAGCGGCGGGAGCAGCCGGCGGTGCTCCGGGCGGCGGCGCAGGCGAAGCGAAGAAAGACGACAGCGACGTGGTCGATGCCGAATTCACCGAAGTGAAAGACAAGAAGGGTTAGACCGGGCGCTGGCGCGCCGTTCTAACTGGCCGAGTTAAAGCGGGCGACTTCGTCGCCCCTTAACTCGGCCTTTGCACTGATTAGCCTGGACCGACTGACATGGCAAAACGCGACTACTACGAAATCCTCGGCATCAACCGCGATGCGTCCGACGAGGACATCAAGAAGGCCTACCGCAAGCTGGCCATGAAGCACCATCCGGACCGCAATCCGGACAACCCCAAGTCCGAAGAGCATTTCAAGGAGGCCAAGGAGGCCTATGAGATCCTGTCGGATGCGCAGAAGCGATCGGCCTACGACCAGTACGGGCATGCCGGCGTCGACCCGCAGGCCGGCATGGGTCCGGGCGGCGCAGGCATGGGCGGCTTCGCCGATGCCTTTTCGGACATCTTCGGCGACATCTTCGGCGGTGGCGGACAGCGCGGCGGACGCTCCAACGTCTATCGCGGCGCCGACTTGCGCTACAACCTCGAAGTCTCGCTCGAAGAAGCCGCGCGCGGGACCGAAACCCGCATCCGCATCCCGACCATGGCGGAATGCGAAACCTGCAGCGGCAGCGGCGCCAAGAAGGGCAGCGAACCGAAAACCTGCCCCACCTGCGGCGGCCACGGCCAGGTGCGCATGCAGCAGGGCTTCTTCTCGATCCAGCAAACCTGCCCGAAGTGCCACGGCACGGGACGCTACATCCCCGACCCCTGCGGCACCTGCCATGGCTCCGGGCGCGTCAAGCAGCACAAGACGCTGTCAGTGAAGATTCCGGTGGGGATCGACGAAGGCGACCGGATTCGCCTCACGGGCGAGGGCGAACCTGGCGTCAATGGCGGCCCGCCGGGCGATCTCTATGTCCAGATCCACCTCAAGCCGCACGCGGTGTTCCAGCGCGATCACGACGACCTGCATTGCGAAATGCCGGTCAGCTTCGCCACGGCGGCGCTCGGCGGCGAAATCGAGGTTCCGACACTCGACGGCGTCGCCAAACTCAAGGTGCCCGCCGAAACGCAGACCGGCAAGGTGTTCCGTCTGCGTGGAAAAGGCATCAAGGGCGTGCGCTCGATCAGCCACGGCGACCTGCTCTGCCACGTCGTACTGGAAACCCCGGCCAAACTTACCGACCGGCAGAAGGAGCTACTGCAGGAATTCGAAGTAATCAGTCAGGGCAACGCCCAGCGGCATAGCCCGCGCGCGCAAGGCTGGCTGGATCGGGTCAAGGACTTCTTCAGCAACTGAGAGGTCCCCGGAGCGGCCCAATTCCCCTGAATTTCCGCTCTTTTCGTCGCATTGACCGTGTCGAAAGGGCTCAAGTCAACCGAATCCCTGTCGTTATAGGCGCCATGACGCGGGGATTAAGACCATGAGCATTGATTCCGTACCGCCCACCCTTGGTGTCCAGGCCGTATACCCCCGGCAGGACAAGAACGGGAAGCCCGGCCGTGAACCGCCGCGCGATGGCAAGCCCGGACAACCGGAGCAACAGCAGCAGGATCAGGACCCGCTGTTCCTCAATTCGCTGGGACAGGTCACCGGCAAGACCATCAACATCACCGCCTGAACGCCGTCAGTCCGGGATCAGGCCCGGCGCCAGGTCGTTCCCTGCGGTCCGTCTTCCAACACGATGCCGGCCGCTTTCAGTTCGTCGCGGATGCGGTCTGACTCGGCGAAATTTCTTGCTTTCTTCGCCGTACCGCGAGCGCCGACTTTCGCTTCAATCTCCTCGTTGCTCAAACCGCCTTCGGGCGCAGCCTGAAGGAAGCTCTGGGGGTCACGCTGGAGCAGGCCGAGCACGCTGCCCAACGCCTTGAGTTGTCCTGCCAGCGCGGTGTCGCCGCGATTGACCGCGCTGGCCAGATCGAACAGCACGGCCATGGCTTCGGGCGTACCGAAATCGTCGTCCAGCGCTGCCTTGAAGCGCACGGCGTGGACTTCATTCCAATCCACGGCCGTCTCGCCCGCGACGCCCTTGAGCGCCGTATAGAGCCTGGTCAAGGCTTGCCGCGCATCGTCGAGATGGACATCCGAGTAGTTCAGCGGGCTGCGATAGTGCGCGCGCAGGATGAAGAAACGCACCACCTCGGCGTCATACTCTTTCAGTACCTCGCGAATGGTGAAGAAGTTGCCCAGCGACTTCGACATCTTCTCGTCATCGACGCGGACGAAACCGTTGTGCATCCAGTAGTTGACGTACTGGCACTGGTGGGCGCCTTCGGACTGGGCAATCTCGTTTTCGTGGTGTGGAAACTGCAGGTCCTGTCCGCCGCCGTGGATGTCGAAATGCCGGCCGAGCAGTTCCGAACCCATGGCCGAACATTCGATGTGCCAGCCCGGACGTCCCGGCCCCCAGGGCGACTCCCATTTCGCTTCGGCGGGTTCATCGTCCTTCGCGTGCTTCCACAGCACGAAGTCGAGCGGGTCCTGCTTGCCGGCCATGACATCGACCCGTTCGCCGGCGCGCAGGTCTTCCAGCGACTTGCCGGAAAGCTTGCCGTAGCCGTCGAACTTGCGTACCGAGTAGCAGACGTCGCTGCTCGCAGCGACATAGGCGTAGCCGTTCTCTTCCAACGCACCGATCATGTCGAGCATCTGCCCGACGTACTCGGTGGCACGTGGCTCGGCGTCGGGGCGCAGCACGCCCAGCGCCGTTGCGTCTTCGTTCATCGCGCCGATGAAACGGTCGGTCAATTGGCGGATGGTCTCGCCGTTTTCCTGCGCACGGCGGATGATCTTGTCGTCGATGTCGGTGATGTTGCGGACATACTTCAGAAGGTAGCCGCTTGCCCGAAGCCAGCGCGCCACCATGTCGAAAATGACCAGGACGCGGGCATGCCCCAAGTGGCAATAGTCATACACCGTCATGCCGCAAACGTACATATTGACGCGGCCGGGCTCGATGGGAACAAAGACCTGCTTTTCGCGGGCGAGAGTGTTGTATATCTTCAGCATGGCGGAAAAATCAAAGTGCGGCAAAGGCAAAGGTCGCCATTATCGGCGCTAAGAATGGCGGCCGTAACAAAAAATCGCCGAAATGCGGTGCTTAGGCAAAAAATGGACACTAAAGACCGACATTATCGGCCCATCGATCAAACGCTTCAGGTTGTGGGAAAGGCGGGCTTCTTGTTAGAATCCACGGCTGAATCCAGCATGGTTTGTCCCCGCGAAATTCATTTTAGTTACGACCGCCAAGCTTAACGCCGAGAATGCCGGCGTTAGTCTCCACTGAAACTTCGTTTTCGGGCAACCGTCAAAGAGAAGTCCATACCATGACCCAAATTCGCTTCAACGCTGCACGCCTCCTGGCATCCGCCATGTCCATCGCCCTCCTGGCGCTGGCACCTGCCGTCCATGCCGACGCCCTGCAGGACATCAGCAAGCAGATTAAACAGGGGCAGCATGCCCAGGCGCTGGAGCAGGTGGACAAGTATCTCGCCGGCAAGCCGAAGGACGCCCAGGGGCGCTTTCTCAAGGGCATCGTGCTGACCGAGATGAACAAGCCCACCGAAGCGATTGCGGTGTTCTCCAAACTGACCGAGGATTATCCGGAACTGCCCGAGCCCTATAACAACCTCGCCGTGATCTACGCGCAGCAGAAGCAATACGACAAGGCCAAGCAGGCGCTGGAAATGGCCATTCGTACCCATCCCTCCTACGCCACCGCCCACGAGAACCTGGGCGACATCTACGCGCGCCTCGCCAGCCAGGCCTATGACAAGGCGCTGCAGATCGATTCGTCGAACTCCAGTGCGCAGAACAAACTGGCCCTGATTCGCGACCTGATGAGTACCGCCAGCCGTCCCGGCAAGGTCTCAAAACCGGTCGGCGAACCCGTCAAACTCGCTGAAGCACCCAAGGCGGCTCCCGGCGCTGCACCCGCACCACCGCCTGCTGCGGCCACACCTGCCCCGGCTGCCGCGGCACCGGCAGTCGCGGCACCGGCGAAGCCCCCAGAAGCGCCGAAACCCACCCCGGCAAAAGCCGCCAGCGACGCCAGTGCGGAAATCACCAAGGCTATCGACCTATGGGCCGCCGCATGGTCGCGCAAGGACGTGAAAGCCTATCTGGCCGCCTATGCCCGCGACTTCAAGACTCCCGCCGGTGAATCGCGTGCGGTCTGGGATGGCGAGCGGCAAAAGCGCATCAACAAACCCGGCGCAATCCAGGTCAGCTACGAAGGCCTGCGCGTCGTCGTCGATGGCGAGACTGCCACGGTGAAATTCCGCCAGCACTACAAGTCGGCCTCGCTCAAGACCTCCAGCAACAAGGTGCTGCTGATGGGCAAGCGCGACGGCAAATGGCAGATCCTGCAGGAGCGGGTCGGTAGCTGATGAACGGCCTGGCGCGCTCACTGGCGGCTATCACGGCCTGCAGCCTGCTGCTTGCGGCGGGCGCGGCCGGAGCGGCCGGCAAGGCGCCCAAGCATATCAAGAAGGACGCCAACGGCCCCGCCGTCGAGGCGATCTATTCCGACTCAGGGCCCGAACCGCTGCTGGCGAAAGTGTTCGACGCCATCGAGAACAACCGCCTCGAAATCGCCATGCAGCAGACGGAAATGCTGATCAAGGCCTATCCGAATTTCCGCCTAGCGCACCTGGTCAAGGGCGACCTGCTGCTGGCCCGCTCGCGCCCGCTGATGGCCTTTGGCGAAGGAGGCGGACCGGCGGCGGGAGAAAAGATCGCCGACCTGCGCGACGAGGCCATCGTCCGCCTCAAGGGCTACCGCACCAAGCCGCCCGCCGACTATGTGCCGCGCTACCTGCTGCAGATGCATCCCGAACAGAAGCACGCGGTGGTGGTCGACACGCAAAAATCCCGGCTCTATCTCTACCAGAATGACAATGGCACGCCGCGCTTCATCGCCGACTACTACATTACGCAGGGCAAACTGGGTTCCGACAAGACCCGCGAGGGCGACAAGAAGACCCCGATCGGCGTCTATCACGTCACCTCCAGCCTGCCGCGGCAGAAGCTCACCGACTTTTACGGCAGCGGCGCCTTCCCCATCAACTATCCCAACGACTGGGACAAGCGCCAGGGCCGCAATGGCCACGGCATCTGGCTGCACGGCACGCCGTCCGACACCTTCTCGCGCCCGCCCAAGGCCTCCGACGGCTGCGTGGTGCTGGCCAACCAGGATCTCGACAGTCTGTCGAAGAGCCTGCAAGTGGGGCTGACCCCGGTCATCATCAGCAACAGCATTGAATGGCTTTCGCTTGACGATTGGCAAACGGAACGCAGCTCGCTATTGAAGATGATCGAGGAATGGCGTCAGGACTGGGAGAGCCGCGACGCCGAACACTACGCGCGGCACTACTCGCACAAGTTCAACGCCGATGGCCACGGTTATCAGGGCTGGATCGACCAGAAGCGCAAAGTGAATGCGGCCAAGAGCTGGATCAAGGTCGGCACCGGCAATATCAGCATGTTCCGCAATCCCGGCAAGGAAGAATATGTCGTCGTCACCTTCGAGCAGGATTACCGCTCCAGCAACCTCTCCAACCAGATGAAGAAGCGGCAGTACTGGATCAAGGAAAGCGGTCGCTGGAAGATCGTCTTTGAGGGCGCGGCCTAAAGCTTCGCGTTCCCGCGCCGCGTTTCACACATCCCCTATTCACATCCAAACCCCGGAGGCTCCATGCATCGCCTGTTTCTTTTTGTCCTTGCACTCATGTCCGGCGTCGTCGCCTATGCCGCCAATCCCCAACTTGAGGTAAAGACCTCGCAAGGCACCCTGACCATCGAGTTGTACCAGGACAAGGCGCCCAAGTCGGTGGAGAACTTCCTGCAATACGCCAAGGATGGTTTCTTCAACGGTACGATCTTCCATCGCGTGATTCCGGGCTTCATGATCCAGGGCGGCGGCTTCACACCGGACATGAAGCAGAAGGAAACGCGCGCCCCGATCCAGAACGAAGCCAAGAACGGTCTCAAGAACGAAATGGGCACGCTGGCCATGGCCCGCACCGGCGATCCGCATTCGGCCAGCGCCCAGTTCTTCATCAACCTCAAGGACAACAGTTTCCTTGACTATCCGGGCCGCGATGGCTGGGGCTACGCCGTATTCGGCAAGGTGGTGCAGGGCCTCGACATCGTGCAGAAGATTGCCACGGTGCAAACAACCAATGCCGGCCCGCACCAGAACGTGCCGGCCACGCCGATTCTCATCGAATCCGTCAAGCTGCTGCCGGCACCGGCACCGACGCCGACAAAAAAGTAATCCACACAGGACGAACCCCATGATCAAGCTCACCACCAGCCTCGGCGCCATCACGCTCGAACTCGATGCCGAAAAGGCGCCCAACAGCGCCGCCAACTTCCTTGCCTACGTTGAATCGGGCCACTATGACAACACGATCTTCCATCGCGTGATCGACGGTTTCATGATCCAGGGCGGCGGCTTCGAGCCGGGCATGGAACAGAAGCCGGTCCGCGATCCGATCGAGAACGAAGCCAGGAACGGCCTGAAAAACCAGCGCTACACCGTCGCCATGGCCCGCACCAGCGACCCGCATTCGGCCACCGCGCAATTCTTCATCAATGTCGGCGACAACGACTTTCTCGACAACGACAAATGCCAGGACGGCTGGGGCTATTGCGTCTTCGGCCGCGTCGTCGAAGGTCAGGATGTGGTGGACAAGATCAGGTCGGTGAAGACCGGCAACAAGGGCTTCCATCAGAACGTTCCTGCCGAAGACGTCGTCATCGAGCGCGCCGAAATCATCTGAGCGATCGGGGCAGTTCCATGCTGACCATCGCCGGAACTGCCCGTCTTGTTTCCGACCTGCACCTTCGGGCGGAACGGCCCGACCTCACCGAACGCTTCGCTGCCTTTCTCGCCGATACCGCCGCGGCCAGGGTCGAGGCGCTGTTCATCCTCGGCGACCTGTTCGAGTACTGGATCGGTGACGATGATCTGGTCGATCCGTTCAATGCACGGGTGTGCAAACTTCTGCGTGAGCTGGCGGACCGGGGCACGCAGATATTGTTCATCGCCGGCAACCGCGATTTCCTGATCGGCGAAACGTTTGCCGCTGCAGCGGGCATGCGCCTGCTCAATGAGATCGAGAAAGTCGGCGCTGGCGGTACGGCGACTTTGCTGATGCATGGCGATACCGTGTGCACCGACGACCTTCCCTATCAAGAGTTTCGGCGCATGGTGCGCGCCGGAGATTGGCAGAGAACATTCCTCGCCCGCCCGCTGAGCGAACGCCGTGCCGAAGTGGAAAGCCTGCGCCGCCGCAGCGCCGAGGCCATGCAGGGCAAGACGGCCGCGATCATGGACGCCAATCCCGATGCAATCCGCAGGGCCCTGACGGCTCATGGCTGCAGCCGCCTGATCCACGGCCATACTCACCGGCCCGGACACGAAGCGATTCAGCTGGCGTCCGGGAGCGGGGAACGCTGGGTGCTGTCGGATTGGGATACCGGACGCGGCGATGCTCTGGAAATCAGCGCGGCGGGCGTGCGCCGCATCGACCTCTCGCGCTAGCCCAAACCCCGCGCCAGATCGGCCTGCAGATCGGCCACGCTTTCCAGCCCGACCGCGATCCGTAACAGCCCTTCGGCGATGCCCGAGGCTGCGCGAGCTTCGGCGGCAATCCGGCCGTGGGTGGTGGACGCCGGATGCGTGATGGTGGTCTTGGTGTCGCCCAGGTTCGCCGTGATCGAGAGCAGGCGGCAGTTATCCACTACGCGCCAGGCCGCTTCACGACCGCCTTTGACCTCGAACGAGACGATGGCGCCACCACTCGCCTGTTGCCGCATTGCCAGCGCGTGCTGCGGGTGCGAAGCCAATCCGGGGTAATGCACCCGTGCCACCTGCGGCTGGCCTTCAAGCCAGCGCGCAAGTTCCAGCGCATTGGCCGACTGTGCCGTCATCCGCACTGAAAGCGTTTCAAGCCCCTTGAGAATTACCCACGCATTGAACGGCGACAAGGTGGGCCCCGCAGTGCGCAGGAACTTGAAGACTTCGTCGGTCAACACCTTGGTGCCGCACACTGCGCCGCCCAGCACCCTCCCCTGCCCGTCCAGATACTTGGTGGCGGAATGTATCACCAGATCAGCGCCCATTTGCAGCGGACGCTGCAGTGCTGGCGTGCAGAAACAGTTGTCCACTACCAGCAATGCCCCGGCCGCATGTGCCACCTCGACGAGTGCCGCGATATCGAATACTTCGGTCAATGGGTTCGAAGGCGTCTCGATGAACACCAGTTTGGTGTTCGGCCGTACGGCGGCGCGGAACGCGTCCACACTGTTGTTGTCGACGAAACTGGTATCGACGCCGAAGCGCGGCAGGATGGTGCCAAACAGTTGCTGCGTAGCGCCGAAGATGCTGCGCGAGGCGACGATGTGCTCGCCCGAACTCATCAGCGCCATCACGGTGGACAGAATGGCAGCCATGCCGGTAGCGGTAGCGACACAGCCCTCGGCGCCCTCCAGCGCTGCCAGGCGCTCCTGCATCGCAGTAACCGTCGGGTTGGTAAAGCGTGCATAGACGTTGCCCGGCTCCTCGCCCGAGAAGCGTGCCGCCGCCTGTGCCGCATTTTGGAAGACGAAACTGGAGGTAAGGTAGAGAGCCTCCGAATGCTCGCCGAACTGGCTGCGCTCCTGACCGGCGCGCACGGCCAGCGTGTCGAAGGACCAGCCGGGTTTGTCAGAAGCGGTGTCGAGAACGCTCATCCCGCCTGCACCAGATTCAGGTCGAGTTGTTCTCCGTCCGGTCCGTCGAAACCATCCTGGTCATCCACTTTCGGCAGGGGAGGCAAAGAACGCTTGTGCTCCATGTTCTGCAGGTACGCCGCGGTGACGTCGCCGGTGATGTAGCTGCCGTCGAAACAGGAGGTTTCGAACTGCGTCACCGTCGGATTGATGGAGCGCACCGCTGCCTTGAGGTCATCGAGATCCTGATAGATGAGCGCGTCGGCGCCGATCTCGAGACAGATTTCCTCGTCATTGCGGAAGGCGGCAATCAGTTCGCTGCGCGTCGGCATGTCGATGCCATAGACATTGGCAAAGCGCACCGGCGGCGAGGCGGAGGCGAAATAGACCTTCTTCGCGCCGGCTTCGCGCGCCATCATGATGATCTCGCGACTGGTGGTGCCGCGCACGATGGAATCGTCCACCAGCAGCACGTTGCGGCCCTTGAACTCCTGGCTGATGGCATTGAGCTTCTGGCGCACGGATTTGCGCCGCGTCGCCTGGCCCGGCATGATGAAGGTGCGCCCGATGTAGCGGTTCTTGACGAAGCCTTCGCGATACGGAAGATTGAGGCGGGCCGCCAGTTCCATCGCCGAATGGCGGCTGGAATCCGGAATCGGTATCACCGCATCGATCGCCAGATGCGGCATGGTCAGGCGGATCTTGTCGGCCAGGTAGTCGCCCATCTTGGCCCGGGTTTCGTACACCGAAATGCCGTCCATCACGGAATCGGGGCGCGCCAGATAGACAAACTCGAACATGCAGGGTGCATGGAGCGTGCGCTCGGCGCATTGCCGGCTGACGAAGTTGCCACGCATGTCGATCAGCACCGCTTCGCCCGGCTCGACATCGCGCAGCATCTTGAATCCCAGCGTATCGATCGCCACGCTCTCGGAGGCCACCATGTATTCCATGCCGTCCGGGGTCTCATTGCGCCCCATCACCAGCGGACGGATGCCATAGGGATCGCGGAAAGCCAGCAGTCCGTAACCGGCAATCATCGCCACCACGGCATAGGCGCCCTTGACGCGGCGGTGCACGCCGGCGACCGCCTTGAAAATGGTCTCGGCATCGACCTGGTACTTGGTCGAAGCGGCCTGCAATTCGTGCGCCAGGACGTTGAGCAGCACCTCCGAATCGGAGTTGGTATTCATGTGCCGCAAGTCCTGCAGGAACATGTCCTGCTTCAACTGATCGGCATTGGTCAGGTTGCCGTTGTGCGCCAGCATCAGGCCGAAGGGGGAATTGACGTAGAAGGGCTGCGCCTCGGCGGCGTTGTCGGCCGAGCCGGCGGTGGGATAGCGGCAATGGCCGATGCCCCAGTTGCCCACCAGGCTGCGCATGTTGCGGGTGCGGAAGACGTCGCGCACCAGGCCGGAACCCTTGTGCATGTGGAAACGCCCACCTTCGGCGGTGGCGACGCCGGCCGCATCCTGACCGCGGTGCTGCAGCACCTGCAGGCCGTCGTAGAGCAACTGGTTCACCGGTGTGGTGGCCACCACACCCAGAATTCCGCACATGGTCCTTCTCCGCAGGGCCGCCCCAAGGAGAAGCAGCCAGAACATGGAACGGGCAACGCCCGCGAACAATTATCGCCCCCTTCCCCGGGAAGGGGGAAGGGGGATGGTCATCTTCCTCTATCGAAACCGAATCCGTTTTGACGCATCCGCCGGCAACCAGGGTTTTGCCGCAATCACCGCAGTTTCCAGCGGCGGCGACAGTATCGCATCACGCCACCAGTCTGTCTTGGGCAGCGGCGTCATGCCCGCCACCAGCACTGCCACCCATACCACCAGAACTCCGCGCAAGACGCCAAAGGCAGCGCCCAGCAAGCGGTCCAGCAATCCCAAACCCACCGCCTTCAGCATCAGGGAAATCAGCATGCGCGCAATTGCGAACAGCAGCAATACCCCGACAAAGATCAACACATAAGCCGCAGCCAGCCGCATGCCCGGTTCGGCGATTTGTCCGGTCAGCCAAACCGCCACCTCCGACGCCTCGGCGCGCGCCACAAAAAACGCCGCCACCCAAGCCGCCAGCGCCAGAATCTCGCTCACCACGCCGCGCCACAAACCCAACAGCACCGACGCCGCAACGACCGTCAGCACGGCGTAATCGAACGCGGTCATCGCCCTACTTTGGCGCCACCGGACCGTCTACGCCGATAATCTTGATTTTCGCGCGGGCCTTTTCCGCAGCGTCCTGACTGGCAAAGGGTCCCGCCCGAACACGGGTGCGCGGCCCTTGCGGTGAATCAAGCTTTTCGGTGTATGCCGGCACGCCCACACCCTTCAACTTGGACAGCAACAGCTTGACGTTGGCCGCCTCCTTGTAGGCGCCCAACTGAACCACCCACTGACCGGAACCATCGACAATCGGCTTGGCATCTGCCGCCGGTATTGCCACTGGCTTTTCCGCGGGCTCGATCTTCTTCTCGGGCGCTGCCGGCTTCTCGACAGGCTTGGCGGCGGGCTTTGCCGCGGGAACGGGTGTCGCCGCAGGGGCCGCCTTGACGGCCGCGGGCGCGACGGGAGGCAGCACAGGAGCCAATGCAGGGGCAGGTTCAGCCTTCAGTTCGACAGCCGGCTTCGGCTCGGGTGCCGGCATGGGAGTCGCCGCAGGTTTGCCTGGAATGATCTTCGACGCCAACCCGGTCGAGTCCTGACTCGGGATACGGACCTGGATATCCTGACTCGAGGGACGGGGCTCTCGATCCATCACCATCGGCAGGACAATGACGGCAAACAGCGCCAGCGCGACGGCGCCGACCAGACGGCGGCGAGCACGCTTCTTCAGTTGCAAATCTGCGTCAGGCGATGTGTCTTGTTCCGCCATCGTGGTTACGCTGGTCGGCCAAGCGTTTGCATGGCCGCAGCAACAGTGAGGAAGGATCCGAAGGCGAGAATTCTATCATCTTCGCCCGCGTTCTCTTGCGCGCAAGCGAGTGCTGCTGCAGGCGACGCGAACTCGCCCACCACCTGCATCCCCCTTGCCTTCAGACGCGCCGCCAGAAAGTCGGCGCTGGCGGCACGGCGCCCTTGCAGCGTGCAAGGCAGCCAGTGCGTCACGCGCTCTTTCATGGCATCGATCACGCCATCGATGTCCTTGTCTTCGAGTATGCCGAACACGGCCCAGGTGTTGCGGTGGAATGCCATGTTGCCCAGATTCGCGGCCAGAACACGCGCCGCCTGCGGATTGTGGGCGACATCCAGCACCACGGCCGGGCGGCCCGGCAGGACCTGGAAACGTCCCGCGAGTTCAAGCTCGATCAATCCCTGCCGGATGTCCTTCATGGCCACCGGCAGACACGCGTGCAGGGCATCGAGTGCAGCCAGCGCACAGGCCGCGTTGGCCAGTTGCTGCTCGCCGCGCAAGGCCGGGAAAGCCAGTCCGCCGCGACGAATTTCTCCGGCACCAACCGGGTGCGCCCAGTACAGCCACTGCTGCTCCTGTCGCTGATAGCCGAAATCGCGGCCCATGATTCTGAGCCCTGCGCCGATGGCCTCGGCGTAAGCCACAAGGGATTGCGGCGGCTGCGGATCGCCGCAGATTGCCGGAATTCCGGCGCGAAAGATCCCGGCCTTTTCGCGACCGATCGCCTCGCGATCCGGACCGAGGAAATCCATGTGGTCCAGATCGATGCCAGTGACGATGGTGCAGGCCGGTTCATAAACATTGGTGGCGTCGAGCCTGCCGCCGAGGCCGACCTCCAGAATGATCGCATCGAGAGAGGCAGCGGCGAACACCTCCCAGGCGGCGAGGGTGCCGAACTCGAAATAGGTCAGCGCGACGTTGTCGCGCGCCTGTTCGACTCGCGCAAAAGCATCGCAAAGACGCGCATCGTCGATGGCGACACCATTGATCCTGATGCGTTCGTTGTAATGCAGCAGGTGCGGTGACGTGTATAGGCCGACGCGATAGCCGGCGACGAGCAGGATGCGCTCCAGCATCGCGCAGGTCGAACCTTTGCCATTGGTACCGCCCACCAGAACAACCGGACAGGTCTCCCGCTGACCCAGTCGCGCCTTGACCGCCGCGACCCGCTCCAGGCCGAGTTCGATGCCGGCGCTGCCGCGCGGATGGAGCGCTTCGATCTGCGCCAGCCATGCGTCCAGCGTCGACGGCATCAAACAGCTGGAACGCGTTGCAGGAGCGTGATCAGTGACGCCAGTTTGTCGCGCAGTTCGCGCCGGTCGACGATCATGTCGATCGCACCCTTTTCGATCAGGAATTCGGCGCGCTGGAAGCCCTCGGGCAGGGTCTCGCGCACCGTCTGCTCGATCACCCGCGGCCCGGCGAATCCGATCAATGCTCCGGGCTCGGCGATCACCACATCGCCGACAAAGGCGAAGGAGGCGGAAACGCCGCCCATGGTGGGATCGGTCAGCAGGGTGATGAAGGGCAGCTGGTGGTGCGCCAGTTGCGTCACGGCCGCCGTAGTCTTGGCCATCTGCATCAGGGAGAACAGGCCTTCCTGCATGCGCGCACCGCCCGATGCGGTGATGCAGATGAAGGGCGATTGCAGTTCGATCGCCGCCTTGACGCCGCGCACGAAACGCTCGCCCACCACGGCGCCCATCGAACCGCCGAGGAACTCGAATTCGAAACAGGCGACCACCACCGGCACGGTCTTGATCGCGCCCTGCATCACCACCATGGCATCGGCTTCGCCCGTGTCCTCGTTCGCGGCGGCGAGGCGGTCCACGTAGCGCTTGCTGTCCTTGAACTTGAGCGGATCCATCGGGAGGACTTCGGTGCCGATCTCGAAGCGGCCTTCGGGATCCAACAGGGCATCGAGGCGGACGCGGGCACGCAGTCGAAGATGATGGCTGCACTTCGGGCAGACGTTCTGGTTGTTCTCCAGGTCGGTGCTGTAGAGCACGGCTTCGCAAGCCGGGCATTTCGCCCACAGCCCTTCGGGAATCGACTTGCGTACGCCTTCGGAACGCTTGATCTTGGGTGGCAGCAGTTTCTGTAACCAGCTCATGGCTTTTCTCCATCCATTGCGGCGCGGATTCCACTCAAGAATGTCGTGACCCGCTGCGGTGCCGTAGCGGCATCACCATTCTCAATTTCCTCGATGATCCTGCTACCGATCACGACCGCATCCGCTACTGCTGCGATGCGTGCGGCGGTGGCCCCGTCACGAATGCCGAAGCCTACGCCGACCGGCATCCCAACTTTCTCGCGGATCAGCGGTATGCGCCGCGCCACTTCGTCGAGATCGAGATTACCGGAACCCGTCACGCCCTTGAGCGAAACATAATAAATGTAGCCGCTGCCGATCAGCGCGACTTCGTCGTAGCGCTTTTCTGTGGAGGTCGGGGCCAGCAGGAAAATCGGATCGATTCCCGCCCGCTTCATCACGGCAGAGAAATCGGCGCATTCCTCCGGCGGATAATCGACCACCAGCACACCATCGACCCCGGCCTCGCTCGCATCGCGGGCGAAGGCTGCGACGCCATAGGCTTCCACCGGATTGGCGTAGCCCATCAGGACCACCGGCGTCGTCGCGTTCTCCTTGCGGAATTCACTCACCAGCGCCAGCACGCGGCGTAGGCTCATGCCATGCGCCAAGGCTCTTTCCGACGCCCGCTGGATGGTCGGTCCATCGGCCATCGGATCCGAAAACGGTACGCCGAGCTCGATGATGTCGGCGCCACCCGCAACCAGTGCCCGCATCAGCGGCAAGCTCAGGTCCGGATCAGGATCGCCGGCGGTAATGAAGGGGATAAGGGCCTTGCGGCCTTGCGCGGCAAGGGATGTGAATGTTTTCTGGATTCGTGACATCGTGATGTTTGGTTCAGAACTGGATGCCGGACGCGTCGGCGACGGTATGCATGTCCTTGTCGCCGCGCCCCGAAAGATTGACCAGCAGCAGCTTGTCCCTAGGCAGCGTGGGCGCGAGCTTTGCCGCATAGGCCAGCGCATGGCTCGATTCCAGTGCGGGGATGATGCCTTCGAAGTGGCACAGATCGTGAAAAGCCTGCAACGCTTCGGCATCGGTAATCGTGACGTACTCGGCGCGCTTTGAATCCTTGAGCCAAGCGTGCTCGGGGCCGACGCCGGGATAATCGAGGCCGGCGGATATCGAGTGGGTCTCGATCACCTGCCCGTTCTCGTCCTGCAACAGATAGGTGCGGTTGCCATGCAGCACGCCGGAACGGCCGGCGGTCAGCGAAGCGGCATGCTTGCCCGAGTCCAGCCCGTGACCCGAGGCTTCGACACCAATCAGCTTGACGCCGGCGAGCGGGATATAGGGATAGAAAATTCCCATGGCATTGGAGCCGCCGCCGACGCAGGCGATAACGGCATCCGGCTGGCGGCCGACGAGTTCCGGCATCTGTGTCTTGCATTCGTCGCCGATCACCGCCTGGAAGTCACGCACCATCATCGGATAGGGATGCGGGCCGGCCACCGTGCCGATGATGTAGAAGGTGTTGCCGATGTTGGTCACCCAGTCGCGCATCGCTTCGTTCAAGGCATCCTTGAGCGTCTTCGAGCCGGATTCCACCGGCACCACCTTTGCCCCCAGCAGTTTCATGCGATAGACGTTGGCCGCCTGGCGCTTGATGTCCTCGGAGCCCATGTACACCACGCATTCCATGCCGTAGCGCGCAGCCACGGTCGCGGTGGCCACACCATGCTGGCCGGCGCCGGTCTCCGCGATCACGCGCGGCTTGCCCATGCGCCGCGCCAGCAGCGCCTGGCCGATGCAGTTGTTGATCTTGTGGGCGCCCGTGTGGTTGAGGTCTTCGCGCTTCAGGTAGATCTGTGCGCCGCCCAGCAGGCCCGACCAGCGCTTGGCGTGATAGATCGGGCTGGGCCGGCCGACATAGTGCTTGAGGTCGTACTCATACTCGGCACGGAATGCAGGATCGGCCTGGGCAGCGGCATAGGCCTCGCGCAATTCGGCCAAGGCCGGCATCAGGGTCTCGGCGACAAAGACACCGCCATAGGGGCCGAAGTGGCCGCCCGCGTCGGGCAAGTTATAAGGAAGGTCCTGCATCTGCTTCTCGCACTCCGGCAATGAATTCGGTGATTTTCTGTACATCCTTGATGCCGCGGGCAGCCTCGACACCGCTGCTGACATCCACCGCCCAAGGCCTCACGGTGCGCACCGCCTCCGCGACATTGCCTGGATGCAGCCCTCCGGAGAGGATCACGGGCAACGGCAAGGACCGCGGAATCAGTGACCAGTCGAAGGTCTTGCCGCCGCCGCCATAGCCTTCGACGTGGGCATCGAGCAACACGCCCGATACCCCGGGCGCCTTGGCAAATGCGGATGTGTATTCTAGCAAATCGAGGCCCGGGCTCACCCTTGCGGCCTTGATCCATGACTTGCCGAACTGGGCGCAATACGCGGCGTCTTCATCGCCGTGAAACTGCAGCAGGTCGAGCGGCGCCTGCGCCAGGATTTCACGCACGGCCTGAGGTTCCGCGTTGACGAAAAGACCAACCCGGGTGACGAAGGCGGGCACTCTCGCGATCAATTGTGCTGCCCGCTCCGGTGTTACATGACGCGGGCTGGCCGCATAGAACACAAAGCCGAGCGCATCGGCGCCGGCCGCGACGGCTGCAGCGAGGTCTTGCTCGCGGGTGATGCCGCAGATCTTGATTCGGGTACGGGTCATGATTTCAGGGCAGATCAGGGAAGCAGGATCGCCGTGTCGCCAGCGCCGACTTTCAGTTGCCAGACCGGATCATAATCGACCCCGGCAAAATACAGGCCGCAGGCTTCAAAAGTCGGGGCCGCGCGAGCACGATCGCGCCCCGCGAGCAGCTCGCCCAGCCACTCCGGCGGATGCGCGCCCTTGCCCACATAGACCAGCGCGCCAACGATGTTGCGTACCATGTGATGCAGAAACGCACTGGCCTCGAAGTCGAACACCAGCAGGTCGCCATGCCGCGCGACATCCGCACGGCGCAGGATCTTCACCGGCGATTTGGCCTGGCACTCGACCGAGCGAAACGCTGAAAAATCATGCTCGCCCAAAAGCAGGGCGGCCGCGGCACGCATCGCTTCGGCGTCGAGCGGGCGATGAAACCAGCCGACGCGCTTCGCCATGAGCCCGGGTCGTTCGCCCCGATTGAGCAACAAGTAGCGATAGCGCCTGCCCCGCGCCGAAAAGCGCGCGTGAAAATCATCCTGCACCGGCTTGGCCCAGCGCACTGCCACACTGGCCGGCAAATGGGCGTTGACGCCACGTACCCACGCGGTGTCCGGGCGAACGGCTGCGGTATCGAAATGGACGACCTGACCGATGGCATGCACTCCGGCATCGGTTCGCCCTGCGCAAACGACACGTGTCGGCGCATCGGCGACCCTGGACAGTGCCGACTCCAGCACATCCTGCACCGCGCCTCTGCCGGCCTGCGACTGCCAGCCGCAGAATCCCGAACCGTCGTACTCGACGCCGAGCGCGACTCTCACACCAGCCACGCGCCAAGGGCCAGGGCAGCCGCCAATGTGCCGAGTATGGTGTCCGCTGCGCCGAAACGGGAAGCCGGCAGAACCAGCGTGCTTTCCACCCGTCCCGGTTCGCCGCTCATCCCCTGCCTCGAGGCTTCCACCTCGTTCAGGGTCAGTGCCAGCCGCACGGCAAATCGATCGCGGGAAAGCTTGAACAGAACCAGCGGTGCCAGCAGCAAACGCATTCCGGCCACGAGGTCGGCCGCAGATAGCGCCTTCAGTATCAAGGCGACGATGGACAGCGCGATCAGCAGGCGCCCGAGATTGTCGGCTGCGAGCAGCAGCCCTTCCGTACTCGCGCCTGGAATAAATGACAACGGGGTTCCCGGCGTAAACCAGCCGAACATCACCAGCATGGTGAGCAGCAACCAGCGGCTGCGGCGCAAGAGCAACAGGATATGCGACCTCGCTGCAATCAAGGCCAACAGGGCGAGCCCGAAAGCGGCAAGAAACAAGGGCATTCCATCGCGGGAGGAGGCCGCGAAAAGCGCAGCCAGACCAAGCAGTATCAGGCTTGCGGGGTTCGGGTGTTTCACGGCAACAACGTCTCCCGGCGCTGGGCGCCGGGAGAGCAGGGTTGATCAGCCGAGGCTGTCAAGCTTGGCGCGCGCCGCCTTCTGCTGCGCCGAACCGCCTTCGGCCAACGCCTCCTGGTAAAGCTCTCTGGCGCCGTCGCGATCACCCATTTCCTCATAGGCCATCGCCAGCTCCATCTTGGTGGCCACCTCGGGATTGTCAGGTTTCTCACCGCCAGAAGCGTCGGCATCGGCACTTGCGGCGCCTGCCGGTGCATCCAGTTCCAGGCTGATCCCACCGAGATCAAGCGCGGCCGGAGCCGGCGTGGCAGCCAACTCAGGAAGTGCCAGAGACGCCTCGGGCGATGATTCGGGGAGCGCCGGAGCGGAAGTACCCAAATCGAACTCGAAATCGATGCCGCCGGAATCGGCCGCCGCAGCAGCTGGCGCCGGTGCAACTGGCGCTTCAGGCTCCGCAGCGAGCGGGAGGTCTATCGCTGGAGGTGCCGACTCCATTGTCGGCAGATCGAAACTGATATCGAGTCCAGCCGCTTCGCTCTTGGCCTCGTCCTTGGCAGCGGACGCAGTCGCCTGCGTCACCTCCGGTGCGCCCAGGTCAAGATCGAAATCGATCGCGGCCACGTCGGAATCGGCCGAAGGGGCCGTCTCGGCGGCGCCAGCCGCCTCCGCGGTACCGATATCGAGGTCAAAATCCAAAGCCACCGCCTCGGTTGCTGCGGGCGCCTCGGCAACGGCCTGTGCGGCCGGCTGCTCGGCCACCGCGGCGGCGTGAACGATCATCGTCGCATCCATATCCACGGCCGGGGCAACAGCCTCGGCCTCGGATGGCATTGACGCATAGAGGGGGTTCGCGGGATCAATTGCCGCACCCAAGGCTGCAGCCTTCTCCCAACCCGCACCGGCGCCACCGGTCAAGACATGCAGGTCTTTCGCCACAGACTCAAACTGGGAAACATTCTTGCGCGCGGAATAGATGTCGAGCAGCTTGAGGTGAATCGCCTGCCGCTGCGGATCCGTCTTCAAGGCTTCCAGAAGAATCTCTTCTGCCTGCGCATCGCGGCCGAAGGCAAGGAAAGTGTCCGCCTCAACCACGGGATCAACGGCTTCCTGGTGCGCCGCCATGCCCATGCCGGTCGAACTGAACTGGCTCGGCTCCTGTTCACTTGGCGGAGGCGCTACGGTCGTCGTGCTGAACACGGAATGCGTTGAAAGGTCGGTCTCGGCAATTGTCGCGTTGGCTTCAGCGGCGGCGGCGCGCTTCTTGCGCATGGCCGAAATTCCCAGCCAGCCGAACAAAAGGGCCAGCACTGCACCACCACCAAATACGAGCGGTCCGTTTTCCTCGATAAAGTCAGGCTCAGGCTCCGGTGGAGGCGGCGGAGCGATTTTCTTCTTCGGCGGAGGCGGTTTGTTCTCATCGGCCGGCTTGGTGCCATCCGCCGGCTTCGCCACTGCGGCGGCAGCGTCGGCAGGCTTCGCCGCCTCGCCTGACTTGGGCGCTTCTGCCGGTTTGGCGGCGTCGGCCGGTTTGGGCGGTTCTGCCGCCATGGGGGCCTTGGCTACCTCGGCCGGCTTCGCCGGCTCAGCCGCCTTCGGTGCCTCGGCGGGTTTCGCCGCGGGTGCAGGTGCAGGTGCGGGAACATCCGGCTTCTTGGCTTCCGCAGCAGCAGGCTTGGTCGCCTGAGCCTGCTTTTGCAGGTCGGCTCCGGCCTGGCTCTTCAGTTCGGCGAGCTTCTTCAGGTCATTGAGATTCTTCTCGAGATCAGCGATACGACCGCTTGCTTCCTTGAGTGCCCTGTCGCGCGCAACCAGATCCTCTTCGAGCGTCGCGATGCGGCCCTGCAAGGGCTTGCCCTTGGCATCCTTGGCCGCTTCCGTACGCGAGACTTCCAGCTTGTCCTTGCCTGCGACTGCAGGCACCTTGTCTTCGACTTTGGGAGCGATCTTGCCAGTGACGGACTGCCTGGCGCCCTGATCCCTGGCCGGCTCGGCGGCTGCAGCCGAGGCCAGACGTTTGCGATAGGCGTTGAAATCTGCCGCCTGGGCAACAATTTCCTTGCGCGCCTCGCCGGCGGAAACCGCACTCACCGCGTCGGCATCGGGAATCGAAAGGATCTTGCCGGCCTTGAGACGATTCATGTTGCCGCCGTCAAATGCCTCTTTGTTGCTGCGGAACAGGGACACCAGCATCTGATCGAGGCTGACCCCATCAGGCTTGGTCTGCGCCGCGATCTTGCCCAGGGTGTCCCCTGAAACTACCGCGCGCGAACTTCCCGCGACCTGTCTTGCTACCGCCTTTTCGGCTACCGGCTTTGACGCCGGCGGACGACTGTCGATCACCGGACGAGCTTCAGCGGGCATCGCCGCCGCGGATTTTTCCGCTGGTCTGGCCACTGCGGGATCGGACTTGACCTCCGGCGCTGAAACCGGAGCTGGAGGCATTTTGGCAGCCAGGTCGGGCGGGTCAAGCAGGAAAGTGTACTCGCGCACCAGCCTGCCCGAAGCCCAGGTCAATTCGACCAGCATGTCGATGAACGGCTCATTCAAGGGCCGGTCTGTCGTCACCTCGAGGTAGCGACGGCCGCCGCGTTCCTTGATGTCACGCGAAAAACGCAGCGTCGCCAAGGCAGGGGCATATTCGATTCCTGCCTGACGGAAAGCATCAGCAGCAGCCACCTTTGCAACCAGCGAGGGCGCTTCATCGCGGGTTGCCGTAACCTCGAGCTCTGCCTTGAGGGGCTGTCCCATGGCGGAGAGCACGGTGATCTTGCCCAATCCGGCAGCGTGTGTCGCCAGAGGCAGGACAGCAATGGCTGCCGCCAAAATGGTGGCTTTGAAACGATTTCGCTTGTCAGTATTGGGCACTGTGACTCCCGACGGCAATTTTGTCATGTTATCAAAATAACATCATGATGTTAGCGATGCAAGCTCAACCTTCCCATTACATTCTGGTCGCATCCGGCTCGCGGCGTCAACGCAACAGAAGGCGCAACATGCGCCGCAAGGGTTCTGCAGCGCCCCAAAGCAGTTGGTCGCCCACCGTAAAGGCCGATAGATACTGCGGTCCCATGCTGAGTTTGCGCAGGCGCCCCACCGGAACGCTCAAGGTACCGGTAACGGCCGTCGGCGTCAGTTCCTTCAGGGTGATTTCGCGCTGGTTGGGCACTACCTTAACCCAATCGTTGTGCGCCGCCAAGATGCCGTTGATCTCGTCCAGCGGCACATCCCCGGTCAATTTGATGGTCAGCGCCTGGGAATGGCAGCGCATTGCACCAATCCGCACGCAAAGTCCATCGACCGGAATCGGCGCGGCGTTGCGCCCGAGAATCTTGTTGGTTTCGGCCTGTCCCTTCCATTCCTCGCGGCTCTGGCCATTGCCCAAATCCTTGTCGATCCAGGGGATCAGCGAGCCGGCCAGCGGCACGCCGAAGTTGGCGGTGGGGAAACCGTCGTCGCGCAGGATGCCGGCAACCTCGCGATCGATGTCGAGAATCGCCGACGCCGGATCATCGAGCAGGTTCTTCACCACGCGATGCGTCTCGCCCATTTGCGTCAGCAGTTCGCGCATGTTCTGCGCGCCGGCGCCGGAGGCTGCCTGATAGGTCATCGAGGTCATCCACTCGATCAGCCCGGCCTTGAACAGGCCGCCCAGGGCCATCATCATCAGGCTCACGGTGCAGTTGCCGCCGATCCAGTTGCGGCCACCCCTGGCCAGGCTGCCCTCGATCACGTCGAGATTCACCGGATCGAGAATGATCACGCAGTCGTCCTTCATGCGCAGGCTGGAGGCCGCATCGATCCAGTGGCCCTTCCAGCCGCCTTCGCGCAGCTTGGGAAATACCTCGTTGGTGTAGTCGCCGCCCTGGCAGCTGATGATGATGTCCAGCTTCTTCAGTTCATCGATGTCCCGCGCATCCTTGAGCGGCGGCGCGCCGACCGCGAACTCCGGCGCCTTGCCGCCCGGATTCGAGGTGGTGAAGAACACCGGCTCAATCAGGGCGAAATCATTCTCCTCACGCATTCGCTGCATCAGGACCGAACCCACCATGCCACGCCAACCAACCAGACCTACACGCTTCATCATCACTATCTCATCGTCAAATTACAGCGCTGCCAAAACGGCGTCGCCCATTTCCCGGGTGCCGACCTTCTTCATCCCCGGCTCGTAAATGTCACCGGTGCGGAAACCCTGCGCCAGGACTTTTTTCACGGCTGCCTCGATGCGTCCCGCCGCCGCCTCATTGGCGAAAGTGTAACGCAGCATCATTGCCGCCGAAAGGATTGTCGCCAACGGGTTGGCCACGCCCTTGCCGGCAATGTCCGGCGCCGAGCCATGCGAAGGTTCGTAAAGTCCCTTGTTGTTCGCATCCAGCGAGGCCGAGGGCAGCATGCCGATCGAGCCGGTGAGCATTGACGCTTCGTCCGACAGGATGTCACCGAACATGTTGCCGGTGACCATGACGTCGAACTGCTTGGGATTCTTCACCAGTTGCATCGCCGCGTTGTCCACCAGCATGTGCGAGAGTTCGACATCCGGATATTCCTTGCCGGTTTCGATGGCGACATCACGCCAGAGCTGGGTACATTCCAGCACGTTCATCTTGTCCACCGAGCAGACCTTGCGGCTGCGCTTCCTAGCCGCTTCGAAGGCCACCCGCAGGATGCGGCGAATTTCGCTCTCGGTGTAATGCATGGTGTTGAAGCCGAAGCGCTGCATTTGACCGTCCACGTTACGAATCTCGATGCCGCGCGGCTGGCCGAAGTAGATGTCGCCCGTCAATTCACGCACGATCAGGATGTCCAGCCCTGCCACCACTTCCGGCTTGAGCGTCGAGGCATTGGCCAGTTCCGGGTACAAAATCGCCGGCCGCAGATTGGCGAACAGCCCGAGCTGCTTGCGTATGCCCAGCAGCCCGCGCTCGGGCCGCTGCTCGCGCGGATTGTTGTCCCACTGGGGGCCTCCCACTGCGCCCAGCAGCACGGCGTCGGCTGCCTGCGCCAGTTTCTGGGTCGCATCCGGATAGGGGCTGCCGGTCGCATCCACCGCGCAGCCGCCCAGCAGGGCTTCTTCCATCTCGATGCCGAGATCGAGCGCTTTCAGGACGCGAACGGCCTCCGCGATGATTTCCGGTCCGATTCCGTCACCCGGCAGTACACAAATCTTCATTGAAATTCCCTCATGCAAATAGCCAGGGCTGCTCGACGCGTCGTCGCGCCTCGAACTCGCGAATCTTCTCGGCGTGGCGCAGGGTCAAGCCGATGTCGTCCCAGCCATTGAGCAGGCATTCCTTGCGGAAGCCATCGACCTCGAAGGGGATCGCATGGCCGTCGGGGCGCACGACCCTTTGCTCCGGCAGATCGATGGTGAGGCGATAGCCGGGCGAGTGTTCGGTGAGGCCGAACAGCGCATCGATCTCGGCCTTCGGCAAGACGATGGGCAGCAGCCCGTTCTTGTAACAGTTGTTGAAAAAAATGTCGGCAAAGGATTCGCCGATGATGGCGCGAAAGCCGAAGTCGTGCAGCGCCCAGGGCGCATGCTCGCGCGACGAGCCGCAACCGAAATTGCTGCGCACGAGCAGGATCGATGCGCCCTGATAGCGCTCCTGATTGAGCACGAAATTGGGATTCTTCATCCGCTTCGCGCAATCCTGCCCCGGCTCGCCGTGATCCATGTAGCGCCACTCGTCGAACGCGTTGGGGCCGAAGCCCGAGCGCTTGATCGACTTGAGGAACTGCTTGGGGATGATGGCGTCGGTATCGACATTGGCGCGATCGAGCGGCGCCACAAGACCATCAAGCCTGACGAATTTCTCCATTACTTGGCCGACTTCTCGATGACTTCGCCGCCCTTCTTGACGTCCTTGCCGATGCCTTGCACGGTGTTGCAGGCCGACAGGCCGAGCAGCAGGACGGAAACGATGAGTACGCGGAACATGGGTCTTCTCCTTATGACAATTGACGAACATCGGCAAAGCGGCCGGCAATCGCCGCCGCCGCCGCCATGGCGGGACTGACCAGATGCGTTCTGCCGCCCGCACCCTGCCGCCCTTCAAAATTGCGGTTCGAGGTCGAGGCGCAGCGCTCGCCGGGATTCAGGCGGTCGTCGTTCATGGCCAGGCACATCGAACAACCCGGCTGCCGCCACTCGAAGCCGGCGGCGATGAATATCTTGTCCAGCCCCTCGGCTTCGGCCTGCTCCTTGATCAGGCCGGAGCCCGGCACCACCAGCGCCAGCTTGACGTTGGCGGCAACCCTGCGGCCCTTGGCCACCGCGGCTGCCGCGCGCAGATCCTCGATGCGCGAGTTGGTGCAGGAACCGATGAAAACCTTGTCGATCGGAATCTGGTCGATGCGCATGCGCGGCGTCAGGCCCATGTACTGCAGCGCGCGGGCGACGCCTTCGCTTTTCACCGGGTCTTTGAAATCCTCGGGCGCCGGGACCGTGCCATCGATTCCCGTCACCATTTCCGGCGAAGTGCCCCAGGTCACCTGCGGCACGATCTGGCGCGCGTCCATCTCGATCACGGTGTCGAAGCGCGCATCGGCATCCGACACCAGCGTGCGCCAGTAAGCCACGGCCTTGTCCCACTCGTCGCCCTTGGGGGCGAAGTTGCGGCCCTTGAGATAGGCGATGGTGGTCTCGTCCGCGGCGACAAAGCCGACCCGGGCGCCGGCCTCGATGGCCATGTTGCACACCGTCATGCGGCCTTCCATCGACAGTGCGCGAATCGCCTCGCCGCCGAATTCGATGGCGTAGCCGGTACCGCCTGCCGTGCCGATGCGACCGATCAGCGCCAGCACGATGTCTTTCGCCGTAACGCCAGCGCCGACTTTTCCTTCGATCCGGACCAGCATGGTCTTCGACTTCTTCTGCAGCAGGCATTGCGTCGCCAGCACGTGTTCGACTTCCGAAGTGCCTATGCCGTGAGCGAGGCAGGCAAAAGCGCCGTGCGTCGAGGTATGCGAATCACCGCAGACCACCGTCATGCCGGGCAGCGTGGCGCCGTTTTCCGGGCCGACGACATGGACAATACCCTGCCGCCGATCCTTGAATGGAAAGTAGGCCAGCGCCCCCACTTCGCGGATATTGGCGTCGAGGGTTTCCACCTGCTGGCGCGAAATCGGGTCGGTGATGCCGAGTTCCCAGTGCGAGGTCGGCGTGTTGTGATCGGCCGTGGCGACGATGGACGAAATCCGCCAGGGCTTGCGCCCGGCCAGTTTCAGGCCCTCGAAGGCCTGCGGGCTGGTGACTTCATGCACCAGGTGGCGATCGATGTAGAGCAGCGCCGTGCCGTCCTCTTCGACATGGACGACATGGCTGTCCCAGAGTTTCTCGTAAAGCGTTCTTGACATGATTTCGGAAGCGTCAGCGTGGACGGGCGATTATCGCACAGCCTCGTCCGCTGAATCACCCGGAACGCCGCGCCAGACCAGAATCAAGCCGATCAGGGCGAGTGCCGAGGCGGCACTGAAGGTGATCCCCGGGCCGGCACTTTCCCACAAGGCACCGGCCAGCAGGGCACCACCCAAACCGCCGGCGCCATAGGCCACACTGCCGTACAAGGCCTGCGCCCGCGCCTGCTGGCCGGCGACGAACCAGCGATTGAGCGCCGCCATGGTCGCTGCATGATGCGCGCCGAAACTGGCGCCATGCAGCAATTGCGCGAATACCAGCAGCCCGATGAATTCGACGGCCCAGCCGATCAGCATGAAACGCAGCGCAGCAAGGGCAAAGCAGGCCAGCAGGATCTGCCGCATGGAAACCCGCAGCGAAATCCGCTGCATGAGCAGGAACACCACGATCTCGGCCACCACGCCGAGGGTCCACAGCACTCCGACCAGGCTCTTGCCGTAGCCTTGCGCCACGAGATGAATCGAGTAGAAGACATAGAGCGCGCCATGGGCCGCCGTCATGAACAAGCCTGCGGCGAGCAGGAACACCACCTTGCGCTGGCGCAATACGTCCAGAATCGGACCGGCCAGCTGCCCGGCGTGTTGTTTCACTTCGGTCAGTGTCAACGCACTGAGCAGCGTGCCCAGCAGCAGGAACCAGCTGACCCAGAGTTGGGAGCGGATGGGCGCAAAATCGAGCAGGAAACCGACTCCCATCACGGTGACGATGAAACCGACCGAGCCCCAGAGCCGGATGCGGCCGTAGCGTTCCGGGTGGGCTGCCAGATGCCCCAGGGTCAGCGCTTCGACCAGTGGCAGCGACGCGCTCCAGAAAAAATGGAGGATCGCCATGCCGATCAGCAGGCCGACAAAATCCTGGGTCAGGAACACCACCGAAAAACTGGCCAGCGAGGCCGCCGTCGACGCGACGACAATGCGCACACGCCTGCCGCCGCTGTCGGCCAGCCAACTCCAGAGCAGCGGCGCCAGCAGGCGCATGAACTGCCCGAGCGACATCAGCACCGCGATGCGCCCGGCAGAAAGTCCTATGGACTGCAGGTAGAGGGCGAAATACGGCAGGAAGGCGCCGATGAACGCGAAATACCAGAAATACCAGGCAGACAATCGCCCGTTTTGCCCCATGAGAGATACCGCCAACCGCGACTGGCGGTTTCGCTGGTGCAGGCTTGCGTGCGAGCTAGGCCTTGCCGGCCCTGAGCATGGCGTAGAGCTCGTCCTTGAGCTTCACGCGCAGCTTCTTCATGTCCTCGAGCGCGACGTCGGCCACCGGCGAGTCCTTGATTTCCAGGTCCTCGATCTTTGCAGTCAAAACGTGGTACTCGTCGAATAGACGGGAAAAATGCTGGTTGCCCATTTTCAGGGCATGGATGGTCTCGGCGTACTCGGGAAATTCGTGATGCAGGTCGTGATGATCAACGTTCATTGCGGTTCCAGTCCTGTTCGATTCAATTCAATTCTGAAAACTATTTTACTATCGGCCGGGCAGGAATTCGCGGCGTCGGGCAGTCGACATCGGCGCACTGCGCGCGATGATGCAGGGCGGCGTCGATCAGCACCAGCGCCAGCATGGCCTCGGCGATCGGCGTGGCGCGAATTCCTACGCAAGGATCATGGCGGCCGTGGGTTTCGATCATCGCCGGTTCTCCGGCGAGATTGATGGTACGCCGCGGCAGGCGAATGCTCGACGTCGGCTTGACCGCCATCCTGACCACCACGTCCTGGCCGGTCGAGATGCCGCCCAATATCCCTCCTGCATGGTTGCCGAGGAATCCATCGGGCGTCAGTTCGTCGCCATGTTCGCTGCCCTTTTGCGCCACCGAACCGAACCCGGCGCCGATTTCGACGCCCTTGACGGCGTTGATGCCCATCATGGCGTAGGCGATGTCGGCATCGAGCCGGTCATATACCGGGTCGCCCCAGCCGACCGGGACGCCGCGCGCCACGACGGTTATTTCCGCGCCGACGGAATCGCCCGACTTGCGCAAGGCATCCATGTAGTCCTCGAGTTGCGGAACAACCCCGGCATTCGCGACAAAGAACGGATTGGTATCGATCACCGCCTCGTCCTGCCACGGAATTTCGATGCTCCCCAGCTGGCTCATCCAGCCGCGCACGGTCACCCCGTAGCGTTGCTGCAACCACTTTCTGGCGATGGCTCCGGCGGCAACCCGGACCGCGGTCTCGCGCGCCGATGACCTGCCGCCGCCGCGGTGATCGCGAATCCCGTATTTCTGCCAGTACGTGTAGTCGGCATGCCCCGGGCGGAAGGTTTCGGCGATAGTGCCGTAATCCTTGCTGCGCTGGTCCTCGTTGCGAATCAGCAAACCGATCGGTGCCCCGGTGGTGCGGCCTTCGAACACGCCGGAGAGGATTTCGACCGTATCCGATTCGCGCCGCTGGGTGACGTGGCGTGAGGTTCCCGGCTTGCGCCGGTCGAGTTCGAGCTGAATGTCCGCGGCCGATATTTCCAGGCCGGGTGGACAACCGTCCACTACACAGCCGATCGCCGGACCGTGTGATTCACCAAATGAAGTGACGCGGAAAAGAGAGCCGAAGGTATTGCCGGACATGTAGTGTCAGCGCTCCAGCAGGCTCAGTTTTTCCTTCTTCTTCGCCCACTCGTCGGCGTCGTCCAGAGGCTCCTTGCGCTCGATGATGACCGGCCAGACTTTGGTCAGTTCGGCATTGAGCGCAGTGAAGTGCTCCTGCCCGGCGGGTACGTCATCTTCGGCAAAGATGGCCTCGACCGGACACTCGGCGACGCACAGGGTGCAGTCGATGCACTCCTCCGGATCGATGACGAGAAAGTTCGGTCCCTCATGGAAACAATCCACGGGACAAACATCGACGCAATCGGTGTATTTGCATTTGATGCAGGATTCGGTGACAACGTAGGTCATGGTCGGGCTCCGGTTTCAGCGGACAATGTACCATCGCCATGCGCTATTGACACGTGGCCGAGTTCGCCATGCTTGATTTTTTTTGCTAGGATTCGGCTATGCAAGCGACTGTCGTCGCAGCAATTCGTTGCACCGTACGCCCGCAAACGCGGCAATCGGCGCAAAAAACCCCGAGGAATCCATGAGCGAACACATTCACCACGTTACCGACAGCACTTTCAAAGCCGAAGTGCTCGACTCCGCCATACCGACCCTGGTCGACTTCTGGGCCGAGTGGTGCGGTCCCTGCAAGATGATCGCCCCCATTCTCGATGAGGTGGCCAAGGATTATTCGGGCAAGTTGCGCGTGGCCAAACTGAACATCGACGACAATCCGAAGGTTCCCGGCGAGTTCGGTATCCGCGGCATTCCGACCCTATTGCTGTTCAAGGGCGGCAATGTCGAGGCGCAAAAGGTCGGCGCCCTGTCCAAATCGCAACTTACTGCATTCATTGACAGCAATCTCTGATCCCGTTACATTTCCGGCTCGGAGTCTGATTCCGGGCCGCTGAAGAGCAAGACAGGCGCCCACGCCTTGATGGCGCCGATTCGATTCCCCTCCCGATCGAATTCTTTCCTGAATTCATCCCCTACACCCCCCTGTTCCGGCGCTTCCCGCCGGGATTTCTACGCAGGTAGTCCATGCACCTATCCGAGCTCAAAGCCCATCATGTCAGCCAGTTGCTGGAGATGGCGGCCGCCAACAACATCGAAGGCGCCAACCGGCTGCGCAAGCAGGAACTGATCTACGCCCTGCTGAAGAACCAGGGCAAGAAGGGCGAAACGATTTTCGGCGACGGCGTGCTGGAAATCCTGCCCGACGGCTTCGGCTTCCTGCGCGCTCCCGAGGAGTCCTACCTCGCCAGCACCGACGACATCTACATCAGCCCGAGCCAGGTGCGCCGCTTCAACCTGCGTTCCGGCGACACCATCGAAGGCGAAATCCGCTCGCCCAAGGAAGGCGAGCGCTATTTCGCACTGGTCAAGGTGGACAAGGTCAATGGCGAGTCGCCGGAGGCCTCCAAGCACAAGATACTGTTCGAGAACCTGACGCCGCTGCACCCGACTGTGCACATGCTGCTGGAACGCGACACCCGCAGCGAGGAAAACATCACCAGCCGCGTGATCGACATGATCGCGCCGATCGGCAAGGGCCAACGCGGCCTGATCGTATCGCCGCCCAAGGCGGGCAAGACCGTGCTGATGCAGCACATTGCCCACGCCATTACCACCAACCATCCCGATGTCACCCTGATCGTCCTGCTGATCGACGAACGCCCGGAAGAAGTCACGGAAATGATGCGCACCGTCAAGGGCGAGGTCGTTGCATCGACCTTCGACGAACCCGCCACGCGTCACGTCCAGGTGGCTGAGATGGTCATCGAACAGGCCAAGCGCCTGGTCGAACACAAACGCGACGTGGTGATCCTGCTCGACTCGATCACGCGTCTCGCCCGCGCCTACAACACCGTGCAGCCGGCTTCCGGCAAGGTGCTCACCGGCGGCGTGGACGCCAACGCCCTGCAAAAGCCCAAGCGCTTCTTCGGCGCCGCGCGCAACATCGAGGAAGGCGGTTCCCTGACCATCATCGCCACCGCGCTGATTGAAACCGGCTCGCGCATGGACGACGTGATCTACGAGGAATTCAAGGGTACCGGCAACATGGAAATCCACCTCGACCGCAAGATGGCCGAGAAACGCGTCTACCCCGCGATCAACGTCAACCGCTCGGGCACCCGCCGCGAGGAACTGCTGCTGGTCCCCGCCGTACTGCAAAAGATGTGGATCCTGCGCAAGCTCCTGTACAACATGGACGACATGGAAGCCACGGAATTCCTGGTGGACAAGGTCAAGGCCACCAAGAACAACGCCGAGTTCTTCGACGCCATGCGCCAGCGCTGATTGCGCTGGACCAAAAATTAGCGGATAATGCCCGGCTCTGTCGGTTCGCCAAATCCACGAGCCGCGCTTGCACTTGAAAGGACAATGAAATGAAAGACACCATTCACCCGAACTACGGCGACATCGAAGTCACCTGCAGCTGTGGCAACAAGTTCAGCACCCGCTCCACCAGCATCAAGCCGCTGCACATCGAAGTCTGCTCCGCCTGCCATCCGTTCTACACCGGCAAGCAGAAGATCGTCGACACCGCGGGTCGCGTCGAGCGCTTCCGCCAGAAGTACAGCAAGAAGGCGGCCTGAGTCTGCGTCAAGGCCTGACCGCACCAAGAAAAGGCAGCTCTCGGGCTGCCTTTTTTATGCCCCCGTCCCGAAGGGCGGGGACGGTATCCTCGCGATTTTCATGGCGCTGGTAATCTCGCACCGTGCCTGACCTGACCGACCGCAATCACAGCCCCACGCCCACCCTGGCGCGACAGGGTGCGCTATTGCTCTGTGCCATCTGGCTGCTGGCCGGAGTGGTGGGCCACGACCCCTGGAAGGTGGACGACGTCCTGCACCTCGGCGTCGCCTTCGGCATGACCGGGGGCGATTGGCTGGTGCCCCGCATCGCGGGCGACCCCTGGCTGGTTTCGCCCCCCCTGTATCACTGGACGGCAGCCCTGTGCGGCAAGTTGCTGGGGTGGCTGCTGCCGTGGCACGATGCCGCCCGTCTCGCCTCGGTACTGTTCGGCGCCGCCTTCCTGGCGATTCTTTCGCGCATGGCAAAGCAACTGCTCGGGGCCAGCGCAGCGCTGGCCGCCCCTTTGCTTGCCATTGGCACCCTGGGCCTGCTGGTGCCGCTGCATGAGGCCCAGCCGGCAATCGTTGCAATCACCGGTTTCATCATCTCCCTGTGGGGCATGTCCACCTGGCGGCAGAAACCGGCGCGGGGCGGCCTGCTCTTCGGCGCCGGGATCGGCATCGGCTTTCTCGGCGCCGGTCTCGACAGCGTCGTGATGCAGCTTGCGACAGGACTGATACTAGGCGTGCACCCCGCCTGGCGGACACGGGGCAGCCTTGTGGCATGGCTGACAGCGGCGTCGGTCGCCCTCCTGATCATGCTGCCATGGCCTTTCCTGCTTTGGCAGCAGGCACCGAGCCTGTTCGACGTCTGGTGGAACGCCGAGAAAGCCAGCCTGGCGCTGCGCGGCGGCTTCAGTCGCAACCATCTGGAACTGCTGGCGTGGGCCGCCTGGCCGGTGCTGCCCTTGGCACTATGGAGCCTCTGGCTGGAACGCCGGAACCTGTTCAAGCCGCAAGCCGTTTTGCTGCTGGTCGCCACCGCAACGGCCCTCTTCGCTTTTTTTGCCGATGATCCGAAGCCGACGGCACTGATGCCTGCGCTCGTCCCCATCACCTTGCTGGCCGCCGCCGCCGCGGGCCGGCTCAGGCGCGGCGCGGCCAATGCCTTCGACTGGTTCGGCATGATGACCTTCACGCTGATCGCGGCGCTGATCTGGCTGGGCGGCATCGCCATGCTGACCGGGGAACCGGCGCGAGTCGCCAAGAATTTCAGCAAACCCGCTCCCGGCTTCGTTGCCGAAGCCTCCACCGTTGCCATCGTGCTGGCGATCGCGGCGACTGTCGGCTGGATCGCCGTCATGCTGCGCACGCCACGCTCGCCATGGCGCGCTGCCGCGCGCTGGAGCGTCGGACTGACCACCATCTGGGTGCTGCTGGTGACGCTGTGGCTGCCGTGGATCGACTACGGGAAAAGTTACCGCAGCGTCAGCGCCGATGTTCGCCACGCGCTGGGCGCCCATCCCGGCTGCATCGCACGCCGCGGCCTGGGGCTGGCGCAACGCGCCTCGCTCGACTACTTCAGCGGCATCCGCACCGTCAGCGGCCAGCGCGCCAAGGATTGCCGGCACATGATCGTGCAGGCGACGCCACGCACCGAGAGGGATTCCCCCGGCTGGACGCTGATCTTGGAGACCTCGCGGCCCGGTGACAAGAGCGAGCGCCTGCGACTGTACCGGCGCGCCGAATGAGGGCTTGCCGCCCTCAGAGCTTCAGGAAATGCTCGCGGTAGTATTTGAGTTCGTCGATCGACTCGAGAATGTCCGCCAGCGCCTCGTGCTTCCCGTGCTTCTTCAATCCCTTCGCCACTTCCGGTTTCCAGCGCTTGCACAATTCCTTGAGCGTCGACACGTCGAGATTGCGGTAATGGAACCAGTCCTCGAGTTTCGGCATGTAGCGCGCCATGAAGCGCCGGTCCTGGCAGATCGAATTGCCGCACATCGGCGTCGCCTGGCGCGGCACGTGGCGCCGCAGGAACTCCAGCGCCTGCGCCTCGACCTCGGCTTCGGTCATGATCGAGGCCTTGACCCGTGCCGTGAGGCCGGACTTGCCATGCGTGTTGCGGTTCCACTCGTCCATGCCGCCGAGCACGGCGTCGGACTGATGCACCACCCAGGTCGGCGCCTCGGCCACCACATCCAGATTCGAGTTGGTGACCACCATCGCCAGTTCTATGATGCGATCACTGTCGGGATTGAGGCCGGTCATTTCCATGTCCAGCCAAACGAGCGCGTTCTGATCCTGTGCCATAATTTTCCACCGCCTGTGCTTGCGTAGCCCGCATTCTGGCACAGCAGACCCTTATCCATGACCCCATCCCAATTCACGCTGCTTTTTTTGCTGGCTCTCGCCCTCACTACGGCCTTGCGCCTCTGGCTCGACATGCGGCATTTGCGCCATGTCATCGTGCATCGCAATCGGGTGCCGGCGGACTTTGCCGGCCGCATCGAACTGGCCGACCATCGCAAGGCCGCCGACTACACCGTGGCCAAGGTGCGCCTCGGCATGATCGAGATCGCCATCGACACCCTCATGCTGCTGATTCTGACCATTGGCGGCGCGCTCGGCATGATCGATCAGGCCCTGCGCGCCCTGCTCGGCAGCGGCTATCTGCATGGCCTGGCGCTGTTTGCCTGCGTCGGCGTGGTCGGCTTCGTCATCGGCCTGCCGGCCAGCCTTTACCGCACCTTCAGCCTCGAAGCGCGCTTCGGCTTCAACAAGCTGACCTGGCCGCTGTGGTTTGTCGACCTCGCCAAGGGCACGGCGCTGACCGTGCTGATCGGCGGCCCGCTGCTGTTCGCCGTGCTGTGGCTGATGGACGTCATGGGCCGGAGCTGGTGGCTGTATGTCTGGCTGGTCTGGCTGGGCACCAACCTGCTGGTGCTGTTTCTCTACCCGACGGTGATCGCGCCGCTGTTCAACAAATTCACGCCGCTGGAGGATGCATCGCTGAAATCCCGCATCGAGACCCTGCTGACTCGCTGCGGCTTCACCTCCTCCGGCCTGTTCGTCATGGACGGCTCGAAACGCTCGGCGCATGGCAATGCCTACTTCACCGGCTTCGGCCGCGCCAAGCGCATCGTGTTCTTCGACACGCTGCTGGAGAAACTCGCGCCGCAGGAAATCGAAGCCGTGCTGGCGCATGAACTCGGACACTTCAAGCATCGGCACGTGATCAAACGCATCGCCCTCTCGGGCGTCTTGAGCCTGGCCTTCCTCTGGCTGCTCGGGCAACTGATCGACCAGACGTGGTTCTTCGCCGGACTAAAAGTCGGCGCTGGTGACACGGCGTCAGGCGCGGCGATGGGCCTGCTGCTGTTCTCCATGGTGCTGCCGGTATTCCTTTTTCCGCTGGCGCCGCTGACTTCGGCGTTCTCGCGCCGCCACGAGTACGAAGCGGATGCCTATGCGGCGAAACAGACCAACGCGGCCGACCTGATCACGGCCTTGGTGAAGTTGTATCGCGACAACGCCGCAACCCTGACGCCGGATCCGCTGCATTCGCTGTTCCACGATTCCCATCCACCCGCCAGCCAGCGCATCGCGCGACTCGGCACACCTTGACGGAGCCCGCATGAACCAAGTCTGCGACTTGTCCAAAGGCAGGTGCAAACCCTGCGAAGGCGGCGTGCCGCCGCTCACCGATGACGAAGCCGCCAAACTTCTGGCCACCCTCGACGGCTGGCAACGCCAGGGCAACATCATCAGCAAGACCTACACCTTCAAGAACTACCACGAGACCATGGCCTTCGTGAATGCCACGGCCTGGATTTCGCACCGCGAGGATCACCATCCCGATCTCGCGGTCGGCTGGGGCCAGTGCACGGTCAGCTACACCACGCATGCGATCGGCGGCCTTTCCGAAAACGACTTCATCTGCGCGGCGAAGATCGATGCCCTGCTCAGCCTGTAATTTTCATTGAACAAGCACGGCATCATCGTCGCCGCCTTCGGTCGTCACTACGAGATCGAACTCGGCGACGGCAGCCTCGCCACCGGCTATCCGCGCGGCAAGAAAAGCCCCTTTGCCGTCGGCGACGAAGTCGAACTCACGCCGGACGGGCAGATCACCGGCCATGGGCCGCGGCGCACCCTGCTCTATCGCAGCGACGCCTACCGCGAAAAACTGATCGCGGCCAACGCCACGCAATTGCTGCTGGTGGTCGCCACCGATCCGTCGTTTTCCGACATGCTGCTCAGCCGCGCGCTGGTCGCCGCCGAGCATCAGGGCCTGCACACCACCATCGTCCTCAACAAGAGCGACCTCGCCGCCGCGCTGCCCGCCGCGCGCAAGCTGCTGGCGCCCTTCATCGCGCTCGGCTGCCGCGTCGTCGAACTTTCGGCCAGGCTCGACGCCTCGCCGCTGCTGCCGCTACTGGCGGGAGAGTGTTCGGTGCTGGTCGGCCAATCCGGCATGGGCAAATCCACCCTGACCAACGCCCTGGTGCCCGGTGCGGCGGCGCCCACCCGCGAGTTGTCGACTGCGCTTGATTCGGGCAAGCACACCACCACTTACGCTCGGCTCTATCGCCTGCCGAACGGAGGAACGCTGATCGACAGCCCCGGCCTGCAGGAGTTCGGCCTCAAGCACCTGACGCCGCAGGAAATCGAATTCGGCTTCGCCGAGTTCCGCCCCTTCCTCGGCCAGTGCCGCTTTCGCGACTGCCAGCACCAGGCCGAACCGGACTGCGCGATCAAGGCCGCCGTCGCCAGTGGCGTGATCCACCCGCGCCGCCTCGAACATTTCCGCCAATTCATCAGCGAGCAATGACTACATTCCCTCGCGCCCCCTTGCCCATGAAGGGGGTGACGACGGTTCGGGGGCTCGGCCCGCTCAAGTTCCGGCTAAGCCTCCTTGGGGCGGCCCTGCGGAGGCACCATGGATCGCACTGAGCGCTTTTACAAGATCGACCAGATGATCCACGACCGGAAGCTGGTGCCCTTCGTCGACCTCATGGCGGCACTGGAAGTCTCGCGCGCCACGCTCAAGCGCGACCTCGAATACATGCGCAACCGGCTCAACGCGCCCATCGTCTGGGATCGCCATGGTGGAACTGGCGGCGGCTACCGCTTCGATACCCCGCATCCCGACGGCGGCGCCCAGTACGAACTGCCCGGCCTCTGGTTCAACTCCGGCGAAGTGCATGCGCTGCTGACCATGCAGCACCTGCTGACCGACCTCGACCCCGGCGGCATCCTCACGCCCCACATCCAGCCGCTGATCGCGCGCCTCAACAGCCTGCTCGGCAGCGCCGAAAACACCGCCGAGGAAATCCGCCGCCGCGTGCTGATCGTCGGTTTGGGCAAGCGCGACCTCAAGCTCGCGCATTTCGAGAAAGTCGGCGCCGCGCTCCTGCGCCGCAAGCGCCTCGCCATCACCTACTTCGCCCGCGGCAGCGGCGAGACCACCGAGCGCGAAGTCTCGCCGCTGCGCCTGGTGTATTACCGCGAGAACTGGTACCTCGACGCCTGGTGCCACCTGCGCAACGACATCCGCAACTTCGCCCTCGATTCCATCCGCGAGGCCACGGTGATCGAGCGGAAGGCGCGCGAAGTCTCGCATCGCAGCCTCGACGAAGTGCTCGGCCCCGGCTACGGCATCTTCTCCGGGCGCCGCCTGCAGCACGCCAAGCTGCGCTTCACGCCCAAGCGCGCGCGCTGGGTGGCGCAGGAGACCTGGCACCCGAAGCAGAAGGGCAGCTTTGATGCGGACGGTTCCTGGCTGCTCGAATTCCCCTACGCCGACCATCGCGAACTGATCATGGACATCCTCAAGTTCGGCGCCGACGTCGAAGTGCTGGCCCCGCCCGACCTGCGCCAGCGCGTTGCCGACGAGGCGGCGAAGATGACGCGGATGTATGCTGCGGCACCGAAGGCGGGCGGGAAGCAGCGGGGCGGTTAGCAGGCGTCTGACAAGACTTTAATCGGATTTGGCTTTCCGGACCCGCCGGTCGGCGGGCCTCAGTCCCGTGATGTGGTCAATGGCTGGGCCAATCAGGGATAAGGCCCGCCTTCGAACAAGCGCTTTGGATGCCCGATCGTTCAACTGACCGAAGAGGGTATAAAGTAACGCTGTCTCTTTCAAGGATCGCTGCCATGAATGATCGCATCACGATGCAGCCCGACATTTGCCACGGCAAGCCCTGTATCCGGGGTTTGCGCTATCCCGTGGAAAATGTTCTCGAATGGCTGGCCGGCGGGATGAGCATTGACGACATCCTCGCCGACTACGAGGATCTCGAACGTGAAGACATTCTCGCCGTGCTGGACTTCGCGGCACGCCTCTCGCATATCAATCGGATCGAACCCATCGGGCAGATGGCGGCGTGAAATTCCTCGTCGATGCGCAACTGCCGCGACGGGTAGCCGCCTGGCTGACAAGCCGCGGACACGATGCCATTCATACATTGGACTTGCCGCACCGCAATCTGAGCTCGGACTCCGATGTGTGCGCCATTGCCGACAGCGAGAGCCGCGTCGTGGTCACCAAGGATGACGATTTCGTGCGCACACTCCTGGTTCAGGACACCCCGCGTCGCTTGCTGCTCGTCGCCACCGGCAACATCGCCAACGATGATCTGATCGACTTGTTTGACCGGAGCCTCGCGCTGATCGAGCACGGTTTCGCGAGTGCGCGGTATGTCGAAGTTAACCAGCAGGCGGTGATTGTGCACGGATGAGTGAGGCGACAAAAACCGGTTCGGTTTGGGCGGTATCGGTTGCTTTCCAAATGCCGGCTCTCGCCGCGAGCCAGAAGCCGAATCAGTGCCGGGCGACGAGATTCGCTGATGCAGTCCATTGCGGCTTGTAGAAGTCGGCGCTGGCGACACGGCGACCGCCGCACCCAGGGAAGGCCCTGATGCCCGCCAGCCTCGAAGGCCAGCTCGTCGTCGCGCTTTCCTCGCGCGCGCTGTTCGATTTCGAGGAAGAAAACCAGGTCTTCGAGGACCAGGACGATTCCGCCTACATGCGCCTGCAGCAGGAACGCATGGACCAGCCGGCGCGGCCCGGCGTCGCCTTCCCGCTGGTGCAGAAGCTGCTGGCCTACAACACGCCGGAACGCCAGCGCGTGGCCGTTGTGATCCTCTCGCGCAACGACCCGGTCTCGGGCCTGCGCATTTTCAAGTCGGCCAGCGCCGCCGGGCTCGAACTCGAACGCGGCGTCTTCACGCGCGGCCGGCCGCCCTACCACTACCTCAAGCCGCTGGGCGCCAACCTGTTCCTTTCCGCCAACGAGGCCGACGTGCGCGAAGCGCTCAACGCCGGCTTCCCCGCCGCGCGCGTGTATGCGGCCACGCTGACCGAGGCCGAGAAGCACCCGCTGGAAGTGCGCATCGCCTTCGACGGCGACGCCGTGCTGTTTTCCGACGAGGCCGAGCGCGTGTTCCAGGAACAAGGCCTCGCCGCCTTCCAGGACCACGAAGAACGCAAGGCACTCAAGCCGCTGCCGCCCGGCCCCTTCCTGCCCCTGCTCGAAGCCCTGCACCGCCTGCGCGCCGACAGCGCCGGCTGCAAGATGAAAATCCGCACCGCACTGGTCACCGCGCGCAGCGCCCCCGCCCACGAACGCGCGATCCGCACCCTGATGGAATGGAAGGTGGAAGTCGACGAAGCGATGTTCCTCGGCGGCCTGGAGAAGTCACGCTTCCTCAGCGAATTCGAACCCGACTTCTTCTTCGATGACCAGACACGACACTGCGAGCCGGCGTCACGGCTGGTGCCTACGGGGCATGTGGTTAGTGGGGTGGCGAATTTAGGGTAGCGGATAACAGACTTACAAGCGTCAGATGTATGGATTCGGGATACTGTAGTACCCTAAAAAGGGTTCCGACAGAAAGTACAGCGAGAGGATCGGCATGGCAACGAAAAAAATACTGAGTCAGAATCAGGAGTCACTCGCGGACGCACTATTTCCAGTCGAGTTGGAGGATGAGTTTGAAGAGGCCATCCTTTCGATACCTCCTGAGAGACGCATCCTGCGTACGGAGCAGTACGATTTTTCTGTATCGACGCTCATTGGCATGATGAATAAGCAAGAAGTGACAGTTCCTGATTTCCAACGGCGCTACGTTTGGAGCGATCGTCAGGCGTCAAGGCTAGTGGAGTCCCTGATCATTCAGTGCCCCATACCTGTCATTTACATGAACCAGGAACGTGATGAGTCGTTTTCGGTTATTGACGGAAACCAAAGGCTTAATAGCCTGAAACGTTTTGTTGAAGACGTCTTCCCATTGTCCGGCCTTACTAGCTATCCTGAACTCGCCGGGCTTAAATACTCACAACTCGACAAACGCTTCCAACGACACATCAGCAACCGTGTCTTGAGGTGTACTGTCATCCTTAAAGAAACCCATCCACAGGTCAAGTTCGACGTATTCGAACGCTTAAACTCTGGTGCTGTAGCATTGACTCGGCAAGAACTTCGGCATGGCCTTTACTTTGGAACTCTGCTGAAGACCGCCTCTACCATTGCGAAGGAACTCAAGCTGGATAGCCATTTCAGCTTCCGCAAAGACAAGCGAATGAAAGCAGAGGAGCTTGTAATTCGGTACTGGGCTCTCAGCGAAAGTATCGGAGCGTACGAAAAACCCCTAGCATCATTTATTTCGAACTATGCGGAGACGAATCGCAACCCCAGTGATGAGATGCTCATCGGTTTGAGCATCAGCATTCGCACTGCACATGGACGGGCGGTCGAGCTTTTCGGACCACATTCGTTCACGTTTTCAAAGGACGGCCGGAGTAGATTTAATGCTGCCGTATTCGACGCGCAAATGCTGGCGTGTTCAAAGCTTACATCAGCGCGATTCGATGCGCTCCTAGCCAAACGAGACGAAGTGCAGGAAGCCTATCAGGAGCTTCAAAGTAACGCCGACTTCAGCAGAAGTGTGACGCTGGCGACCAGCGACAAAGCAGCCGTCCAAGGCCGCATCCATAAGGTTACTAACCTACTTAAAGGCCTATGAGCTATCGCTGTAGCCGAGCGCGTAGGACTTTCGAGACGCAGCTCCGTCAGGCGCTTCTCGAAATCACGCCTCTGTACAAGATTGCAACCAAAAACGGGGGCGGTGCAGGTGCGCGATTGTTGGCAGCATATTACGTGTTTGCGTTCGCGCAGCTTGAAGTCTATATAAAGAGTTTCGTTGAAGACTCGATCACCGCTGTGAGTGTCTCGGGTGCTTCATTTGACCAGTGGCCGGACCTCATGTTGGCCTATCTTCTCCATAAGAGCGAGAACCTAGGCGCCGAGTATCGAAGGTTTGGAATCAATGACGACGAGGGAGCGATTCTCGACAAGCTCGCACAAACTGCACGAAAGATTGCTGCCTGGGGTGCCGGTGGCGCTATTCCTACCGCAGTTGACGCTTCTGCATTCTTAGAGAAGAAGAAGTACCCATCACCGAAGAATCTGCCGCAGCTCTTCAGGCGACTAGGTGTGAAGCAGATTTGGGCGGTTGTGAGCGCAGCCGGCCGAATGAATAGTGAGATGATTCTCACGTCATTGAGTGACCTTCGAACCGATATCGCTCATGAAGGCAACGTGCCTCCGGGATTCGGCCTTAGCGACTATCGTGATCGGCTTGCCCAAATGAGGCGGTTCGTCGCTGCCCTCGACCGCGGTGTGTCGAATAGGTTCTGCAAAAACGTTATGCCTCGGGCTACCTGGAATAGCGCCGTCGCCTAGCAGGAATGCCATTGGGGTCTGAGTCATTTGACTTTATGACCACCGACCGATATGGATCAGCTTCTAAAAGTCCTTGGGCGGAACATCACGCCCCAGCGCAATTTTTTAGAAGTCGGCGCCGGCAGGCCCGGGGCGGAGGAATGTGAAACCCTGACGGAGCCACGGGCCTGCCGGTGACAGCCGGGGGGGGGCTTACCGAAATGGATTCAGCAAGGGCACGCCGAAACGCTTGAAGTCGCCGACGTTTCGCGTCACCACAGTCAGCTTGTGTACCCGCGCAGTGGCCGCGATCATGGCATCCTCATAGACAGTATCCGATTGGCGGTGCATCAGTTTCGCCCACTGCCGGAAGGTCGCGGCATCCATGGCCAGCACGTTGTAGGCGGCAGCGACCTGATCCGCCCAGGCTTCGATCTCCGCCGCCTTGGCGGCATCCTGCTCGCGCGTGATTTCGATGCCGGCCTGGATCTCGCCCAGCGTGACCGCCGAAATGTGCAAATCGGAATCGGCAACGCCTTCCAGCCAGGAAATCACCGCAGGCTGCGGACGCGGCTTGCGCAACTCGGAAACGATATTGGTGTCGAGCAGGTACATCGCGGCGTCAAAGCGCGGATGGGGAGCGGCGTTTCGCCCTGCCGCGCGGCGGCAGCGCCAGGTTCGTCCGGGCGAAGTCCGACAACAGCAGTTCCTTGAGCGACGGACGGGCCGCGTCACGCATGCGTTTCCATTCCGCGATGGGAACCAGCACGGCCGTTTCCGCGCCGCGCCGAGTGACGACCTGCGGGCCTTCGCTCACGCAGGCATCGAGCAGTTCGCTGAAACGGGCTTTGGCGTCTTGTACGGGCCAAGCATTCATGTCGATCTCCGATGACTAGTCTGCTGACTAGTTTAGGGCAGACTTGGCCGGCACGCAAGCCTGCTCGAAATGACGCTTAAAGCCCTCGTGAACTATCGGGGTCAAATCCAACCAGCACCGTATAGCTGAGCAGAAAAGTCGGCGCTGATGAATCCCCTGCGCAGCAAGGCGGTCGAGCAAAGTACGCTCTCCTCGCCGCTGCGGATGGCGACACGGCGATCAGGCCGGCGGCGGCAGGCCCGCAGCGGAGGAATGTGAAATTCCGAAGCAACCACGGGCCGGCCGGGTCATGCGATCAAGCGGCGAGCCTTGCTCCGTGGCCGGCGGCGGGGCGCGCATGGCGCGTGGCGACGACCTTTCTCGCAACCGGCTTGCGCGCGGCGCGCTTGGCGGCCATCCTGCGCTCGCGGGTCAGTTCGACCACCTGCGCCGAAACCCGGTGCAGGCCTTTGCCGAACAGATCGACGCCGAATTGCGCGGGCGCGGCCAAGCCCACCCTGTCCAGCACCGGCATGACGCGCGCATCAAGCGCCTGCTCGACGACATCCCATGCCGCGACCGACTTGTCATTGGCCGCAGCCACCGTTTTCTTCAAAAGCTTGAGGTTCTGCGCGGCCATGTTGCCGGTCGTTGCGCCGAGCGCGACCCATACCTTCTTGCCCTGGTCGCGGACGACGTAGAGCACGTTCATGTTGGCCGAAAGCACATTGACGGCGGCTTCCTGCATGGCGACTACGACCTGATTGGCAGCCAGATTCTTCGGGAGCAGCTTCTGGGTCTTGAGCATGATGGTTTCCTTTCATCGTTCCGTGGCCGGCCACAGGGCCGGTCTTCCAGCGCACCCACTCTAGCGGGCCTGCCTAGAGCGGACACTCTAAAGCCCTAGGCGATTCCCTCTAGATTCCCGCGCCGCAGGGTCGGCGTCGGTCGGCCCAAGCGATGGCTACGCTGCCCGCCTTGTAGCCGAAAGATCCAGCACCGCCGCCAGCAGCAGCGCGGCGGTAACGCTGTGCGCAACTCCCAGCCAGAGACTGAAGCCGCTGGCCACGGTCAGACTGCCCAGCACGACTTCGACGGCCAGCAGCGCCAGTATCCATCGCCCGACGACGCGCGTGCCTGCGTCGCGCAGCGCCCGCGCACCGGCGATCCCGAGCAGCAGCGCGGCGGCCGCGGCGCAATAGCGATGCAACAGGTGCAGCGCTACACCGCCGGCATCACCGGCGACCGCGGGAGCGTTCACACGGGCAAACGGATTGAGTGCGCCCCAGCCTTCCGCCACCGGCCACCAGACACCGGCACATGAAGGCGTCGACATGCAGGCAGTTGCCGCGAAGCGCGCGCCTATCAAGGCCCCCAGGGCAATCGTCAGCACCAGCGCCACCAACCCGCCGCGCAAAACACTGTCATGATGCGGCGGCATGGGTCGGGAAGCCGCGGGCCCGGCGGCCACGACGATCAGCCATGAAAGTGAAACCAGGCCGAGGCCGCCCAGTATGTTGAGGAAGCTGGTCCATACCCGATGCGGGTCGGAACTGAAGAGTCCGACGAAGGTGAGCAGGAGCATCAGCGCCAGAATCGAGGCGGCGTAGCCCGTCACCGGCTGGATCGAGCTGGGCCGCTGGCACTGCCATGCAATGTAGAAACCCAGCAGGAGCGAAACCGACGCGACAAGACGGTGCAGGATTCGAACGGCGCCGGTATGTGGATGCGGACTTCCGGCCAGCAGTTGTCCGTAGCACTCGGGCCAGGCTGCACAGCCCAAGCCTGCCCCGTTGAGGCGGATGTAGGCGCTGATCAGCACCACCATGAATGACAAGACCGTCAGCAGCAGCGCCAGCTTCCTGATTCTCTTCAGGCGCTCGCTATGGCTCTCCATGCTCGAAAGCGGAATTGTCACCCCGGAAGCTTAGCCGGCGAGCGAGGCAGCGACAACCCGCGCACGACCTCGACGACTCCGCGCCAGAGCTTCGGCAGCAGCCAGACGATCAGCACGGCCAGCAGCAGCAGCAAGGCCAGCATCAGCCACGGATGCGCGAACATCAGCCACAATCCTGTCAGGACCACCACATCCTCGCCGAAAGACGCGGCGATGTTGCTGAACGGTTCAGGCGATGCGTTGATCATGGCGCGGGTGCCCGCCTTGGTGAAGTGGGTGCCGGCCGCCACCGTGCCGCCGAGGATCGCCATGGCGGTCTGCCATTCGACACCCTGGCCGCCGAACACCATCGCCGCGAGCGCCGCCCCCGCGGGGATGCGGATAAAGGTGTGCACCGTGTCCCATACCGAATCGAGCAGTGGAATCTTGTCGGCAAAGAATTCGACGGCCAGCATCAGGCCGGCGGCGCCCATCACCCACGGATGCTCCAGCAGGCGCAAGCCATCAGGGAGAACGATCCAGCCCAGCTTGCCGGCGAGACCGACAACGAACAAGGTGGTGTAGAGGCGAAAACCCGACGCCCAGCCGAGCCCCGCCGCCAGGGCCAGCAGCCCGGCAAAGTCCAGCGGCAAGCGGGCAAGATCCATCGTTGATACTCCGCATTGAAGAGGCACTCACACGGCCCCACTATATCCCTTGGGCGAAATACCTCAAGTCATCGGCGCCGGAACTGTCGCCGCGGCTAGGAATGTACCGCCCGATAGCACGGGTCGTAAACATGTGCTTTGACCAGCGCCAGCATGTCTTCCGGTCGCGACTTGGAGGCAAGTCCGCGCTCGAAGGCCACTTCGGCAACCGCCACGGCAATGCGGGCGGATACCTCCCGAGTGTTCGAGAGCGGCGGGAACAGGCTGCCTTGATCCAGGTCGGCCGGCGTGACCAGCGACGCAAGAGTGTTGGCGGCCGCGAGAAACATCTCGTCGGTAATGCGCGTTGCGCCGCAGGCGATCGCGCCCAGACCGACACCGGGAAAGATGTAGGAGTTGTTGCCCTGGCGCGGCACCATGGTCTTGCCCTGAAACTGCAGCGGCAGGAAGGGGCTGCCGGAGGCAAACAACGCGCGCCCGTCGGTCCCCGCGTAAGCCTGCTCCGCGGTGCATTCCGACTTGGAGGTCGGATTCGACAGCGCGAAGACGATCGGGCGCTCGTTGCCGTCGGCCATCGCACGCAGGACTTCCGGCGTAAATGTGCCGCCGACCGCCGCCACACCGATGATTCCGGTCGGCTTCAGGGCATTCAGCGCCGAAAGGAAATCCGGGACAGGGGGATGGTCATGGGCGTAGGGAAGCTTTTGCGCCGCCAGGCCCTCACGTGACTTCACCACCAGGCCCTTGGAGTCGACCAGCCAGCAGTGCTTTCTGGCCTCCATCACATCGGCACCTTCGGCGACCATCGCAGCCACGATCAGATCGGCAATGCCGGTGGCTGCCTCCCCGGCACCGAGGAACAGGAACTTCTCGTCGGCCAGCGACGTGCCCTTGACGCGCAGCGCAGACAGCACGCCGGCCAATGCAACCGACGCAGTGCCCTGAATATCGTCATTGAAGGTGCAGATCTTGTGGCGATACCGCTCAAGCAGTCGGAACGCATTGTGATTGGCGAAGTCCTCGAACTGAATAATGACGTCCGGGAAAACATGGCGTGCCGCCGTGATGAATTCATCGATCAACTCGTCGTAGGCCGGCCCGGTCACCCGGTGCCGGCGCAGGCCGACATAGTAGGGATCGTTCAACAGGGTTTCGTTGTTGGTGCCCATGTCCAGGGTCACCGGCAGGCAGATGGCCGGATCGACACCGGCGCAGGCGGTGTACAACGACAGTTTGCCGACCGGAATGCCCATGCCGTTGGCGCCCTGGTCGCCGAGCCCGAGGATGCGCTCGCCGTCGGTGACGACGATGATGCCGGCCTTGCGCGGCCAGTTGCGCAGGATGTCGGCAATGCGGCCCCGGTCATTGATGCTGATGAACATGCCACGCGGCCGCTGGAAAATATGCCCGAATCGCTGACAGGCCAAGCCGACCGTCGGCGTGTAGATCAAGGGCATGATCTCATCGACATGGTCGCAGACTACCCTGAAAAACAGGGCCTCGTTTCGATCGTGAAGGGAGTTCAGCGCGACAAACTTCTCGAGCGGATCGGCAAGGCTGCGCATGTTTTCGAGAAACCGCGCCATCTGCTCTTCCTGGGTGTGAACGTGTGGCGGCAACAGGCCGCGCAAGCCCAGTGCATCGCGTTCGACCTCGGTAAAGGCGGTGCCTTTGTTGTGCAGCGGATCATGCAGCAGCGCTGCTCCGCGCAAGGCGGTGTCGTGACCATGTTTCATGAAAATCCTCCTCCAGACAAAGTGAAATGCTTCATGCGGCAGTAGTGGGATATCCGAACCTGTCCGGCGGGCTTACCTGCCCGTAAATACAGGTTTGCGTTTCTCCTTGAAGGCGAGAATCCCCTCGTGATAGTCATGGCTGTCGTACACGATACGGCGCAGCCCCTGCACTTTTTCGAAGCCGCGCGGACTGACAGGTTTGGCCCCGGCCAGTACCCGCAGTTGTTCCTTCATGACGGCGATGCTCAGGGGGGCGTTGTTGGCAATCGTGGTCGCCATGCCGAGCGTGAACGCTTCCAGTTCGTCGGCGGCAACGACATGGTTGATCATGCCGATGCGCTCCGCGCGCTCGGCCGATACGGGCGCGGCGGTGAAGGCCAGTTCCTTGACCACGCGCAGGCTGGCTGCGCTCATGAAGGTCATCATGCCGCTGACGTTGTAGGGCACTCCCAGACGCGCGGGGGTGACGGCAAATGTGGCGCCGGGCGAGGCGATGACGATATCGCAGGCCAGCACGGTCTCCACCGCGCCGCCCCAGACCCCGCCCTCGATCATCGCGATGACCGGCATGCGACAGGTCTCGATGGTGCGCACCAGATGCCTGAGCGGATCATCCCAGCCCAGCGGATCGCGGCCGCCCTCGGGCAATTCGCCGACATCGTGCCCGGCCGACCAGACCCTGGCACCCGGCTGCGCCCGCAGTATCACGACCCGGGCCTGCGCCGCTTCGAGCCGCGTCAGCGCATCGACGATCCCCTGCACCAGGTCGTGGCTGAGCGCATTGAGCTTCGTCGGATTGTCCAGTGCAATCGTGCCGATGTGCCCGTCCTGACTCAGCTTGATCAAATCCACCCGGCTTCTCCTCGCCTCGTCCGCCAGGCGGACTTTGATCGGCGATGCTAGCGGTGTTTCCTCCCGGCATCAATTGTGGACATCCACGATAGGGATGCCACGTAGCCAGATTCGAGCGTCCCGGGCGCCGCTGGAAATTTGATGCACACTGCAGGCAATAGCGCCCCCGGGAACCGCACCGCCGACTTCACCAGCGGCGCTCTGGACATGAGACAACCCCCGCGCCAAACTGACGCTTTGAAAAGGGACCAGCCCATGAACAAGTCGCAACAGCTCGACATCGATGCCTGCGTCTTCGACGCCTACGGCACGCTGTTCGACTTCAACAGCGCCGCCAGCGCCGCGCGGGATGAACTGGGCAACGACTGGCAGCGCCTGTCCGACCTTTGGCGCCTGAAACAACTGCAATACACCTGGCTGCGCGGCCTGGCGCAGCAACACGCCGACTTCTGGAATGTCACCGGCGACGCGCTGGATTTTGCCCTGGCCACGCTGCAGATCGAGCGCCCCGGCCTGCGCGACAGGTTGATGAATCTCTATCTGCAGCTCAACACCTATTCCGAAGTACCGGCCATGCTGCGCGAGTTGAAGCGCCGGGGAATCAAGCTTGCCATTCTGTCCAACGGCACGCCGGCCATGCTGGCGGCGGTGGTCGCCCATTCCGGCCTGGAGGGCGTCTTCGATGGCGTCTTCTCGGTCGAGGAAGTCGGCGTCTACAAGCCGCATCCGTCGGTCTATGCGCTGGCCGCCGAGCGCCTGAAGACTGCGCCATCGCGCATCTGCTTCCTGTCATCGAACGGCTGGGACGCCTACTCGGCCAAAGCCTTCGGCTTTCAGGTGATCTGGTGCAACCGCTTCGGCCAGGCTCCCGAGCGAATCCCGGCGACGCCGGATGGCGAGATTGTTGACCTCTCGGAACTGCCGGCCCTGCTCAAGCGCTAGGCGTTCCCGCAACCCCGGCCGGTCCTGGTGTGCGACCAGAAGTCGGCGCTGGCGGCACGGCGCGATCCGGCTGCTTTTCGGGCTTGAAATCGCCTCAGCCGTTCAAGCTATACTCGGCTAATATTCCCCCTCGATATCTGCAGAAACAGGCGCCCCCAAAGGAGAACACCATGAAATTCAAGACGCTCACCGCTGCGTTGTTCACTGCCGGCATCCTCGCCGCTCCCGCTGCCCACGCCGTGACCGAAATCCAGTGGTGGCATTCGATGGGCGGCGCGCTCGGCGAGGCACTCAACGGGCTTGCCACGAACTTCAACGAGAGCCAGAAGGATTACAAGGTGGTCCCCGTCTACAAGGGCCAGTATCCCGAGTCGATGACGGCGGCGATCGCCGCCTTCCGCGCCGGCAACGCGCCGCACATGCTGCAGGTGTTCGAGGTCGGCACCGCGACCATGATGGCGGCCAAGGGCGCGATCGTGCCGGTGGCCAAGGTGATGGCGGATGCCAAGGAACCCTTCGACCAAAACGCCTACCTGCCTACCGTGACCGGCTATTACTCGGACATGAAGGGCAACATGCTGTCCTTCCCCTTCAACAGTTCGACGGTGATGTTCTACATCAACAAGGATGCCTTCAAGAAGGCCGGCCTGGAGCCGGTGGCGCCGGCGACGTGGAAGCAGTTCCTCGCCGCCGCCGAGAAGCTGAAGGCGGCCGGCCAGCAGTGCGTCTATACCACCAGCTGGCCATCCTGGATGCACATCGAGAACTTCAGCGCCTGGCATAACGTGCCGATCGGCACCAAGCAGAACGGCATGGACGGCTTCGACACCGAATTCACCATCAACTCGCCGCTGCACGTACGCCACATCACGATGTTGGGCGAGATGGCGAAGAACGGCCTGTTCACCTACGCCGGACGCACCAACCAGGGCGACGCCAAGTTCTACAGCGGCGAGTGCGCCATGTTCAGCGGCAGCGCGGGCGCCCAGGCCGGCATCAAGAAGGCGGCCAAGTTCGACTGGTCGATCAACTTCATTCCGTATCACGACGACGTCAAGGGCGCGCCGCAGAACTCCATCATCGGCGGCGCTTCGTTGTGGGTGATGGGCGGCAAGAAGGCGGACGAGTACAAGGGCGTGGCCAAGTTCCTGGCCTTCCTTTCGGAACCCAAGATCCAGATGGGATGGCACACCACCACGGGCTACGTGCCGATCACCGAGGCATCCTACAAGCTGACGCGCGCAACCGGCTTCTACGAGAAGAACCCCGGCGCCGACATGCCGGTCAGGCAACTCACCAACAAGCCGCCAACCGCGAATTCGAAAGGCCTGCGCTTCGGTAACTTCGTGCAGGGCCGCGAGGTGATCGAAGAGGAACTGGAGTCCGTGTTCGCGGGCAAGAAGGACGCCAAGACGGCATTGAACGACGCGATCAAGCGCGCCAACGAAATCCTGCGCAAGTTCCAGGCCGCCAACAAGTAGAGTCGGTCACCCCGGCACGCCAGCAAGCAGAGCGGAATGGAAAAGCGCGTAGTCTTCCGCTCGGCGTGGCTGCCTTACCTGCTGCTGGCGCCGCAGCTCGCGATCACGGCAGTGTTCTTCTTCTGGCCGGCGGGACAGGCGGTCTGGTACTCCTTCCAGTTGCAGGATGCGTTCGGGCTGCACAGCGAATTCGTCGGTTTCGACAACTTCACCGCGCTGTTTCGCGACCCGCATTACCTTGCGTCGTTCAAGACCACAGCAGTGTTCAGCGTGGCAGTGGCCGGCTCGGGTATCGCAATCTCGCTGCTGCTCGCGGTGATGGCCGACCGCGTGGTGCGCGGCTCGGTCGCGCTGCTGTACAAGACGGTGTTGATCTGGCCTTATGCCGTCGCGGCGGCGGTCGCCGGCGTGCTCTGGGCCTTCCTGTTCGCGCCGTCGATCGGCATCGTCACCTACGTGCTGAAAGGCTTCGGCATCGACTGGAACTGGATCATCAAGGGCGACCAGGCGATGCTGCTGATCATCATCGCCTCGGTGTGGAAGCAGATCAGCTACAACTTCCTGTTCTTCCTGGCCGGATTGCAGTCGATCCCGAAGTCGCTGATCGAGGCGGCGGCGATTGACGGGGCGGGGCCGGCGCGGCGCTTCTGGACCATCGTGCTGCCGCTGCTGTCGCCTACCGCCTTCTTCCTGCTGGTGGTCAACATCGTCTACGCTTTCTTCGACACCTTCGGCGTAATCGACGCCACCACGCAAGGCGGGCCGGCGCAGGCGACCCAGATCCTCGTGTACAAGGTCTACCACGATGGAGTGAAGTCGGCCGACATCGGCGGCTCGTCGGCACAATCGGTGATCCTGATGATCATCGTCATCGCGCTGACGGCCATTCAATTCAAATACATCGAGCGGAAGGTGCAGTACTGATGGCGGTGCCATGGTAGAGAAGCGGCCACTGCTCGACTTCATCACGCACGCGGTCCTGATCGTCGGCGCGTTCATCATCGCATTCCCGCTCTACGTGACTTTCGTCGCGTCCACGCTGTCGCTCGACGAAATCATGCAGGTGCCGATGCCGCTGCTGCCGGGCAGCCATTTCATCGAAAACTATTCGCAGGTGCTGTTCGCCGGGTCGACCGGAGGCTCGAAGGCGGCGGTGCTCGACATGCTGTTCAACAGCACGGTGATGGCGCTGGTGGTGCCGCTGGGCAAGATCACCATCTCCATTCTCTCGTCCTTCGCCATCGTCTATTTTCGCTTTCCGCTGCGCAATTTCTTCTTCTGGATGATCTTCGTCACCCTGATGCTGCCGGTCGAGGTGCGCATCATCCCGACCTTCAAGGTCATGGCCGACCTCGGCCTGCTCAACACCTACGCCGGCCTGACGCTGCCGCTGATCGCGTCAGCCACGGCAACCTTCCTCTTCCGCCAGTTCTTCATGACCATTCCCGACGAGCTGGCCGAAGCGGCACGCATCGACGGCGCCGGGCCGATGCGCTTCTTCTGGGACGTGGTGGTGCCACTGTCCAAGACCACCATGGCGGCGCTCTTTGTCATCCAGTTCATCTATGGCTGGAACCAGTATCTGTGGCCGCTGCTCATCACCAGCGAGGAATCCATGTACACGGTGGTGATCGGCATCAAGCGCATGATCACCGGCGGCGATGCGGCCAACGAATGGAACCTGATCATGGCGACCGCCATGCTGGCCATGCTGCCGCCCGCGCTGGTGGTGGTGCTGATGCAGAAATGGTTCGTCAAGGGACTCGTGGAAACCGAAAAATGAGCAAACGATAATGGCCAGCGTATCGATCCGCAATGTTCACAAGTCCTTTGGCACCGTCAGCGTGATCAAGGGCATCGACATCGACATCGGCGACGGCGAGTTCGTGGTGATGGTCGGTCCTTCGGGCTGCGGCAAGTCGACGCTGCTGCGCATGGTGGCGGGGCTGGAAACCATCTCCTCGGGCGAGATCGCAATCGGCGAGCGCGTGGTGAACAACCTCGAACCCAAGGACCGCAACATCGCCATGGTGTTCCAGAACTACGCGCTCTATCCGCACATGTCGGTGCGCGAGAACATGGCCTACGGCCTCAAGATCCGCCGCATGACGCCCGCCGACATCGAGGCGCGCGTCAAGCGCGCGGCGGAGATCCTCGAACTCGGCCCGTATCTCGATCGCCGGCCGCGCGAGCTTTCAGGCGGCCAGCGCCAGCGCGTTGCCATGGGCCGCGCCATCGTGCGCGAGCCGGCGGTGTTCCTCTTCGACGAACCGCTGTCGAACCTCGACGCCAAGCTGCGCGTGCAGATGCGCGCCGAATTGCAAGCGCTGCACCGGAGGCTGGCGACCACCAGCCTGTACGTCACCCACGACCAGGTCGAGGCCATGACCATGGCGCAGCGCATGATCGTGATGAACGCCGGCCGCGCCGAACAGATTGGGGCTCCGCTGGATGTCTACGCCAAGCCGGCCACCACCTTCGTCGCCGGCTTCATCGGTTCGCCACCGATGAACCTGATTCCGACGCAACGCAACGGCCAGGACATCCTGCTCGGCATCCGCCCGGAACACCTCGAACCCTGCGCGCCGAGCGAGGCGATGCTGACGGCGGACGTCGATCTGGTCGAGCCACTGGGCAGCGATACGCTGGTCTACGGTCGTCTCGGCGGGCATTCGTCCGACGTGCGCGTCGCGGTCCGCCTGCATCAATCATTTGCCGCGCACACCGGAACACTGGCGCTGCGCTACGACCGGGCGCAAGAACACTATTTCGATGCGGCGAGCGGACTGCGCATCGAGCCCTGAGTTGCCGGCGCCTTGCCTGAAATCAGCAGCCTGACAGAAAGCGCTCTGCTTCGGTCACCGCCTTGAAAGCCGTGGCGATGGCGATGCCCGCGCCACTGCGGCCGCGTATCCAGTCCTGGTGGGCAAGAATGACCCCGGCGGCAAACAGGCGTTCGTGGTGGCGACGACCGTCGCGGGTCAAGGGCCGGAAAGAATCATCGACTTCGATGCCGGCACGATGGATAGCGTGGCCGCGCGGGTCGGTGTAGCGTTCGCGGTACCAGTCGGACCTGTCCGTCGGCTGCGTGACCGGCAGGTCCAGCAAATGCTCGCGGATGCCCTCCGGATGCGCTTCGAGACCACCGCTGAGGAAACGGCCGGTGGCCAGGATGACCGCTTGCGCATGCACGCGGATCGGGCCATAGCTGTCGTGCAGGGCGAGGGTCGCGCCATCGTCGGCGAAGCTCAGCGCGGTGACTCTTTGCTGCGGAATCAGGGTCACTCCCCGTTGCGGCAAGACCTGCTGGAACAACTCGCGCAGGCGAATGCCCGGCACGGACGGCGGCATGGTCGGAATTTCAAAAATCTTGCGGCCCGTCAGTCGCTCCAGTTCGGCCAGCACATGGTCCGGGCGGTGCATGCCGAGGATCGCCGGGAGGCCGATGACCTCGGCCGATCCGGCAACGCCGCGCAAGGCCTCGGCCAGCTTTTCGCGGGTGGCCGGAACCTCCAGCGCCCGGGCCATGACTTCGGGATAGAGCTCGCCGCGCTCCATGCCGGGAAAGGCAATGCGTTGCGTCGTGAGTTGCGGCCAGCGGTCGCGCAGATTGGCCACCACCTCGGCCCCGCTGAATCCCTTCAGGCCCCGGAAATCGACGATCACGCAGGGCGCGTGGGCGGCCAGGGCACGCGGCCCGGCCGCCATGGTGGCCGGCACGCAGAGCGTCTGCTTCAGTGTGCCGACAGGGGTCAGGGCCGTGATATTGCCGGCCCCCGGCGCACTGTAGGCCAGCCCGCAGGCGCCGAGAAAGTCCGTGAATTCGGTGAATGCCCGTTGAATATCGTCGGGGGCTACGCGGCAGAGCGGATGTTTCGGCTCCGTTTCGCGCAGGCTTTCCAGGGCTTGCCAGGGATCGGTGACGACGCTTGCCGCACCACCGAGCTTGCCGATCAAGTCCAGGTAACCCGTGGTGTAGGCCACCGCTCCGGTATTGCCGACTTGCGCGGTGGCGATCTTGCGGTTCAGCGCAAATATCGACGAGGCAAAGCCGGCGATCCCCGAGCCGATTACCGCCAGTTGCGTCGTGAAATGTCGCGGCTCGCCGCTCACTGGTCGCCCTCCAGCGTGTCGAGGCCGAGCAGCCCGCAGTGCAGGGCTTCCGCCAGTTCCATCTGCGCCGCCTGCTGGCCCCAGATGACGCAGCGCTGGCCCTTGAAGCGTTCGTCGAAAAAGTCGCGCAAGTGCGCAAGGCCGGTGGCATCCCGGTAATGGCCCTGGTCGTAAAGATACGAGCCGATGCGGATGCCGCAGAACGATCCCTGGCAGGGGCCCTTCCCCGCACGGGAACGCAGGGCCACGGCTTCGATGGTCCGTTCCTGCTCGGCGCCCGGCGAGCCGGCGAAGATCTGTTCGATCGCCGATTGCGGCACCATTTCGCATTCGCAGAGAATCATGTCGTCGGCATCCCGGTCGCGATGCCAGTGCTTCAGCGCGGTGGCGGGCTCGGTCCAGCTGCAGGCTTCGTCATCGGGCAGCGGCACGGTGGTCGTCGCGCAGGCGTGGTCGTTGCCGAGCCGGCGGGCGACGAGGTCTGACGCTTTTTCCGCCATCAGGCGGAAGGTAGTGAGCTTGCCGCCGGTGATGGTGCAGAAGTTGCCGAGGCCTTGCGATGCATGGTCGAGCAGCGCAAAGCCGCGCGATGCGGCGCGGTCGCCGGCATTTCCGGCGGCCTGCAGCAGCGGCCGCACCCGGGAAAAGGCCCGGATGTAGCGGGCGCCGGCCAGCGCCGGAATCATCGCGACCCCCTCGCGGATGTTGCGATCGACTTCCTCCACGGTGGGGCCGAGGTTTTCGAGTTCGTCGACGCGGATGGAGGTGGTGCCGAGCAGGGAAACCGTTCCGCCCGGTACCAGGATGTCGCCGTCGCCGGGCGGCCGCAGCCGGTTGATGACGTGGTGCGCCAGGCGGTCATTGCTGACCAGGATGGTTCCCTTGGCGTAGAGCAGGTGCACGTCGGCGCACGCCGCCAGCCGCGCGATGTTCATGGCCCACGCACCACCGGCGTTCACGAACTGCCTGGCGCGGATGGTGAGCGGACGGTTGTGCAGATGGTCGTGGCAGATGGCCGCGCGGATTTCTCCGTCCGCCATCTCGAAGTGCAGGACTTCGGTATGCGGGCGATAGACGCTGCCGTTGATCAGGCGGGCGTGATCGACGTTCAGCATCGCCAGGTGAAACGGGTCGATGGTGGCATCGGGCACCCGAAAGGCCTTGAACACCTTTTCCGAAAGCACGGGCTCCAGCCTCCGGGCCTCGCCGGGGCTCAGTTCCTCGCAGTCGATCCCGGCATTCCGGCACAGCGCCGGAAACTTCTCGGCAAACGCCGGATCATCTCCCTCGACCGCGACGAACAGTCCGCCGGCGGTCTCGATGCACTGCGGCGCAAGCCGCTTCAGCAGCGCGTTTTCCTGGCGGCATTCCATCGCCGCGCCGGGATCGGTCGAGACATAACGGCCGCCCGAGTGCAGCAGGCCGTGGTTGCCGCCGGACGCGCCGGCGCACAGGTCGCTCTTGTCGATCAGCACGCTGTGGATGCCGCGCAGCGCGAGGTCGCGCATGACCCCGGTGCCGGTCACGCCGCCGCCGATGATGAGGACTTCGGTTTCGAGGATCGTTGCGTCGGAGGACATGATTCAGCCGCGAAGGTCCGGGCCCAGGTAGATGCGCTCGTTCTTGCCGAGTATCCCCAGCGAGAGGCAGATCAGCGTCCACAAATGCACGACCCCATAGTGCCCGCCGTAGAAGTGTCCGATGTCGTGCATCTGCGAATGGCAGTTGTGGCAGGGCGTGAGGACGTAGGCGGCGCCCGTGGCGGCGATCTGGTCGAACTTGCGCTTGCCGTAGGCGCGCCGATGGTCCGTCATGCCGGCCTGCAGGAAGCCGCCGCCGCCACCGCAACAATAGTTGGCGCTGCGGTTGGGCTGCATGTCGACGAAGTTCTCCTCGCCGACGAGGGTCCTGACGACGAAGCGCATGTCCTCGGCGATGGCGTCGCCGTAAGCCTTGCGCACGATCATGCAGGGGTCCTGCACGGTGAATTTGATGCCGTTGGTGTTCCAGCGCGAATCGACCGGCAGCTTGCCTTCGCGGATCCATTGGGCGTAGTAAGTAACGATGCTTTCGAGGCGGAAGTTGGCCTGCAGGCCGAAGCGCTCGATGCCGTGCCACATCGAGTAGTAGCTGTGGCCGCACTCGGTATTCAGCCATACCTCACAGCCGAGTTCATTGACCGCATCGACCCGCTTCTGGATCACCTCGCGCCACGCGTCCTCATTGCCCGAGAACATGCAGAAATTCTCCGCCGCCCAGCCCTTCGAGGCATAGGTCCAGTCGGCGCCGACGACGTCGAAAATCTTCCACAGCGGTACCATTTCCTCCGGCTCGTTCATCGGCTCGCGGGAATTCTGGTTGACGAAGAAGTGCGCGCCCTGTCTGTCGATCGGCGCCTGCAAGCGACTGAAACCCGGCTGCGTGGCGCGGACTTCCTCCAGCACCTCCTCGACCACGGCGACAAAGTCGGCGGGCGGCATGCCCATGGCGCTGGTCGAATCGCTGGACCGGGTGAGCTGGCAGGAGCGCACGATGCCGGACGGCTTCTTGTCTTCGGGCCAGTTGCCGCGGGCGAGGTAAACCAGTTGCGCGACGTCGATGCTCATCGGGCAAACATACTGGCAGCGCTTGCACAGCGTGCAGCACCAGATCCAGGGCGTGGAGGAGAGTTCCTCATCCATGCCCAGCATGGCCATGCGGATGAACTTGCGCGGGTCCATGTTCTCGATCCCTGACGCCGGGCAACCCGAGGAACAGAGCCCGCAGGTCAGGCAGGCCTCGAAATTGGCGCCCTCGGGCAACAGCTTGAGCGCCGCTTCCTTGAAGTTGATGCTTGCCACCGCGGATTCCGTCATGGGTTCATTCCAGACGCGCATCCCCGGCATGCCGCGCCGCCAGCAGCGCCTCGGCGAGTTCGACAAAGCCCGCCCCGGAGCGAGCGCCAGTGATCCACGCCGGCTTGGCCGTCAAACGGTCGGCGAAATCGAGCACGTTGGCGACACCGACCGAATTGGGAAAGAAGCCGAACATCGGCACATCGTTGGGCGAATCGCCGACGAAGATCCAGCGCTCGCACTCGGTCGCGTTCTCCAGTGCAATGCCGAACTCCTCGGCCAGCATGCGCCGCGTCGTGCTCAGTTTGTCGTAGTCGCCGAACCAGCCATTGACGTGAATCGAACTCACTTTTGCGCTCATTCCGGCCGCTTCCATGCGGCTTACGATGGCATCGACGGCGGTGGGCGGCAAGGGCGTGACGTCCTCGCAAAAATCGATCGCCAGATCGGCGACGCGGCAGAACTGGTCGGAAGCCAGCGCGCAGCCGGGCACCGCAGCGAGAATTTCGGCGGCAAGTGCATCGATCCGCGATAGTCGATCCGGCGGCGGATGGCCGACGAAGACCGTCCTGAGCCTTCTTGAGTCGCCGTCGTAGCGCATCCAGAAGGCGCCGTTCTCGCCGACCACGGCATCCACCGGCCACATGCGCGCGATGTGGTCGCACCAGCCGGCGGGCCGTCCGGTGACCGGAATCACCTTGATGCCGGCCGCGTGCAGACGCTCCAGCGCGGCATAGGCGGCCGCTGTCAGGCGCCCTTCGCTGGTAATCGTGTCGTCGATGTCCGCCAGCACCCCGACAATCCGCGATCGCGCCTGAAGCGAAAACTCGGCCAGCGGCTGCATCCTGGTCCTTGCGCTCATCCCCCCGGCTTTCCTGACGCGACCAGTCTCTCTTGCAGGCAGGCCAGGCATAGACAACTCTCACTCCCGCCCGAAGCGGGCTCCGTCTTTACCGGGACCGGCAGCAAAGGCGGCAGGCTCGCGCACCAGCACTCCTGGTCGCCGCCTTCCATGCCACAACGAAACTGCGCGCCGCATTGCGGGCATACGTTGGTCGGCGCTGGCGCTACGGCGGCACTCACGGCGTACCGCCGCCGCCGAAACGCCGGCAGGCGGAGCGCAGCACATCCATCTGGCGCCGATAGTTGGCACAACTGGAACAAATCCAGGCGTGCAGGCGCAGGCCGATGCGTTCGCCGAGCCTGAGCGGGCGATCCTGTTCCTGCGACATCAGTTCGGTGGCTTGCTTGCAGCTCAACATGTCAGCTTCCCGCTCCGGCGAACCATTTGGTTTCAAGACAGATGCGCAGGCCTGTTCTGGCACGATGCAGCACCACCCAGCAATTGGACGAACTGATGCCGGTTTCCTTACAGATCTCGCCTGTCTCGAGGCCGAGGATCTCGCGCATCATGAAGACGCGGGCAGTCTTTGCAGGCAGGTGATCGAGGCAGGCCTCGAATACTCGCCAGAACTGTTGCTGCTCGAAAGAGGCCTCCGGATCGGCCCAGCGCCCGGGCTTCGCCTCGGGCTGCCAGTGACCGCGCCGATCGAACAGGGATTCCATCAGCAGATCGTCCCCGGCATCGTCGTCGGCCAGCGAGGTCGCGGCAATTTCGCGGCTCTGACCACGAATGATGTCGATGATCTTGTTGCGCAGGATCGAGATCAGCCATGTCTTGTAGGACGAGCGGCTTTCGAAGCGATGACTGCCCGTCAGCGCCGCCAGCATGGTTTCCTGCACCGCGTCCTCGGCAGCCCCCGCGTCGCGCAGTTGCAGGCGCGCAAACCGCAGCAAGTCGGGGCGCAGCGCGTTCAGTTCTTGTTGGAGATCGGGTTCCATGAAGCTCGATTGCCAGGCAGATGGCTGCATTTTGACTCATGATGCTGCGCATCGGCAAACTCAATCGACCTGTAAGGAATACCGCGGCCGGCCAGACCAAGTGGCATGGAGTCAATCAATTGAAAGTTACGAGGAGGGCACGATGAACCGTCGCCACTGGATGTACCGCATTTCCGGATTGATCGCCGCATCGGCGGTGCCCGCCGGCTCGGCCACAGCCGCCGGCTCCTTTCCACTGGCAAAGAGCAAGCAGGAATGGAAGAAGCTGCTGCCGGCCGACGCCTATCGCGTGCTCTTTGAAGAAGGCACGGAACCGCCCGGCAGCAGTCCGCTCAACGCCGAGAAGCGTGTCGGCACCTTCATTTGCGCCGCCTGCAACCAGCCGCTGTTCGACAGCGCCCACAAGTATGAAAGCGGCACCGGCTGGCCCAGCTTCTGGCAGCCGCTGCCCGAGGTGGTCGGTACCTCGACCGATTTCAAGCTCGTCCTGCCGCGCACCGAATACCACTGTGCGCGCTGTGGCGGGCATCACGGCCATGTCTTCAACGACGGCCCGCGCCCGACGGGAAAGCGCTACTGCAACAACGGCGTCGCGCTGCGCTTCATTGCGAAAGCCGAAACCCTGCCCCCGCTGCGAACCTGAAAGCACGCCCAAGACGATCTCCTGGAGTAGCATTGTTGCCAAGGAGATACTTGATGCTGCCTGCCCCCCATCCCCCTTCCCGAGGAAGGGGGCGACAATGGTTCGCTGCGCTCCATGTTTATTTACCGTCCCTCCTTGGGGCGGCCCTGCGGAGGGATTATGAGCCTGCTTGAAAAAGTTCTCGGTCCGAAGTCGAAGTACGACAAGAGTCTGCCCTACACCTACGAGGCCCGAATACGCATGTTCGAGGAAAGCGACGAGTACAAGTCCTACTTCTCCGACACGATTTGCGGCCTGATCGAGCATCTGGACAGGAACCGGATAGCACCGCCCGGCGTCGAGATATTCGAGGTGTACGCGGAACAGGTATCGCCCATCGACGCGCGGCTATTCACCACGCCGGATCAGCAGTGGCTGTTCAAGCCGGACATCTGCCGCACCTTCGAGCAGCATTATCCGGGGCACATCCACGCCGCGACCTGTTCCTTCAAGGACCGCAGCCGAGGCGGCACGGGGCCTTGAGGATTCGCGGATGAGGGGTTCGCCAGGCAGGTGGACTACACCCTGCTCAAACCGGCATTCGAGTTCCCGGTCAAATCACCGCAAGATGCCTGGCTTTCGCCTCGGGCACCGCCTTCAGCGGCACGGCGCGGTCCAGCGTGACCAGCCGCCCGCCCTGCTGTACAGCCAGTGCCAGCAGGTAAACGTCGGTCACCTGGCGCGAGCCCAGTACGGCGGCCCACGTAATGCGCCCGGCATCGAGCATGCTGACGGCGTCCGGCCAGAAGGCGTGATGCGTTGTCGCCGTTGCGGCGGCAAGGCGCTCCGCCACTGCCGCGGCGGGTAGCGCGTTGGGGTAGCCGGGCTGCGACATGATGCGGATGCAGCCGTTCTGCGTCAGCGGGCAGGACGCCCAGCCGGCCTTGATGTTCTCCTTCAGCCACGCCTTGGCGCGTGCGTGATGCAGATGATCGCTGTCGAGCAAGGCGATCAGTACGTTGACGTCAAGCAAGGCCCGCATCAAGCGCCCTCTTCGTCGCGCAGCTTGTCGACCTGCTCGTTGGTGACCACGGCGCCGCGTGATGGAAACGGGCGAAAACCATAGACCGCCGCCGGCTCCCTGGCACTATTCGCCGTCGTCGCCGCCGGCTGCGTCAGCGCCTGCCGCACCAGATCGGAAATTACCCGCCCGGCAGTGGTCCCGCCACGACGGGCAAGTTCCTTGGCCGCAAGCAGAACATCGTCCTCGATTTCCAGCGTGGTTCGCATGATGCCGATCCTGTAACGTGATGTGATGCGGTGATGCTATCGCATCTACGCATCCGGCGCAAGAGTCGGCACCGACTTCCGTTCAATGAAAATTCCGGCTTGCCGTCGCCAGGCTGCCGAGCAATTCGCTGTGGTCGAACAGGCGCTTTGCGATCAGATGCACCACCGCATGCTCGCCCTCGCCTTCGCGCTGCAGCTGGCCGGCAACACCGAGTAGCCGGCTGCCGAGCAAAAGTCGGCGCTGGCGGGACGCCACATCCTTGAACACCACCACGTTGGCGCAGCCGGTTTCGTCCTCCAGCGTGACGAAGATGACGCCGCTGGCGGTGCCCGGCCGCTGGCGGCAGGTGACGAGGCCGGCGCAGCGCACCAGGGCGTTGTTGCCGCTCCCGCGCAATTCCATGGCCGACAGGTAGCGCTTCGCCGCGAGCCGCGTGCGCAACAGCGCCAGCGGATGGCGGCCGAGCGTGAGGCCGAGGCTGCGGTAGTCGGCGGCAATGTCTTCGCCTTCGCGCGGCGCGGCGAAGCTCACCGCCTCCTCGCGCAGGGCGATACCGGCGAAGAGATCGCGCTGCAGCGGCACCGCGGCGGCGGCCCACGCCGCCTGGCGCCGATGCCCGGCCAGTTGCCGCAGGGTATCGGCGGCGGCCAGCGCGTCGAGATCGCCGCGATCCAGCGCGGCGCGCCGGCTCAGGTCGGCGAGATCGGCGAACGACGCCTCGCTGCGTGCCGCGACGATGCGCATCCCGGCGGCCGCAGCGAGGTTGCGCACCTGGTGCAGGCCGAGGCGTACCGCGGCAAGTTGCTCACCTTCCAGCGTGCTCTCCCACGCGCTGACGGTGACATCCGCCGGCAGCACCGTGACGCCGTGGCGGCGCGCGTCCTGCACCAGTTGCGAAGCGGAATAGAAACCCATGGGCTGCGAGTTCAGCAGGCCGAGCAGGAAGGCCGCCGGCTCGTGGCGCTTGAGCCAGGCCGAGACATACACCAGCAGCGCAAAGCTCGCCGCGTGCGACTCGGGAAAGCCGTAGTCGCCGAAGCCTTCGATCTGGCGGTAGAGCGCCTCGGCGAACTCGTCGGCATAGCCGCGTTCGCGCATGCCGCCGAGCAGCTTGTCGCGAAAAGGCCCGAGGCCGCCCTTGCGCTTCCATGCCGCCATGGCGCGGCGCAGTTGATCCGCCTCGCCCGGCGTGAAGCCGGCGGCGACGATGGCGATCTGCATCGCCTGTTCCTGGAAGATCGGCACGCCCAGCGTGCGTTCGAGCACGCCGCGCACGGCCTCGCCGGGATAGCTGACCGGCTCGATGCCCTGCCGTCGCCGCAAATAGGGATGGACCATGTTGCCCTGGATCGGGCCGGGGCGCACCAGCGCCACTTCGATCACCAGGTCGTAGAAGCAGGCCGGCCGCAGGCGCGGCAGCATGGCCATCTGCGCCCGCGATTCGATCTGAAACACGCCGACCGTGTCGGCGCGCGAGACCATGGCGTACGTGGCGGCATCCTCGGCCGGCACGTCGGAAAGCTGGAAGGGCTTGTCATGGCGCAGTGCCACGGCCGCGAGCATGCGACGGATCGCCGAAAGCATGCCCAGCGCCAGCACATCGACCTTCATCAAGCCCAGCGCGTCGATGTCGTCCTTGTCCCACTGGATCACCGTGCGCTCCGGCATGGCGGCGTTTTCCACCGGCACCAGTCGGTCGAGCCGCGAGCGCGCGATGACGAAACCGCCGACATGCTGCGACAGATGGCGCGGAAAGCCGATCAGCATTTGCGCCACGCCCAGCCAGCGCTGCACGCGCGGCTCGGCCGGATCGAGCCCGGCTTCGAGGAAGCGTTGCGGCAGCTCGTCGCGCTTTTCCCACCACGCCAGGTTGCCGGCCAGGCGATCGATCGCAGTTAACGGAAAACCCAGCGCCCGCCCGGCATCGCGCAGGGCGCTGCGCGTGCGGTAGGTGATCACGGCGGCGGCCAGTGCCGCGCGCTCGCGACCGTATTTGGCGTAGATGTACTGAATCACTTCCTCGCGCCGCTGGTGCTCGAAGTCGACGTCGATGTCCGGCGGCTCGTTGCGCTCCTTCGAGACGAAGCGCTCGAACAGCATGGACGCACGCGCCGGATCGACCTCGGTGATGTTGAGCGCGTAGCACACCGCCGAATTCGCTGCCGAGCCGCGCCCCTGGCACAGGATGCCCTGCCCGCGCGCCCAGGCGACGATATCGTGCACGGTCAAAAAGTACGGCGCGTAGGCCATCTCCGCGATCAGCCGCAGCTCGTGTTCGACCTGCGCCACTACCTTGTCCGCTACGCCGGCCGGATAGCGCCGGGCAAGGCCGGCTTCAGTCAGCCGCCGCAGCCAGGAGTCCGGCGTCTCGCCCGCTGGCACGACTTCCTCCGGGTATTCGTAGCGCAGCTCGTCGAAGGAAAAACTGCAGCGCGCGGCAATCTTCACCGCCTCGGCCAGCAGTTCTGGCGTATACAGGCGCGCCAGCGCCAGGCGCGAGCGCAGGTGGCGTTCGCCGTTGGCAAACAGGGCATCACCCGCTTCCGCCACCGTGGTGTTGAGGCGCAACGCAGCCAGCACGTCCTGCAAGGGGCGGCGCGAACGCGCATGCATGTGCACGTCGCCGGCGGCGACCAGCGGCAGCTGCACGGCCGTCGCCAGTTCGCGCAGATGCGCGAGGCGTTCGTGGTCATCTGGCCGCAGGTGCCGCTCGTAGGCGATCCAGGCGCGGCCGGCGAAGTGTTCGGCCAGCCAGCGCGCGTCGGCGTTATCAATCGCCGTACCGTCAGCGCCGACTCTTGTGCCAGCTTCGGACACCCATAACGCCAGGCAGTCCGGCACGCCGCCGCCATCCCAGCCGGCGAGGTCATTACGCGTCAGGTGGTAGGCACCCTTCGCCGCGCGGCGGCGGCCCAGCGTCACCAGCGCCGAGAGATTGCCGTAGCCAGCACGGTTCTGCGCCAGCAGCACCAGCTTCATGCCGCAAGCGAGGCGCAGTTCGGTACCGTGGATCAACTGCAGTGCGGTACCGCGCGCCGCCAAATGCGCGCGCACGCTGCCGGCGAAGCTGCACTCGTCGGTGATCGCCAGCGCCGCATAACCCAGATCGACAGCCCGCGCCACCAGTTCCTCGGCGTGCGAAGCGCCACGCAGGAAGCTGAAATTGGAAAGGCAGTGGAGTTCGGCGTAGGCAGGCAGGGATGACATGGCGAAGACGGTGACTGTTCTTATATACAGTCTACCGCAATCATTTCTCTCGTATGCAATACAGTGACACGGCATGACCGCCCGCATCGACACCCGATCTGAAGACCCGATCTGAAGACCGGTTGCCAGCAGCGGCAGACCGGTGCACACTTGGCCGCCAATGAATTCCATTTCTCCCGCCCGCCAGCCTCGTCGCGTCAAAGCAGCCTTCATGGGCTACTTCGCAATCGCGCTCACCCTCATCATGGCGGTCTTTGTGACCGCCATCTATATGGTGGAAGCCAAGGTGCGCGACCGCGATCTGGCGGAGCGATCGGCTGCGGTGGCAAGGCTCTTCGCCCTCAAACTGGATAGTGACGGCAACCTGATGCGCGCCGTGGCACGTGCCATGATGGGCAATCAGGCCATCGCGGAAGCCTTCCACAGGGGCGATCGCGACGGACTGGAACGCAATGCCCGCGACTTGTTCGAGACCCTGCGCAGCGACCACCGCATCACCCACCTGTACTTCACCGGGCCGGACCGGATCAACCTCTACCGCCTCCATACCCCCGCCGAGCACGGCGACCGGATTGACCGCACCACCATGCTGCAGGCTCACAGCCGCAAGCAGGCGGTGCAAGGCCTGGAACTCGGCCCGCTGGGAACCCTGACGCTGCGGCTGGTCATGCCCTGGCGACAGCGGGAACACAGCCTCGGTTACGTTGAGCTCGGCGAGGAGGTCAAGCACCTGATCGACGAAGTGGGTGACAGCCTCGCGGTGGATCTGGTGGTGTTGATCGACAAGCGCTACCTTGAACGGAAGCAGTGGCAGCGCGGCCAGGCCCTGATGAATCGCCAGGGTGACTGGGATCGTTTCTCCAGCCATGTCACGCTGGCGCAGACCTCGCGGCTGCCGACCGGACTCGACAACCGCGCGCTCGCCAGCCTGCTGAACGGTGAAAGCGCAAGGATCGCCGAGGGCGAACGCTCGCTGCACATGGCCATGGTTCCGCTGGAAAATGCCGCCGGCCATCCGATCGGCAAGCTGGCAATCATGCGCGACGCGACGGCGCTTGAAGCGACCTTCAACAACTACATGGCCGGCGTGGTCCTGCTGAGCCTTGCGGTGGCCGCCGGGGTACTTGGCGTTTTCTACGCCGCGCTGGAACGCGTGGAGCGCGACTACCGGCGGCAACACGAGCTCGAACACCGTTTGCTGCACCTTGACACCGAACACCAGCGCATGCTTCAGGTGGAGAAGCTCTCGGCGCTCGGCACGATGGTCGGCGGCATCGCCCATCAGCTCAACAATCCCTTGGTCGGCGTGGTCAATATGGCCCAGCTCGCCGAACGCGAGGCCGAGGACCCGGCGCGAACCCGCGAATTGCTGGCTGATATTCGCCATGCCGGCGAGGACTGTCGCGGCTTCGTACGCCGCATGCTGGAGTTCTCCAAGATATCGTGCTTCGACAGCAAACCCACTGATGTCGCAGCGCTGATCGAGGACACGGTCCTGATGTTTCGCCAGACTGAAGCGCGACATCTGCCGGTCGAGGTGCAGTTGCCGGACGAGCCGCCGCTGCTGACCATCGACCCGATCCTGATTCGCCACGCGCTGTTCAACCTTCTGCAAAACGCCGCCCAGGCCACAGAGGGCAATGCCGGCATCACCATCCGCCTCGAGCCGCTGAGCGACGCCAATTCCGGCGCGCCGGGTTGGTCGCTGTCCGTGGCAGACCGGGGCCGCGGCATAGCGCCCGAAGTGATGGACAAGATCTTCGTGCCCTTCTTCACCACCCGCAGCGACGGCACCGGCCTCGGCCTGCCGGTCGTACTTCATGTCGTGCTGCTGCACGATGGCCAAGTGACAGCCACCAACCGACCCGACGGTGGCACACTATTTGCGATCTGGCTACCTCAGGCAGATCGGCATCCCGTCTGATAGGCCCCCGATGAGCGTTGTTGCCTCCAATCCGAAAACCAAGATGCAGCCCCGAGTTCTGGTGGTCGACGACGACCACTACACACGCACCCTGATCGACCGCCTGATCGGCAAGACCGCCGAGGTCAGCCTTGCGTCCGACGGCGCGGAAGCGCGAAAACTGTTCGCCGAGGTGGATTTCAACCTGGTGCTGATGGACCAGCGATTGCCGGCGGACAACGGCATCGAACTGCTGCGCGAATTCCGCGCCCGGCGCCCCAAACTGGTGGGCATCCTGATGACCGGCTTTGCCGATGTCCGCGATGCGGTCGCGGCAGTGCGCGAAGGCGTTTTCGACTACCTGACCAAACCTTTCGAAGACCTCGAATCGCTCGAAGCCGTGATCGGCAAGGCGCTGGAACTGGACAGCGCCTACCGCGAGATCGACGGCCTGCGCGCACGCCTTGACGCGGGCGACGCCACAGTCGCCGTGATCGGCCAGTCACCCGCCATGGAGCGGGTGCTCGGCCAGATCCGCCAGGTCGCCGGCCTCGACACCACGGTCCTGCTGGAAGGCGAAAGCGGCACGGGCAAGGAACTTGCCGCCAGGATGATCCATGCGCTGAGCACGCGCGCCACGAAGCCTTTCCTTGAGGTCAATTGCGGCGGGCTGGCGGAAACCCTGCTGGAAGGCCTACTGTTCGGCCATGAAAAAGGCGCTTTCACCGGAGCCGGCCAGGCCAATGCCGGCTACTTCGAGAAAGCGCACGGCGGCAACCTGTTCCTCGACGAAATCGCCGACATGAGTCCGAAGCTGCAAAGCAACCTGCTGCGCGTGCTGCAGGACCACAGCTTCACCCGCATCGGCAGCACGGAGCCGCGCAAGGCCGACTTTCGCCTGATCTGCGCCACCAATCGACCCCTGCTTGCCGAGGTCAAGGCCGGCCGGTTTCGGGAAGACCTCTACTACCGCATCGCGGTGGTATCGGTAACCATGCCACCCCTGCGCGAGCGCACCGGCGACATCGTGCCGCTGGCCACGCATTTTCTGGATTTTTACAACGCAAAATTCGGCAAGACCTGCGGGCCGCTCACGCCCGCTGCCCTGCAGGCGCTGGAAAGCTGCCGCTGGAAGGGCAATGTGCGGCAACTGCAGCACTGCATCGAGCGTGCGGTGGCGCTCCACACGGGCGGCCCGATCGATACCCTGCATATGTTGCCGGGCGGTGAGCCGTCCATCAGAACCGAGTTCGCCGGCGCAACGGCAGCCACGACCGCGCTGGCCTATCAGGATGCGCGCGGCGATTTCGAGCGCGACTATTTTCGACGTCTGCTCGCCACCGCCGGGGGCAATGTGTCCGAGGCCGCGCGCCTGAGCGGCATTCCCCGACAAAATCTCTACGTCCGCATGAAACGCTGGGGCATTGTCACCGAATAGCGACAGGTGTCGTTGTTTCGCGACAGACTAAGGAGTGCCAGCGCTGCAATTGCCTAACAGGCCTGGATGGATGATATGCATGCCGATTGGTATGGAAATTGCGTCTTCCTTGGCAGTGACGTCAATGCGAATAAGGGGATCATGATGAAAAAAACCATAACCGGGACTCTGCTGGCGCTCGCCTCCGTGCTCCTGATGTACGGCTGTACGCAAGTCAAGACCTACCCGAACGTGTCGTTCAAGGGCGTGGTCGAGGATGGCAGCAAGGAAACCTTCCTCAAGGTGGCTGATGCCACGGTCTGGCTGATTCCCGCCAACGACGTGGCCGAGATGGGCAAAACGCCGATCCAGGTCAAGGCGGATTCCGCGAACGACGAGCCGCTGGAAGACAGTCTGGCCGCCAATCGTGGCCGCTACCTGAATACGAAGACCAATGCCAAGGGCGAGTTCAGCTTTGCTGATGTGCCCGGCGGCAAGTATTTCGTCTATGTCGAACCCGCCACCAGCAAGTACCTGCCGGGTGGCGACAAGTCGCGCAAGGCTCTGGGCACCGATGAACTGGGTGCCGCGCCGATGCTGATCAAGATTTCCGGCAACGTGCCGCCCGATGCCAAGTACATCGGCAGCACCGCCTGCATCGAATGCCACGAAGACCAGAAGCACATTACCAAGACCCTGCACCGGCTGGGCATGACCGTCGTCGGCAAGCCGAGCAAGCTGCAGGACCATTCCCGCTTCCCGGAATTCAACAAGGGCCTGGACAAGCTGATGGCCGGCACCAAGTTCTGGTTCTACGGCTTCGACAAGGCGCGCGGCTTCGACAAGTACCAGATCAGCACCAAGGCGCCCGCCGATGCCTCATCGGTCAGCTTCACCGCCACCTTCTACAAGGATAGCGACGGCAAACTGAAGTTCCGCGCCGAGAACGCCAGGGACCCCAAGGACCCGGCCCGCATTTATACGATCGAGATGACCTACGGCGGCGGCCTCTACAAGCAGCGCTATCTGGTGCGCGTCGGCGCCAACCTGTTCCCCTTCGTGCAGTTCAACCAGAACGGCGATGACAGCTTTGCCGACCGGACCCGCAAGCCCTGGCGCGACTACCACGCCGACTGGTTCTTCAACGAGCAGAACAAAAAACTGACCGATCCGCCGCAGGCCAAGTCCTTCGACAAGGAATGCGCGTCCTGCCACTACGCCGGCTACACGCTGACCAAGAACGCCAAGGGCGACTACATCGCCGGCGCCGTCAACGATCGCAACGGCGAGATGGACATCGACGGCGACGGCAAGCCCAACGAGCTCAACCTGGGCTGCGAGACCTGCCACGGCCCCGGTTCGGTACACGACAAGGCAAAAGAGATCGACATGCCGGCTACCATTGTCAGCCCCAACAAGCTGTCGGCGGAACGCGCCGATGTCCTGTGCGGCCAGTGCCACAGCCGGCCCCAGGGCTTCCTCAACAACGACCAACCGGTCAACAAGGACAACAAGATGATGTTGCCGGGCACCTCGCGCAACAAGTTCCTCAAGGAATACACCACCCGACCGGATGGCAAGGACGCCGACTTCTGGGCGGACGGGCTGCATTCCAAGAGCCACCACCAGCCCTACTCGGATCTGATCAAGGCGAAGAAGTATCGCAACGGCACCCAGCTGGTAGCCTGCTCCGACTGCCACGATCCTCATGGCAACGGTAAATCGCTGCATCAGTTGAAGCACGATCCGAAGACGTCCGAGGTGTGCACCGCCTGCCACAAGAATCGCGACGACATGAAAGAGCATCTGGCGGACAAGGCCAAGTGCACGGTTGATCCTGCCAAAATCACCTGCATCGACTGCCACAACGCCAAGACCGCGCAAACCGGCGCCGGCTTCGGCAAGGGCCTGCTCAACAAGGACGGCAAGAACTACTGGGTCAACGACATCAGCTCGCACGTCTATGATGTTCCGCGCAAGGACAACAAGGGCGTCAAGGGTGTGGAGCCGGGCCGGGCGATGCCGATCCCCTACACCAACTCTTGCGGCGCCGCCTGCCATGACACAAAGAATCTATAGCAGAGGCTTTGCATGAAATCCAAACCGCCGGCATGTCCGGCGGTTTCTTGTCAAGTTGCCAGACCGACCTTGTCTTGATTGGCGACACAGACTTTTTTCAGCAACTTTTTCGGAGTCGAACCATGAAAACCCAAACCACCCTGCTGCTGACCGGATCGCTGATTTTCGCCTTGGCCGGATTGGCGCCTGCGCATGCCCAAGTCGATGAAGCGGCCGCCAGGGCGCTGGCCAAGAAGAATGACTGCTTCAAGTGCCACGACGTCGCCAAGAGCAAGAAAGGCCCTTCGTATCAGAAGATCGCCGCAAAGTACAAGGAAAAGAAACTCGGCGAGAAGGAGGCCATCAAGCAAATGACCACCGGGCCGAAGGTCAAGCTCGAAGACGGCACCGAAGAAGATCACAAGAACATCGAGACCCGGGACCCGAAAGAGCTGAGCAACCTGGCGCAGTGGATTTTGTCGCGCTGACCCCGTAAAGGCGCCGGTCCGTCGCCCGCTCGCAGCGGTCCGGCCGGCGAGTATCTGCGCGCAAGGCCGGACGCCGAGCGCGCCGCCTGAAATCACCTGCCATCGGGAAAGACGATCATGCGTACCAACAAGTTTGCAGCGTGGGTTGTGGCGGCGACAGTCAGCCTGGCCGGAAGCCTGGGCAGCGGAGCCGCCCAGGCCGCCAGCACCAAGGGCACTGCGCCTGCCGCGCAGAAGCTGGACAACGCCACCTGTCAGACTTGCCACGACGGCAAGAAGGGCAAGCTGGAAATGCTCGCCAGCAATGGCGAAAAGCGCGACGTCAAGACCGTCGGTCCGGACAAGTACGCCAAGAGCGTGCACGCCAAAATGGAGTGCGTCGGCTGCCACAAGGACATCATCGACAGTGTCACGCCGCACCAGAAGCCGGCTGGCGTCAAGAAGGTTGAATGCGCGCAATGCCATCTCGACCTGTGGGAGGCCACGAAGAAGGACGGCAAGGTCGCCGAGAAGCCGCGGCTGGGCATCGTCGCCGACAACGTTGCGGCCTACCAGAAATCCTTCCACGCCAAGCCGGACAAGGATGATCCCACCAAGCAGATGGCCATCTGCAGCGATTGTCACGACGTACACAGCTTCGACGTGCCGCCGCGCGGCACGCAGGAGCGCAAGGACTGGCACCTTACCGTACCCACTGTGTGCGGCGAGACCTGTCACACGGACCATCTGGAAGACTGGACGGCGTCGGCACACGGCCGCGAGGCCACCGAAAAGAAGAACTTCAAGACCGCCGTCTGCTCCGATTGCCACACCACCCACGACATCGTTGGCAGTTCCACCGACAAGGCCAAGCTGGCGATCACCGCGAGTTGCGGCGATTGCCACAAGGATGCCTACGAG
>JAUXUK010000088.1 GCA_030680805.1 Sulfuritalea sp. | reverse complement strand
AAGCGGGTCAATACGCGCAAGGCGTCTTGACCCGCTTCGGCTTTGCCCAAGTGTGGGCTCCCCCTCCCGGCCGTCCACGGTTGGCTTTGCACAGCCAACCGGCTACGGCGGCGCTGAGCAGTGCTCAGCGAAACCCCGCCTTCGCCCCCTTCCGCGAGGGGGAGGTGACTGATTGGTGGCCGTTCCGGCCAAGCGGCGAGCGCCTGTTCCAGCAGTGCACGCTTGCGTTCCAGCCCGGCATCGTCCAGCCCGGTGCCGCGTCCGACGCAGTCCGCCAGCGGCAGGCCGGTGATGCAGTGGGTGATCAGCGAGGCCGAGGCGGTGTTGCCGATGCCCATCTCGCCAAAAGCCAGCACGTTGCAGCCGGCGGCGGCAAACTCGCGCACCTGCTTCGCGCCATTCGCCATCGCCGTGGCGCATTCGGCTGCGCTCATCGCCGCGCCGTCGAGATAATTCGCCGTACCGCCAGCGCCGACTTTTGCATCGACGAGATTTTCACGCGGACCAAACTCGTGCGCCACGCCGGCATCGGCCACCACCAGCGTCATGCCGGCCTGCTTTGCCAGCACGTTGATCGCCGCGCCGCCGGCAAGAAAGTTTTCCACCATCTGCCAGGTGACTTCCTGCGGAAAGGCCGAGACGCCGGCCTTCGCCGCGCCGTGATCGCCGGCGCAGACCAGCACATGCGGATTGATCACTTGCGGCGACAGGCTGCGCTGGATCAGGCCGAGCTGCAGCGCGAGAGTTTCGAGGCGGCCGAGCGCGCCCAGCGGCTTGGTCTTCTGGTCGATCTTGCGCTGCAGGTCGTCCGTCATGGCGCGATCGAGCGCGGCAATTTCAAAGCGGGAAGTGTTCTGCGGGGAATGCATCCGATTCATCCTTTCAAGCGCAACGCGGCCTTGCCTCGCGCGTCCAAACGCGAAACAAGCCCGCGCCACGGGCTGTTGAAAATCATCGGTCGGTCTTCTGGCTTCCGGATCGTCCTTCGCTTGCGCCTTCCCGGGAAAATTCGCCCAGTGGCTTCGTGCAAGCGTCGTCCCCGGTTACAGCGGCGGGCCCGCCACGGAATTGGGAATGACCCCGCACCGTGTTCCCTGGAGGCCGTGCTGCCCAATGCGCCTCCACCGAATCGCCGCGGATTATGCGGCCTGGCGCCGGCTTCTGCAATAATCCGGCCATGATCGAACTCATTCTTGGCGGCGCCCGCTCGGGCAAAAGCGCACTGGCGGAGCAGCGCGCGGCCGAATCCGGCCTCGCCGTGACCTACATCGCCACGGCGCAAGCCGGCGACGAGGAAATGGCGCGGCGCATCGCCCACCACCAGTCGCGCCGGGCGCAGCACTGGGGGCTGGTCGAAGAGCCGCTGCACCTCGCCGCGGCGCTGACCACCCACGCCGCGCCGGATCGCTGCCTGCTGGTGGAGTGCCTGACGCTGTGGCTGACCAATCTGCTCTACGCCGGCAACGCCGCGCGCCAGGTCGAAGCCGGCGAAGAAGTGAATTGCCCGCTGCTGGCCTTCGAAACCTCGGCGCTGCTTGACTGCCTGCCGCATCTCCCCGGCCGCATCATCCTGGTCAGCAACGAAGTCGGCCTCGGGATAGTGCCGCTCGGCGCCGCGACGCGCCTCTATGTCGACGATGCCGGACGGCTGAACCAGTCCATCGCCCGCATCGCGCAGCGCGTTACATTCGTCGCGGCGGGGCTGCCGCTGGAACTCAAGGGCGGTTAGCGCTTGTCATAAATCGGAATGAGGCGTCTAATTCCGGTTGGGTAGGCAAGGCCAAAAATGGATTCAAATCCGATCCCTTTACTCCTGAACCCGATACAGACTCGAAACTGTCCCTTTTTGGTCTAAATCTCGTTATGCGTTCCCCCAATCGTACCCATGAACGGCAGAGCTTTTTCAAGTACACGGAAGCTGCCACCGCGATCGCTGTCTTGGCGAGTCGAACCCTTAGATGGAGTTCGCCGGTTCTCTTCAATGACCCGTTTGATGTTCCTCGTGAGATGTCGTTTGGCCTGACGCCTGCCGACATAGTCCAGGCAATTGCCCGACGCTTGGCGGATCTGATTGACCGTCCGCCCCAGGACACTTCGGGGCTAGAGCCACGAGTGCGTGTGCTGATTGATTTGGTAAAAAAGGGAATTTCACCGGAATTGAGAGCTGACCTGCTTGATGGTTTGAAAGAGACAGCATCCTCACTTCGTCCCAGTGGTGCCAGCATGGAGGAGTTGCGCTCTATGTGGAGATCATGGCTTCCTGACTTTCGAATCCTGTGCCTAACGGAGAGTCCGGCGCATCTGGCTATGTGGTATCACTATGCTGACCAGTACAGAGGCGTGGTGTTGGAATTCCGATGCGATGATGAGCTTGATAGTCCTTGGCTCGCGGCAAAACCAGTAACGTATCCAATTGCGAAGCCAGCCGTATATAGCGCCGACGGTTGGGCCGGACTATTGATGCTGCAGAGCGAGCTTTCGATACAGACGATGCTCGATGTCGCCACATACACAAAGGCACCGGACTGGAGTTACGAGAAAGAATGGAGAATGACATCGTTTAAGCGCCCGACTGATACTGGCCCATTTACCGATTACAAGTTCAATGCGAAAGAGTTGGCGGCAATCTATTTGGGGCCGATGATCTCACCAGCGAATCGGAACGCGATCATTGCTCTTGCGTCGGGCTATCCCGACGTCTGTGTATGGAATATCTCGATAGGAATGAACCGTGAGTTGGAGTTCAACGCGGTAGAGGGCTAGTCTGAAGCGATTGAACCATTGGGGGTCAGCTTGATTTGATTCTCTGACAGCCCGAATCGCCGTCCCGCCAGCGCCGACTTTCAGGTGGCTATCTCGGAGCGAACATGCCCTACCTCATCACTCCCGAACATCTCGCCGCCATCGCCGGCCGCGCCACGCGACTGATGCCGGGCCTTGCCGAGTGGCTGAATGCGACCTGTCCGCTCTACGAAATCGATACGCCGCAGGAGTACTGCCACTTCCTGGCCCAGGCCTGCCACGAGACGGATCACTTCAAGACGCTGCGCGAGTATGCGTCGGGCCGTGCCTATGAGGGACGCGTCGATCTCGGCAATACGCAGCCGGGCGACGGTATGCGCTTCAAGGGGCGCGGCATTTTCCAGACTACCGGGCGGGCCAACTACCTGCAGCTGGGCATCAAGAAGGGTCGGCGCGACTTGTTCATCAACAACCCGGAACTGCTCGAACAACCGGAGTTTGCGGTCTGGAGCGCCTGCGAGTTCTGGCAGACGCGCGGGCTCAACGACGTCGCCAACCACGCGGACAGCGACGTGCTGAAGAAGAAGTACCGGCGCAACATCATCGATGTCTCGCCGGTGGAGTACAGCGGCATCACCATCAACGGCGGCTACAACGGCATGGACGAGCGCAAGAAGTTCTACGCCGTCGCGCAGCAGGTGCTCGTCGATGTGCCAGCCGCCCCGGCGGTTCCGATCGCCGTACCGCCAGCGCCGACTTTCCCGTCCCCTTGACGGTGCGGCCAACAGTCGGGGCGCAGTCCTTGTATTGTGGTGTCAGTATCTGATACCATCCACAAATGAAACGCAAATGCCAGCGCACTCTGGAACTGATCTTTGCCCGGCCTGTTTCGGCGAATGTTCGCTGGACTGACATCGAGGCGCTGTTCCGGGAGCTTGGCGCGGAAATCGGGGAGCGCGAAGGTTCGCGCGTCGAGGTGTTTCTGTTCGGACTGGTACGGGTGTTTCATCGCCCCCATCCATCGCCGGATACGGACAAGGGCGCGGTGGCCGCGATCCGGAAATGGCTGGAAGAGAACGGAGTCAAACCATGAACACCATGACGATCAAAGGCTATCGGGCGGTCATCGCTTTCGACCCGGACATCCAGATGTTCCGGGGTGAATTCGTGGGCCTGAACGGCGGCGCGGATTTCTACGCGGCCGACGTGAAGGGCTTGAAGAAAGATGGCGAGGCTTCGCTGCGCGTGTTCCTGGAAGCCTGCGAACGGCGCGGCATCGAGCCGCGCAAGCACTTCTCGGGCAAGTTTTCGCTGCGCGTCGATCCCGCGACCCACGAAGCCGCCGCCATCGCCGCCGCGGCCCACGGGCAGAGCCTGAATCAATGGGCTACCGAAGCTATTCGGCAGGCTGCGTTGACGGACTGATTGTTGTTGGGGCTGTTCCTCGCCGTACCGCCAGCGCCGAGTTTTTGTGTAGCCGCTACTCCGGATCCCTCGCGTTCGGATTCGCGAACATCTCCTTCATCAGCGCCGTCTCGCGTTCGATGACGATCTCCAGGAACTCGTCGGCGCCCTTCATGTCGCTGAAGGCGTCGTATCCGCGTTGCAGGAAGGAGTGCAGGGCGCCGAGCCCGGCCAGGTGGGCGGGGCCGTTCATCAGCTTGAGCGAATAGCGGATCAGCGGCATGCGCGTCAGGCGGTCCAGCGTCTTGCCGATCTTGTCGATCAGGGCGATCTGCATTTCGCGGTCTTTCCTGCGGTCGCAGGTGCGATAGGCGGCGACATAGGCGGGCCAGTCGATCTTCCTGTTCTTGCCGACCTTGCGCAGGGCCAGCACCATGGCGCTGTCCAGTGATTCGGAGAGCGTGTCCATCTTCACCGCTTCGAGCAGGGTCAGCAGCGCCTTGGCCGGCAGGATGTGCACCATGAGGGGCACGACGCGCGCCAGTTCCTCGTCGCGGGTGCGGAAATCCTTGGGGCCGTAGAGGTCGCTGAGGAAGAACGCCGCCGCTGGGTTGTAGCGTTCGCTGGCGAGCAGGTCGGCATAGCTTCGGGCGAGCCGCGCCGCCTGCCACTCCTTCAGCCGCGGGAAGTCTTCGGGATGGGGGTCGGCCGCGCGCGCGGCGCGCAGTTCGCGCGCCTCGGCGATGCAGGCCGCCAGTTCGTGGCCGATGGCTTCCTTGTCGAGTTCCTCGTCCATAAAACGAATTATCCATCCTGCCGCTGTGGGCTCGTTAGAGTGCCTTGCCTAATCCATGGCCTTATCGACGCATAAACTGACAAAATACGCTGTGCCCATGCAGGAGGAGCCTGGAATGAACGCGATCGACCCGGTAGCAGACGCTACAGCATTCAAGCGAGTATTCGAAGCCATGCACGCCGCAACCCGGCGCAACGCGCAGGTGGAGCGCAGCGCGCGGCAGGCGCGGCTGGACGCGCTGGCGGCGCTGGTGCATGACAACGCCGAGCGCTTCGTCACGGCGATCTCGGCCGATTTCGGCCACCGCTCCGCGCACGAAACCCGGCTGCTGGAACTCTTTCCCAGCCTCGAATCGATCCGCCACACCCGTTCCCACTTCGGCGGCTGGATGAAGCCGCAGCGCAAGTCGGCCTCGATCTGGTTCCGCCCCGGGCGGGCGCGCATCATCCCGCAGCCGCTGGGCGTGGTGGGCATCATCGTGCCGTGGAACTACCCGCTGTTCCTTGCCGTATCGCCGCTCGCGGCGGCACTGGCGGCGGGCAACCGGGTGATGATCAAGATGTCGGAATTCACGCCGCGCACCGGTGAGTTGCTGGCCGAACTGGTGGCGAAGTATTTCGCCGCCGACGATGTCGCGGTGGTGCTGGGCGATGCGACGGTCGGCGCCGATTTCGCGCGCCTGCCCTTCGACCACCTGCTGTTCACCGGCTCGACCAAGGTCGGCCACGACATCATGCGCATGGCGGCGGACAACCTGACGCCCGTCACGCTGGAACTCGGCGGCAAGTCGCCGGCGATCGTCGGTCCCGACTATTCGATGGAAAAGGCCGCCGAGCGCATCATGGTCGGCAAGCTGTTGAATGCGGGGCAGACCTGCATCGCGCCCGACTACGTGCTGGTGCCGGCCGGCCGCGAACAGGCCTTCGTCGACGCGGCGCGCGCGGTGGTGGCGAAATGCTTCCCGGCCATGGCGACCACGCCGGACTACACTGCGATCGTCAACGACCGCCACTACCAACGCCTGCAGGGCTACGTCGCCGACGCACTAGAGCGCGGCGCGAAGATCGAGCCGCTGTCGACGGCGACGGCCGACGATGCGCGGCGCAAGCTGCCGCCGCTGGCACTGCTGAACGTCGACGACAAAATGCGCGTAATGCAGGACGAGATCTTCGGCCCGCTCTTGCCGGTGCTGCCCTACCAGGACCTCGACGCGGCGATTGCCTATGTGAACCAGCGTCCGCGCCCCTTGGCGCTGTACTGCTTCGAGAACGATGCCGGCCGCCGCGACCGCGTGCTGAACGAAACCGTGGCGGGCGGCGTGACGATCAACGACACCATTCTGCACATCGCACAGGAAGAGCTGCCCTTCGGCGGCGTCGGGCCCAGCGGCATGGGGCATTACCACGGCATCGAAGGCTTCAAGACCTTCACCAAGCAGAAGGCGGTGTTCTACCAGTCCTGGCTGAACGGCATGTCGCTGTTCAATCCACCCTACGGCGCGCTGTTCGAGCGCCTCACCAAGTTCCTGATTCGCTGAAAGTCGGCGATGGCGGCACGGCAATTCCGCTGGCTTCTGCTCGGTGAACTGCTGGGCTACTTCCTGCTCGGTTGGTGGCTGGTCGGGCATGCCGGCTGGACGCCACCGCAGGCAGTCGGTCTCGCGTTGGCAGGCTTCTTCGGTGGGCGATTGTTCATCGTGGCGCTGACTTTCGCTCTCATGCTGCAGGGCCGTGGCGCCGTCCCGCCCGAACTGCGCATCGGGCCTTTCGGTGCCTTGCGCACGGTACTCGAAGAATATCTCGGCTTTGTCGTGCTGTTCTCGGTGATCCAGCCGTTTGAATCCTTCTGGCTGGGTCCGGATCGCTTGGCGAAGTCCGCCACCGGTCGCCTGCCGGTGCTGCTGATTCACGGCTACCAGTGCAACCGCGGCTTCTGGTTCTGGCTGCGGCCGCGGCTCGAAGCCGCCGGCTGGACCGTGGCGACGCACAGCCTGGAGCCGGTCTTCTCGGACATCGATGCCTATGCGGAAGGCATCGCCCGGCGCATCGACGAGGTGCTGGCCGCCACCGGCGCGCCGCAGGTGATCCTGGTCGGCCACAGCATGGGCGGCCTGGCGTCGCGCGCCTATCTGCGTCGCCATGGCAGCGGAAAGGTGGCGCGCCTGATCACATTGGGCTCGCCGCATCAGGGGACCCTGCTGGCGCGCCTGGGCCTGGGCCCGAATGCGCGCCAGATGCGTATCGGCAGTCCCTGGCTGGGCGCGCTGGCGGCGCCGTTGCCGCCGGCTTCGGTGTCGATCTACAGTTGCCACGACAACTACGTGTTTCCGCAGCAGGCCTGTTCGACGCTGGAAGGAGCGACCAATGTCGCCATCGGCGGCGTCAGCCATCTGGGCATGGCCTTTTCGCCCCGGCTGCTGGGCAAATTGTTCGAAGCGCTCGAACCATCGGTTTGATTTTGGGAAGATCGGAAAAATCATGAAAGAATTCGACTACATCGTAGTGGGCGGCGGCGCCGGAGGTTGTGCCGTGGCGGGGCGTCTTTCAGAAGATCCCGCTGTCAGCGTGTGTCTGCTGGAAGCGGGGAAGAGCGATGATCAGATGTTGATCAAGGTGCCCTTCTGTACCGCTCTGATGCTGCCGACGCCGATCAACAACTGGGCCTTTGAAACCGTTCCGCAGCCGGGTCTCAACGGTCGGCGCGGTTACGTGCCGCGCGGCAAGGCAATGGGTGGCTCGACCTCGATCAACGCGATGGTCTATACGCGCGGCCATCCCTGGGATTACGACCACTGGGCCGCGCTGGGCAACGAGGGCTGGTCCTGGCGCGAGGTGTTGCCGTATTTCAGGAAATCGGAGCACAACGAGAATTTCAACGGCGAGTACCACGGGCAGGGCGGGCCGCTCAACGTGGCGAATCTGCGCTCGATGAATCCCTTCCAGGAAATCTATCTCGAGGCGGCCCGCCAGACCGGATTCAAGCTGATCGACGACTTCAACGGCGCCGACCAGGAAGGCATCGGCATCTATCAGGTCATGCAGAAGAACGGCGAACGCTGGAATGCGGCGCGCGCCTATGTGACTCCGCATCTGGCCGGCCGTCCCAACCTGACGGTGATCACGCAGGCGCGGGCGCGACGCATCCTGTTCACGGGCAAACGCGCCAGCGCCGTGGAATTCCTGCAAGGCGGCGACGTCCAAACGTTCCAGGCGAAGCGCGAGGTGATCCTGACGGCCGGTGCGCTGCAATCGCCCCAGTTGCTGATGCTTTCGGGAATCGGCGCCGGCGCCGAACTGCAAGCTTTCGGCATCCCCGTGATCCACGATCTCCCCGGCGTGGGGAAGAATCTGCAGGACCATCCCGACTATGTTTTCAACTACCGGGCCAAGTCCCTCGACCTGCTCGGCATCTCCCTTGGCGGTTCGTTGCACTTGATGAAGGAAATCGGCCGCTACCGCAGGGAACGCACCGGCATGATGACGTCGAACGGCGCCGAGGGCGGAGGCTTTCTGCGACGTTTCCCGGATTCGCCGGCGCCGGAATTCCAGCTTCACTTCGTGATCGGCATGATCGACAGCCATGCGCGCAAACTGCACATGGGCCACGGCTATTCCTGCCATATCTGCCTGCTGCGGCCGAAGAGCATCGGCACGGTGAGTCTCGCCAGCGCCGATCCGGTGGCTGCTCCCACTATCGATCCGAAGTTCTTCGACCATCCCGACGATCTCGATGCCATGGTCGATGGCTTCAAGCTCACCCGCAAGATCATGGATGCGCCGGTTCTGGCGGGTATCCGCAGCGGCGAGGTGTACTCCGCGGGGATAACGTCCGACGACGCCATCCGCGAAGAACTCAAGACGCGTTCGGACACCATCTATCACCCGGTCGGCACCTGCAAGATGGGCAGCGATGCGCTGGCGGTGGTCGACTCGAGGCTGCGCGTGCATGGACTCGAAGGCCTGCGCGTGGTCGATGCCTCGATCATGCCGACGCTGATCGGCGGCAATACCACTGCACCGACCCTGATGATCGGCGAAAAGGCCGCCGAGATGATTCGCGCCGATGCACGCTGATGCCGCTGGCGGTCCGCGCCGACCTGGCCAAGGCCACGAATCGAGCGCAGCCCGATGTTGGGTGATAGAGTTGAAATTCCGGGAAGGTAAAGGAGAGTTCTTTTGATATCCGATTTTCTGAGCGAGTCGCTTCGCACCACGGCACTGAGTGCAGCCATGCGCGGCGCCGGATTGGCCGTGCGCTTCCTGCCCATACCGCAGCCGACGATCATGGTGGGACCGGGTTCCAGCGGCCGGCTGGGGCAAACCATTGCCGGGTTTGGCCACGCCAAGATCCTCATCGTCACCGACAGCATCATCTCCAAGCTTGGGTTGCTCGACGACCTGACCAACGCCCTGACTGCGGGGGGGGCAGAGTACGTGGTATTCGACGCCATCACGCCTGACGCACCGATCCCCCTGATTGAACAAGGGATCGATTTTTATTGGGAACACGGCTGCGATGCCATCGTGGCATTTGGCGGTGGGTCCTCGATGGATGCCTCCAAAGCCATTGCGGCGGCAGTCTCCAATCCCGGCAAAACGCTGCGCGAGTTGGCCGGCTATTTCAAGGGCCTGCATACGCCGGTCAAGATCTACGCCGTTCCCACCACCGCCGGCACCGGCTCGGAGGTGACCGTTGCCGCCGTCATCTCGGATCCGGAAAACCATACCAAGCTGGTGATCGTGGATACGCGCCTGGTGCCGAAGATGGCGGCGCTCGATCCTTGCCTGATGACCGGGCTGCCGCCCCATATCACCGCGGCGACAGGCATCGATGCGCTGACGCACGCCATTGAAGCCTTTGTCGGCAAGTGGGCCAACCCCTACACGGATGACATGGCCCTGTCGGCGGTCGGGCTGATATTCGACAACCTGCGAGTGGCGTACAGCGACGGGATGAACCTCGAAGCGCGAGAGAAGATGGCCCTCGCGGCTACCTACGCAGGACTGGCCTTCACCCGCGCCAATGTCGGCTATGTGCATGCCATTGCCCATCAGTTTGGCGGCAAATACCACACCCCCCATGGCCTGGCCAATGCCATCATGTTGCCCCTGGTTCTGAAGTATTCGCTGCCGGCCATCACCGACCGGCTGGCCTTGCTGGCAGTGCGCGCCAAGCTTGGCCGGGAGAATGAAGGGGACGATGCGCTGGCGCAGAAGTTTCTCGATGCGGTGGACCAGCTCAACCTTGATCTCGGGATACCGACCTTCCTGGCGGCACTGAAGGCGTCCGACATTCCGCAGCTGGCCGAAGCCGCATGCCATGAAGCCCACACGGGCTATCCGGTGCCACGCTACATGACGCAAGCCGTTTGCGAAGACATCATTCGCCAGGTGTTGCCGCCCGCCGCTGCCGCGAAGAAACCGGCGCGGCGCGCAAGGAAGAATGCTTAGTGCCCGTCATCCCGATGCATAAACGGGTTGATGTTCGATCAAACTTTAATGCTGCAGTGACACGGTAGCTCTGATGATGAAACGTGCGAAAGGCGAATTGAAGACCCGCCCCTCCCATCCTCCCCTCCCGGGGAGGCTTCTGGTCAGCTCGCTATGCTCGGCTATCACCAGTCGCTTCGAACGAGTTATTTCACGCTAATTGATGAGGGTGGATGTTATGAAAAAAGTGATTACCGTGACCTTGGGATCATCCAAGAAGGACTTTGAATTCAAGACAAGGTTTTTGGGCCAGGAATTCTCGGTCCAGCGCTTGGGTGCCGACAAGGACGGCAGCAAGGCATGGGAGCTGATGCGCCGCCAGCAAGCCAACGCGGATGCGATCGCCTTGAGCGACATGCCGGATCACTACCATGTCGGGTTGCGCACGGTGGTCAACAAGGAATCGCAGCGACTGATGCAGGTCGTGACGCGGGTACCGGTCACCACGGGCGCCAGCTTGCGTCGACTGCTGCAAGTGCGCGCCATACGCCATGTGCAGAAGGAGCTGGGCCATTACTTCAACAACAACCTGGTCCTGTTCCTTTCCGGAATGCGCAACTACGACATGGCGGTCGCGCTGTCCGATTACACCAAGAATCTCAGCTTTGCGGATCCGGTATTCCAGGCGGGTTCGCCTCTGCTGCTGGGTTCGCTGGATCAACTTGAACTTTACGCCAAGGGCAAGGAGCTCATTCCCGACATCGTGCCAGGAGACTTCCTGAAAACCGTGTTGAGGACCGTGAAGAACAGGATCGTCGCCAATGCCGTGGCCAAGTCCCACGTCATCGTGGGTACCTTCCGCGAAATCCAGGCGGTTGCCTCCGGCGGCAACCTGGAGGGCAAGACCCTCATTTCTTCGGCCATCGATGACGAAGCGATGGCTTTTTTTGCGAAGCACAAAGTCAATCTGGTGGTGGACGTTTCGCCAAAGCTTTTCGACAGGGTGGTGGGCATCAGCACCATCACCGCCATGATTCTTGCAGCGACGGGAAAGCCGGAATCGGAACTCTCGGACCACGATTTCGAGGAAATCATCCACGAGCTCGACATCAAGCCGCGCCTGCTCCACCCCACCGGGCATTTCCGCAACATCCGCCGTTTTGCCTTTGTCGTACATCCGCTAAGCCAGGAGTACATCAAGAAGGGCTATCCGTTTCCCAAGGCCACGCCCAAGCTCATCATGGACGGGGTGGAGACACTCGCTGCCTACCTGCCGCCGATGGTCTATTGCAAGATGAGCAACATCATCTCGCCCACGGGCGCCGAGGCCGAGGGCTGGCTGATTTCAGTGGGTGGAACACCCAAGGAAATGCTGTCGCACAGCCCCGAATTCACTTATAGGCGTTTGCTGCATGCCGCAAAGATTGCGGAAGGCATGGGAGCCCAGTTAATGGGCTTGGGGGCCTTCACCAAGGTGGTGGGCGATGCAGGCATTACGGTGGCGCGACGGGCGAGCATTCCGATCACCACCGGCAACAGCTACTCCGCATCGGGCGCACTGTGGGCGGCGGCCGACGCCATGCGGCGCATGGGGCTGATAACCGCAAAGAAGGGTAGCAAGAAAGTGCCGGCCAAGACCATGGTGATCGGCGCCACGGGCTCCATCGGCTCGGTCAGCGCGCGCCTGCTGGCCATGGCCTTCGACGAAGTCGTCATCGCCGGTCGCGACATGAAGAAGCTCAATGAACTGAGGGATTCCATCCTGCTGGACACGCCGGACGCCAAGGTCACCTCGTCGACCGATTACGACAGCCTGCTGGCTGACATGGACATGATCGTGACGTCCACGTCGGGCGCCGGCAAGAAGATCCTGGACATCATGAAGGTCAAGCCGGGTTGCGTCATTACCGACGTCGCGCGCCCGCTGGACCTGCCCGCCGAGGAGGTGGCCAAGCGTCCGGATGTGCTGGTGATCGAATCGGGCGAAATCGAGCTGCCGACCCAGGTCAAAGGCCTGAAGTCCATCGGCCTGCCGAAGAACGTCATCTACGCCTGCCTGGCGGAAACCATCGTGCTGGCGCTGGAAGGTCGGTTCGAGGTATTCACCATCGGCCGCGACACCGAGTGGGAAAAGGTCAAGGAGATCTACAAGCTCGGCATCAAGCACGGCATGAAGCTGGCGGCGATATCGGGTGTCAAGGGCGTGTACAGCGACGAAGACATTGCCAAGGTCGTGGCCCTCGCTAAAAAGGCGCGACTGACCTGGAAGGGTTCGAGCAGCGCCAGTCCCGCAAAGGCTGTGGTGAAGAAGGCTGTGGCAAAAAAGGTCGTGGCGAAGAAGGTCGTGGCGAAGAAGGTCGCCGCAAAAAAGGTCGTCGCAAAAGAGGTCGTGGCGAAGAAAGCTCCCGCCAAAAAAGCGGTTGCGCCGAAGAAGATTGTTTCAAGACAAGCGCCGACAACGAAGGCGGCAGGCAAGGCGATTGTAAGGAAGAGGAAGGCGGCATAGTCCTTACATGCCGCAGTCTCCTGCCTGCGGCATCCCGGTCAGAATATGACAGAGGGCGAGACGCCAGAGGGTTGTCCCCAGGACATTAGTGTGACCTCTCTAATCCGAGTCGATAGACTTGTTTCTGTAGCAGGCAGAGCGCCTGCCAAGCCTCGATGTCGAGGCATGGGGGATCAGGGATTACTTCATTCAGGAGATTGTTATGGTAAAGAAACTCGTGGTAAAGAAACTCAAAGCCATCAGCGAAGACAGCCAGCTTTCCGCCACCATTCGCGAATCGGCCCAGCAAATATGGCTGGCCGGGTTGGGCGCTTTCGCCAAGGCGCAGCGCGAAGGCAACAAGGTATTTGACGCACTGGTTCGCCAGGGCGAAACGATCCAGAAGACGACCCGCAAGGTGGCTGAGGACAAGGTCACCGAAATGGCGGCCAAGGCCACCGGTACCTGGGACAAACTCGAGCAGGTATTCGAAAAGCGTGTCGCCCGATCTTTGCACAGTCTTGGCGTACCGACCAAGGATGACGTCGCGACGCTCAGCAAGCGCGTTGCGGAACTCAAGGCGGCGGTGGACAAACTCAACGCCGGCGCGCCCAAGGCGACCAAGCCGAAGAGTGCAGCCGCCAAGCCGGTACGGCGCGCAGCTCCCAAGGCCAGGGCGGTTCCGAAGGCGGCGGCCTGACGAAGATCGCATTGGCCGGGTCTGATGGCGGTCGGTGGAGTGGCCTGGCATGAAACCGACCGACCGGGGGCCGCGCACGGCGTTGGCGCTGGCAGGAGGTGGGCCGCTCGGGGCAATCTACGAAATCGGAACCTTGATGGCGCTGTCCGAGGCTTTGGACGGTTTCGATTTCAATGAGCTTGACGCTTATGTCGGCGTCAGCGCCGGTGGTTTCATCGCCGCCGGTCTGGCCAATGGCCTGAGCCCGGCGTACATGTACCGGATGTTCATCGACAGCGAGTCGGCCGAGGTGCCTTTTGATCCGGAGATGTTGCTCAAGCCGGCTTTCGGCGAGTATTCGCAGCGCGCAGCGACGGTTCCCGCACTGCTGCTGGAGTCATTGCGGGAGTACATGCGCAGTCCCCTGAGCAGGGATCTGACGGCTTCATTTCAGCGCTTGTCGCAGGCGATTCCTACCGGGATATTCAACAACGCCGGGATCAACGACTTCCTGAGCCGGCTGTTTGCGCTGCCCGGGCTGACCAACGACTTCCGGCAACTCAAGAGGCGTCTGTACCTGGTCGCGACGGACCTCGACTCGGGAGCGTCCGTCGCATTCGGCTCCGCGGGACATGATCACGTTCCGATCGCCACCGCGATTCAGGCCAGTTCCGCATTGCCGGGATTGTTTCCGCCAGTCGAGATCGACGGCCACTGGTTTGTCGATGGAGCGCTGAAGAAGACGCTGCATGCCTCGGTGGCGCTGAAGGCGGGGGCCCGCCTCGTCATCTGCATCAATCCGCTGGTCCCCTTCGATGCCATGCATGCATCGCATGAGAAGCATCTGCGGCGGCGCAAACTGATCGACGGCGGCCTGCCGGTGGTCCTCGCGCAGACCTTCCGCGCCATCATCCATTCGCGCATGGAGGCCGGTCTGGCAAAGTATGACATTCAATACAAGGATGCGGATGTCATCCTGTTCGAGCCGAGCCGGGACGATGCCGACATGTTCTTCACCAACATGTTCAGCTATGCCGATCGCAAGCGGCTCTCCGAACAGGCCTACCGCAAGACGCGTGAAGAGTTGCTGCGCCGCTACGATGAGCTGGCGCCGAAGCTGGCTCGACACGGAGTAACGATCAACCGCGCCGCGCTGGCCGATCCGCATCGGTCGCTGGCGCGCCGCATGGGCCAGCTGAAACGGCGGCGGGCCGGCTCGATGGGGCTGACGGCATTGCGCCTGTCCGACACCCTGGACGACCTCGCGCGGGCGATCAAGCGCCTTCAGCCGCGCCATGCCGTCTGATATCGCCTCCATCACGGAGGGGTTGCGCCTTTCTGCTATCCTCGACGCACCGTATCGAAAGTGGTGATTGATGGATCGAAAACCGAAGCGCCGCACGCGCGAGCGCATCCTGGAAACCGCCCTGGTGCTGTTCAACGACTTCGGCGAACCGAATGTCACCACGCAGTTGATCTCCGACGAGATGGGGATCAGTCCGGGTAATCTTTACTACCATTTCCACAACAAGGACGAGATCATCGAGTCCCTGTTTGCCGATTTCGAGCGCGGCATAGACGAGACCCTGGCGGCTCCCGTGCGGCGCCCGCCGGACGTCGAGGATATCTGGCTGTTTCTGCACCTGCTGTTCGAGAACATCTGGAAGTTTCGCTTCCTCTACCGTGACATCAATGAACTGCTGTCGCGCAACCGGATACTCGAAACGCATTTCAAGCGCATCGTCGCGCACAAGATCCGTACCGCGAACCTGATCTGCAAGGGGCTGGTGGCGACCGGCGACATGAAGGCGACACCCGCCGAGATACAGGCGCTGGCCGTCAACATGACCGTGGTCGCAACTTACTGGTTGTCGTTCGAGTTTGTCAGCGATCCTCGGCGGAAGATCGACACTGAAAGCCTGTCGCGCGGAGCGTTTCAGGTCATGGCGCTTGCCGCGCCCTACCTGGTGGGGCGCTCGCGCAAGCTGTTCGAGGAAGTATCAAAAAATTACCTGACTGTTTGAGAACACGAAGAGAACCATCATGGCAAAGGCGGCCTGGAAAAAGTTTCCGCATGCGGACAAGACATTTGTTTATCCGGATGGCGCACTGAAGAAGAACTGGGAGCGCCTGCATCGCGGCGATTGCGAGCCGTTTCCGGCGGATGCCGCGGTTCAGGAGGCATGGCGCCTCTATCATCAGGGCGAATTCCACAAGGCCTGCGAGGCAGGGCTGGCGGCCGGCGTCGACGGCTACAACGCCGCCAACAAGGCCGCCATGATTTACGCCACCTTCCTCGAAGACGACGACCAACGGAAACTGGAGCTGTTTCAGTCGATTTCCGCGCGCTGCGAGGAACTGCAGCGGATGCAACCGAAGAATGCCAACGCCTGGTACTTCCAGGCTTACGCGCTGGGCCGCTACAGTCAGGGCATCTCGGTGCTCAACGCCCTGGCACACGGGCTGGGCGGCAGGATCAAGGCAGCGCTGGACGCGGCCCTGAAGCTCGAACCGAAGCATGCCGAGGCCCATATCGCCCTGGGCGCCTACCATGCCGAAGTAGTGCACAAGGTCGGCGCGTTGGTTGGCAAGCTGACCTATGGTGCGAGCAAGGACTTGGCGGTGAAGCACTTCGACCTGGCGCTGAAACTCGCACCGGATTCAGCCATCGCCTGCATCGAATACGCCAATGCGCTGGTGATACTGTTCGGCGACAGCAAGATGGATCAGGCGGTCAAGCTCTACGAAACAGCCGCAGCCGCGACGCCGGTCGAAGCCATGGAACGTCTCGACGTCGAACTGGCGAAGTCGGAACTGGAATAGGCGTCAACGCTCATGGCAGCGAGTGCCACCCGCTGATGACTAGACATGCGAAAGGCGAATTGAAGGCCCGCCCCTCCCGTCCTCCCCTCGCGGGGAGGCTATTGATCGGTTCGCTGCGCTCGACTGTCACAGTCGCTCCGAACATGTTGTTTCACGTTAAGCCGTCTTGCGGAACGGTTTCGGCGCCCGCGGTGGGGGCGCCTTGGCAGCCGTGGGCTTGATCCTGCTTGCTGCGGATCGCCGTCTCACCAGCGCCGACTTTTCGGGCTTCTCGGCCACCAGGGGCGGCGGCATCCGTGCGCCGAACAACTGCTGCTCGACCTGCGCGGGATCGAAGGGCTGTTCCCAGTCGAGCATCAGCAACGCCAGCATCATCTTGTCGAATTCGGCGGCGAACAGCGGCGCGATGGTTTCCGGATCAGGAACGAAATGGCGGTCGGTGATGAGGCTGAACTGAACGTTGTCGTTGTAGCTCAGAATCGAAACGCCGATGCCGATGTCGCCGGATTGGGGCACCCAGAACATGCACTGCTCGAGGCATGAGCCGGCGAGATAAAGCGGCTGCTTCGGCCCGGGTACGTTCGTCATCACGGTGCTTGCCTTGGCAGCGAGGATATCGAGAAACTCCTGCTGGAGGATTTTCGGGGAATGACCGACGGCGGCCAGAATGCCGAGCGTCAGCGGCGGCTGATACGAGGTCTTGAGCTCGTTCATGCGCTCCCGCACCAGGAACAGCCGCGCGAAGGGGTTGCCTTCATGCAGCGGCAGCGACAGCGTGCCGAGGCCGAAGCGGTTACCCAGCGTGCCCTCGTCCTTTGGCGAGCGGAGGTTCACCGGGATCATTGCGCGCACCTCGACGCCGTCTACGGCCTCGCCTTTCTGCCGGAAGTAGGCGCGCAGCGCTCCGGCCACTGCCGAAAGCAGGACGTCGTTGACCGAGCAGCCCAGCGCTTTGCCGAGCGCCTTGACTTCGCCCAGCGGGATCGGATCGGACCATGCCACTCGTTTGACGGTACCGGTCTTGCCCTTGAGGCTGGTGGCCGAATCCGGCGGCATCGCCAGCAGCTTTGCGAGTTCGGTGAGCAGGCCGATGCCATGCCGGCCGTAGGTGGACAGCCGATCCGTATGCGACGCCAGATCGTAGGCCTTGCTGCCCAGATCAGCGCCCGCGTCGAGGGCGGAGGCGAGTGTTTCGGCCAGGGTTTCCAGCAGGCCGGCAGGCAATTCCTCTGTATCTGCTTCTTCCGGTTCCGGGGCGACCTGCCTTTGCGCCGGTGCGTGCGGCGAAAGATCGGTGAGCGAGAGGATCACGCCCACCAGCGCAATGCCGTCGGCGATGCTGTGGTGAATGCGCGTGACGACTGCCGAACCGCCCTCGTAGTCCTCGATCAGGTCGAAGCGCCACAGTGGCTTGCCTGGATTGAGCGGTTGCACCGCGAGTTCACTGGCCAGCGCCTGCAATTCCTTCTTGCCGGCCTTACCCGGCAGGACGCGGCGCTTGAGGTGTGCGTCGATCTCGAAATCGGGATCATCCTGCCAGAAGGCGCCGGTGACTTCCTGCACCGCGCACTGGCGAAAGCGCCGGTAGCGTCCGACCAGACGAGCTTCGACGGTGTTGCGCAAGCGGTCGAAGTCCATCCGCTCCTTGAAAACCATGACGCCGACGATCATCATCAGATTGGTCGGGCGATCCATGCGCAGCCACGCCGTATCGACGGCTGACATTCTTTCGCGTCGCAGCATTACGTTCTTCCTTGAAGGTGACGACTTATCGCCAGGATACCGTCCCCGCATCCGGCGGAGACATATCGCTAGGATACCGTCCCCGCATGGCGCGGGGACATATAATAGTCCAAGCCAAATCCCGGCAACCACATTTAACGCGACGAAGGATGACATGAGCAAACTCAAAAAACAATTCGAAGCAGCCGTGGCTGATTCCAAGAAACTGCCGGAGCGGCCCTCGAACGACGTGCTCCTGCAGCTCTATGCACTCTACAAACAAGGCACGGAAGGCGACGTCGAGGGCAAGCGCCCCGGCTTCACCGACATGGTGGGCCGCGCCAAGTACGATGCGTGGGCCGCGATCAAGGGCACCACGGGCGACGACGCGATGACCCGTTACATCGACCTGATCGATTCGTTGAAAGACTGATTGGGCGCAGCTTCAGGACGGCGTCCTGAAGCTGCTAGCTGGCGGGACCGAAGTTCTCGTCGCAGAAGCGGTTTATTTCGTGCTCGATGCGTGGCCCCAGCGCCATGAGCAGGAAGCCGAGCTTGACGTAGATCTCGACTTCCTTCTTGCCTACCTCGATATGCCCGGTAACACCCATGCGATGAAAGCGCAGGGTGTTGCCTTCCCACTCGTGATCGAGCCCGAACTCTTCGCCCAGTTCTTCGGCGATGTGCTCGGCGCCCTTGCGCGCTTTCTTCAGCGTCGCGTGGTGGGCACGGCAGACCCGAATCTCGCTCATTGCCTGTCGACCCCCTAGGCCTTCTCGTCGCGCAACTGGCGGCGCAGGATCTTGCCGACGTTGGTCTTCGGCAGTTCGGTGCGGAATGCGATCTGGCGCGGCACCTTGTAGCCGGTCAGGTGGCTGCGGCAGTGCTCGACGATTGAAGCCTCCGTCAGGTCCGGGTCCTTCTTGACCACGAAGATCTTGATCGCTTCGCCGGTCTTTTCGTCGGGCACGCCCACCGCCGCTGATTCCAGCACGCCCGGATGCATGGCGAGAACGTCTTCGATCTCGTTCGGGTAGACGTTGAAGCCGGAGACCAGGATCATGTCCTTCTTGCGGTCGACGATCTTGAAGTAGCCCTTGCCATCCATGATCGCCACATCGCCGGTGCGCAGAAAGCCATCGGACATGATGACCTTGTCTGTTTCGTCGGGGCGGTTCCAGTAGCCCTTCATCACCTGCGGGCCGCGGATGCACAGTTCGCCGGGTTCGCCCATGGCCACGTCCTTGCCGTCGTCATCCCGAATGGTGACTTCGGTGGAGGAGATGGGCAGGCCGATGCAGCCGTTGTATTCGGGCATGTCGAGCGGGTTCATGGTGGCCGCGGGCGAGGTTTCGGTCAGGCCGTAGGCTTCGATCAGGGTGACGCCGGTGATCTGCTTCCAGCGCTCGGCCACGGCACGTTGCACCGCCATGCCGCCGCCCAGCGTGAGATGCAGCTTGCTCAAGTCGATCTTGGCGAACTCCGGATTGTTGATCATCGCATTGAACAGCGTATTGACGCCGGTGATGGTCGAGAAAGGATACTTGCCGATCTCCTTGACGAAGGCGGGAATGTCGCGCGGGTTGGTGATCAGCAGGTTGGTGGCGCCGATCTTGAAGAAGGTCAGGCAGTTCGCCGTCAGCGCGAAGATGTGATACAGGGGCAGGGCGGTGACGATCAGTTCGTCGTCGCGCAGCGAGGCCTTGATCCAGGCATGCGCCTGCTGCAGGTTGGCGATGATGTTGCGGTGGGTGAGCATCGCGCCCTTCGATACGCCCGTGGTGCCACCGGTGTATTGCAGGAAGGCCAGGTCATCGTGGCCGACTTCGACCGGCTTCAGCGGGTAGCGGCCGCCTTCGATCAGCGCATCGCGCAACTCGATCGCATTGGGGATGTTCCACGCCGGCACCATCTTCTTGACGTGCTTGACCACCACGTTGACGATCATGCGTTTGGGGAAGTCCAGCATGTCGCCCAGTTGCGTGACCAGTACGTGCTTGACGGGGGTGCGGGCGATCACGTTGGCCAGCACACTGGCGAAGTTTTCGACGATGACGATTGCTTCGGCGCCGGAATCCTTGAGCTGGTGTTCGAGTTCGCGCTCGGTGTATAGCGGATTGCAGTTCACCACCGTGTAGCCGGCGCGCAGGGCGCCGTAGAGGCAGACGGGGTATTGCAACAGGTTGGGCATCATCAGCGCGATGCGGGCGCCCTTGGGCAGCTTCAGCACCGATTGACAATAGGCGCCAAAGTCGGCCGACAGCTTGTCGAGCTCGGTGTAGGTGATCGCCTTGTCCATGTTGATGTAGGCCTTGCGCGGCCCATACTGCTTCACGCTCTTGGCGAACAGGTCGCCAATCGAGCTGAACTCGTTCAAATCGATTTCAGCGGGTACGCCAGCCTGATAACTCTTTAGCCAGATCTTTTCCATTGAAGGTTCCTCCTGAAATTGGTCATACATTGTAATCACAAAGGCAGTCGGGATTGGTCTCCGACCGGACGGCGAATATTCAGCAGAGCCACCGTTTCAGCTGTTCGCAGACACCCGCGTCATCAAGCAGATCCATGTGATGCAGGCCATAGCCAACCCATTGATGCGACTCCGGAAATTGCAGGCTTCGGTTTTCCTCCTTGTCTTTCCCCAGCGCGCTGGCGAGCGGAACCAGGCCATCGCCCAGCAGGGGCTCGCTCAGGTTGCCGGGCGCCTTTGCGATCGCCACACCGGCGGCATAGCATTGCACGCCCTCGGGCAGTGGGACGGGCTTTCTTTTTCTGCCGTGCGCGAAGCGGTCGCCGTGCAGCCAATCCTCGTCAAGGATGCTGCCATGACGAAGATCGGTGATGCCAGCGCTGCGGATCTTGCCCAGGCGGGCGAGGGCGGCCGTATAGGGGCTGACCTCAAGAATGACATCGATCCAGTTGCCGCCGCGCTCCAGCGGAGCGCCGAGATGCGGCGTGCCGAGAAATGCGATTTGCCGCAAATGCTTGAGCCAGGCGTGACCGGCAAGCTGGCCATAGTGGAAGGCGCTGCGGGTTACCAGGCCACCCATGCTGTGCCCGACAATCGTCAATTGTTCGATCGGGACAGGCCAGGCGTGCACGAGTGTTTCAAGCGCATCGGCAAAGGCGTGGCCGCTGCTCGATACGTGCTGGCCGCTGTTGTAATGCAGATAGACCGGGGTAAATCCTCCCTCTTTTGCCAATACCTCGCCATGGTCGTGGCCGTTGCGTCGCCATTGCAGATCGTTCATGCAAAGCCCATGCACCAGGACCAGGATTTTTCCGGTCGGCTGCGGAATGTCTGCTGCCAGGGCGTTCGTGGTGAGGCCCAGGGGATGTCCGTCGCGCCGCAAGTGCATCGGTATGGCCAGCGGGTTCCCGCTCGTCGCGAGGTGATCGCCCAGCACTCCGTTGAGCGCCGCCAGCAGAGCCTCGCGCGCGCTCGATGAGGCCGCCGGCTGCGGGTCGATCAGCGGAATCAACTGGCCGAGCAGCGCGTCGATGCCGCTGCCGACCAAACGCGTCGTGCCCTGGATGGTGCGATAGACCATTCCGGTGATGCCCTTGGTCGGCTCCTGGGTGTGCTTGCCGACGATCCCCGGCGTGAGCGAGATGTTGTGGTGCATGGTCTCGACCAGCCGCGTTAGCCCGAGCGTGGCATCTATGGCGAGGCGACTGTAGCCGTGCAGGTCGGCCGGCCGGATGTGGGTTTTCTTCGTCATGGCAGCGTCACCGGGCGCTCATCGTTAGAATGCGTCGTTTCTCGACAATCGATTATCCCATGGACCCTGTTGACCAACCGCTGCCACTTTCGGCGACTGAGTGGGCGGTGGGCTCGGCCGACCGGCGGCAAAAACTCGGCGCTGGTGACACGGCGGAGGCAGCATGAAAAAACTGTGCCTGTCAGTACTCTGCGCGCTGGCCTGCTTGCCGGCGCATGGCGAAATTGTCGTGATCGACGCCAGCGGAGCCAGCATCAAGCTCGCCGCACCGGCGCGGCGCATCGTCAGTCTGGCACCCAACATTACCGAGCTGTTGTTCGCCGCCGGCGCCGGAGATCGGGTGGTGGGCAATGTGGACTTCGGCAACTATCCGCCGGCGGCCAAGGCGCTGCCCAAGGTCGGCGCCTATTCCAGTCTCGATCTGGAAGCCATCGTCGGCCTCAAGCCCGATCTGGTCATGGGCTGGGAAACCGGCAACGCGCCTGCCTCGATCTCCCGCTTGCGCGCCATGGGTCTGACCGTGCACCTTTCCGAACCGAAGCGCATCGAGGATATTGCCGGCGAACTGGAGCAGATCGGCACGCTTGCCGGCACCGAGGCCACGGCCAGCGCAGCGGCAAACGCATTTCGCCAGCGCTATGCGGCACTGGCCACCCGCTACAGCCAGCGGCCGCCGGTGACGGTGTTCTATCAGATATGGAAGCAACCCCTGATGACGGTCAACGGCAAGCAGATCATCAGCGATGCGATACGTTTGTGCGGCGGGCGCAATGTGTTCTCGCAACTGCCGACTCTGGCGCCGACCATCACCGTGGAAGCCGTCATCGCGGCCAATCCGGAGGTTATCGTTGCCAGCGGAATGGGCGACTCGCGGCCGGAATGGCTGGACGACTGGAAGCGCTGGAGCAAACTTGCGGCAGTCGCCGCGAACAACTTGTACTTTGTTCCGCCTGAGCTGATTCAACGCCACACGCCGCGCATCCTGGATGGCGTCGAGCGACTCTGCGAGCACCTCGAAGCGGCGCGCGGCAAGCGCGGCAGGTAGTCGCCGCAGCCGGGCGCAACCCCCTCAACTGCCGCGTTTTGAGGTGCGCTCGCGAAACTCCATGGCCATTTCGAACGCGGCGCGGGTGAATGCGAGGACTTCGGCGAACTCCTTGTCGCTGAGGCTGCGCGCCTCGTCGTCGCCGCGGTAGATGTTGGCGAACTCGCGTTCGCGCGCCGACTGGATCAGCAGCTTGCCGACGCCAAGGCCTTCCAGGCTGCGCCACAGGTCCGGATTGGAAGCGCGGGTGAATTTCATGACGAAGCCGATCGGGTCGTTGCGGCCGAGGACCGCCGCGAGCCTCAGGATCAGTTCGAATGGAACGGCGATGCGGCCGTTTTCCCAGGCTTCGATCAGCGACGGATCCTTGAGGTTGATCGCCGTGCCGACTTCGGTGATGGTCAGGCCGGTGGCCTTGCGCAGGCGGCGCAGGGTGGCTCCGGTCTTGGTCCAGACGCCGGGTTCGGCGAGCCCGGGCAGCAGGGCCTTGGCTATGTTGGCCGCTGTCTGCAGGGTTGCGGCGGCACCAACAGTGGCGGCGCCCATGTCGAGCACTTTGCCGGCCATCGAACGCATCTGATCCGCCAAGCCTGGCTCGGCCTGCTCAGCCGCCCGGGACGTTGCTGCGGGTTTCGCCGGTGCGCGTTTCCTGACCGGCGGTTTGCGTTTCGGAGTTGTCGCGCCAACCATGATGTCTCGATGCCTGACGGCTACTTTCCCTGGATTCTCTGCCGCGATTCATGGCGCTCCTGCGCCTCGATCGAATATGCGGTGGTGGGACGCGCCAATAGGCGGCGCAAGCCGATCGGATCGCCGGTCTCTTCGCAGAAGCCGTAGGCCCCCGCTTCGATTCGTTGCAGCGCCGCTTCGACGCGCGGCAGCATCTTGCGCTCCCGGTCGCGGATGCGCAGTTCGATCGAGTTCTCTTCTTCGATGGTAGCGCGATCATTGGGGTCGGCTTCGGCCTCGCCATCGCGCAGGTGATCGATGGTCATGGTGGCATTGTCCAGAAGGTCCTGGCGCTGCTTGCGCAGGAGATCGCGAAAAAAGTCGAGCTGCGCCGCGTTCATGTAGGAGTTGGCAGGCATCGCCAGCAGGGCCTTCTCGGTCAGTATCTTGGGAGTGCTAGGCATCGCGTGTTGTCCTGTGTCTCTGTTCTGTGGCGGGTGGGAAGATGGCCATTCTGCCAGAGCCGAATATACCGTTCACGGTCAAGCCAGGGTGACGGTCCGCTTTGCCTCCCCCGGCGAGTCGATACTCGCTACTCTATCGAAAGACTGGGCAAACGTCAGGGGATTCTTAGCAGGGCACGAACCAGCGTCGGCTATCGGCGGAAACTTCGCGCAGCGGATGGCCGTAGAGGCGGGTCAGGCTGGCCTCGGTAATGACGTCACCGGCGGGGCCGGCCAGCCATTCGCCGTCGCCGAACAGCAGCAGGGCCTTGCTGCAGTAGCGGGCGGCGAAGCCCGGATCGTGCAATACGGCGACGATGGCCGCGCCCGCCGCCGCGCGGCGGGCAAACAGGTCCATCACCGCAACCTGGTGCGACAAATCGAGGTGGGTCAGCGGTTCGTCGAGCAGGAACAGTTGCGGCTGCTGTGCCAGTAGTTGCGCCACGGCCAGTCGCTGGCGTTCGCCGCCGGACAGCGTTTGCACTTCGCGTTCGGCAAAGCCGGCCAGATCCACCTCATCGAGCGCCGCTCCGGCAATACGGCGGTCATCGGCCGACTCCCAATCCCAGCGGCCCAGATGGGGGTGGCGACCGACCAGCACGGTCTCCATCACGGTGGAGGCGAAGGGGTCTATCTGGTGTTGCGACAGGTAGCCGCGGACCCGGGCCATTGCCCGAGCGCCGGCGCCTTGCTTCGAGTGCGGCAGCGCGAGGCCGGAGATGCCGAGGCTGCCGCTTTGCTGCGCGCGCAAGCCGGCCAGGGTGGCAAGCAGGGTCGATTTGCCGACGCCGTTGCGGCCGAGAATGGCCCACGAGTCGCCCGCGTCGACGCGCCAGTCAAGGTTGTTGCAGACCCGATGGCCGCCGATGCTGACCTCGAGGTGGGCCGCTTCCAGCAAAGGCCTGTTCACGGCCGGCTCACTGGCGCTCATTCGGCTGGCGCCCGAGCAGGAAAAGAAACACCGGCACGCCGAGCAGTGCGGTCAGCACGCCGACGGGCAACTGCTGCGGGGCGATCACGGTGCGCGCCAGCGTGTCAGCCAATACCAGCAGGCTGCCGCCTGCAAGGGCGGAGGCCGGCAGCAGCAGGCGCTGGTCGTTGCCCCAGCCCAGCTTGATCATGGCCAGCCGGACCAGGTGCGGTACCACGAGGCCGACGAAGCCGATGCTGCCCGCCGTGGTGACCGCCACGGCAGTGAGCAGTGATGCCAGCACATAGATGCCGTGCTTGACGTGGTCCACCGAGACGCCGAGCGCCTGAGCCAGCGTATCGCCGCGTGCCAGCAGGTTGAGTTCGCGGGCGAAGGGCAGCGCGAGGAGCAGCCCCAATGCCAGTACCAGCAGCGCCGGCCAGGGACTGATGGCGTGGCCGAGATCCCCCATGAGCCAGAACAACATGCCACGCAACCCATCCTCAGGTGCAATCGAGAGAATCAGCGCGACGGCTGCGCCACAGCCGGCGGCGACGATTACGCCGGTGAGCAGCAGGCGTGAGCGCGTCCAACTGCTGTCACCGTGGGCCAAGCCGAATACCAATAGCATGGAGGCAAAGGCGCCGGCGAAAGCGGCGAGATTCATCAAGGCCAGCGTGAGGCCGGCCAGCATGGCCGACAGCGCTCCCACCGCGGCGCCCCCCGAGATGCCCAGCACATAGGGATCGGCCAGCGGGTTGCGCAGCAACACCTGCATAAGCGCACCGGCCAGTGCCAGCAGGCCGCCGCAGGCAAATGCCGCCAGCGCGCGGGGCAGACGCAGACCCCGGATCACCTCGACCGCCAAGCCACCCTTTTCCCCACCCAGTGCGCCGACAACATCGGCGGCCGATACGGGCAGGCTGCCCGCGGTCAACGCGATGACCAGGCTCAGCAACGCCAACCCGACGAGGGTGGCGAGGATGAACAAGGCGCGACGGCGGGTAGGCATGGATCAACAGGCGCGGCGCGCAACGGTGGGAGTCGGCAGGCAGGGCATCGCAGGGTCACATCTTGAGTTCGCCGGAAACCATTATCTTGCGCCCGAGTTCGGGGTAGGCATTGAAGCTGGTACCGGCACCGTTGCGAATGCCATAACTGTAATAGCGCTTGTTGAATATATTGTCGGCCGATACTCCCCAGGTCCAGTTTCCGGTCGAATGGGAATACTTGATATCAAACAGGCTATAGGAAGGCATCAAGGCAAAGCTGTTGATCTGGTCGTTGTCATAGCGTTGCCTGCCGACGTACCGGCTGCTGGCAGCAATGGTGCTCCCTTCGCCGATTCGCCACGTCGCATTCAGGGTCAGCAATTGACGCGGTACCAGGGGGACATCCTTGCCGGCCAGATTGATTCCGTCGTAGCTGCCCGAGCGGAAGCTGGCCTGGGTGCGACGATAGCTCGCTCCCAGGGTCAGGGCGGCTTGCGGCTGCCAGGTGCCGTCGAGTTCGAATCCGCTGCGCTGGGTTGGCGACAGGTTGGCGTTGCTGCCAAACCCGTAGGTTGGCGTACCGTTCAGGACCAGCAAGTGGATTTCGTTCGTCAGATACGCGGCAAACGCTGTCGCGCGAATCCGTGCAGACCGGGTACGGTATTCCACGCCGACTTCCGCATCATGTGATTTCTGAGGCTGCAGCAGCGAAACGGTACCTGTAAACACGCTGTAGTTTTCGTTGGCCGTAGCCACCCGGAAGCTTTGGCCCCACTTGCCATAGGCATCCCAGGTCGCAGTCAAACGCTGTCTCAGCGAAAGTTCGAAGGCATTCAGCGTGGTGCGGCGAGCGGTGGCGGCGGGCCGCGAGAAGCTGTCCCGGTGCGAGCTGGTTCGCAGCCCCGCACCGACTTCCGTGCCCTCTGTGGCCATCCAGGTTTCCTGCGCGTAGAACGCGTCGTTGGTCTGGTTGGCATTGGCGCGCCCGAACAGGTCGACGTTGCCGTAAGTCCAGCGTGAACTGTCGATGCCCAGGATCAGGCTGCCGTTCTGATGCGGAATGCGCAGCCGCGGGCTGACGGTGAAGGTATCCGAGTCCGTATCGTTTGCCGAGCCCGATGCGGGGAATTTGTTGCTTGCCTTCTTGTTGCGGTAGTCGATATCAATCGCCAGTTCGCCGATCCCGACGGATCGTGTCCCGCCGATTCCGATATTCCAGGTATCGGTCAGTCCGCGGTCATTCTGCGTCGTCGATCCGGCGGGATCTGCTGCCAGTTGCGCGGCAGTCCGAGCGCCGGGGAAACGGATCTTCTGCCGGCTGCTGCCAAAGCGCAGCGCTGCGCTGGACATCGCATCATGCCAGCGCACGACGCCATCGAATTTGTCTTCGCGATCATGGTTGTTCACCCGGTAGTTTGATGACACGTAGCGGTTGGCGTGCAGCAGCATGCCCAGGTTCTCGTTGGCAAGCTCGACCGTGGCGCGGACATCGCTGGTTCCATAGTCGCCGTAGGCCGCACGCGCAGACACACGAGTGCCTTCGCTTCCCGGAGTACGCGTGATGATGTTGATGGTTCCGGCGGTCGCGCCACCGCCGTAGAGGACTGCGCCCGAACCGCGCACAATCTCGATGCGATCGATCGCGTTCAGGGGAATCGAGGCGAGGCGGGCCGGTGTCAGCTCGTTTTCGCTCATGCGCCGGCCGTCAAGCAGGATCAGGGTATTCTGATCGCCGGACATGCCGAAGCCACGCAAGTCGATCTGCCAGTTGGTATCGCCCGAACTGTTGCGCACGTGGACGCCGCCGAGTTTGGACAGTATCTCCGGGATGCTGGTCGCCGAGGACCGGGCGATGGCGGCGGCGGTGATTACCGTTGATCCGGCCGCGGTGGGGCCGGGGCTTCCGGCAAAGCGGGTAGCGGTGACGACGACGGCCGCCAGATCATCCGCGGCGATTGAAGCAAAAGGGAAAAGCGGGCTTGCCGCGCAGGCGGCGATGATGAAACGCTGGTACATGAAATAACTCCCGAACTCCGGCGAGCGTCCCCGCGGCCGGTAGGTGGCGAAAGAATGCTTGGGAGGTCAGGGTGATGCTCGGGGTCGGCACAAACCCCCGGCACGTCGCAACCCCGCAACGCATTCGCTGGTTTGTCCTTGGCCGGTCTCCGGGCTTGGAAGTCTTGGTTCATCGCCTTCCCGGGTCGTACCCAGTGGCATCTTGATGAACCCGCACTTCCTTACCGTTGCGGGGGCAGCGCCGGAATCGACTGTCTAGGTCTCACCGGCTTCCCGTTTCACCCGGCATGAAAACCATGCACGGGCACCACGAACGGGGCGAATTGTACCAAACCTGATCGTGGCCATGGCGGCAGTTTTCACCATTCGTCGCCCGCACTGGCCTAATGTTGAAATTTGAAATAAAGTCGTCAAAAAAGCTGCTGGAGTTGACTTTAGTCAAGGACAGCCAGGGGGCTCGCGCGCAGCCTAGCACCTGTTCTGCTGTAAGATTTCCACTGTTCCGACTCAGGGACGTATTGTTCACAAAAAGGAGAGGTAGATGAAACGGAAGTTACTCGGGATGTTTGCTGTTTCTGCCATGGCTGGGGCCATGGGTGGCGCGTTTGCCCAGGAAGGTGCGCCGGCGATGACGGCAGCCGAAAAGGCGCAGGGCGCGAAGATCTACTTCGAGCGTTGCGCGGGTTGCCACGGCGTGTTGCGCAAGGGCGCCACCGGCAAGAACCTCGAGCCGGCCTGGAAGAAGACCGACAAGGACGGCAAGGTCAGCGAGGGCGGGATGCTCAAGCTGGGTACCACGCGCCTGGAAAAGGTCATCGCCTTCGGCACCGACGGCGGCATGGTCAACTACGACGACATCCTGACCAAGGATGAAATCAACCTGATGGCCCGCTACATCCAGAACACGCCGGATGTACCGCCGGAGTTCAGCCTCAAGGACATGAAGGATTCCTGGAAGCTGATCGTTCCGGTCAAGGACCGTCCGACCAAGCAGATGAACAAGATCAACCTGGCCAACGTCTTCGCCACCACCCTGCGCGACACCGGCGAGTTGGCCCTGATCGACGGCGACACCAAGCAGATCTGGCACATTCTGAAGACGGGTTATGCCGTGCATATCTCGCGCATGTCCGCGTCGGGTCGCTATGTCTACACCGTGGGCCGCGACGGTCTGGTAACGATGATCGACCTGTGGTTCGAGAAGCCGACGACGGTTGCCTCGATCCGTCTGGGTTCCGATGCCCGCTCGGTGGATGTTTCGAAATTCAAGGGTTACGAAGACAAGTATCTGGTGGGTGGTGGTTACTGGCCGCCCCAGTACTCGATCATGGACGGCGGTACGCTTGAGCCGTTGAAGGTCGTTTCGACCCGTGGCATGACCGTGGATGGCGAGTATCACCCCGAGCCGCGCGTAGCCTCCATTGTGGCTTCGCACATCAAGCCGGAGTGGGTGGTGAACGTGAAGGAAACCGGCATGATCAAGCTGGTTGACTACTCGGACATCAACAACCTCAAGGAAACCACGATCAACTCCGCCAAGTTCCTGCACGACGGCGGCTGGGACTACACCAAGCGCTACTTCCTGGTTGCGGCGAACGCCTCGCACAAGGTTGCCGCGGTTGACACCAAGACCGGCAAGCTGGCCGCCCTGGTCGACACCAAGAAGATCCCCCACCCGGGTCGTGGCGCCAACTTCATCCATCCGAAGTTTGGTCCCGTCTGGGCCACCGGTCACCTTGGCGATGCCGTGGTTTCGCTGATCTCCACCCCGACTGACGACAAGAAGTACGCCAAGTACAAGCAGTACAACTGGAAGGTCGTCGAAGAGCTGAAGATGCCGGGCGCGGGCAATCTGTTCGTCAAGACGCACCCGAACTCCACGCACCTGTGGGCCGACATGCCGATGAACCCCGAGCTTGAGAACGCCGAGGTGAACTATGTGTACGACATCAAGGATCTGTCCAAGCCGCCGGTCAAGATCGACGTTGCCAAGGATTCCGGCCTGCCGGTGACCAAGGCGCTGCGTCGTGCGGTGCATCAGGAGTACAACAAGGATGGTACCGAAGTCTGGATCTCCCTCTGGGGTGGCAAGACCGACCAGTCCGCCATCGTTGTGTATGACGACAAGACGCTCAAGCTGAAGAAGGTGATTACCGATCCGAAGATGATCACCCCGACCGGCAAGTTCAACGTCTACAACACCATGAAGGACATCTTCTAAGCGATCGAAACTTGATCGGCAGCAAGGATAAAGGGGCGCAAGCCCCTTTATCATATGGGTCTTTAGAAACCACTGATGGCATAGGGGATAGTTTCATGGCAGATAACAAGATTTCTGGCTTCCTGGCGATGATCCGGCGACCGAGCGCGAAGTATTCGCTGCTGAGCCTGCTGGTGGTCGGCTTCTTCTCCGGTATCTTCTTCTGGGGTGGCTTCAACACCGGGATGGAAGCCACCAATACCATGGAGTTTTGCATCGGCTGTCACGAGATGCGCGACAACGTCTATGTCGAGTACAAGAAGACCATCCATTACACGAATCGCACCGGCGTACGCGCCGTCTGTTCCGACTGTCATGTGCCCAAGGACTGGACGCACAAGATGATTCGCAAGATCCAGGCGAGCAAGGAACTCTGGGGCAAGATGACCGGTATCATCGACACGCCCGAGAAGTTCAATGCGCACCGACTGCAGATGGCCGAGAGCGAGTGGGCGCGCATGAAGGCCAACGATTCGCGCGAATGCCGCAACTGCCACAGCTTCGACGCCATGGATGTCGAGAAGCAGAAGCTGCGCGGCGCCAAAATGCACAAGATCGGCCTGTCCGAGAAGAAGACCTGCATCGACTGCCACAAGGGCATCGCCCATACCAAGCCCAAGGGCATGAAGGAAGACGACGACGAGTGAGTCATCGTCCTGACCGGGTCATGCGTTACTATTTGTACTTATCGTTCGAGAGGAGCAACAAATGAGCAAGTCCATCGTCTCCACCGCGGTCGTCGGCGCCTTGTTGGCTCTTGGCACCCATGCAGCGTTCGCCGCTCCCGACTGGAGCAAGGTGCCCAAGCGCGACATCCAGGTATTCCATCCCGGTGTCACCCCCATGGAGTGGATCGCCAAGAAGTCGGACCACAGTGGTACTGCCGGTATGCGCAAGGGCGAAAGCTGCGTTGGCTGCCACGAGGAAAAGGGTGGCCTGAACTTCAACATGAAGCGCATCGCCGACAAGGAACTCGAGCCCAAGGCGGCGCCAAAGACGCTGAACTTCCCGGTCTCCATGCAGACTGCCTACGATGCGGCCAATCTTTACATCCGCCTCAGCTTCAAGGCCCCCGCCGGCGGCGCCGACAAGGGCGACAAGGACAACGAAGTCAAGGCCACGCTGATGTTCGGCGACGCCAAGGTGCCGCAGGGCACCCAGGTCGGCTGCTGGGCCTCCTGCCATAACGACGCGCGCACCATGCCCGGCGCCGATGACAAGAAGACCAAGTACACCAAGGAGGGCGCTTACGAACTGGTGCAGTGGGCGAGCAAGGGCAACAAGGTCTCCGACGGCAGCGTCACCACCGAGCGCAAGATGAGCGGCGGCACCACCGGCGCCAAGGTCGAGGGCGGCAAGAGCGGCGATGGCTACACGCTGACCTTCACCCGCAAGAACCCGGGCGAGGGCAAGACCGTGCCATTCGGCTTCGCCGTCCACGCCGACAACGCCAGCGGTCGCTTCCATCATGTGTCCATGGGCTACACGCTGGGCATCGGCGCCGACGGCGACATCAAGGTGACCAAGCAGTAGGACTCGTTCCCGCCATGAGCGGACTCGGTTCGATGATGAAAAGAGTGCCAGCCCTGCTGGCGCTCTTTTCCGTTTGCGTCGCCGCGCAGCAGACGGTGACCGTGAATATGGCCGAGTACAAGTACACACCGGCCGAAGTGCGCATCAAGGTGGGCGATACCGTGAAGTGGGTCAACAACGAGCGGCGCACCAGTCATTCGGTGCTGTTTCCGGCGGAAAACGGGCTCGAGTCAACGCGCATGTTCCCCGGCGAAAGTTGGGAGCGGCGCTTCCAGGCTTCCGGCCGCTACGAATACACCTGCGGACCGCACCCCGAAATGAAGGGCGTGGTCCATGTCGAATAGCGGCATCGACGGCTCCATCGCCGCCGCGCTGCTGCTGGCCTGCGTGGCGTCGGTGGCGGCGGCCGAGCCTTCGCCGGCGCGGCAGAAGGAACTGGTGCACCTCGTGCGCCAGGACTGCGGTTCCTGTCACGGCCTGACCCTGCAGGGCGGCTTGGGGCCGGCACTGTTGCCGGCGACGCTCGCCGACAAACCGGCGGAAAGCTTGGTGGCCACCATCGTTTATGGCCGGCCGGGGACGCCGATGCCGCCCTGGCACCGCTTCCTCGCGGAAGACGAGGCGCAGTGGATCGTGGCGAAGCTGATGACCGGGTTTCCGCAATGAGGCATACATTTCAATTTTTGTTGCTTGGCCTGCTGGCGCTGCTGCTCGCCGCCTGTGCCGGCACGCCCGTGCGCGGCACCGGCGACCTCGGGCTGGTGATCGAGCGCGCCAGCGGCCATGTCACGCTGGTGAATACCTCCTCGCGTTCCGCCTATGCGCGCATCGGCGGCCTTGGCGACCTTTCGCACGCCTCGGTGGTGTATTCGCGCGACGCGCGTTATGCCTATGTCTTCGGCCGCGACGGCGGATTGACGAAGATCGACCTTCTCGACGCCTACATCGTCAAGCGCGTCATGCAATCGGGCAATGCCATCGGCGGTTCGATTTCGCAGGACGGCCGCATCGTCGTCGCGCAGAACTACACGCCGGGCGGCATCAAGGCTTTCGATTCGGAAACGCTGGAATTCCTGTCCGAAGTCCCGGCCGAATACGCGCCGGGCCAGTTCTCCAAGGTGGTCGGCCTCGCCGACGTGCCGGGCAACAAGTTCGCCTACGCGTTGTTCGACGGCGGCGAAATCTGGGTCAGCGATTTTTCCGATCCGAAGAAGCCCGTCACGCAGCGTTTCCCGGCCGGCCAGCAGCCCTATGACGGCCTCGTGACGCCCAACGGCCGCCATTACCTTGCCGGCCTGTTCGGCGAGGACGGTGTTGCCCTGCTCGACCTCTGGCAGCCGGAAAAGGGCTCGCGCAAGATCCTCGAAAAATACGGTCGCGGCGAAGAAAAACTGCCGGTGTTCAAGATGCCGCACCTGCGCGGCTGGTCCATGGCCGCCGGACGTGCCTGGCTGCCGGCGATCGGCCGCAACGAGGTGCTGGTGGCCGACGCGACGACCTGGCAGGAAACCGGCCGTGTCGCGGTCAAGGGCCAGCCCGTGTTCGTCATGGCCAGCCCCGACGGGCGCCAGGTCTGGGTGAACTTCGCCTTCCCCGACAACGGCTGGGTGCAGGTGATCGATACGCTGACGGGCAAGATTATCCAGACCCTGCAGCCGGGCAAGGCCGTGTTGCACATGGAATTCACGCCGCGCGGCGAGGCCGTCTGGCTTTCGGCGCGCGACGACAATCGCGTCGTGATCTATGACACGCGCAATTTCGCCCGGCTCGGCGAGATTCCCGCGGAGGCTCCCTCCGGCATCTTTTTCACCAGTCGTGCCGCTCGCATCGGATTCTAGGAAACACTCGCCATGGACTCGCCCTACTCGCCGCTCGAATTTTCGCTGCTCAACGACTGGCAGCGGGATTTCCCCATCGTTGCGCAACCGTTTGCCGAACTCGGACGAAAAGTCGGCGCTGGCGAGACGGCGGTTCTGGCCGCACTCGAGCGCCTGCAGGCGCGTGGCGCCATCAGCCGCGCCGGCGCCGTGCTGGCGCCGCGCCGGATCGGCGCCTCGACGCTGGCGGCACTCGCTGCGCCGGCGGCGGAGATCGAACGCATCGCCGCACTGGTCAGCGCCCGCCCGGAAGTCAATCACAACTACCAGCGCGAGCACCGGTTCAACCTCTGGTTCGTCGCCACGGCGGCCGATCAGGCGACGCTGGACAACGCCTTGCGCGCGATCGAGCGGGAGACCGGTTGCGCCGTCATCTCGCTGCCGCTGGAACAGGAATACCACATCGACCTCGGCTTCGACCTGAAGTCGGCGCACAAGCATCACGCCAAGCTCCCCGGCACGCCGGCGCGCGAACCGGATGCTGCCGAGAAGGCTTTGATCGCCGCGCTGCAGCCCGGTCTGGAACTGGTGTCGCGGCCCTTCGCACGACTCGGCGAACGCGCCGGCATGAGCGAGGACGAGGTCCTTGCGCGGATTGCCGGCTGGCTGGACGAGGGCCTGATCAAGCGCTTCGGCATCGTCGTGCGCCACCACGAACTGGGCTACCGCGCCAATGCCATGGTGGTGTTCGACCTGCCCGATGCAGAAGTGGATCGCATCGGACTGCAGCTCGCCGCGGAACCCGGTGTCACGCTGTGCTATCGCCGCACGCGTCGCTTGCCGGACTGGCCCTACAACCTCTATTGCATGGTGCATGGCCGTTCGCGCGAAGACGCGCAGCCGGTGATCGACCGCCTCGCCGCCATGGCCGGCGCTGCGGCGACGGTGCTGTTCTCGACGCGTCGCTTCAAGCAGTGCGGTGCGCGCTATTTCGCCGAGATGGCGGCATCCGGAGACCAGGCGAACGGCCCCTCCGATGCGTGACGCGGCGGCGGCGTTGGCGGCGCCGGACGACATCGACCGCGATCTGATCAACGCCTTGCAGGGCGATTTTCCGCTGGTGCCGGAACCCTACCGCCAGGTGGCCGAAACGCTGGGTATGGACGAGAGCGAATTGCTGCGACGGCTCGATGCCATGCTCGAGCGCCGCGTATTGACGCGCTTCGGGCCGATGTTCCAGATCGAGCGCGCCGGCGGGGCATTCGTACTCGCCGCGATGAAAGTGCCGGAGGCGGACTTCGAGCGCGTCAACGCGCAGGTCAATGCCTTTCCCGAAGTGGCGCACAACTACCGCCGCGAGCACGCCCTCAACATGTGGTTCGTGCTGGCGACCGCGACGCCCGAGGGCATCGCCCGGACCGTGGCGGCGATCGAAACAGCGACCGGGCTGCCGGTGTTTCCCTTCCCCAAGGAACGCGAGTACTTTGTGGAAATGAAGCTCCATGCCTGAACTTGATGCCCTCGACCGGCGCCTGATCGTCGCCACCCAGGCCGGCCTGCCGCGCGTATCCCGCCCCTACGACGCGATCGGCAACGAACTCGGCATCGCCGGCGACGAGGTCATCGCCCGCCTGCAACGCATGCTGGAAACCGGCGTCATCCGCCGCATCGGCGCCGTGCCGAACCATTACGCCATCGGCTACACGGCCAACGGCATGTCGGTATGGGATGTCGACGATGCCCGCATCGACGAACTCGGCGCGCAGGTCGGCGCGCTGGCTTTCGTCACCCACTGCTATCGGCGTCCGCGCCGCCTGCCGGACTGGCCCTACAACCTGTTCGCCATGGTGCATAGCCAGAACCGGGAAGAGGTTGCCGCCCGCGTGGCGGAGATCGCGGTACTGCTCGGCGATGCCTGCCGGGCGCACGACATTCTCTACAGCACCGCCATCCTCAAGAAGACAGGACTGCGGATTTCCGGCTGAAGGATTGCCGCTACTGCTGTTCCTGAAGGGTGGTGATGTAGGCCAGGATATCCTGCATGTCCGCTTCCCTGAGCTTGTTGAGCACTCCACCGATTGCTTCCTCGTCGTGCGGCCGTTCACCCTTGACGTACAACTCCATCTGCCGTTTCAGGTAGCTCGTGTATTGGCCGACCAGCATCGGGAACATGCCACGCCCCAGCCCGGTCTTGCCATGGCAGGTGACGCACTGCTTCTGGTATATGGCTTCGCCGTTGGCCAGGTTGCCGGCCACCCGCGGGATGATCATGACGCGTTCGGTCAGGGTCAGGCGCGTCAGGGCATCGTCGCTGTCCTTGAATACCGGCCATTTGGTAGGCAGCTCGATGGAAGCCAGGTAGGCGGAGACGTCCTTGATGTCTTCGTCAGGCAGTTCCCGTTCCTGGGTGTAGGGATACATCGGAATATTCACTCGGGTGCGGGCGCGAAACGCCTTGAGCTGTGATTCCAGGTACTTGACCTGCTGACCGGCGAGGCGCGGGTATTCGCCGCGCGACCCGCCCTGGCCCAGATCGCTGTGGCAGCCGGCGCAGGTGGCGTTGATCTCCTTGCCCTTCTCGAGGTTCTGGGCACCTGCGAAGCTGCCGATGCCGAGTGTCAGCAGCGCCAACAGAAAACGTATTCTCATTGCTTCCGTCCATGAACAGGGTGGTGCGACGCATTGTCGCAGTCGCGGGGCGCGCTTTTCCTCGATCGATACCGGATAATTCGCCCGTGACAAATTTTACTACTGCCGATGGCAGTTCCAATCTGCAACTCGATCTGCGCCGCACGTTGACGCTGCGCTGGTGGCTGCTGGCGGCCGTCGCGATCGCCGTATCGTCAGCGCCGACTTTGCTCGACATCTCCCTGCCGCAACTCCCCATGTTCGCCGTGGTCGGGCTGATGGCGGGGTTCAATGCCTATCTCCAGTGGCGCACGGACGTGGATGAGCCGGTGGGCGCCGGCGAGCTGTGCGGCCAGTTGTGCGTCGACCTGGTGGCGCTGGCGATCCTGTTGTACCTGTCGGGAGGCGCCGCGAATCCGCTGATTTCGCTGCTGCTGGTGCCGGTCGCCGTTGCCGCGCTGTCTTTGCCCGGAAGATTCACCGCTGCCGTTGCGCTGCTGGCTGTGGGACTCTATTCCCTGTTGATGTGGCAGTTCCTGCCGCTTTCGGTGGGCGACGCCGAGCGTGCGGCGCGCCTGCACCTGGCCGGCATGTGGCTCACCTTTGTGGTGTCGGCGGCCATGATCGCCTGGTTCGTGGCGCGCATGACGGCGTCGATCCGCGAGCGAGACCGCCATCTTGCGGCGGCACGGGAACAGGCCTTGCGCGACGAGCGGGTGGTCGCGCTCGGGTCCCTGGCCGCCGGTGCGGCGCATGAACTGGGTACCCCCTTGGCAACGATCGCCGTGCTGGTGGGCGAACTGGAGCGGGAAGCCGGGTTGTCGGCCGAGGCGCGCGAAGACCTGGTCCTGGTGCAGAAACAGCTGGCCGCCTGCAAAGCCATCATCAGCAGCCTGGCGGAGAGAACGGGAAGCTTGCGGCCCGAGCAGCTTCAGGCACAGGATGCGGGGCTCTGGCTGCAAGCGCTTCGTGCGCGCTGGCACGCCATGCGGCCCCGGGCGAGCAGCACGCTGACGCTTGAGAACACCGCAAGCGCGCCGCAGATCGTGATCGACGCGACGCTGGAGCAGGCCCTGCTCAACCTTCTCAACAATGCTGCGGACGCCGGTGCCGGGGATATTGGCATCGCGCTTGCCTGCGCCGAAGACCGGCTGCGCATAGTGATTACCGACGGCGGTCCGGGGTTTGCGGACCACGTGCTGGCGCGGGCGGGAAGGGTGCCGTTGCCGGCGAGCAACGGGGGTGCCGGCATCGGACTGCTACTGGCGTTTTCGTCGATCGAGCGACTCGGCGGCCGAATCGTGCTGGACAATCCTCCGGGCGGCGGAGGTCGGGTCTCCATCGAGTTGCCGATCGCACGCCAAAGCGGGGCATGACGGGAAACGGGAACGAAATGAACGAAAGCATATTGATCATCGAGGACGACGATACCTTCAGCGCAACGCTGTTGCGTGCGTTGAAGCGGCGCGGCTACGAGGCTCAGGCCGCGAAAAGCGTAGCGTCTGCGCTTGGCCTGGCGCAGGCATCCGCGCCGGACTGGGTGGTGCTGGATCTGAATCTCGACGGCGCGTCGGGGCTGACCTTGATTCCCCGCTTGCGGGAGCTCAATGCCGCGTGCCGGATTGTCGTTCTGACCGGCTACGCCAGCATCACCACGGCGGTCGATGCGATCAAGCTGGGCGCCGTGCAGTACCTGGCCAAGCCGGTCGACGTAGATACCTTGCTGCGGGCGTTCAGCCACGAGCTTCAAGGCGATGAGGCAGTGCCTGCGACCGGCACCACAGCAGAGATCCCGTCGGTACCGATGTCGGTGGATCGCATGGAATGGGAGCACATCCAGCGCGTCCTGCGCGAGCACAAGGGCAATATCTCGTCCACCGCGCGCGCACTCAACATGCACCGCCGCACCTTGCAGCGCAAGCTGCTGAAGCGGCCGGCCAAACAGTAGCGCCGATGCCGCGTCATCCGGAGTGGCTTTGCCCGCGTCGTTTGCGGGCTTAGCCCACTCCGCAGGGGCATCATCAGTGCCCCACGTCGAATCGGTAGGGCACGGCAATCCGCTGCCGGTCGGTTTCGATGATGACCGTCGCCACCCAGGTCATGCCGCCGGAAACGCAGACAGGCAGCGAGGTTTCGCCCGAATAGTGCCCGGAGCCTGACGCGGTCAGTTCGCTGCGGTTGTAGCCCATGTTCATGGTCTCGCCGGCAAAGTCCACCACGACTTTGCTGGCCTCGATTCCGGAGACCGTCACTTCGGTGCGCAATGCCTGAAGAAACGGTATCGGCCGCGGTGTGATCGAGAACTCGATTCGTCCGCCGTTGGGCAACGTGGCCGAACAAGCTCTCTGTTGCAGGTCGCAACCGGGCTGCGGCATACCCGCCACATCGGCCTTCGGCAGCAGCAGCGGCGAAAAGTGGTGGCCGATGATGGCCGTGGCAATCAGGGCGACGATCATCGCCGCGCTGATCAGGTGGGAATTGCTGAGTTTCAAGGTGATGCTTTCTCGATGTCGGCTATGTCTTCATTCAGGGGATTGATGTGTTGCGGCATTTGATCTAGGTCAAGCCCGGCCGGCTTGCTTTGGCGGTAACATGTGCGGCATATTGTCGCAGCGGCGAGTTGTCGCTGCGATGATCAGGTAGCAAGGATGCATCGGACGCTGTGCCAACGCAGTATCAACCGAAATGGGAGTGACAAACATGAAGCAGTTTAACAAGCAAGCCACCACGCTGCTGCTGGCAGCCGGCATGGGGCTGGCGGCGACCGCAGCCTGGTCGGCCGACAACCTGGCCGATGTGCTGAAAGCGCGCGGCTTGAGTCAGCAGGATCTGCTGGCCGCGGCCAAGACCTATGTGCCAACCGGCAAACGCGACGAGTTCGTCACCTTCAGTTCGGGTGGTCAGTCCGGGCAGGTCATCGTTTACGGCATTCCGTCGATGCGCATCCTCAAGTACATCGGCGTGTTTACGCCGGAACCCTGGCAGGGCTATGGCTTCGACGAGAACTCGAAGGCGGTGCTGAAGCAGGGCAACATCGACGGCAAGGAAATCACCTGGGGCGATACCCATCATCCGGCCATTTCCGAGACCAATGGCGAGTACGACGGCCAGTTCCTCTTCATCAACGACAAGGCCAACCCGCGCCTGGCCGTGATCGACCTGCGCGACTTCGAAACCAAGCAGATCGTCGTTAACCCGATCTTCAAGTCCGAGCATGGCGGTGCGTTTGTTACGACGAACACCGAATATGTGATCGAGGCGGCGCAGTATCCGACGCCGCTCGAGAACAAGAAGTTCTACCCGCTCGAGGAAATGAACGAGAAGTATCGTGGCGGCGTCACCTACTGGAAGTTCGACCGCAAGGAAGGCCGCATCCTGCCCAAGGAGTCGTTCTCCTTCGAACTGCCGCCCTACTGGCAGGATCTGTCGGACGCCGGCAAGCTGGCTTCCGAAGGCTGGTCCTTCACCAACTCCTTCTGTTCCGAGCGTTACGTCGGCGGCATCGAGAAGGGCCGTCCGCCGTATGAAGCCGGTTGCTCCGCCAAGGACACCGACTATCTGCATGTCCTGAACTGGAAGAAAGCCGCCGAGATGGTCAAGGCCGGCAAGGGCTTCAAGGTCATCAATGGCCACAAGGTCATCATGATGGAAACGGCGATCAAGGAAGGCCTGCTGTACCTGATCCCCGAGCCGAAGAGCCCGCACGGTGTCGATGTGACCCCGGACGGCAAGTTCATCATCGTTGCCGGCAAGCTCGACACGCACGTTTCGGTGTACAGCTTCGAGAAGATCCAGGCCGCGATCAAGGCCGGCAAGTTCGAGTCCAAGGACGCCTACGGCATCCCGGTGATCGGCATGAAGGACGCGCTGCATACGCAGGTATCGCTGGGCCTCGGTCCCTTGCATACCCAGTATGACAGCAAGCCCTGCGTGGCCTACACCTCGCTGTACGTGGATTCGCAAGTTGCCAAGTGGAACTACTGCGAAGGCAAGGTGCTGGACAAGCTCAGCGTGCACTACAACATCGGTCACCTGATGACCATGGAGGGTGACTCGATGAAGCCGAAGGGCAAGTATCTGGTCGCGCTGAACAAGCTGGCCATCGATCGCTTCGTGCCTGTCGGTCCGCTGCACCCGCAGAACCACCAGTTGATCGACATCAGCGGCGACAAGATGCAGTTGCTCTACGACATGCCCGTGCCGCTGGGCGAGCCGCACTATGTTGTCGCCATTGACGCCAAGAAGCTGAAGCCTGCCGTGCGCTACAAGGTCGGTAC
>JAUXUK010000101.1 GCA_030680805.1 Sulfuritalea sp. | reverse complement strand
TCAGCTGGATCGCCATCGCGCGGCGCACGCTGTCCTCGGTCGGCGTCGTGATCGCCTCGTCGAACGCGTTGGTGTGCAGCGAGTTGCAGTTGTCGTAGATGGCGATCAGCGCCTGCAGCGTGGTGCGGATGTCGTTGAAATCCATCTCCTGTGCGTGCAGGCTGCGGCCCGAGGTCTGGATGTGGTACTTCAACTTCTGCGAGCGCTCGTTGGCGCCGTAGCGGTTCTTCATCGCCACGGCCCAGATGCGGCGCGCGACGCGGCCGATGACCGAGTATTCCGGGTCCATGCCGTTGCTGAAGAAGAAGGACAGGTTGCCGGCGAAATCGTCGATGTGCATGCCGCGGGCCAGATAGGTCTCGACGTAGGTGAAGCCGTTGGCCAGCGTGAAGGCGAGCTGCGAGATCGGGTTGGCGCCGGCTTCGGCGATGTGATAACCGGAAATCGAGACCGAGTAGAAATTGCGGATCTGGTTGTGGACAAAATATTCCTGGATGTCGCCCATCATCTTCAGCGCGAACTCGGTCGAGAAGATGCAGGTGTTCTGGCCCTGGTCTTCCTTGAGGATGTCGGCCTGCACCGTGCCGCGCACCGATGACAGCGTCCATTCGCGGATCTTTTCGGCTTCCTCTTCGGTCGCATCGCGGCCGTTCTGGGTGCGGAATTTCTCGATCTGCTGATCGACCGCGGCATTGAGGAACATGGCGAGGATCATCGGCGCCGGACCGTTGATGGTCATCGACACCGAGGTCGCCGGGTCGCACAGGTCGAAGCCCGAATAGAGCACCTTGAGGTCGTCCAGCGTGGCGATCGAAACGCCGGAATTGCCGATCTTGCCGTAGATGTCCGGGCGGCGGTCCGGGTCGCAGCCATACAGCGTCACCGAATCGAAGGCCGTCGACAGGCGCTTGGCCGGCATGCCTTCGGAGACCTTGAGGAAGCGCTTGTTGGTGCGGAAGGCGTCACCCTCGCCAGCGAACATCCGCGTCGGATCCTCGTTCTCGCGCTTGAAGGCAAACACGCCGGCGGTGTAGGGAAAGGAACCGGGCACGTTCTCGCGCATGAGGAACTTGAGCAGCTCGCCCTCATCGTCGAAGCGTGGCAGCGCCACTTTGCGGATCCTGGTGCCGGACATGGTCTCGAAAATCAGATTGGTACGGATTTCCTTGTCGCGGATTTTCACCACGTACTCGTCGCCGGCATAGGCCTTCTTCATGTCCGGCCACATCGCCAGCAGCTTGCGGGCATGGGGGGTGAGCTGGCCGTCCTTCCATGAAATCAGTTCGTCGAAGTCACTGGCGTTCTTGTTGCAGCCCTCGAAAATGGCCTTGGCCGTCTTCAGTGACTGACGCTCGCGTGCCAGCGTGGCCTGTTCCACGATCTGGCGGTGATAGCCGCGCAAGGCGTCGGCGATATCGGCCAGGTAGCGCACGCGATCCGCCGGCACGATGGCGCGGCCGGCCGAGGAATGCTTGACGCTCACCGCTGGCAGCACCGCCTTGCCGAACTTGAGCCCGCGCTCGGCCAGCCGCGGCGCCAGCGCCTGATACAACGCGGTGACGCCATCGTCGTTGAAGCGCGCCGCCATGGTGCCGAACACCGGCATGTCCTCGGTCTTTTCCGAGAAGCGTTCGCGGTTGCGCTGGTACTGCTTGCGCACGTCGCGCAGCGCGTCTTCCGCGCCCTTGCGGTCGAACTTGTTGATCGCGACGAAATCGGCAAAGTCGAGCATGTCGATCTTTTCCAGCTGCGAAGCGGCGCCGAATTCCGGCGTCATCACATACAACGAGACATCGACCAGCGGCACGATGGCCGCATCGCCCTGGCCGATGCCCGAGGTCTCGACCACGATCAGGTCGAAGCCGGCCACCTTGCAGGCGGCGATCACGTCGGGCAGCGCTTTCGATATTTCGCTGCCGGTGTCGCGCGTCGCCAGCGAGCGCATGTAGATGTTGGGGTGCTGGATCGCGTTCATGCGAATGCGGTCGCCCAGCAGCGCGCCGCCGGTGCGCTTGCGCGAAGGGTCAATGGAAATCACGGCGATCTTCTGGCTGTCGTTCTGGTCGAGGCGGAAGCGGCGGATCAGTTCGTCGGTCAGCGAGCTCTTGCCCGCGCCGCCGGTGCCGGTGATGCCCAGGGTGGGAACTGCGATCGGCGCATTCGCCGTACCGCCAGCGCCGTCCGTCTGGATACCGCTTCGCATAACTTTTTCATGCAGCGCCTTTTTCGCCTTTTCAGGCCAGGCGCCGTTTTCCAGCGCGGTGATGATCTGCGCCAGATTGCGCAGGCGCTCGCCGGGATCGGCGACTTCCAGCTCCTTGAGTTCCTGCGGCGCGCGCTTGCTGATGTCGATGTCGCATCGCGCCACCATGTCATTGATCATGCCCTGCAGGCCCATGGTCTGGCCGTCCTGCACCGAGTAGAGGTGCGCCACGCCATAGTCGTGCAGCTCGCGCATCTCGGCCGGCACGATCACGCCGCCGCCGCCGCCGAACACCTTGATGCTCTCGCCGCCGCGCTCTTTCAGCAAGTCGATCATGTACTTGAAGAACTCGACGTGGCCGCCCTGGTAGGACGACACGGCGATGCCCTGCGCGTCTTCCTGCAGCGCCGCGGTAACGATCTCTTCGACCGAACGGTTGTGCCCGAGATGGATCACCTCGACGCCGGACGACTGCAGGATGCGCCGCATGATGTTGATCGAGGCGTCATGGCCGTCGAACAGCGAAGTGGCGGTGACGAAACGCACCTTGTGCTGGGGCTTGTAGGGCACGAGTTTGGCGGCCAAATTTGCAACTGAGCTCAGATCGGTCATGGCAACGGCTCCTGAATGCGCGGCAGTGAACGCATGATAGGCAATGCGCTGCGGCCACGCCATGACACAAAACGACGAGAACTATGCATAATTCGCCATTATGGCCACGAAACCCACCCCTTCACGGAAATTGGCCGGAAGCCCGTCGACAGTCGCCATAGGCTTTGTAAGAGGCATCCTGTCCGGAGTAGCACGGGCCGGGCTGGTACCCGAGAGCTTGCTGGAACATGCAGAAATTGCCACATCGCTGCTGCATGACCGCAGCGCCAGGATTCCGGTGGCGCGCTATGCCGCGCTCTACCGCCTGATAAATGAAAGCCTCGACGACGAAGGTTTCGCCCTGTTTTCGCGACCCCTGCATCGTGGCAGCTTCGAATTCCTCTGTCGGGCAGCCATATCCGCGGCGACGCTGGAAGAGGCGCTGGAGCGGATCGCCCGCTTCCTGCACGTGGTGCTGGACGACGTCGACATCGAAGTGGAAAAGAGCGGCCGTGCCGCCGTCATCGTCATCAGCGAGGAGCAGGCGCTGCCGGTCGGTCCGGCGGGACGCGTATTCGCCTACGAATGGCTGCTGCGCATGATCCACGGCCTGGCGGCGTGGCTGGTGGCGCATCCGCTGCCGCTCGACGAAGTCTCCTTCCCCTATCCGCCGCCACTGCACGCCGCCGACTACGAACTGGTCTTCGCCCCGCGCTACACCTTCGATGCACCGCGCCTGGAAGCCCGCTTCCCCGCCGAGTGGCTGGGCCTGCCGGTACGCCGCGACGAAGCGGCGCTGGCGCAATTCCTGGTCGATGCGCCGGCCAGCATCACCACGCTCTACCGCCGCGATCGTGCGCTGGCCCTGCGCGTTCGGGAGCACCTGCGCGCCGCCCTGCCGGAGCACCTCGGCCTGCGCGAGATTTCACGTCGCCTGTTCCTGTCGCCACGCACACTGCACCGCCGCCTGGAAGACGAGCGCACCAGCTTTCGCGCCATCAAGGACGGCCTGCGCCGCGACCTCGCCACCGACTGGCTGACCAAGACCGCACGCCCCTTGAGTAGGATTGGCGCCGACCTCGGCTTTGCCGACGCCGCCGCCTTCTATCGCGCCTTCACCGGCTGGACAGGCGGCGGCCCGCGCGAGTACCGCAAGCGCTTTCGGAATTCAACGGCACAGCCTGGCCACGTGACTTGAGGGCATATCCTTCATGCGCGCAAACCAGTCGGAGCATCGTTCATGAAGATCGCGCTTCTGGCAGACATCCACGGCAATCTCGAAGCCTTGCGGGCCTGCCTGGCCCATGCCTCAGGCGAGGGTGCCGACATGCACGTCTTCCTCGGCGACCTGGTGGGCTATGGCGCCGACCCTGTCGCCTGCCTCGACCTGCTGGCGCACCATTCCGGCAAGGGTGCGCTGCCGGTCAGGGGCAACCATGACGAAGCGGTGCTTGGTGGCTTGTGCGAAAGCATGAACCCCACCGCGCGGGAAGCCATCTACTGGACACGCAAGCAATTGCGTCCCGAAGACCGCGATTTCCTTGCATCACTGCCACTGACAGCGCGCCGCGGCGATCTTTGCTTCGTCCATGCCAGCGCAGTAGCGCCCGGGAAGTGGGAATACATCACCAGCGCCGCACAGGCCGGCCGCTGCATGGATGCAGCGCAGGCCTCAGTGACGTTCGCCGGGCACGTGCACCATCAGGCACTCTATTTCTCGGCCGGCAGCGGCGTGCGCGAATTCCAGCCGGTCCCGGGCGTGCCGATCCCGCTGGTCGGCCGTCGCCGCTGGTTGGCGATCGCCGGTTCCGTCGGCCAGCCGCGCGACGGCAACAACTCGGCGGCGTACGCGCTTTATGATGAAGAAGAGCGCATGCTGACGTTTTTCCGGGTGCCCTACGACCACATGACGACTGCGCGCAAGATCATTGCCGCCGGGCTGCCCGAGCGGCTGGCACTGCGACTGCAAAGAGGGGAATGAATGGAGAGTGCCGAGCATCTCAAGCCGGGCACTGAAATCGGCGGTTACCGCGTGCAGGAGAAACTGCATGAGGGCGGCATGGCCGTGCTCTACCGCGTCGCGTCGCCAAGCGGTACCGGGGCATGCCTGTTGAAGGTGCCGAAGCTCGGATTCGGCAGCCATCCGGCCTGCTATGCCGGTTTCGATGTCGAGCAGATGATTCTCGGACGGGTTGCCGGGCCTCACGTGCCCCGGCTTTTGGCCCGGGGCGAGAGCGATTTCGGTCCCTACCTGGTCGTCGAGCACATTGCCGGCACACCGCTGGCGGATTACCTTCAACGCGGCCCCCTGCCCGCCGCAGAGGTCGCCAGCCTCGGCGCGGCGCTAGCCTCCGCGCTGCATGAGTTGCATCGCCAGGAAGTGGTGCACCACGACCTCAAGCCCTCGCATGTGATCCTTCGCAAGGACGGCCAGGTGGCGCTCATCGATTTCGGGCTGGCCTTTCACGGCCACCTGCCCGATCTCGTCGACGAAGAATCCGACCGGCCGCTGGGCACGCCCGCCTATATCTCGCCGGAGCAGATCGCCGGCATGCGCGGGGATCCCCGCAGCGACATCTTCTCGCTTGGCGTGATCCTCTACGCGCTGGCGACACGCCACCTGCCCTTCGGCGAAGCGACAAGCCTGGCAGGCTTGCGCCGGCGCCTCTACTTCGACCCGATTCCGCCACGCCGCATCATCACCGACCTCCCGGAATGGCTGCAGGAGATCATCCTGCACTGCCTCGAGATTCAGGTGGAGGCCCGCTATTCGACGGCCGCACAGGTGGCCCACGATCTGGCGCATCCGGACCAGGTTGTCCTGACCGAGCGCAGCCGGCGCCTGCGTCCGGCCGGATTGAGGGTGGCAGCCAGGCGCTGGTGGCGCGCGCTGAATGCACCGCAGCGCGTGTCAAAACCGCCGACGGAACACCTGGCGCGGGCACCGCATGTGCTTGTCGCCATCGATACCGGTTACGTGAGCGAAGCGCTGTTCCAGGCCCTGCGTGACGCAACGCAGCGGATCATTTCCAGCGAGCCCGATTGCCGCGTGAGTTGTGTCAACGTCCTCGAACGGTCGGTAATCACCGAGCAGGAAGAGGGTGCGGAAATCATGCGTTCGCTGCACACCCGGCGCCTGGTGGAACTTCATCACTGGGCGAGCGGCTTGGGGCTGCAACAGGAGCGCCTGCGCTTTCACGTGCTCGAGGGCGGCGACGTGGCGTCCCGGCTGATCGACCATGCCCGCGCCAGCCACGCCGATCACATCGTCATCGGCGCACGCGGCAGCTCGGGCCTGCGGCGATTCCTCGGCAGCGTGTCCTCACGCGTGGCGGCCGAGGCTCCGTGCACCGTGACTGTGGTTCGCGCCTCGCATGCGACCGCCATCGAGACATAATTATTTTTATCCATAAATCAAAATATTCGATTGAGGATTCATCATTCCGTAGTTTGATTACGCGTGACGCCAAACGACAACAGATAGTCGGGAGCGTTTGCAGAGGCTTTCACTTTGCCACGGCGCCCGCCGCAGATTGCATACACGAAGGAGGAAAATCATGTACACCGTCAGGCAGGCATTCATCACGCTCGTCAGTTCAGGATTTCTGGTTGCCAGTGGCAGCGCTCTCGCCCAGGAAACACCCACCGCCGCTCCTGCCGGCGTCAAGCTGGTCGAGGCCAAGGCGGTGCAGGACTTGCAGGCCAAGGGCGCGGTTCTGATCGATACCCGCAAAGCCGGCGAGTTCTCCGAAGCCACCATCAAGGGTGCCATCTCGGTGCCCTACGATCCCGAGAAGAGCGCGAAGGATGCGAGTTTCGACGCGGCCCAGGACAAGTACGACATGGGCAAGATCGCCGACAAGAACAAGGACTATGTCTTGTTCTGCAATTCCGGCACCTGCTGGAAGTCCTACAAGGCTGCCGTTGTAATGGCCAAGGCGGGCTACAAGAACGTGCACTGGTACCGCAATGGCGTTCCCGACTGGAAGGCCCGCAAGCTGCCGATGGAATAGATCTTCGCGATATTCCGTCCATGGACACCAGGAGCGTTCCGCGCGCTCCTGGTGTCTATTTCAACAAGCGGCAGAGGAGGAACCGGAATGATCTATACAAGAAAATCGCCCGCGCTATTCATCATCGGTCTGGTGATGCTGCTGTGGGGCTGGCTCAACGCCAGCGGCAGTCTCGATGGCGTGCAGAAGTCCCTGCAACGCAGCGCCTACTCCGACCACATGAAGGTCAAGGAGAAATTCGACGCCGAATTCCGCGTTGCCAGCGAGATGGCGGCGGCCGAGAGCAAGCCTGCGCCCGACATGAAGATGCCGAAGTCGAAGTTCGACGAGGCCAAGGCCTTCCAGACCACGATGTGCACCATCTTCGGCGGCATCGCCAGCCTGCTCGGCCTGCTGATCATGGTGTGGACGCCGAAGGAGGGCAACGCCGACTACTACCTGTCGATCTTCCCCGGCATGGCCTACATCCTGCTCATCGCCTTCCTCGTGCGCTGGGGCCTCGACCCGCTGTTCGCCAACTGGGGCCGGGATGCACAGCCGACGCTGGGCTGGAACTTCGCCAGCATCTTCAACCTCAACTACGTGGTGCTGGGCATCGTCATCGGCATCGTCATCGTCAACGTCTTCAAAATCCCGGACTGGGCCGCCAACGGCGTGCGCACGGCGCGCTTCGTCCTCAAGACCGGCGTGATCCTGCTCGGCGCGCTCTACAGCGCGACCGAACTGGCGCAGCTCGGCGGCCTGTCGGTGATCATGATCGGTATCTTCGTGCTCGGCTCGGTCGGCGTCGTGCTCTTCATGGGCAAACGCATGGGGGCGGGCAACTCGATGACGGCGGTGCTCTCGGCCGGCATGGGCGTCTGCGGCGTCTCGGCGACAGTGGCCGCCGCGCCGGTGGTCAATGCCAAGGCCGCGGAGATCGCCTACACCATCGGCACCATCCTGGTCTGGGGCGTCGGCTGCATGTTCCTGTTCCCGACCATCGGCCACCTGCTCAACATGGGTCCGGTGCAGTTCGGCGCCTGGGCCGGCACCGGCATCCTCAACTCGGCGCAGGTCGCCGGCGCGGCGCTGGCCTTCGACCCGCACGGCATCGAGACGCTGAAGGTCGCCGAGATTTTCAACATCACGCGCGTGCTGTTCCTGCCCATCATCGTGCTCTGGCTTGCCGCCTGGTACGTGAAACACGAGGTCGGCGCCCAGAAGGTGGATATCGGTCAGGTGCTGTTCGCCAAGTTTCCGCTGTTCGTGCTCGGCTTCATCCTGATGTTCATCCTCTCCACCATGGGCGCCTTCACGCCGGCCGGCCACTATCAGGGCAAGTACTTCAGCAGCGAGCAGGTCAAGGAAGACAAGCTGCTCAAGGGCAAGGAGACCCGCGCCGTCGAAGGCGAGATGACGCGGCTGAAGGAGGCTGCCGGTGCCAAGGCGCTGCAGGATCACTACACGACCAAGGCCATCAACGTCGGCCAGCGTCATGCCGCGCCGGACGACGCCTTCAAGGCGATGCAGGATCTGATCGCCAACAAGAAGATGACCACCCGCGAGCAGGACACGCTGCTCAAGGCAACGGCAAAAATGAAGGACTTCGACGCCGTCGCCGCGAGCGCCATCGACAAGGCGAGCAAGGCGGCCAACCATGATTCGAAGACCATCGGCGCCTTCCGCGACTGGCTGGCCTGGCTGTTCTCGTTCGGCCTGATCGGCCTCGGCATGCAGATCACCATGGCCGCGCTGAAGCAGGCCGGCGGCACGCCGCTGATCATTGGCGGCGTGGTGGGCACCGCCAAGGCGGTCGGCTCGCTGATCGTGGTGCTGCTGTTCGTCAAAGAATTCATCTAAGGAGATAGATCATGTCGGAACAAAAGTTCGCGCGCGGCACCAGCCTGTCGATCTTCGTCAGTGACCGCCGGGAGGACATCGGCTCCCTCGTTTTCGCATTGCTGATCGCGATTGGTATCGTGCTGATCGTTGGCAAGTAGGCCTCTTGCTCCTGTAATCAGTAGTCCCGTCCCGCTCTCATCTTCTTGATGGGGGCGGGACTTGTCATTTTCCGGATATGAAAACACCTACGAAACTGCTGCTCTGCCACCACGGCACCGCCGGTGCAAAACGCGCCGAAGACCTTGCCCATGAATTCGCCATCCCCGGCACCACCACCATCGTCCACTGCCTCGTTGTCCCCGAACTCTGGGCCGGCATGCAGGGCGACGACTGGCTCAACAACGCATCGACCCGCGACGCCTTCGGCGACTATGTCGAAAACATGCTGGAGAACGACGCGAAACGCGAGCTGGCTGCGGTGGCATCCCGCTGCAAGGAACGCGGGCTGGCCTACCAGTCCGTGATGCGCTTCGGCAATCCTGCCGAGACTGTGCTTGCCGTCGTGGGCGAGGTTGGTGCCGATCTTGTTGTCATCGGTTCGCCGCGGCACAGGGGCGAGGAGGGCCTGAACTCCCGCATGGAACTCGAAAAGCTGGTGCGCGGCCTCAAGTGTCCGCTGTTGATCGCACCGCATTCGTGAGCGAGGGGCTGGCAGCAACGGCCGGCACGGACGTCGCGCATGAGGATCACGCCCGCGCCGAGACCCGGGTCCCGATCGATGCCGACGCCATGTTCGACTTCGTCTCGGACATCGAGCGGCTGTTGCGCCTCAATCCGCATCTCGAGATCGAAGCCTGGCAACACATACCCGACGGCATGCGACTCACTGCGCAGAACGAAACGACCGGGAAGCGCATCGAGACGACGGTCCGCATCGAGACGACGCCGGCAACCCGCAGCATCGTCCTGACTTACGCGGAGGGCCTCAAACGCGCCACGACGCTGGCCGTCGCGGACGGTGACAGTCACGGCTGCCGCCTCGTCGTGACCGAGCATTACCCGGTCATCGAGGATGCGCAGGATCCCCGCGTCGCCGAAGTCGATCGCAGCCTGATTCCCTGGGTCAATGCCATTCGGCGCCACCTGATCGGCCGCCGGCGCTGGGGCTGGCTGCCCGGCTGGCGCTGGTGGCACGAGCGATTCCTGCCCGGCATGGCGCCGCGCCAGCGCCGCATCGTGCGCATGATCGTCTGGGTCAGCCTGCTCGAATTCGTCGTCTTCCTGTTCGTCGCCGCAATCTTCTGGCTGGAGCAGCGCGGCGGCTGATTTCAATCGGCAGCGAGTGCTTCAGTCAGCGCTCCGCCTGATGCCGCAGGTGCCATTCCTTGACCAGCGCATAGATTGCCGGAATTACCGCCAGCGTCAGTATGGTCGATGAAATCATGCCGCCGACCATGGGTGCGGCGATGCGGCTCATGACTTCCGAACCGGTGCCGGTACCCCACATGATCGGCAAGAGACCGGCCATGATCGCCACCACGGTCATCATTTTCGGCCGCACCCGCTCCACCGCACCTTCCATCACTGCCGCATACAGGTCATCGGTGCCAGGTCGCCGTCCCGCCAGCGCCGACTTTTTCTGCTCGGCTTCCCAGGCATGATCCAGGTAGATCAGCATCACCACGCCGGTTTCCGCCGCGACGCCGGCCAGGGCGATAAAGCCGACGGCCACCGCGACCGACAGGTTGTAGTTCAGCAGCCACATCAGCCACACCCCGCCGACCAGCGCGAAGGGCACCGAGAGCATGACGATCAGGGTCTCGGTCAGGCGCCGGAAGTTGAGATAAAGCAGCAGGAAGATGATCAGCAGCGTTACCGGGATGACCACTTTCATTTTCTCGATGGCCCGCTCCATGTACTCGAACTGGCCGCTCCATGTGACGTAATAGCCTGGCGGAAACTTGATCTTCGCCGCTACCGCCTGCTTCGCGTCGGCGACGTAGCCGCCGATGTCGCGCTCGCGAATATCGACAAAAATATAGGCAGAGAGCAGGGCGTTCTCGGTGCGTATGCCGGGCGCGCCCTTCGCGATCGCCACCTTCGCCACCTGGCCGAGCGGGATCATGGCGCCGTCCATGGTCGGCACCAGCACCTCGCGCGCAATCTGCTGCGGGTCGGCGCGCAGTTCGCGCGGATAGCGCACCTGCACGCCGAAGCGTTCGCGGCCCTCGACGGTCGTGGTCACCATCTCGCCGCCCAGCGCCGTGCCGATCACATCCTGCAGGTCGCCGACGGCCAGGCCATAGCGGGCGAGCTGCTCGCGGTCCGGCGTGATGTCGAGATAGAAGCCGCCGGTGATGCGCTCGGCGAATGCCGAGGTGGTGCCCGGCACTGTCTTGACCACGGCCTCGATTTCCTTGGCCAGCTTCTCCATTTCGTCAAGGTCCTTGCCGAACACCTTGATCCCGATCGGCGTGCGGATGCAGGTCGACAGCATGTCGATGCGCGCCTTGATCGGCATGGTCCAGGAGTTGGCGACTCCGGGGAATTGCAGGGCCTTGTCCAGCTCCGCAATCAGCTTGTCGGTGCTCATGCCGGGCCGCCATTCCGACTCGGGCTTGAGGTTGATCACGGTCTCGAACATCTCGGTCGGCGCCGGATCGGTGGCTGTATTGGCGCGCCCGGCCTTGCCGTAGACCGAGGCGACTTCGGGGAAGCTCTTGATGATCTTGTTCTGCGTCTGCAGCAGCTCGGCGGCCTTGGTGATGGACATGCCGGGCAGGGACGTCGGCATATAAAACAAGGTGCCCTCGTTGAGGGTCGGCATGAACTCCGAACCAAGCCGGGACGCCGGATAGATCGAGACGCCCATGGCAAGCACGGCCGCCGCGATGGTCAGCTTCTTCCAGCGCATCACGCCGGCGATGATCGGCCGATAGACCCAGATCAGGAAACGATTCACCGGATTCTTCGCTTCGGGCAGGATCCGCCCGCGGATGAACAACATCATCAGCACCGGCACCAAGGTGATCGAAAGCAGCGCGGCGCCGGCCATGGCGAAGGTCTTGGTCCAGGCCAGCGGCGAGAACAGCCGCCCCTCCTGACCTTCCAGGCTGAACACCGGCAGGAAGGAAACGGTGATGATCAAGAGCGAAAAGAACAGCGCCGGCCCCACCTCCTTGCAGGCCGAAATCATCGCCTCGGTGCGATCGCCGCTTGAATGCCCCTCCGGCAGGCGTTCCAGGTGCTTGTGCGCATTCTCGATCATGACGATGGCGGCATCAATCATGGCGCCGATGGCTATCGCGATGCCGCCCAGGCTCATCAGGTTGGAGGTCATGCCCAGCAGGCGCATGGCGATGAAGGCGATCAGGATGCCGACCGGCAGCATCAGGATCGCCACCAGGGCGCTCCTCGCATGCAGCAGGAAGACGAAGCAGACCAGGGCGACGATGATCGATTCTTCGAGCAGCGTGCGCTTGAGGGTTTCGATGGCGCGGTGGATCAGTTCCGAGCGGTCGTAGACCGGCTCGATTGTGACGCCCGCGGGCAGGCCGGCGGAGAGCTCGGCTATCTTTTCCTTGACGTTGTGGATCACTTCCAGCGCGTTCTGGCCATAGCGCGCCATGACGATGCCCGACACCACCTCGCCCTCGCCGTTGAGTTCGGTCAGACCGCGCCGTTCGTCGGGCGCCAGTTCAACGCGCGCGACGTCGCGAATCAGCACCGGCGTGCCCTTCTCGCTCTTCACCACCAGCAGTTCGAGATCGCTGCGACCACGCAGATAGCCCTTGCCGCGCACCATGTACTCGGTCTCGGCCATCTCGACCACGCGGCCGCCGACATCGCGGTTGGAGTCGCGGATCGCCTGTGCGACCTTCATCAGCGGAATGCCGTAGGCACGCAGCTTGACCGGATCGACCGTCACTTGATAGGTCTGCACGAAGCCGCCGATCGAAGCCACTTCGGCCACGCCCTGCGCCTTGGTCAACTGGTAGCGCAGATACCAGTCCTGGATGCTGCGCAATTCGGCCAGTGTCTTGTCCCTGGCCACTAGCGCGTATTGATAGACCCAGCCGACGCCCGTGGCATCCGGACCGATCTGCGGCGTGATGCCTTTGGGCATGCGGCCGGCGGCAAAGTTGAGGTATTCGAGAACCCGCGAACGCGCCCAGTAGATGTCGGTGCCGTCCTCGAAAATGATGTAGACGAAGGACGCGCCGAAGAAGGAAAAGCCGCGCACCACCTTGGATTTCGGCACCGAGAGCATGGCCGTGGTGAGCGGATAGGTGACCTGGTCCTCGACCACCTGCGGCGCCTGGCCGGGATACTCCGTATAGACGATGACCTGCACGTCCGACAGATCGGGCAGCGCATCGATCGGCGTGCGCAGCACGGCATAGATGCCGGCCAGGGTGACGAACAGCGTGGCGAGCAGGACGAGGAATTTGTTCCGCGCCGACCAGTCGATCAGGGCACTCAGCATTTCAATGCCCCTGGTGCGCCGAAGCGGCTGATGCGGCGCCCGCCGCTGTCATCGGCTCCATGCGCGTGATCACCCACTCGCCCGACTTGCGCTCGACGAATTCGATGCTGATTCTGCTGCCCGGCCTGAGCTTGTCCGCCAGCGCCGGATTTGCCAGCATGAAGTCCATGGTCATCGCCGGCCACTTGAGGCTGGCCACCGGGCCGTGCGTGACGGTGACCGTGCCGGCCTTGGCATCGACCGCGTCGAGCGTACCGGCGGCCTGATGGCTGACGCCCTTCACCGCCCCACTCGCGGCACCGGCCTCGGGTGATGCGCCTGAAGTCAAGCCGCCCAGCGCCGCCTTGAGGTTGCTTTCGGCATCGATCAGGAAGTTCGCGGCCACCACCACCGGTTCGCCGTCCTTGACGCCCTCCATGATCTCGACGTAGGTATCGCTACGCGCGCCGAGCTTGACTTCGCGCGGCTCGAAGCGGCCCGCGCCTTTCTCGATCAGCACGATCTGCCGCGTGCCGCTGTCGATCACCGCGGAGACAGGCACCGTCACCACCTTGTCGCGAGCACCCACCGCCAGTTCGACGCTGGCATACATGGCCGGCTTGAGCAGTCCGCCCGGATTGGCCAGCTCGATGCGCACCGGCACCGTGCGCGTTTCCGCCTTGAGCGTCGGGTAGATGTAGGCGACCGTGCCGCTGAAGCTCCTGTCCGGATAAGCGTTGATCGCGAGCCTGACTTTCTGCCCGACCTTGACCTGCGCAATGTCTCGCTCGAACACATCGGCCAGCACCCACACCGCCGACAGGTCGGCGATCTGGTAAAGCATCTCGCCGGGCATGAAGCGCATGCCGGCCACGGCCTTCTTTTCCAGCACCACGCCGCCCACCGGCGAGCGGAAGCTCAGCGTGCGCTTTGCCTCGCCGCCCGCTGCCAGCGCCTTGATCTGCTCCTCGGAAATGTCCCAGTTGCGCAGGCGGGCCAGGCTGGCGTCGGCCAGCTGGCGCATGCCCGACTGCATTTCGCTGCTGGCATCTTTCAGCGCCGCGACGCCTTTGGCCGCCACCACGTATTCGCGCTGCGCCGAGACCAGCTCCGGGCTATATACCTCGAACAGCGGCTGTCCCTTGGCTACCGGCTGGCCGGTGGCGTTGACATGCAGGCGCTCGACCCAGCCCTCGAATTTCGGCGCCACGTTGTGCAGGCGGCGCTCGTCGATCTCGACGCGGCCGGCGGCCCGCACCTGGCGCGCCAGTTCGCGCAAGGCGGCCGGCTCGGTCCTGACGCCGAGTTTCTGCACCTTCTCGGTACTGATCTTCACTTCGCCCGCGGCAGAGCCGGCCACATCGTCGTCGCCTTCATAGACCGCGACGTAATCCATGCCCATCGAGTCCTTCTTCGGCGTCGGCGAGGTGTCCGGCAGGCCCATGGGGTTGCGGTAATAGAGCAGCTTGCGCGGCGCCTTGGCCGCAGCTTCGGGTGCGACAGGCGTTGCAGCCATGGTCGCCGTGTCGCCAGCGCCGAGTTTTGTCTTTCCCGCCCAATAGCCGCCGCCAACCGCCAGCAGCAGGGCCGCCAGCACGGCCGGTAGTTGATGTTTCATAGTTCCTCTCCCACGATCTTTTCGATTTCGGCCAGGCGTATCTGCTGGTCGCCGCGCGCCTTCACCAGCTCGCCGCGGGCGCGGCGCAGTTGACGGTGCGCGTCGAGCACCGCCGCAAATTCGGCACGGCCGTTTTCATAAGCCGACAGCGCCGCGTTGAGGTTCAGCTCGGCCTGCGGCAGCAGGCCGGTGCTCACCAGCGACTCCAGCCGCCGCGCGACGTCGAGGCCGGCCAGGCTTTCGCTGAGTTCGGCCAGGCTCTGGTTGAGGTTGCCCTGGCGACGCAGGCGCGCCGCTTCCAGGTTCAATTCCGCTTCGCGTTCCTGCGCGCGCCGGCTGCCCTGCTGCAACGGAATGTTGATCTCGAACATCAGCTCCCACTCGCTGACGCGGTTGCGCGTCTGCGTCGGGGAAATGCCCAGGTTCACGTCGGGATAGCGATTGCGCTCCACCAGGTCGCGGCCCTTCTCGGCGCCGCTGATGCGTGCGTCGTCCGCCGCCAATTGCGGATTGTTGGCACGCAACCGCGCCTCCAGGGCGACCATGTCCAGCTGCGCCACAGGCGGCAGCAGGCGCAGCTTCTCGGGCGGGCGCAGCGTGACATTTTCGGGACGCCCCAGCAGCGCGCGCATGCGGGCGCTGGCCTGGGCGCTCTCGCCTTCGAGCATGACCAGGTCGGTTTCCATGGCGATGATTTCGGACTGCGCGCGCAAGGCATCCTGCTGGCTGCCGAAGCCGCTGCCATATCGGCTGCGCGCAATCTCGGCAACGCGTCGCATCAGGTCGAGGTTTTCCTGCGCATAGCGGATGCCGGTCAGATGCACGTGGTGCTGGGCGTAGGTCAGCTTGATCTTCGTCGCCAACTCGATCCAGCCGGCGCGCGCCCGCGCTTGCGCCTCATCCGCGGCGGCGCCGGCCACTCCGCGCCGCAGGTCGCGCTTGCCGAACCACGGCAGGGACTGGCTGATTGCGTAGCGCGCGCTACCGATGCGCGGCGGCAGCAGGTTGGCGCTGGCAGCATCGTTGCCCTCGTTGGTGACGTTGCGCAGTTCGGTGCGCAGCATCGGATCGGGCAGCGCGCCGGCCGGCTCGATCTTCGCCGCCGCGGCCTCGGCCTCTGCGCGCAATGCCGCGAACTCGGGATGGCGGCTGCGGGCGAATTCGAGCAGGCTTTCGACCTGGCCGCCGATCAACTGCCCGGGTTCCGCGGCGCTCGCTGCCACCGGCGCCAACAGCAGCATCGCCAGCAGGATGGGAAGGGGGCGCATGGCCCTACTTCGCCGCTTCGACACGGACGACGACATACTGGCCGTCCTTTTCCTCGGCGCGGAAGCGAATCTTTTCGCCATCCTTGAGCGCCGCCGGCACCAACCCCTTTTTGAAGGTGAAGCTCATGGTCATGGCCCCCATGCCCAAGTTCTCGATCGGGCCGTGGTTGATCGTGATGCTGCCCGCGGTCCTGTCCAGCCGCCTGATGGTACCTTCGGACAACGGCTGGCTGGCGGCCTTCGCCGCCGGGGCGACATGCGCGGAATGATCCATCGCGAGCGCGGGTTGTAGAAAGATCGCAAAAGCAGTTGCGGTCACGGCGCGCAGAACATGCTGTTTCATGAAACGCTCTCCCAAGACAATATATTTTGACGTGACCGCTATGTCGCTCACGCCATTCTCAGCTCGAAACATACGCCGCCCGACACCGGCCTGACGGCGATCTCGCCACCATGCGCGCGAACGATGGAACGGGTGATTGCCAGGCCCAAGCCGGCACCTTCTCCGCCCCCATGGCGCGACGAATCGCCGCGATAGAAGCGATCGAAGATGCGCGACAGCTGCTCCGGCGGAATCGGCTCCCCGGAATTCTCCACGCTCAGTTTGGTGCCCTCGCTGCAGGCCTCGATGTCGACGCGGATGCTGCCGTTCGCCGGCGTGTGCCGGATCGCATTGGAAATCAGGTTGGCCAGCGCCCGGCGCAGCATCAGCTTGTCGCCGGATACCTGGCCGCTGCCCGTCAGCGTGAGCCGCAGGCCTATTTCCTCGGCCAGCGCATCGAAGAAGTCGAACAGTTCGCGCACCTGCAGCGCCAGATCGACCGGCTCGCGGCGCGGCACCACCAGCCCGTGGTCGGCCTGCGCCAGAAACAGCATGTCGCCGATCATGCGCGCCAGGCGTTCGTACTCTTCCGCATTCGAGGCCAGCACCTCGCGATACTCGTCCGCGCTGCGCGCCCGCGTCAGCGCGACCTGGGTCTCGGTCATCAGGTTGCTGATCGGCGTGCGCAGTTCGTGTGCGAGGTCCGACGAGAAATCCTTGAGCCGCTGAAACGAGTCCTCGAGACGGGCCAGCATCTCGTTCAGGGTTTCGGCGAGCTCCGCCAGTTCGACGGGCACCGCGTCGAGGCTCAAGCGGGTGTCCAGGCGGCTGGCCGTCACTTTCGCCGCACCGGCACGCATCGCCTGCAAGGGCGCCAATCCGCGGCGCACCACGACCCAGCCGAGGAAGCCCACCAGCACGGCGGCAACGGCGACGAACAGCCACAGCGTCAGGCGAAAAGATTCCATGAAGTGCTCGTGATGGGAAATATCCACGGCCACCGCGACCAGCATCGGCGACCACTCGGGGTTACCGGTCGGCAACAGCGCGACAATGCCGCGCCAGGGTTGGCCGTCCTGCGTCCAGGATCGGGGTTTGCTGCCAGCGCCCGCAGGCTCCAGCATGGCGCGCGGAAATGCGGCATTGGCGGTGGCAAACACGCGCTTGCCGGCGGAATCCATGACCACCACGGCCAGACCGTGATGGCCAACCAGGGATTTTTCGAGCTGCCCCGGCAGCGCGTTGAAATCGGCGGACGAGCGGACGTGTTCCAGCAAGTTCGCGGCCAGCTGGGTCTTGCCGCTCAGCACCTCCAGGTCCTGTTCGACGAAGTGCTGTTCGACCTCGTTGCCTATCAGCAGGCCCAGCGCCAGCAGCACCGCCGTCGCCACGGCGGCGAACAGCAGGGTCAGGCGCGCGGTGATCGAGGCACGACGGATCACGCGATCTCCGCTTCCAGCACATAGCCCATGCCGCGCACGGTGCGAATCAGCTTCGGCTCGAAACCGTCGTCGATCTTGGCGCGCAGCCGGCGCATCGCCACTTCGATGACATTGGTGTCGCTGTCGAAATTCATGTCCCACACCTGCGAGGCAATCAAGGACCGCGGCAGCACTTCGCCCTGGCGGCGCAGCAGGAGTTCCAGCAGCGCGAACTCCTTGGCGGTGAGGTCGATGTGGTGGCCGCCGCGCGAAGCGCGACGCCGCAGCAAATCCAGTTCCAGATCCGCCGCGCGCAGCTGCTGCGGCTCCTGGTTACGGCTGCCGCGCCGCAGCAGCGTGCGCACGCGGGCCAGCAGTTCGGCGAAGGCGAAAGGCTTGACCAGGTAATCGTCGGCGCCGAGTTCCAGCCCCTTGACGCGGTCCTCGACCTGGTCGCGGGCGGTAAGAAACAGCACCGGCATCCCGCATCCGGCGCGACGCAGGCCGGCCAGCACCTGCCAGCCATCGAGTTTCGGCAGCATCACGTCGAGAATCGCCAGGTCGTAGTCGCCGGTTTCGCCCAGATGCAGGCCATCCACCCCGTCGCGTGCCAGGTCGACGACGAAGCCGGCCTCGACCAGCCCCTGCCTGAGGTAGTCGCCGGTTTTCGGCTCGTCTTCCACGACCAGAAGCTTCATTGCCCGTTCCCACCCGTTGCGATGCCGCGATTGTGCGCCCGCAGCATCGACGCCCGGCCGAGATTACAGAAATGTAATCGGCGTGTCAGCTTCCGGTGAGGATGCCGTTTGGCATCGGCGCGGGCCGCATTCAAGGCGCCCCGCGAAAGTCGGCGCTTGCCGGCCCGCGAAGCGGAATCCCCGGCAGACAAAGTTCGGGACGGCGCAGGGAATTCGCAAAGCACTGCATTTCGCCTGCGGCGGTCGTTCGGCCATGCAGGGCCCACCGAGGGCCCCGGCTAGTGCCCTAGATACCAATGGTGAAAACTGGATATCTTCAGCTGCGGTTATGCCATGAACGCGAGCTGGCCCCGGACATACTTTGCGCATTCCGCGATCCATTGAACCATCTGGTCCGGATTAGGTAATGCAGGGGAATGCATTCCGGTCTTACCGTGCCAATCGACTGCCATCGCAAAATGGAAGCGGTGCATCTGTTCTGACGTGAAGCCAGATGCTGCAGATCGATCTGGGAATGCGGCAGACGATGAGGCCGACGCAGCTTGCGCCAGAGACCGATCGTTTTCGGCAGCGAAAGAAGCAAACGTCCCTTCCTCTTGTCGTTTTGCAAATTCCGAAAAGTTCTCTTCTACCTGCTGAACCTCCGCAACGCGTGCTACCAACCCCGGCATATGGACGTTCCAATGTGGCTGCGCGTGATTAGAGGCTCGGTCGCGCATATCCCATTCCGCACGGAAGCACAGGGTAGCTGTATCAGTGGTTGGGCCCTGCAAGACCTTGAGGCTCACTTGTTGCAGCAAGGCGGGCCGACCCGCTTCGTACTCAACCTCGACTACGAGCCAAGCAGACTGTTTCTCGGAGCTATGCAATGGCAAAGCAAGCAGCGGCTTACCCAAACCATTTACGTGAACCGGGTTCGCCTCGCAAACGTACCGAACCTCTCGCGAGCCCACTTGATGACACTCGGTCCTCGCATGACGCAAGTCCAAAGTCTTTTGAAGGGCACTACATATTTCTTTGAAGAAATCGTTAGGCCTGTCAATGATGAGGCCAACCGCTTGGGTTCTTAGACCTGTACGGCCTACCTTGTGCTTTTGAATGGCCATCAGTCGTCAAAAGCTTGGTTGATACCAAGCGCTTGATACGCCAAATCATGGAGGCGATCGCTATCGTAAGCATCTCCGCGCGTGATGGACTCACCGAATGCCGCAAGTGCTTGTAGAAGCTCATCGGGCAGCTGGGTTACATCCACCAGAGGCATTCGCTCGACAAAACGTTTCGACAGGTTCCATTGGCCACCCGCAAGATTGTTTGAAACGCCAGCCAGTAGGGTGTCAGTAATTGGCGCATTCAGAGTAGCGACGAGGGCCAACAACTGTCGTTCGTCGCCAAGCAATGCAGACTTTTTGGGGAGCCAACCATAGCCTTGCACTACTACGTAGTCGCCCGTCTGGTCGAGTGCAAATGATCCAGCTGTACCAAAGTAAGTCGACACGATTTTCGGTTGCCGCTCAACTTGCCAGCTTCGATATTCTGACAGCCGCCACCAATTCCCTTTACCGATGCGAGCTCTACGAAGCAATGCCTCCTTATAGGGAAGCAGCCGAAGTTCATAGAAATGCCTCAGTTTCGAAGCTACCTCAGTTTCCGACGCCAGCTCCGGAAGATCAGAGCCATGAGGGTAGAACACCCAAGTCGTCGCAATGAGATGCCCATCTTTGATCGAGTTGTTAGTCACCGCTGGGCGGAAGAAGCGCTGCTCGGCCTTCGGGAGGTGCTCCAACTCGTCGCTGCTCATCATGAACGCGGCATTCAAGCCGGTGATGGTGCCTTGTTGCACGGAAAACAGAGCCCCCACCTTAGGCCTGCTGGCCAGCGCGGCGAGTAGACGAGCCGACCGATACGGTCGTGGCGCCCAGTTTTCCATCTGCGTCCTGTAGTCAACCGCGTAGATGCTGAACTGCTGCGCATTTTCAAGGCAACCGTCTTGTGTCGGCTTCTCGTGCCGCCTGAGCGCTCTGAGTGCCAAGTCGGACGAGCCCGGATTGTGATCAGCCCAGACCAGCAATGTGGGAGCATGTTGTCGACCCGCTTCGCGTCGGCGCGCAACAATGAGGGCGGGATCAACCGTCACATCGGTGAATACCGCTTGATTGCCAAGTCGAGCGGACAACTCCAGAGTAAAAGACGACGACAGAAATTCCCTCAAAGGAGCCGACGATTCGCCGTCTAAGAAGGAGGCAGGCAACACGGCACCAATTGCTCCGCCATCGGCCAATGCATCGACGGCGCGGCGTAAGAAGGCCGTCGCCATGTCAGGGCGTTTCTGGTGAAGCTCGGCAAGTGTGTCGCTGACTGCCACCCGTTGCTCCGTGGTCATATCCGGCCACGCAACGAAAGGCGGGTTCATGAGGCAGAAATCCACCGAGGTCGCCCATGGGTCGCCGTTGAGTGCGTCCCGATGGTGAATTTGGATATCGAGCAATGCAGCAGAAGTACAAGCTTCGGCGGCCAAACCGAACCGAGCCATTAAACAGGCTGCCTCAGAAATGTCGTAGCCGGTGACCTTGATCGAGCCTTTGAAACCGCTCAAGCCGAGCTGCCGAACGGCTTCACGCAAAAACTCACCGCTGCCGCAGGCCGGATCAAATAGGTGAATAGTGTCCTTGCTCTTGATATCAGAACCGAGAAGCACTTGCTCCACAAGCGTCCGTACCAATGGAGTGGGCGTGAAGAAAGCGCCCAGTGTCCTCGATGCAGGCCCGATGAGTTTCGCTTGTCCGTCAAAGAACAAATCTTGCTGAATAGGTGCAAGCGCAAGATAGTGCGCTTCTTGGAAGATCCTGCCAGCGGCGTGCCGAATCATCAATTGAAGCGACGGTGGCCTCTTATTGGCTTGCTCGGGACGCATAAGTTGTTCGAGAACCATCTCGATGCCTGCGGCACCCAGCAATTCGGTCGCCGCCCCATACGATTCGTCCACGTTTTCCCAGTGCCGACATATAGCAACATTGGGCTGTTGAGCAAGCCATCCTTTGGATAGGATTCCGATAAACGCCAGTAGCGCTTCGCGTTCGCCGCCTTGTTTGCCCCTGCCCCGAACCGCACGAAACACCGACAGGGCGCGAGTCACCACTGACCGCTCTCGCGGTGCCTGCTTTGACTCGATGTATCGCTGAAACAGTGGCAGACGGGACACAATGTCTTGTACTTTGTGGGACTCGCTCCAAGACGGCTGGTCCCACCGCAGGAGTTGGAGCTTGTCACCTCTGATTGCGATGTAGTGATCAACATCCGATGACCATGCGTTGCTTGCCGCACTCATTGGATCAACATCTCTGTCGTCTTCGGCGTCGAGACAAAAATTCCCTTTTCCGCCGTTCAGCAGCACATATGTGCGCTCCCCATCTTGCCCGAACAGCGGCACTGGCAGGTACCCAAGTTCGCGCCGCCACGCTTCAACGCTCGTCAAGTCATTCATCTCCCACCTCTGATGGTCTTGCCCACTGCTACCGGCGGCAGGCTTAGTTCGAGTTGAGGCGGATGGTCCTGTTCGTTGAGGCGTTGTTCCAACTCACGTATCGCCACATCGACCGGAAATACCACGCCGGGTTCTAAAAAGTCTCGTTCCGTCAGTCCTTGCTGCGCGGACACCGAACCATCCGCAGTCACAACCAGAAGGCGTTTCTTTAGTTGGGACCACTGCGCATTCAAGCATAGACGGAAGAGTTGTTCCGAGTGCTGACCAAGGATACTGACGTCCATCTTGAAATCGCGAACAAGGCGCCTAACGACAATGAGGGCGAGGATCTCCGCCCTTGAATAACAAGGTGCATGGCCGCGTTTTCCCGCGATTGGCGAAAGATGTCTTTTCCAGTACCTGAGGGTCTCGGCCGTCAGGTCAGCAATAGCAATTGTCTGAGCCGGGGTAAATTTCATGAGAGCATTGTACTTTCCATCTAGTTGTTAACAACAGGTTATTTTGGGTACAAACCCGTCTTTTTTTATATTCACGCACTTCTCTGGGAAGCATGAAGACTCCACGTAAAACTATGTGCGTTGAATGGCTCACCAGATGAGCCAAGCACCAGAACAACAGTAACTCACTCGACCGCTTTTCCGTCAAGCTGATCTGCGACTGTCCGCATGCGCGAAGCAGTGCTTCGCGACAACGTCATCGCCGTCCCGCCAGCGCCGACTCTCACGCTCCGCTTCGCCATGACGCCGCCCCGATCCGCCTTGATTACAGAAATGTAATCCGCGCGTCAGCTTCCCGTGGGGTTGCCCTTCGCAGAATGCGTGACACATCAAACAATGGGTCACCTGAGCATGGCAAGTGGAAATCGCGGGGCTACAGGCAGGGCGCTGGTTTGCGCCGCGGCGCTGCTGCTGGCTCAGGCGGCGCTGGCGGCGGATGCGGGCCAACCGGCAGGCGGGCTGGCATCGGCGCTGGAACAGGCCTGGCGGCTGCATCCGCAGGCGGCCGCGCTTGACGCACGCGACGCCGAGGCACAGGCGGCGCGGGACATCGCCGGCGGGCTGACGCCGGAACCGGGTGCGGTTTCCATCGGCAGCCGCAGCGACCGGCAGAACCGCAACCTGGGCAACCAGGAATACGAAGTCGAGCTGGCGACGCCCCTGTGGCTGCCGGGGCAGAAGGCGGCGCGCGAGGATGCGGCCATGAGCCAAGTCGATGAAGTGGCAGCCAAGCGCATCGCCTTGCGCTGGGAGCTGGCCGGCGAGCTGCGCGAGGCCTGGTGGGCGCTGGCGGCGGCGCGCAACACCCGGGCGCTTGCCGCCCGCCGCGTCGAGACGGCACGTGCGCTGGAGTCCGACGTGCGGCGCCGTTACCGCGCCGGTGATCTGTCGCGCATTGATGGCAATCTGGCGCAGTCGGAAGTGCTCGCCGCCGAGGCGGAACTGATCGAGGCCGAGGCCAACCGGCTGCAGGCGGAACAGCTCCTGCGCACGCTGACCGGCACCGGCGCGCCGGTCGACATCGGCGAGGAGGTGCCGGCGCGGGCGGCGGAGCGAACTCCCGATGCTGCCGCGACGCATCCGCTGCTGGCCGCCGCCGCCGCGGCCTCGCGCAGCGCGCGGGCGCGCACCGCGGTCGCCGCGGAATCCCGGCGCGGCGCGCCGGAACTGGCTTTGCGCGTGGTGCGCGAACGCGGCGACTTCGCCGAGCCGTACAACAACAGCATCGGCCTGCGGCTCAAGATTCCGTTTTCCTCGGGCGCAGTGGTACGCCGCGACACGGCCGCGGCGCAGGCCGAGGCCAGCCAGGCCGACGCCGAAATGCTGCGCGCGCGGACCCGCGTCGAGCTCGAAACCGAACGCGCCCGCCGCGCGTTCGCCGCGGCCGGGCAGCAACTTGCGATGGCCGCAGAGCGTCGCGCGCTGGCTGCCGACAACCTGCGCATGGCCGAAAAGGCGTTCGCGCTGGGCGAATCCGATTTGTCGGCGCTGCTGCGCATCCGCGCCGCCGCCTTCGACGCCGAATCCTTTTACGACCGCCAGCGCGTGGCCCGCGCGGCGGCGATATCGCGCCTGAACCAGGCGCTGGGAGCATTGCCATGATGCAAGCAGTTGCACTTTTCCTGGCCGCCGCCCTCGCCGTTCCGGCCTGGGCCGGTGGCGATGCCAGCGACGGCCATACCCACGCCGGGGAGGCGCCGGCACCGATCCCCGTCACGAGCGGCGCACCCCGCGCGGTGGCCGCCACCGAGGATTTCGAGGTGGTCGCCATCCTGGAAGGCAGACACCTGATGGTCTATGTCGATCGATTCGGCAGCAACGAGCCCGTGGCGAAGGCCAAGGTGGAGGTCGAGGGTGCGGGACTGAAGGGACTTGCCAAAGAGGCGGCAGCGGGTACCTATGTCATGGATCTCGCCGCAACCATTCCTCCCGGAAAGCATCCATTGACGATTTCCATCGAGGCGGACGACACCGCCGACCTGCTTTCCGCCACGCTGGACACCTCCGTCGCCGTGCCCGGCGTGGTGCACGCGCACTACCGGAGCGAGAAGATCGTTTGGATCGGCGCCGCATTGCTGCTGCTGGCTGCAGCCGGATTGATTATCCTGCGGCAACGCAGGAAGAAGGCCGGGGGCTTGTCATGATGCGAAAAACAGGCACGCGACTCCTGCTGTTAGTGACAACGCTGGCACTCGCCGGCGGCGGCGCGCTGGCCCACGGCGACGAGGATCACAGCAAGGATGCGAAGGGGGTCACCGCGCCGGGAAGCGCCGCGCCGGGTGCTCCGGCCGCGCTGCAGCGCCTGGCTGACGGCAGCCTGTTCGTGCCCAAATCGGTGCAACGTCAGCTCGGCATACGCACCCTGCCGGTCCGCATCGGCGACTTGGCGGCGACGGTCGAACTCAACGGCAAGGTAATCCCCGATCCGGATTTCAGCGGTCGGGTCCAGGCGCCTTTTTCCGGCAGCGTCATGCCCGGCCCCAAAGGCATGCCGCTGCCGGGACGAAAAGTCGCCAAGGGCGAAGTGCTGGCCTGGCTGCGCCCGGTCGCCGGCGCCATCGAACGCGGCAACCAGAAGGCGCAACTGGCCGAGCTGGAGGCCCAGCTGGCGATTGCCGAAGGACGCGTCAAGCGTTTCGAGCAACTTGAAGGCGCCGTACCCCAGAAGGAAATCGATGCGGCGCGCATCGAGCGCGACGCGCTGCAAAAACGCCGCGCCTTTGTCAGCGCCAGCATCGATTCGGCCGAACCCTTGCTGGCGCCGGCCGCGGGAGTGGTCAGTGCCTCGCACCACCTGGTGGCCGGTCAGATCGTCGATGCCAGGGAGGTGCTGTTCGAAATCGTCGATCCGGCCCGCCTTGCGGTAGAAGCGCTGGCTTACGAACCGGGAATCGGCGCGACACTGATATCCGCCAGTGCGCTGGCCGGGCAAAGCGCACTGGAGCTCAAGTTCGTCGGCGCCGGCCGGCAACTGCGTGAACAGGCGCTGCCGCTGCTGTTTCGCATCGTCGGCGGCACCTCGATGGTGGCCGTCGGCCAGCCGGTCACGGTAGTGGTGCGCACGGCGCATCAAATCAAGGGCGCAGCGGTGCCGCGCGCGGCACTGACAAAAGTTCCCGAAGGGACACAGAGTGCTGGTGCTGGCCCCGTGATGAATGGGGCGGTTTGGGTGCATACCGAGGCCGAGCGTTTCGTCGTCCGCCGTGTCCGCCAGCAGGCGCTGGATGCCGCCAACGTGGCCATTGCCGAGGGCCTGCTGGAAGGGGATCGCGTGGTGATCGAGGGCGCCGGATTGCTGTCCCAAGTTCGCTGACATGTTCGACTTCATCATCCACACCGCGCTCAAGCAGCGCCTGATCGTCCTCGGCGTTTCGCTGTTGTTGATGATCTACGGTGCGATCACCTTGCGCCAGATGCCGGTCGATGTTTTCCCCGACCTCAACAAGCCTACCGTGACCCTGATGACCGAGGCCGGCGGCATGGCGCCGGAGGAAGTCGAGCAACTGGTGACCTTCCCGGTCGAATCCAGCATGAACGGCATGCCCGGCGTGACGCGCGTGCGCTCGGTGTCCGGCATCGGGCTGTCGATGGTCTATGTCGAGTTCGAGTGGGGTTCCGACATCTACCGCAACCGGCAGCAGGTCGCCGAGCGCCTGAACCTGGTGCGCGAACAGTTGCCGCCGGGCATCGTGCCGCAGCTCGGCCCCATCTCCTCGATCATGGGCGAGATCCTGCTGATCGCCATCCCGGCGGACCCGGCCAGGGTCAGCCCGATGCTTGTCCGCGAGTATGCGGACTGGGTCATGCGGCCGCGTTTGCTGACCATTCCCGGCGTCGCCCAGGTGATCCCGATCGGTGGCGAAGTGCGCCAGTATCGCGTCGAGATCAAGCCCGCGCAGCTGCAGGCGCTGGGTATCGAGCGCGAAAAGCTGGAGGCCGCGCTGAAGGATTTCGGCGCCAATACCAGCGGCGGCTTCCTCGAAGCCCAAGGCCGCGAATGGCTGATCCGGCAGATCGGACGCAGCTCGCGCATCGAGGATTTGCAGAACCTGGTGGTGGCGGTAAAGAACGGCCAACCCATCCTGCTCCGGCAGTTGGCGGATGTGAAGCTGGCACCGGCGATCAAGCGCGGCGACGGCAGCTATCAGGGCCGGCCGGCGGTGATCCTGTCGGTGCAGAAGCAGCCGGCGGCCGACAGCGTGATCCTTACCC
>JAUXUK010000087.1 GCA_030680805.1 Sulfuritalea sp. | reverse complement strand
TGTCCTCGTCCACCGTGCCGTGCTGGCCCAGGCATTTCTTGCGCAGGGCATCGGCCTTGGCCTTGTCCCAGACGCGCTCGGCGCGGGCATGTTCATCCTCGGCCTTCTTGAACTTCTCGTCGAACCAGCGGCCGCGGTAGGTGCCGGCGAGGCACTGGAATTCGCCTTCAACTTCCCAGTAGTCGCGCGAGACGAAGGCGCGGATGCGGCTTTCGCGTTCGACCATGATCGCCAGCGTCGGCGTCTGTACGCGGCCCACGGGCGTCTTGTAGAAGCCGCCTTCCTTGGAATTGAAGGCGGTCATGGCGCGCGTGCCGTTGATGCCTATCAGCCAGTCGGCTTCCGAGCGGCAGCGCGCGGCATCGGCCAGCGGCAGCATTTCGTCATTGGTGCGCAAGTGGGCGAAGCCGTCGCGGATCGCGGTGGTGGTCATCGATTGCAGCCACAGGCGGCGCACGGGTTTCTGCTTGGCGCCCAGCGCGTGCTGCGCCACGTAGCGGAAAATCAGCTCGCCTTCGCGTCCTGCGTCGCAGGCATTGACCAGTCCGGTGACATCCTTGCGCTTGATCAGGCGGGTCAAGAGGCGCAGCCGTTCCTGCGTCCTCTCGATCGGATTCAGCGCGAAATGGGGCGGGATCATCGGCAGGTGCGTGAAGCTCCACTTGCCGCGCTTGATGTCGAATTCTTCGGGCACCGCCAGTTCCAGCAGGTGGCCGATGGCCGAGGACAACACATAGTCGTCACTCTCGAAGTAGTCGCCGGTCTTGGTAAAGCCGCCCAGCGCCTTGGCAATGTCCTGGGCGACGGAAGGTTTCTCGGCGATGATCAACTGTTTCATGGTGTGGGCTTTCCCCCCGGCCCCATTCCGGGAAAGGGGGTGACGGAGGCTAGCTGTGCTCGAAATGGAACAAATGGGCCGAAGTGGGCGTGCAGGAGCGGCGCATCATAAGCGCGCCTCTCCCAATTAGGCAAGCCGTAAAGAACCTGTCTCACACAATCACGTGGATCGCGTTGTCGCCAAAATGGGATGGATGCAAGGCGGAGGGTGCCGCCAATGGTTGTTCCATTGGCAAGCCCGACAACGCCGCAGACGCCCATTTTGGCGACAACCCGAAGGGCCGGCGGCTTGGCGGGCGCATCGCGGCGTTAGGGCGGCTTGCCGTGGAATGACCACTGTCTTCGCCACCCTGTCTTGCGCTGCCTCCCGCCAAGCCACCGGCGCGACCACGTGATTGTGTGAGACAGGTTCTCTAATTCAGCAGGACGCGGGTGATGTCTTCGCCGCTGCCGGAATCCTCGTCGCCACTGTCCTCGGCGAGCAGTTCTTCGAGGATCAGGGCATCGACTTCGTGGCGGTAACGCCAGATCACGGCGAGCACGATCACCTTGAGCCGGTCGAGGCTGACTTCGGCGTCCGGCAAGGCCAGGGCGCGCTCGATGATGGCCTCGCGCAGGGGCGCATCGACGGCATCGTGCTGTTCCAGAAACGCAATGAAGCCGCGGCAGGCGGCCGGCAGCCGGTCCTGCTCGTCCTCGCCGTATATCCGTGTGGAGTTGGCGAGCGCCGGGTTGCGGCACAGCCCGCTTTCTTCTCCGGCGAGACCGTCCAGCCAGGACAGCGCGGCACTGATGTCGTCATTGCCGAAACCGGCCGCCGACAGCTTTCGGGCCAGCACGGCAGGTTCCGGGCAGGCATCGGGCAGGTAGTTTTCGAACAGGTAAACCAGTATGTCAATCATGATTGCTAACGTGAAATTACTCGTTCGGGCCGACTGACGATAGTCGAGCGAAGCGAGCCGATTGGTAGCCCCCCGCGAGGGGGCGAGGCGGGAATTCGCGACGCATGCGTCGCGCCGCCGCAGCCGGCTGGCTGTGCAAAGCCAGCCGTGGGCCGCGCAGCGGTGGGGGGGCGGGCCATCAATTTGTCTTTCGCGTGTTTCATATTCTGCGGGTAGCGCTCGGTGCCATCAGCGTTAGTGAAGTCTTTGGTAGATGCCACCGGGCAATTGGGCTACGCGGCCGGCGAGTTCCATGGGCAAGAGCATGGCAAGAAGGTCGGCGGGCGTCAAGCCGCTGCGTGCAGAAAGCGTGTCGATTGCGCAGGGAGCGTTGCCGAGGAAGGCGAGCACTTGCTCTTCGCTGCTATCGCCTGCTGCCGACTTCTCGACGGAAGCGGTGGTCGTTGCGGGGGCTGATTGCCAACGCAGTTCCTCGAGGATGTCCTGTGCCGATTCGACCAGCTTGGCGCCCTGGCGAATCAGCTGGTGGCAGCCGCGCGACAGCGGCGAGTGGATCGATCCGGGAATGGCAAATATTTCGCGGCCGCTTTCGCCGGCGAGCCGGGCCGTGATCAGGGAGCCGCTGCGTGGCGCCGCCTCGACCACCAGGCAGCCCAGTCCCAGGCCGGCAATGATGCGGTTGCGGCGCGGGAAGTTGGACGCCAGCGCCGGCGTGCCGAGCGGGAACTCGCTGAGGACGATGCCGTGTTCCGCAATGGCGCGCGCCAGCGCTTCGTTGCGTGCCGGGTAAAGGCGGTCGGCGCCGGTGCCGATCACGGCCACCGTGCCCGCCGCGGTTGCCAGCGCGCCGCGATGGGCGGCTGCGTCGATGCCCAGCGCGAGGCCGCTGACGATGGTCAGGCCGGCCTCACCCAGCGCCTTGGCGAAGGCTTCAGCGTCGCGCAGGCCCTGTGCCGTCGCGTTGCGACTGCCGACCACGGCCAGCATCGGGCGATTGAGCATGGCGGGATTGCCCTTGGCGTAGAGCAGCACCGGTGGATCGTCTGCCGTCAGCAGGCTTTGCGGGTAGTCGGCGTCGGCCAGGGTGAGCAGGCGATTGCCGGGCTGGGCTGCCCATTCAAGTGCCGTTTCGATTTCGGTGGCACATTCATGGCGCAACAGACCTTCGGCCAGGGCCGGGTCGACAATCGACGAGAGCGCGCGCTGACTCGCCTCGAAGATTGCGTGCGGTAGTCCGAAAGCCTTGAGCAGGGCACGCCGGGCTTCGCCGCCGACGCCCGGGATCAGCGTGAGACGGAGCCAGGAAGCGAGTTCGTGGCGATCCGCCGTCATACGTTCAGGGTGTGTGCCGGCGTTAAGGCGTGCGAACGGTATCGCCGACAACGACCGGATGCGTCGCGTTCATCACCAGGGCGTAGGAAACCCGGTCATACACGCGGAACACGAACAGCAGGCCATTGCGCGCGTCGGGCAGCTTGAAGTCGGTCTTTTCGCCCTGGTAGCGGTCGCTCACCGTGGGGCCGGCGAGATCGACGGCGAGGACGTGACCGATTTCCAGTCCGTCGGCTTTGCCGCGATTGAGTGTAATCACGGTTTGCGGCCCGCCAAAGCTCACCCCCGAATACATGGCGAGCACCTTGGCCTTGATCATCTTGGTCGGCGCGTGCGGGATGTAATTCACCACATCCTGCTGCGGCGCAGCCAGCAGGCGGTCATCGCGGGCGATTTCCCGCGTCGAGGTCAGCACCAGGAAGCTCGACGGCACGCCGGTCATGGTCAGGCGCGCGGTGCCGAGGAACACGGCTTCGTGACCCAGCGTTTCCTTCGTGTCGGGATCGAGCAGGGCTTTGCCGGGACGGAACAGCTGCCAGGCCTTGTGCCGGGCGGTCACCTCGGTCGTATAGATGGTGTCGCCCGCGCCGGCGACCACGCGGTTGTTCTGCAGGGCGACCACGCGCGGCGCGGCATCCAGTCCGGTCGCATCGAGTACACGCGGCTCGCTCAGGAAGGGTTCGATGTCCTGCGGCGGAATCGAGGGAATGCCCTTCCGCAGCGGCTCGACATACTCGCGGCGCGGTTCGGTAACCGTCACCAGTTTCAGGCGCGGCTGGTTGCCGCTCTTGTCGAGCACGATCACCTGGCCGGGATAGATGCGCTGCGGGTTCTTGATCTCTTCCGCGTTCAGTTTCCACAGCTCGCCCCAGCGGTAGGGATCCTTGAGGAATTTGGCGGCGATGCCCCACAGCGTATCGCCCGAGGTAACGATATGCCGGTCCGGCGCACCGTCGGCCAGTTCGATGGGCTTGGCCCCCTGTGCAAGCACCACAGTGGTTGAAATGCTGATGAGCAGCGCAGATATAATGCGACGCATGGCGTGATCTCCTGGCCGAGTGTCTATGTGGATGGCGAACCACCCGGGTATCTGCCCGATTCTGCCCGACAATTCCCCCAGCATCAATTCTTTAAAGAGCGGTTTCATGGCCCTATTGCCTATTTTGCGTTACCCCGACCCGCGGCTGCACACGAAGGCGGCCCCTGTCACCCGGGTGGATGAGCAGATCCGCCAGCTGGCCGCCGACATGGCCGAAACCATGTACGCCGCGCCCGGCATCGGGCTGGCCGCCTCGCAGGTGGACCAGCATGTGCGCCTGATCGTGATCGACATTTCGGAAGACAAGTCGCAGTTGCAGACCTTCATCAATCCCGAACTGCTTGAAATATCCGGCGAATGCGAAGGCGAGGAAGGCTGCCTGTCGGTGCCCGGCATTTACGAAACCGTGAAGCGCGCCAGCCACGTCAGGGTGCGCGCCCTGGGCCTCGACGGGAAACCCTTCGAGCTTGTGGCCGACGACCTGCTGGCGGTATGCATCCAGCACGAGATCGATCACCTCGAAGGCAAGGTCTTCGTCGAATACCTCTCGCGCCTGAAGCGCGAGCGGATCAAGAGCAAGCTGGTCAAGCAGGCGCGCGAGACGTTTTAGGCGCTATCGACAAATGGATTCCACCAAGTATCGCCAAACCTTCAAGGCAACCGCAGAGGCGCAGAGGCGCGGAGAAAGACGGCGCGGAGGAAATCAGGATTGGCGGAATCAATGCTGTGGGGATTCCTCTGCGAACGCTCTGCGCCTCCGCGCCTCTGCGGTAAGGCTTTTTGGGGTTCCGGCTTCGCCGGCATAGATGAAGCTGATTTTTGCCGGCACGCCCGAGTTTGCCGCGCAGGCGCTGGAAGCGCTGCTGGCGGCCGGGCATCAGGTCATGCTGGTGCTGACCCAGCCCGATCGTCCCGCCGGGCGCGGCATGGCCCTGCATGCCTCCGCCGTCAAGCAAGTGGCGCTGGCCCACGGCATCCCGGTGTTCCAGCCCGAGCGCCTCAAGGACCCGGCGACGCACGAGCCGATCCGCGCCGCCTGTGTCGACGGTGGCGCCGAACTGATGGTGGTGGCCGCCTATGGCCTGATCCTGCCGCAGGCGGTGCTCGACCTGCCGCGCCGCGGCTGCATCAATATCCACGGTTCGCTGTTGCCGCGCTGGCGTGGCGCCGCGCCCATCCATCGCGCCATCGAGGCCGGCGACGCGCAGACCGGCATCACCATCATGCAGATGGAAGCCGGGCTCGATACCGGCCCGATGCTGCTGGCGCAAGCCATCGACATCGGCGCGCAGGACACCACCGGCAGCCTGCACGACCGCCTTGCCGAACTCGGCGGCACGCTGGTGGTCGAGGCGCTGGCGCGCTTCGATCAGCTCGTGCCGGTGCCGCAACCCGAAGCCGGCGTCACCTATGCCAGCAAGATCGACAAGGCCGAAGCGCGGCTCGACTGGAACCAGCCCGCGGCTATCCTCGCGCGCAAGATCCGCGCCTTCAATCCCTTCCCCGGCGCGGTGGTGATGCTGGCCGGCGAGCCGGTCAAAGCCTGGCGCGGTGAAGTTGTCGCCGCCAGCGGCCGTCCCGGGCAGGTAGTGTCGGTCGATCCGTCCGGCATCGTGGTGGCCTGCGGCGATACCGCGCTGCGCCTCACCGAGCTGCAAAAGCCCGGCGGTCGCCGTGTCACCAGCGCCGACTTTTTGAATGGCAATCCGTTGCGGCCCGACTGAGAGCTTGTGAATAAATCTACTGCGCGTACCGGATCGGGGTTTGGGCGGTGCTTGCTATCCTCATGTACAGAAACGTACATTCCGGTAGCTGCGCTCCGGCTGCGCCCCGCTGCGGCCCGCTCGCTACGATTTCTTCATAAGCTCTGAGCGGTCACCGCTTCCCGCACCGCGACGCCCCATGAAAACCGACCGACAAGGCAGACTTCCCTGGCTGGGCCTGGTGCTGTGGCTGGCCATCGGCACGGCCTCGGCGGCCGAGATCAGGAACGTCGCCGCCACCCAGCAGGCGCAGCGCATGGTCGTCACCTACGATCTGGACGACGACAACCCGGGCGATGCCAAAGCCTGCGACAGTGCCCCGCGTCCCGAGCTATGCAAGGAGCTGCTGGGCACATCGGTCGCGGCGCTGTTTGCCATCGACGGCCGCCTGTATCCGCACGACGCGTTGCGCCTCGAAGGCGATGTCGGCCGCAAGGTGACGCCGGGCAAGGGCAAGCGCTTTTCGTGGAACGTGCTCCAGGATTTTCCGCAAGGCATCAATGCGGAGATTCTGCTGACCGTCATGCCCAGTCCGAAGAAGCTGCGCGAAAGCGACGTCGTGTCACTGAGCGACCAGCAGGCCGAGATATTCCGTCGCATCGACGCGGAACGCATCGCGGTGGCGGACGCCAATCGCCGCCTGGCGTTCAGCCCGGCTGCGCAGCGGCTGGCCGGCCGGATCGACGAGATCGTCAAGTCCGCCTACGCCACCGAGCCGGACGAAGCGCTGCTGGAAAAGTCGCGCTATTACTGCGCGCGTTTTTCCGCCGGCAATGTGGCCCGTGAAGAACTGGCGGCGCAGTGGGAAAAACGCAAGAGCAGTCCGCCGCCGGTGATCTCGGAAGGCACGCAGGAAAAATACTTCAACTGCCTGCTGGGCTCGCTCGACCCGCACAGCGCCTACCTGACGCCCGAAGCCTTCAACGAGCTCAAGGTGGGCACCAAGGGCGAATTCGGCGGCCTCGGCATCGAGCTCACGCTGAAGAAGGGCGTGCCCGCCGTGGTCGCGCCGATCGAGGACACTCCGGCGTTTCGCGCCGGCATCCTCGCCGGTGACCTCATTCTGGAGATCGACGGCAAGCCGACGACCGGCATGACGCTCAACGACGCCGTCAAGCTGATGCGCGGGCAAAGGGGAACGCGCATCACGCTGACGCTCCAGCGCGAAGGGCAGGCCGCGCCGCTGCGGGTGGACATCGTGCGCGCCGTCATCATGGTGCGCAGCGTTCGCTCCCGCTCGCTTGGCGACGGCTTTGGCTATATTCGCATCGCGCAGTTCCAGGAACGCACCGCGGACGATGTCGGCACGGCCCTCGCGGCGCTCAAGGCGGAAAACGGCGGCGAGCTGAAAGGCCTGGTGCTCGACCTGCGCAACGATCCCGGCGGCCTGCTCAACGCCGCCATCAGCGTCGCCAGCCGCTTCATCGACGCGGGGCTGATCGTGTCCACCCAGGGCCGCGAGCGCGACGCCAACCGCCAGTTTCCGGCGCTGCGGATCGCCAAGGAGGCGGCCTACCCGGTCGTGGTGCTGATCAACGGCGGCAGCGCCAGCGCCTCCGAAATCGTCGCCGGCGCGCTGCAGGATCACCGGCGGGCGACCATCGTCGGCGCGCAGAGCTTCGGCAAGGGCACCGTGCAGACCATCCTGCCCATCGACCAGGCCGCGATCAAGCTGACCACCGCGGGCTATTACACGCCGAACGGAAAATCGATCCAGCAGATCGGCATCGTGCCCGACATCCTGCTCGACCAGGACGCGACCCTCGAAGAAGGCAGCATCGCCTTTGCCCGGCGCCTGCTGCGCGAAACCTCCGTCACGCGCAACCTTGCCGTGCGCAATGACCGGGTGGAACAACTGAAGGTCGAGGAGTTCTTTGCGCTATACAAGAATGCGGTGCGCGCCGGCGTTGCCGTGGCTTCGGCCTCTGCTGCAACCAGCCTCGCCGGCGCCGGGCCCGCGTCGCGTCCCGAAGCCAAGCCCGCCGCGGATCGCCCCGAGGAACACCGCGTCGCCCTGGTGATCGGCAACAGCGCCTATCCGAGCGCCGCGCTGAAGAACCCGGTGAACGATGCCCGTGCCATATCGGCGAAATTCCGCAGCCTGGGGTTCGATGTCATCACCCGCGAAAACGTCAAGCAGAAGGACATGACGCGGGCCATCACCCAGTTCGGCGAAAAACTTTCCAGGAGCGGCACCGTCGGCGTCTTCTACTACGCCGGGCACGGCATGCAGGTGCGCGGCAAGAACTACCTGATCCCGGTCGACGCGCAGATATCCTCCGAAGCCTCGGTGCGCAGCGAAGCGGTCGACGTCGACTCCCTGCTCGAACAACTGGCCACCAGCGCGCTGGGCATCGTGATCCTCGACGCCTGCCGCAACAATCCTTTCGAGCGGCGTTTTCGCGGCTCGGCGGGTGGCCTCGCGCAGATGGACGCGCCAAAGGGCATCCTGATCGCCTACGCCACCGCGCCGGGCAAGGTGGCCTCCGACGGCGACGGCCGCAACGGCCTCTACACCCAGGAATTCCTCGGCATGCTGGACGAACCCGGACTGAAAGTCGAAGACGTCTTCAAGCGCGTGCGCCGCCGCGTGGCTGATGCCACCGGCGACCAGCAGGTGCCGTGGGAATCCTCCTCGCTGACCGGCGACTTCTATTTCGTGCGCAGCGCGCAGGCAGCGCAGGGCGTGCCGGAGGGCCGCGCGCCGGACGCCGAACTGCTGTTCTGGCAGAGCATCCGCGAGAGCCGCGACGCCGATGATTTCAGCGCCTACTTGAAGAAGTACCCCAACGGGCAGTTCGCCGACATTGCGAAGAATCGCCTGAAAGGACTGGCGGGCGGCAAGCGGCGTTGACAGCAAGCCGCGAGAGAGTACAGTCGCGCCCCTTATGCACATCAATTTTCGGCTGCCGCCCTTGTCCGGGCACATTGTCGAGTCCGCTCGAGGTCCCTTGCGCTTCGGCGTGACGGCGGTCGCCAAGCACGCGCCGCCGCATATTCTCCGCTGAGTTTTGCCCCCATCCCGGATGCCCCGGCATTCCGGTCCGGATTCATTGCTGCGGAGTTGTCATGTCTGTTCAAACTATTTCCATCGTGCCGTCGCGGACGGCGCCGATCCATCCCGTCTCCGCGGTCTCGCCGATTGTCGGCGGCCGCGTCGAACTGCAATTGCTGACGACGCTGAAATGCAACCTCAAATGCACCTACTGCTCGCTCGGCGTCGGTGAAGTCCTCGGCTCGCAGACCGAGCTCAAGTACGACATCGACCAGCTCGCCGCGTTTGTCGAAACGCACCTCGCCGACAAGGAGGTTTATGTCACCTTCTACGGCGGCGAGCCTACGCTCAACAAGCGCCTGATGCTCGACGTCATGCAGCGCTTCCCCGAATTCCGCTATCAGCTGCAGACCAACGGCACGCTGCTCGACAGCCTGCCCGACTGGGCGCTGGCACGGCTGTCGAGTGTGCTCGTGTCGATCGACGGCGGCGAGGAAATCACCGATGCTTATCGCGGCCGCGGCATCTGGGCCAGCGTGATCCGCAACGTGAATGGCATTCGCGACAAGGTCGGCGGCACGCTGACGGCGCGCGTGACCTGGGGCAATCCGGCGACCAGCTTCGAGGAGCTCGATGGGCTCGCCGAAAGCTTCGACTACCTCTACTGGCAGTTCGTCGCCGACGAGATGTACGCCGACGATTCGGTCGCGCGGCGCAAGGCGGTGCTGGTGCAACTGATCGACAAGTTTTTCTCCCGCACTGACAAGTTGTATCCGCTGGTGCCGCTGATGGGCATCGTCAGGAACAAGCTGCTGCCCAATCGCGGCATCGAACTCTACGCCGGGCAGACCCAGTGCCGCGTGTCGACGCACCTGCTGAACGTGATGCCCAACGGCCAGATCTATCCCTGCCCCGACATGATGTACGTGCCGGCCATGCAGATGGGCGAGATCCAGGGCAACTGGCTGGGCGCCAGCCCCTTGCAGCCGCACGCCGACATGCCTTGCGACGGCTGCGAAGCCTTCCCCTGGTGCCGCCGCAACTGCATGAAGAACCTCTACCTGGGCTACGTCAAGAAGGACGAACGCTACCGGCACAACGTGGTCGAGCCGATCTGCGAACTGCTGCGCTTCATCGGCCGCGAAATCGACAAGCGCGATCCGCATACCTGGTTTGCGCGCCTGCCGGTGTCGCAGCGCAGGAAACTGCTGGACGCCGAGGTGTATGAATACGTGGAAATCATGCCCTGAGGCAGCACCTCGTCGGAAACCATGGGGGTCAGAGTCATTTGACTTCCTGAGCGCCTGACATGCCCCGCCGCCCACGCATTCTTCTTCCCGACCAACCGTTGCACATCGTTCAGCGCGGCATCAATCGCGAACTGAACAAGAGGGATTGGGATTCTGAAAATGGCCGAAACAACGATGCGAAATGAAGAGCGAAATGTCCCTTTGACTCTTTTGGCTCTGGTGCAGAAGGCCTGGCACGAGGCGGGGCGGAAGCGCTGGAAATCCCGAAAGCCGGAGCATATTGGCGAAGCCGTTCGCGGCTTGCCCTGACATCTGCGACATAATCGCGGCATTCGCTGATTCTTCCGGAGCCGGACATGCAGCGCCCTACTTCCGACCGCATCCTCGCCCTGGTCGCCTTCACCGTGCTGGTGGTTGGCTGCGTACTGGTGCTGTGGCCCTTCCTCACCGCCCTGGTCTGGGCCGCGATCCTGGCCTCGACCAGCTGGCAGGGCTTCCTCTGGCTGGATCGCGCCGTCGGGCAGCGCCGCCTGCTGGCAGCCATGCTGATCACCCTGTTGGTGACGGTGGTGGTGCTCGGGCCGGTGGTCGCCGTGGCTTTCGCCCTCGCCGACAACGTGGCCGAACTCGGTCGCGCCGCGACCGCATTGGCCAGGGAGGGCCTGCCGGACGCGCCGTCCTGGCTGGCGGACCTGCCGCTGATCGGGCAGCCGATCTTTGATTACTGGCGACAGTTCGCCCACGACGGCCAGCGGCTGGTGGTCGAGTTGCAGAAGCTGGCGAAACCGGCGCAGGACGCGGCACTGATCGCGGGTCGCATCCTCGGCCAGGGCGTGATCGACATCGCCCTGTCGGTGTTCCTCGCGTTCTTTTTCTTCCTCAATGGCGAGGCGCTGGCGCGACGACTCGGTGTTGCCCTGGGGCGCCTCGGCGGCGATAACGCCGCCTACCTGCTCGGCATCGCCCGCGGCACCGTCAGCGGCGTCATCTACGGCATCCTCGGCACCGGGCTGGCGCAGGGAGTGCTCGCCACCATCGGCTTCGCCATCGCCGGCGTACCCGGGGCGGTGCTGCTGGGCGTCGCCACCTTCTTCCTCTCGGTGGTGCCGGTCGGCCCGCCGCTGGTCTGGGGCGGCGCGGCGATCTGGCTGTTCCAGCAGGGCGAGCCGGGCTGGGCGGCCTTCGTCGCGGCCTGGGGCTTCTTCATCGTCAGCACGGTGGATAACCTGATCAAGCCCTTCATCATCAGCCGCGGCGCCAACCTGCCCTTCGCCATCGTCTTCCTCGGCGTGCTCGGCGGCGTGCTGGCCTTCGGCGTGATCGGCGTTTTCCTCGGCCCGGCGCTGCTGGCCGTCGGCTACCGCCTGGCCATGGCGTGGACGACGATGGAGTCCGCTCCCCCCAGCGCCTAGGCGACGCGCCTCACTGCAGCACGAAGCGGATTCGCGGCCGGCACGAGCGCCACAACACGGATCCAAATTCCGGGAATTGAGCAAGCAACAATGCAAAACGAAAAGCGAAATGTCGTGACGGCGAAAAGTCGGCGCTGGCGCGCTCTGCGTACCTGGAATTCCGCTTCGCGGGCAGGTAACGGCGAAGCGGCCCCCCTGATGCGCGCAGCGAACCATTCAAGAACCGTCGCATGAGCCATCGCCGCGCCGTGCTGCTGATGATCCTCGTCACCCTGCTGTGGAGCATGGCGGGCGTGGTCAGCCGCCACCTCGATGGCGCGCGCAGCTTCGAGGTGACCTTCTGGCGCAGCGCCTTCAATGCGCTGGCGCTGGCCGTCGCGCTTACCGCGCTGCGCGGCCCGGGCCTGTGGGCCGGGCTCGTTCGGGCGCCGCGCATCGTCTGGGCTTCGGGGCTGTGCTGGTCGGTGATGTACACCGCCTTCATGGTCGCCCTGACGCTGACCACGGTGGCCAACGTGCTGGTCATGATGGCGCTGGGGCCGCTGATGACGGCGCTGCTGGCGCGCCTTTTCCTCGCCCAGCGCCTGCCGCCGCGCACCTGGCTGGCGATCCTGCTGGCCGGCATCGGCGTCGCCTGGATGTTCGCCCGGCAGGCGGGCGCCGGCGTCTCGCTGACCGGCAGCATGGTGGCGATGGCGGTGCCGCTGGCGGCGGCAATCAACTGGACACTTCTGCAGGGCGCCGGCCATCGCGACACGGTATCGAGCGTGGAAGGCGACGTCGCGCCGGACATGCTGCCGGCCGTGCTGCTCGGCGCGACGATTTCGGCGCTGGCGACGCTGCCTCTGGCCTGGCCGCTGCAGGCCACGGCGCATGACATCGGCCTGCTGGGCTTTCTCGGCGTGTTCCAGTTGGCCGTGCCCTGCCTGCTCGTGGTGCGCCTGTCGCGCGTACTCTCCGGCGCGGAGATTTCGCTGCTGGCCCTGCTCGAACTGGTGTTCGGCGTGGCGCTGGTCTGGCTCGGCGCGGGCGAGACGCCCGCCAGCGACACGCTGGTCGGCGGCGCCCTGGTGGTCGCCGCGCTGATCCTCAACGAGTGGCTTGCGCTGCGGTCGGAGAATCAGTCGCGAGCGAGCGCCAGCAGCGGGCCCGCCAGCGCGCAGTAGCGATGCAGCAGGTGCAGAAAACTACAGGAAAACCATGGGGGTCAGAGTCATCTGACTTTCCGGGCACCTGACATGCCACGCCGCCCGCGCATTCTTCTCGTCGGTCACCGACAACTGAGGCCCTAAGCATCGGAACAGTTGTCGCCTAACGCCCCATCGCTCGCAGCAATTCCGTGCCATACGCCGCCGGGGCAGTAGACTGCGGCCATGACTGATTCCTCCCACCGTTCCGCGCCACTCGCCGAGGCCCTGCTTGGCGCGGCGACTTTGATTGCCGCCGTGCTCGGCGGGCGCAATTTCGATGTCGCGCTGGCCGCCTCGCCGCTGGCCGGCGTCACGCGCGCGGCGGCGATGGATCTCGGCTATACGGCATTGCGCGCCTTTGGCCGCGGCGATTTTCTGCTGGGCCTGCTGCTGGCGAAGCCGCTCAAGGACCGCACCGCGCGCGGCCTGCTGCTGGTGGCGCTGGCGCGACTCGAAGCGCGTCCGGACGAGGCGCATACCACCGTCGACCAGGCGGTGACGGCGGCGGCGCAACTGGCGCGGGGCCAGTTCAAGGGGCTGGTCAATGGCGTGCTGCGCAGCTTCCTGCGCCGGCGCGAAGAACTGCTGGGGCTGGCCGACGCCGATCCGGTGGCGCGCTGGCAGCATCCGGCATGGTGGATTGCGCGCTTGCAGCAGGACCACCCGGCGCAGTGGGAAAGCATTCTCGCCGCCGGCAACAGCCACCCGCCGCTGTGTTTGCGGGTCAACAATCGCCGTGTCGCCAGCGCCGACTTTCTGGCCCGGTTGAATGCCGCCGGCATCGCGGCGCGCGCCCTCGACGATACCGCGATCCTGCTCGACAAGCCGGTGCCGGTGGAGCGCATCCCGGGCTTTGGCGAGGGCGTGTGCTCGGTGCAGGACTGGGGTGCGCAGACGGCGGCGGGCCTGCTCGATGTGAAGGACGGCATGCGCGTGCTGGACGCCTGCGCGGCGCCCGGCGGCAAGGCGGCGCACCTGCTGGAAACCGCGCAACTCGATCTGACGGCGCTCGATGCCGATGCCGCGCGTGCCGCCCGCATCACCGACAACCTGCGGCGGCTGGGACTCGCGGCGACGGTGAAGGTGGGCGATGCGCGCGAGGTCGATACCTGGTGGGACGACCGTCCCTACGACCGCATCCTGGCCGACGTGCCCTGTTCGGCTTCGGGCGTGGTGCGCCGTCACCCCGATGCAAAATGGCTGCGGCGCGAATCGGACATCGCCGGGTTCGCCGCGACGCAAAGGGCGATTGTCGATGCCCTGTGGCGTACTCTCGCTCCCGGTGGCAAAATGCTCTATGCAAGCTGCTCGGTGTTCGGGAAGGAGAATGCCCGTCAGGTGGAGGCCTTCATAGGCCGCCATGCCGACGCGAGGCGTCTGCCGATACCGGGAACGACAACCCGCGATGCACAACTGCACCATTTGCCCGATGCCGAACATGACGGCTTTTATTACGCGCTGCTGCAAAAGGAATAGCGTGAAACAACTCGTTCGGAGCGACTGGTGATGGTCGAGCGAAGCGAACTGACCAGAAGCCTCCCCGTGAGGGGAAGGTCGCATGCGACGTTTGCGATTGGGGGATGGGAGGGGCGGGCCCAAAATTCGCCTTTCGCGTGTTTCATCATCTGGGGCGCCACGTTGTGCTGCATGAGAGTTCAGGCCGGGTTGGCGCGGTTGGCGCTGGCGTTGCTGCTGCTGGCGGCTGTCGCCGCGCAGGCCGGCAGCATCGAGCCCAAGCGCGCGGCGCTGACGCCGGGCGAGGATGGCTACACGCTGTCCGCCGAGTTTTCGCTGGAGCTCGGCAACCGGCTGGAAGACGCCGTGGCGCGCGGCGTGCCGCTCTACTTCAATCTGGAGTTCGTGCTCGAGCGCCCCCGCAAGTACTGGGTCAACGAACACATCGTCACGCGCAGCCTGACCTACCGGCTTTCCTACAGCAGCCTGACGCGCCAGTACCGGCTGACCACCGGCAGCCTGCACCAGAATTTCGGCAGCCTGCAGGAGGCCCTGCGCGTGGTGGGTCGCATCGCCGCGCTGCCGGTGGTGGAAAAGGACGCGATCAAGGCCGGCGAATCCTACGAAGCGGCGGTGCGTCTGGCGCTCGACCGCAGCCAGTTGCCGAAGCCCTTCCAGGTCGATGCCATCACCGATCGCGGCTTGCAAGTGGAGGCCAAGGTATTGCGCTGGCAGTTCGTTGCGCCCGCGGTGGTCCAGTGAGCGCTCCCCGCCGGGCCGTCCCAAGGGGGGCGCAGCCAACCTACGGAGCCGCGCAGCGGCGAACCACCGTCACCCCCTGCCTCAGGCAGGGGGCCGGGGGGATGGTCCAGTGAGAGTCGCGCTGGCGGTCATCGCCGCGCTCGGCGCGATCCTGCTGTTCCTGCTGGCGTCGGCGTCGGCCAACACGGCGCTGTTTGCCGAGCACTATCCGTGGTTGCTGGCGATCAACGGCATTGCCGCCGTGGCGCTGGTGGTGCTGGTCGGCCTCCAGTTGCGCCGCCTGCGCCGCGATTTCAGGAGCGGCGTGTTCGGCTCGCGGCTCAAGTCGCGCATGCTGCTGATGCTGTCCCTGATGGCGGTGCTGCCCGGCGCGCTGGTGTATGGCGTGTCGATGCAGTTCGCGGTGAAGAGCATCGATTCCTGGTTCGACGTGCGCGTCGATGCCGCGCTCGAAGGCGGCCTCAACCTCGGCCGCAGCGTGCTCGATACCTTGCAGGCCGACCTGCTGGCGAAAGCGCGCGGCGCGGCGCTGGACCTGGGCGACGATGCCTTCGTCAGTCCGAGCCGGCTGAACCGGGTGCGCGAACAGGCCGGCGCCCAGAGCGCAACCCTGATGACGCTCTCCGGCCAGGTGCTGGGCAGCAGTTCGGGCGAACTGGGCAGCCTGCTGCCGTCGGTCCCGGCGCCCAGCCAGTTGCGCCTGGCGCGCAACGGGCGCGGGCTGGCGCTGATCGGTGACGCGGAAGGCGGCGGCCTGATGGTGCGCGCGCTGGCGCCGGTCAGCGGCAGCGGCCTCAACCTCGATCCGCGGATACTGCAGCTGACGCTGGCGGTGCCGCTGTCGATCGCCAAAAGCGCGGAAAGCGTCGAGGCGGCCCACCGGGAATACCAGGGCCTGCAACTCGGGCGGACGGGCCTCAAGCGCATCTACACGCTGACATTGACGCTGGCCCTGTTGCTGGCGCTGTTCGCCGCGATTGCGCTGGCCTTCTTTTTCGCCGAGCGCCTGGCGCGGCCGCTGCTGATCCTGGCGGAAGGCACGCAGGCGGTGGCCCGCGGTGACTACACGCCGCGCGCGACGGTGGCGGCATCCGACGAACTGGGCGTGCTGACGCATTCCTTCAACAGCATGACGCATCAATTGAGCGAGGCGCGCGCGCAAGCCGAGCACCACCGACTGGAGATGGAGGCGGCGCAGGCTTATCTCGAATCGGTGCTGGCGAACCTGTCGGCCGGCGTGCTGGCCTTTGACGTGCGCTTTCGCCTGAAGGCGGCAAATCGCGGCGCGGCGGCGATTCTCGGCGACGATCTGGCCGGCTTCGAGCAGACGCGGCTGCAGGACTGGCCGCGCCACGAGACCCTGGCCGGCGCCATCCTCGGTGGCTTCGCCCGGCGCGGCGACGAATGGCAGGAGCAGCTCGAAATCGCGCGACCCGACGGCATGCCGCAGGCGCTGCTGGTGCGCGGCACGGCGCTGCCGGGCGCGGGCGGCGGCGGCTACGTGGTGGTATTCGACGACATTACGCGGCTGATCGCCGCGCAGCGTTCCGCCGCCTGGGGCGAAGTGGCGCAGCGCCTGGCGCACGAGATCAAGAACCCGCTGACGCCGATCCAGCTTTCCGCCGAGCGGCTGCAGCTCAAGCTCGCCGATCAATTGACCGGCGCCTCGCGCGAGCTGCTCGACCGCGCGACGCAGACCATCGTCAATCAGGTCGAGGCGATGAAGAACATGGTCAACGATTTCCGCGACTATGCGCGCACGCCGCTGCCGCAACTCGCTCCCGTCGATCTGCAGGCGCTGCTGGGCGAGATCCTGGGCCTTTACGAGAATTCGGCGGCGGCAATCGCCGCATCGCCAGCGCCGACTTTTGTGCCGCCGGTGCTGGCCGACGCCAACCAGTTGCGCCAGGTGCTGCACAATGTGCTGACCAATGCGCAGGATGCGCTGAGCGACGTGGCGGATGCCCGCATCACGATCACCGTGGCGCAGGATACGGCGCGCGCGCGGCTGACCATCAAGGACAACGGCCCGGGTTTTCCGCCGCAGATCCTGTCGCGTGCCTTCGAGCCCTACGTCACCACCAAGTCCAAGGGCACCGGGCTCGGCCTGGCGATCGTGAAGAAAATCGTGGACGACCATGGCGGCGAGATCCGCCTGGCGAACAACAATGGCGGCGAGGTCAGCATCTGGCTGCCGCTGGTAACGCAGGAAGCGGTAAAGGGGATCTAGGAAATGCCGAAGATACTGGTGGTCGACGACGAGATCGGGATACGCGAGCTCCTCTTCGAAATTCTGCGCGACGAAGGGCACGACGTCCAGCTCGCTGAAAACGGCGCGACGGCACGGGCGGCGCGCGAGGCCGGGCGTCCCGACATGGTCCTGCTCGACATCTGGATGCCCGATACCGATGGCATTACGCTGCTGAAGGAATGGGCCGGCAACGGCCAGCTCAACATGCCGGTGGTGATGATGTCGGGCCATGCCACGATCGACACGGCGGTGGAAGCGACGCGCATCGGCGCGCTGGATTTCCTCGAGAAACCGATCGGCATGCAGAAGCTGCTGGCGGCGGTGAAGAAGGCGCTCGAGCGCAGCGCGCGCCAGGTTGGCGGCGGCCTGTCGCTGGGCGCGTTTGCCCGCCCCGGGCCCTTGCGCGACTTGAAGCGGCGGCTGGACCAGGTGCTGGGCAAGAGCCCGCTGCTGATGCTGCGCTCCGCGCCCGGCGGCATCGTCGAACTGGTGGCGCGCACGGCGCAGGTTGCCGGCAAGCCGTGGATTGATCTGGCCCACGATTCCAACCCCTTGAGCACCGAGGTATTGCAGCGTGCCGCGGGGGGCGTGCTGTGGTGCGAGGAACTGGCGCGCCTGACGCGGCTGCAGCAGAAGAACCTGCTGTTCGCTGCCGAGCGCCTTGAGCGCTACAACCTGCGGCTGGTGGCGGCGACCACGCACAGCAGTGCGGAACTGGTGGCCCTGGGGTGGGAGGAGGCCGGACTTGCGCGCCTGTTCGAGACCGGGCTGGGCGTGCCCAGCCTGACGGAACTGAAGGACGAAGTGCCGGATATCGCCGCGCATCTGCTGACGCAACTGATGGAAAGCGACGAGATTCCGCTGCGGCGGTTTTCCAGCGCCGCGCTCAACGCCTTGCGCCAGCATGCCTGGGGTGGCGGTTATGCGGAACTCAAGGGCGCGGTGAAGTCGCTGGCGCTGGCCAGCCTCGGCGAGGAAATCGGCGAGGACGAGACCCTGCAACTCCTGGCGCCGGCCGGCGAACCGAACCTGGTGCCCGCGGGACTGGCGCCGGAAGTGATCGAGCTGCCGCTGCGCGAGGCGCGCGAAGCCTTCGAGCGCATGTACTTCGGCTACCACCTGGCCAAGGACGGCGGCAACATGACGCGCCTGGCGGAAAAGACCGGGCTCGAGCGCACCCACCTGTATCGGAAACTGAAAGACTTGGGACTTCGTTAACCTATGAAACACCAGGCGGAGCACCCCGTAATGATCGAGCGCAGCGAGCAAACAGTCACCCTCGCCCGGGCGAGGGCCGGGGAGTGGGGGCGATCAATGTTGCTCTTGCGTCGCTTCATTGTCGGGGAGCCGTCGTTGCGCATGAAAGTCAGGACACCATGAGAATCATCATCCTCGGCGCCGGCCAGGTCGGCGCCTCCGTGGCCGAGGCGCTCGCCTCGGAAATCAACGACGTCACGGTCGTCGACCAGAACAGCCCCGCACTGGCCAAGCTGGCCGACCGCCTCGACGTGCGCACGGTGACCGGCAACGCGGCGCTGCCCTCGGTGCTCAGGAGCGCCGGCATCGAGGACGCCGAAATGCTGGTGGCGGTGACCCAGTCCGACCAGACCAACCTGGTGGCCTGCAAGATCGCACGGCACATGTTCAATGTGCCGACGCGCGTGGCGCGCCTGCGCGGCGCCGATTTCCTCGGCGACGAGATGCTGCTCGGCGACGACATGTTCGCCGTCAGCCACGCCATGTGCCCGGAGCAGGACATCACCGATTACATTTCGCGGCTGGTGGAGTTTCCCGAGGCCCTGCAGGTGCTTGAATTCGCCGACGGGCGCGCGACCCTGGTCTGCGTGCGCGCCTACGAAGGCGGCCTGCTGGTCGGCAAGCCGATCCAGACCATGCGCGAGCACCTGCCGCCCGGCATCGACGCTCGCATCGTCGCCATCTTCCGTGAGCACCAGCCGGTCGATCCTACCGGCAAGACGGTGATCGAGGTCGGCGACGAGGTGTTCCTGCTTGCGGCGACCGAACACATTCGTCCCGTGTTGCGCGAACTGCGGCGCATGCAGCAGCCGGTCAAGCGGATCATGATCGCCGGCGGCGGCAACATCGGGGCACGCGTTGCCGCGGCATTGGAGAAGAACCACGAAGTCAAGGTCATCGAATGCGATCCGCGGCGCGCCGAAGCCATCGCCACCCGCTTCGCCGATACCCTGGTGCTGTGCGGCGAGGCCACCGACGAGAACGTGCTGGCACAGGAAAACATCGACGAGATGGACATGTTCCTCGCCCTCACCAACGACGACGAGGACAACATCATGGCCGCGTCGCTGGCCAAGCGCCTCGGCTGCACGCGGGTGCTGGCGCTGATCAATCGCCGCGCCTACGCCGACATGGTGCAGGGCGGTCCGATCGACATCGGCCTCTCGCCGGCCCAGGTCTCGATCGGTTCGCTGCTCGCCTTCGTCCGCCATGGCGACGTGGCGCGCGTGCATAGCCTGCGTCGCGGCGCCGCCGAGGCACTGGAACTGATCGTGCATGGCGACCGCAACAACTCCAAGGTGGTCGGCCGCCGCATCGAGGAGTTGCCCGTGATCAAGGGCGCACACATCGGCGCCGTAATGCGCAAGGGGCCGCCGAAAACCGTCATGAAGGACGGCTTGCCGGTGACCGTGTCGGGTGACCGGATCATTATTCCCCATCACGATACGGTGATCGAGACCGACGATCATGTCATCGTGTTCTGTACCCGCAAGGCCCAGATACCGCAGGTGGAAAAGCTGTTCCAGGTCGGCGTCGGTTTTTTCTGAGCGGGCAGCCGGACGATCATGGAACGTTACTACCCGGTGGTCCGCGCTTTTGGGTTGTTGCTGATCTGTTTTGCGGCAACCCTCCTGATACCCCTCGCCATTTCGTGGTGGCTGGCCGACGGAGCGCATTCCGCCTATGACGAGGCGTTTCTCCTGACCCTGGCGGTGGGGCTGGCCTTGTGGTGGCCGGCGCGCGATTGCCGCACCGAACTGAAAGTGCGTGACGGTTTCCTGCTTGTGGTGCTGGTGTGGACCCTGCTCCCGTTCTTCGGCAGCCTGCCTTTGCTGCTGCATCTGGATATTTCCTTTACCGACGCGTATTTCGAGGCCGTGTCAGGCCTCACGGCGACGGGCGCCACGGTCCTTTCCGGGCTCGACACGATGCCTTTGTCGATCAACTTCTGGCGTACCTTCATGCACTGGATGGGCGGCATGGGCGTGGTCGTGCTGGCCGTGGCGATCCTTCCGCTGCTGGGCATCGGCGGGCGCCAGATGTTGCGCGCGGAGACGCCGGGACCGATGAAGGAAAACAGCCTCACCCCGCGCATTGCCGAAACCGCCAAGGGTCTGTGGGGCGTTTACCTGATCCTGACCGTGGCTTGCGGCCTGACGCTGTGGTTTTTCGGGATGGCGCCGTGGGACGCGCTGATGCATGCCTTCAGCGTCATGGGGCTCGGCGGCTTTTCCACCAAGGATGCCAGCCTCGGCCACTTCGACAGCTTTGCGATCGAACTCACGGTGATGTTTTTTGCCCTGCTCTCCGGCCTCAACTACGCGACGCATTTCCTTGCGTTGCACGGCCGCTCGCTCAATCCCTATCGCAACGATCCGGAAGCACCGTATTTTCTCGGCTTGCTGGCGGCCAGCATACTGGCGCTGACGATCTACCTGCTGGCGGTCGGCACCTTCGAGCATTTCGGCGCGGCACTGCGCTACGTCGCCTTTCATTCGATCTCGCTCGCTACATCGCTCGGCCTGTCGACCACGGACTACGGTCAGTGGCCGTTCTTCGCCCAGATCTGGATGCTGTTTCTCGGCAGTTTCATCGCCTGCTCCGGTTCCACCGGAGGCGGCATCAAGATGATTCGCGCCATGATCCTCTACAAGCAGGTGTACCGGGAACTGATGCGTGCCATGCACCCCAATGTCGTCTGGCCGGTGCGGATCGGCGAAACCCCGGTGCCGCAAAACATCCTGTTTGCGGTACTGGCTTTCAGTTTCATGTACATGGCCAGCATTGTCTCGCTGACCCTGGTCATGTCGCTCTCCGGCCTCGAAATCGTCACCGCTTTTTCCGCCGTGGTCGCCAGCATCAACAATACGGGACCGGGACTGAACCTGGTGGGTCCCTCCACGACCTACGCGGTGCTGACCGACTTCCAGACCTGGGTCTGCAGCTTCGCCATGCTGCTCGGCCGGCTGGAGATCTTTACCCTGCTGGTGGTACTGACGCCCGCCTTCTGGCGCCGTTAGGCGCAGGGGGTGCGATAATCCGGCTTTTGAATGCCGGTTTACCCTCCATGTCACCCTCGGCCCGCCCCAAGAACGATACCTTCCTCCGCGCGCTGCTGCGCGAGCCCGTCGACTACACCCCCGTCTGGCTGATGCGCCAGGCCGGGCGCTACCTGCCCGAATACAACGAGACGCGCCGCCGCGCCGGCAGCTTCCTCAATCTGTGCAAGAACCCGCAGCTCGCCTGTGAAGTCACGCTGCAACCGTTGGCGCGTTTTGAGCTCGATGCCGCGATCCTGTTTTCGGACATTCTCACCGTGCCCGACGCGATGGGCCTCGGCCTGTATTTCGCCGACGGCGAGGGGCCGAAGTTCGAGCGCCCGCTGCGCGAGGAATGGGCGATCCGCGATCTGACGGTTCCCGACCCCAACGTTCATCTGCGCTATGTGATGGATGCGGTGGCCGAGATCCGCCGCGCGCTGGGCGGCTCGGTGCCGTTGATCGGTTTCTCCGGCAGCCCGTGGACCCTCGCTTGCTACATGGTCGAGGGCGGCTCCGGGTCCGCGACGGATTACCGCACGGTCAAGACCATGCTCTACGACCGGCCCGATCTGCTGCACCACATTCTGGACGTGACGGCGACGGCGGTGACCGATTACCTCAACGCCCAGATCGAGTCGGGCGCGCAGGCCGTGATGATTTTCGATTCATGGGGCGGCGCGCTGTCGCATGCGGCCTACCGCGAGTTTTCGCTGGCCTACATGCAGCGCATCCTGAGCGGCCTGAAGCGCAGCCACGATGGCGAGCGCGTCCCCTGCATCGTGTTCACCAAGGGCGGCGGCCAATGGCTGGAAGCCATCGCCGACATCGGTTGCGACGCGGTGGGCCTCGACTGGACCACCGACCTGGGTGAAGCGCGGCAGCGTGTCGGCGCCCGTGTTGCGTTGCAGGGCAACCTCGATCCGATGGCCTTGTTTGCGTCTCCCGAAAAGGTGGCCGCCGAGGCGCGGCGCGTGCTCGACAGCTACGGCAGCGACGCCGGCGGCGGAAACCATTCCGGTGGCCATGTCTTCAATCTCGGTCATGGAATTTCGCAATTCACCCCGCCCGAGAACGTGAAAGTTTTGGTTGACACCGTGCACAGCCACAGCCGGCGCGGTTCCGCGCGAGGCTGATTTGTCAGGCCAAGGGGGGTGCGGTGCGGGCCGCTTCCCCGCCCGAAAAAGGCCGCCCGGCAAGGCTTGCCAAGGGGGTCGAAAAACGCCTCCCGCTGTTGACTTATTCACAGAAATTGATAAAGGACCGCAAGCCCTCTGTTTGACAGGGGCTCTCGCGCATGGAGTGCATATCTAATTGATTTAGAACAATATTATTTTGTTCAATTATTGCGCAGAGATGAAAATCACCTTGCCGGACGGTCACTTAGGGGTTTCACGCGCTCCTTACTCACAAAGTTATCCACAGAATTTGTGGGTAAGCAATTTTCTCTTTTACAGCAAGAGCTTGAGGGCTTATGCCAAGTTTTACTCGAGCATTGATCGGCAAGCATCTGACCCGGCATGAACATCGTTCGCGTTGCCCTTGATTTGCCGCTGCCGAGACTTTTCGATTATCTCGCTCCGGACTCTGACGAAAGTGATATCGGTCGGCGGGTGACCGTGCCCTTCGGCAAGGCCTCGCGGACCGGAGTGATCATCGAGGTCGCGACGGCGAGCGAACACCCCGACGCAAAGCTGAAAGCCGTTACGGAAATCCTGCGCGACATGCCGGCGCTGCCTGCCGAATGGTTGGCGCTCTGCGAATTTTGTGCGCGCTACTATCAAACGCCGCTGGGTGAAGTGACCTCTTTCGCCCTGCCGCCGATGCTGAGACGCGGCAAGCTGCCGCGCATGAAACGGCCGAAGGAAACGGATGTGCTTCCAGCGTCAGCGCCAGCCTCCGGGCCCTTGCTGCCGCAACTGATGGCGGCGCAGCAGGCCGCCGTCGAGGCCATCGCCGGCATTGCCGGCTTCCACACCCTGCTGCTGCATGGCGTCACCGGCAGCGGCAAGACCGAGGTCTATCTGCGCGCCATCGACGCAGTGCTGGCGCGCGGCGGTCAGGCGCTGATGCTGGTGCCCGAGATCGCGCTGACGCCACAACTCGAAGGTCGCGTCGCCGCGCGCTTCCCCGGCGCGCACATCGTCTGTGCCAACAGCGGCATGGCCGATGCGGCGCGCGCCCGCGGTTTCATCGAGGCGCTGACCGGCCGCGCCCAGATCGTGCTCGGCACCCGGCTGGCGGTATTCATGCCGCTGCCGCGCCTGCAACTGATCATCGTCGACGAAGAACACGACGCCTCCTTCAAGCAGCAGGAAGGCCTGCGTTATTCGGCGCGCGACGTCGCGGTCTGGCGCGCCCATCAGTTGAACATTCCCATCGTGCTCGGTTCGGCGACGCCTTCGCTGGAAACCTTTCATCACGCCAGCACGGGGCGCTACCAGATGCTCGAACTGCCTGAGCGTGCAGTGGCCGAAGCCATGCCCGTGGTGCGCATCATCGACACGCGGCGCGAGAAACTGCAGGAGGGCCTCTGCGCCGCCCTGCTGGCTGGATTGCAACAGCGGCTCGATCGCGGCGAGCAAAGCCTGGTTTTTCTCAATCGCCGGGGCTATGCGCCGGTGCTCGCCTGTCCGCCCTGCGGCTGGATTTCGCGCTGCCAGCGCTGCGCCGCCAACCTCGTGCTGCACCTGGCCGACCAGCGCCTGCGCTGCCACCACTGCGGCTTCGAGGCCCGCGTGCCGCGCGCCTGCCCCGATTGCGGCAACGTCGATCTGCTGCCCTTCGGACGCGGCACGCAACGCCTCGAAACCATGCTCGTCGAGCGCTTCCCCGAAGCCCGTGTGCTGCGCATCGACCGAGACTCGGCGAGCACGCCAAAAAAATGGCAGGCGCTGCTGGCCACCATCCATGCGGGTGAGGCCGACATCCTCGTCGGCACCCAGATGCTGGCCAAGGGCCATGACTTCCCGCTACTCACGCTGGTGGGCGCCGTCGGCGCCGATGCCGCCTTGTTCGCCGCCGACTTCCGCGCCCCGGAACGGCTCTTCGCGCAATTGATGCAGGTCGGCGGCCGCAGCGGCCGCGCCGACCTGCCCGGCGAAGTGCTGATCCAGACCGAATACCCCGATCACCCGCTGTACCAGGCGCTGGTCGAGCACGACTATGTCCGCTTCGCCCGCACGCAACTCGACGAGCGCCGGATCGCCGGCTTCCCGCCCTTCAGCTTCCAGGCCATGCTGCGCGCCGAGGCACGGACCATGGAGCAGTCGCTGGCCTTCCTCGCCGCCGCGCGAAGTGCCGCCGAGGCGCTGGCCGACGGCGTCACGCTCTACGACCCGGTGCCCATGCGCCTGCAGCGGCTGATGACGCTGGAGCGTGGCCAGTTGCTGGTCGAATCCCTCAGTCGCCCTGCACTACAGGCTTTTCTGACGAAGTGGATGGAACAGCTCTACGCGCTGAAAATGTCCGGCGGCCTGCGCTGGCATCTGGATGTGGACCCGCTGGAGTTCTAGTTTCGCTTGAGGGCTATCCGGCACGGGTGATTGATAGTTTGCGGAGCGGCGAGCAATGCCATCAGCTTGATGTTTGTGGTCGAGCTGGAGGTTGCCGTCCGGTCAGAAGCGAAAGTCGACGAGCGCCATTCCATTTTCATGAAATCTCGCTTGTCGCAACGTTGTAGCGCATTGACAGGGATGATATACTGAGTCATGGCTGCTTCCAAACCCCAGAAGATCCAGGACGTATCAACCCGTTTGGCAAGGAAACGGGGAAACGGGATTCTGAGGCGAGAGGTTTGGGTGGATAGTCAAGGCAAGGTAGTCCGTTACAACCTGGCGTATATCAATCACGACGTTTTTCAGGGTGACAACGGACGGGTGGTTGGTTACGACAATGCCCACGGAGTTCATCACCGCCATTACAAGGGCAAAGTGGAAACTGTGGAATTTCAAAGCTTCGGCAATATTGAAGAGCGTTTCGAAGCGGATTGGTTGGCGTTCAGCAGAAAGGGCAAGAAATGAGGACCGTGATTAAAGTGGAAGGCCCGGAGGACTTTTTTAAGCGCGGAAAGGTTGTGGCCAAGCTAGCCGATCAGGGCAAGGCAATTCCCCGTGAGCACATTATCGCTTTCGAAGATCCGGAAGATATGGCGCGCCTGATTACCACCGCGAAGTTGGCCCTTTTCAGGGAAGTTCGTCAAAGCTCCGGGTCAATCACTGAGCTTGCTGAGCGACTGCATCGCGATCGTAGCGCGGTCAAACGCGACATTGATGAACTGGAAAAAGCGGGGCTTATCGAAGTCCAAGATATGCCGCTACCTGGGCATGGGCGAAAAAAAGAAGTTCGCGCGGTAGCGGAGCAGATATTGTTAGCGATCTAAGCTGAAATGATCTCTGCTTTCGGCCAGTTGCAGCCATACAACAGGGTGTAAATCGAGTCTTTTGACGGTCCGGTGTACATTCTATTCTGTTGAAAAAGTCGCAATTCCGAATTTTCGACAAACTGCAGGGGCCCTGTTCCTATTGCCAAGATTGAGATTGCCGGTTGTAGGGCGATCTGAGAGGGCGCTATATGCGATGGGCATTCGTCAAATTTTAGGAGCG
>JAUXUK010000084.1 GCA_030680805.1 Sulfuritalea sp. | reverse complement strand
GAACGCGCGGAAGCGGAAGCCGAAGGCATCGACGTGGATTTTCTCTGGGAAGTCTGCGGCGAGGCCGAGTTCGCCTTCGAGGAACTCGCCGCGGAATACCACGGCAGCAAGCCCGATCCAGTCCAGGCTGCCGCGGTACTGCTGCGCCTGCACTCGGCGCCGATCTACTTCCATCGCAAGGGTCGCGGTCGCTTCCGCAAGGCGCCGCCCGAAATCCTGCAAGCGGCCCTGGCCGGCCTCGAAAAGAAGCGCCAGCAGGCCGCCGCGATCGAGCGCATGGTCGAGGAACTCAAGAACGGCCAACTGCCCGCCGAGTTCACGCCGATACTGACGCATCTCATCTACAAGCCCGACCGCAATCGCCCCGAGACCAAGGCGCTCGAAGCCGCCTGCGGCGAAACCGGAAAGTCCGCTGCGCGCCTGCTGTTCGAGTGCGGCGCGTTGCCCTCGACTCACGACTATCACCTCGGGCGTTTCCTCTTCGAATTCTTTCCCGAGAGCAAGGGCGGCACCGGGTTCGGCCATTTCGCCGCGCCGATCGAGCCCCTTGACCTGCCTCTGGCGAAGGTTGCCGCCTTCAGCGTCGACGACGCCCACACGACGGAAATCGACGACGCCTTCTCCGTCACCGCGAATCCCGACGGCGGCTGGCACATCGGCATCCACATCGCGGCGCCGGGCCTGGGCTTCGGCCCCGATTCCGACCTTGGCCGCATCGCCCGCGAACGGCTGTCAACGGTATATATGCCGGGGCGCAAGATCACCATGTTGCCGGAAGACATCGTCGAGCATTTCACGCTCGCCGCCGGGCACACCGTGGCCGCGATTTCGCTCTACCTCGATGTCGCCGCCGACTACCGCCTGCTCGGCCACGAGACGCGCATGGAACGCGTGCCGATCGTCGCCAACCTGCGCCACCACGACATCGAACCGGTGTTCAACGAAGCCACGCTGGCCGAAGGCCTGGCGGATTTTCCCTACCGCGACGAACTGAAGCTGCTCTGGGAATTCGCCCAGGTGCTCGAAGCCGGACGCGGCAAGCCCTCCGACAACAGCACGCGCAAGGACTACAACTTCATCGTCGACTGGGCCGCCGACAGCGGCCTCGCCGAAGAACCCGGCAAGGGTTTCGTCACCATAGCCGAGCGTGCGCGCGGCAGTCCGCTGGATACGCTGGTCGCCGAATTGATGATCATGGCCAACGCCACCTGGGGCGCGATGCTGCGCGACGCCGGCATCCCCGCCCTGTACCGCGTGCAGACGGCGGGCAAGGTGCGCATGAGCACGGTCGCGGCAGCGCACGAAGGCCTCGGCGTCGAGTGTTACGCGTGGTCCTCTTCGCCGCTGCGGCGCTACTGCGACCTGCTCAACCAGTGGCAACTGATCGCCCTGCTGCGCGAAGAAGTGCCGCCATTCCCGCCGAAATCGGCGGACCTGCTGGCCGCGATGCGCGATTTCGAACTGACCTATGCCGCCTACGCCGAATTCCAGCGCGGCATGGAGCGCTACTGGTGCCTGCGCTGGCTGCTGCAACAGGGCATGCAGACGGCACTGGCGCACGTGCTGCGCGAAGCCCTGGCACGGCTCGACGCCATCCCGCTGGTGGCGCGCGCGCCCTCGCTGCCCGAGTTGCCGAGAGGCGCCCGTGTACAACTCGCGATCGAGGGCATCGATCTGCTGGAGGCCGAACTGCGCCTGCGCTATCTCGGGCTGGCGCCCGAATTGGCGCCGAATACGGGCTCTGATGCCGCCTTCGCCGACGACGAGGGCGAAGAAGTCGCAGAGTAAAATTGTTGGGCTTATGTCCAACCTGCCCAGCCCGTCGCGCTTCTCCTGGCCTGCCCTGCCGTCGCTGCCATTTCCGGCGTTTCTTGCGGCGATGGATGCACCGCGGCGCCATCTGACGCTGGCAATTGGCGCGTCGCTGCTGCTCCACGCCGTGCTGCTCACGATCCGCTTCACGCCGCCCGACTTCATCGACAAGGCGCGCGAACGGGCGCTCGACGTCATTCTGGTCAACAGCAAGAGCAAGAGCAGGCCCGACAAGGCGCAGGCCAAGGCGCAAACCAATCTCGATGGCGGCGGCAATACCGATGAAGACCGCCGCGCCAAGACGCCGCTGCCGCCTTCGCCCGATACCAAAGAGGGCCGCGAGCTGCTGGAAGCGCAGCGCCGCGTCGCCGAGCTGGAAGCGCAACAGCAGCAGCAAATGACGCGGCTGAAGAGCGAGCGGGCGGTTGCGACGAACAAGACCCAGAACAACCAGGCAGCACCGCCCGAACCGACCCGCTCCGGGGCCGATCTCGCCAGCAGCGCGCTGGCGATCGCGCGCATCGAAGGCCAGATCTCGCGGCAGTTGGAGGAATACAACCAGCGGCCGCGCAAGAAGTTCATCGGTGCCCGCGTCGAGGAGTACCGCTTCGCCCAGTACGTCGAGGATTGGCGGCAGAAGATCGAGCGCATCGGCAACCTCAACTATCCCGACGCCGCCAAGGGCCGCCTCTACGGCAGCCTGGTGCTGACTGTGGTGATCAAGGCCAATGGCGATCTGGAGCGCGTCGAAGTCAGCCGCTCGTCGGGCAAGAGCCTGCTCGACGATGCCGCGCGCCGCATCGTGCAGATGGCCGCTCCCTATGCCGCCTTCCCCGAGGCCATCCGGCGCGACACCGACGTGCTCGAAATCACGCGCACCTGGACCTTCACCAACGCCGATCGCCTGCGTTCGGATTGAGCGACGCGCCATGACAGATCGCTACGCCGTGTTCGGCAACCCAATCGGCCACAGCAAGTCGCCGCGCATACATGCCCTGTTCGCCAAACAGACCGGACAGGACATCAGCTACGAGGCCATCCTGGCCCCGACAGACGGCTTTGCCGCGGCGCTGCATGCCTTCGCTGCGGCGAAAGGAGGCCCCGCCAAAGGCGCCAACGTCACGGTGCCATTCAAGGAAGAAGCCTTTCGTCTCGCCACGCGACGCACGGCCCGCGCGGAAGCCGCCGGCGCCGTGAATACGCTGAGCTTCGAAGCCGGGGCCATCATCGGCGACAACACCGACGGCGCCGGACTGGTGCGCGACCTGAAGAACAATCTCGGCTGCGACCCGGCGGGGCGGCGCATCCTTCTATTGGGTGCCGGTGGCGCGGCGCGCGGCGTGATCCTGCCGCTGCTGCTGGAGAATCCCGCCGAACTGGTCGTCGCCAATCGCACCGAAGAAACGGCGGCGCGCCTCGCCCTGGAGTTTGCCCGCCTGCCCGGTTGCGCCCTCAGTGTCAAACCCGATGGCATCGGCTTCGCCGGCCTCACCGGACGCGCATTCGATCTGGTCATCAACGCCACCTCGGCGGGACTCAGTGGTGCCGTGTTGCCACTGCCGACTTCCGTGTTTGCGCCGCGCTGCGTCGCCTACGAAATGGTCTATGGCCGCGCCACGCCCTTCATGGATCAGGCGCAGGCCGCCGGCGCCCGTGTCGCCGACGGGCTCGGCATGCTGGTGGAGCAGGCCGCCGAGGCTTTCTTCGTCTGGCGCGGCGTGCGGCCCCGCACCGCACGGGTGCTTGCCGTCCTCCGCGAACAGGCATGAGACCCGCACCGCGCTGGCTCAAAGTCGGGCTTGCGACACTGGCGGGGCTGCTCCTGCTCTGGCAGGGCTGGTACCTGGGCTGGGTGATCTGGTGGAAATGGGTGAATCCGGGAACCACCAGTTTTCAAAGCCAGCGCCTGAACGAAGGCCGGCAGAAGAACCCCAAGTTTGAATTGCGGCGGCAGTGGATGCCTTATGAGAAGATTTCGGTGCACCTCAAGCGCGCCGTGATCGCGGCGGAAGACTACAAGTTAGTCGATCACGAAGGCTTCGACTGGGAAGGCATCCAGAAGGCGCTGGAAAAAAACCAGAAGAAAGGCAAGGTCGTCGCCGGCGGCTCCACCATCTCCCAGCAACTGGCGAAGAACCTGCTGCTGTCGCCGAGCAAGACCTTTCTGCGCAAGGGCGAGGAGGCCATCATCACAGTCTGGATCGAGCTGCTGTGGGACAAGCGGCGCATCCTCGAGGTCTATCTCAATGTCGTCGAATGGGGCGATGGCGTGTTCGGCGCGGAGGCTGCCGCACGGCGCTACTACAGCATCCCGGCGGCGCAACTCGGCGCGGAACAGGCGGCGCGGCTGGCCGTCATGCTGCCCGCGCCGCGCCGCTACGAGCGCAATCCCTATTCGGCCTACATGAACGGGCGCACGCAGCTTATTCTCGGTCGCATGTCCAACGCTGAAGTGCCGCCCTAGGCTTCCACGGCTACAATACGTGTCCTTCCCAAGGACCGCCATGACCGAACCGATCAGCCCCGAGCGCGACCCGACAGCCCAGCCCGATAACGTGCAGGACAGCCTGCGCGAGATCCAGCTGTTGCTGGCGCGCCAGAAGCCGGTCGAAGGACTCGCGCCGCGGCAAGGCAATGCGGTCGAGAGCCCTGTTCAGAAACAAGCTCTGGTCGAACTGCGCAGCGCGCTTGCGCAGATGGATCCGGCCCGCATCGCCCGCGTCCTCGAGGCCTTGCCGCAGGACGAGTGCCTGCTGGTATGGGAAATGGTGGCGCCGGACCGCGGCAGCGCGATTCTCGATGATCTTTCCGAGGCCGTCAGCGAGACACTGACGGCAACCCAGACCTACCAGCGAAAGCCGATCATGCTCAACGCGTTCGAGCTGCACAACGGACGTTTGCGGCAAATCCCGGTCGAAAGCCGCGACGAACTTGCCGCGACCAAGCCGATCTGGGTCGACCTGATTGCGCCTTCAGGCGACGAGCGCAAGTGGATCGAGGAAATCTTCGGCCTGGACCTGCCCGACATCGACGACCTGACCGACCTTGAGGAATCCGCCCGCTTCTACATCGAGGAGAACGGCGAAGTGCATATGCATTCAGACTTCCTGCTCGACAAGGAAGACGAATCGCGCAACGTCACCGTGGCCTTCATCCTGCATCAGAACATCCTGTTCTCGATGCGCGACGAGGAGTTGCCCGTGTTCCGCCTGCAGCGCCTGCGCGCGCGAATCCAGCCGGGCATGGTGTCGGAAGGCAAGGATGTGCTGCTCGACCTCTATGCCGCCGATGTCGAATACTCCGCCGACGCATTGGAAGACGTCTATGCCGAACTCGAGGCGGTCGGCCGCAAGGTGCTCAGCACCCGAATGACCGACGAAGAAGCCGGTGCCATCCTGGCCGACATCGCCAAGGAAGAAGACCTCAACGGCCGCATCCGGCGCAACGTGCTCGATACGCGTCGCGCACTGTCGTTCCTGATGCGTGGGCGCCTGCTGGCGCCGAACCAGCATGAAGACGCGCGCGCGATCCTGCGCGACATCGAGTCGCTCGACGGGCACACGGCCTTCATCTTCAACAAGATCAACTTCCTGATGGATGCCGTCGTCGGCTTCATCAACATCAACCAGAACAAGATCATCAAGATCTTTTCCGTGGCGTCGGTGGCGCTGCTGCCGCCGACCCTGATCGCCAGCATCTACGGCATGAACTTCAAGGGCTGGTTCCCCGAACTGGAATGGCAGTACGGCTATCCGTTCTCGCTGTTGCTGATGCTGGTGTCAGTGGCGGTGCCGTTTGCGATCTTCCGCCACAAGGGCTGGCTGCGCTAATCCGACACCAGCTTCAAGCCGAGTATGCCGGCCACGATCAGGCCGATGCAGACCAGGCGCGCGACCTCGCGCGACTCATTGAACAAGGCCATGCCGAGCAAGGCAGTGCCGACCGCGCCGATGCCGGTCCATACCGCGTAGGCGGTGCCCACCGGCAGCGTTTTCAGCGACCAGCCGAGCAGGAGCACCGATACAGCCATCGCCGCCAGCGTCCAGGCGCTGGGCACGAGGCGCGTGAAACCTTCGGTGTACTTGAGGCCGATGGCCCAGCCCACTTCGCACAGCCCGGCGATCAGCAAGACGAGCCAGGCGGTGGCAGGCGTCAATGCGGGCATTCTGGTTCCATCGCCGTGTCGCCAGCGCCGACTTTTCAGCGGCCTGAATCAGCCGGCTGAAAAAATCGCATCGGCCGCGGCGATCGTCGCGGCGATGTCGGCATCGCTGTGCGCAGCCGAGACGAAGCCGGCCTCGAAGGCCGAGGGCGCGAGATAGAAACCGGCATCCAGCATGGCGTGGAAGAAGCGGTTGAAGGCGTCCTTGTCGGAGGCCATCACTTCGGCATAGGAAGTCGGGGGCGTCGCGGCGAAATAGACGCCGAACATGCCGCCTACCGACTGCGCGGAAAACTCCACGCCGCGCTTTTTCGCGACGGCGGCCAGCCCCTCGACCAAGGCCTGAGTCTTCGCCGTCAGTGATTCGTAAAAGCCCGGCGCGGCAATCTTCTTCAGCGTCACCAGCCCCGCCGCCACCGATAGCGGATTGCCCGAGAGCGTGCCGGCCTGATACACCGGCCCCAGCGGTGCAATCTGTTCCATGATCTCGCGGCGCCCGCCAAAGGCGCCCAGCGGCATGCCGCCGCCGACCACCTTGCCGAAGGTCGACAGGTCCGGCGTGATGCCGTACAAGCCCTGCGCCGAACCGGGGCCGACGCGAAAGCCGGTCATCACTTCGTCGAAAATCAGCAGCGCGCCATGTTGCGTGCACATCTCGCGCATGGCGGCGAGGAATTCAGGTTTCGGCGCGATCAGGTTCATGTTGCCGGCCACCGGTTCGACGATGATGCAGGCAATCTCCTTGACATGCTTGATGAAGGCCTCGCGCAGACCCTGTTCATCGTTGTAGTCGAGCACCAGGGTGTGACGCGCCAGATCGGCGGGTACACCCGCCGACGATGGATTGCCGAAGGTCAACATGCCCGAGCCGGCCTTGACCAGCAGGCTGTCGCCATGACCGTGATAGCAGCCCTCGAACTTGATGATCATGTCGCGCCCGGTAAAGCCGCGGGCGAGGCGGATCGCGCTCATGGTGGCCTCGGTGCCTGACGAAACCAAACGCACCATGTCCATGCTCGGCACGCGCTTTACCAGCAGTTCGGCCAGTTCGATCTCGCCTTCCGTCGGCGCGCCAAAGGAAAGTCCTTTCGCCGCGGCTTCCTGCACCGCGCGCACGGTGTCGGCGTCGGCGTGGCCAAGGATCAGCGGACCCCAGGAACCGACGTAGTCGATGTATTCCTTGCCGTCGGCGTCCCGCACGCGGGCGCCGGAGCCCGATGCAAAAAAGCGCGGTGCGCCACCGACGGAACGGAAGGCGCGCACTGGGGAATTGACGCCGCCAGGAATGGTTTTCTGGGCGCGAAGGAAGAGTTCTTCGTTGCGAGTCATGAAAGGGTCCTATTGATCCGATTGATCCGGAAAGGCGTGCCAGGCGCAGAGTGGGTCAGGAAGCCTGCCGACCATGATCGCGCTGTGCTCCTTGATTGAAAAACTGTTGATAGGCCTCGGCCCGCGCCTTGATGTCCATTGCATCGAACAGATCGCTGACCACGGCGAGCATGTCCGCCCCGGCGGCAATCACCTCGGGAGCATTGTCGAGCGTGATGCCGCCGATGGCGGCCACCGGCAGGCCGAAGCGGCGCCGCGCTTCGCCCAGCAGTTCCAGTGGAGCGCGCACCGCGGCGGGTTTGGTGCGGGAAGGAAACATGCTGCCGAAGGCAAGATAGTCCGCGCCCGCGGCTACAGCCTCTTCGCCACGAGCCAGTTCGTTGTAGCAGGAAACGCCGAGGATGCGCTTTGGCCCGAGAGCATCGCGTGCGGCGGCCAGCGAGCCGCCCGGCGCATCGTCACGACCGAGGTGAGCACCATCGGCCCCGATTTCCACCGCCAGCCAGACATCATCATTGATGATCAGCTTTGCGCCCGAGGCCCGGCATATTCGCAACATCTCGGCGGCCTGCGCGCGGCGCAGGGGGCGGGACGCCATCTTGTTGCGGTACTGGACGAAGGGCGCGCCGCCATCAAGCGCCGCCTTTACCAGCGCCGACAGCCGCGGCAGCAGCGGGTCATCGACGGTGACAGCGCAAAGACCCCGGAGAATCATCTGGAAGCATCCGTAAAACGGCGCGGAAAATCAGGCTTCATGTGGCTCATCCTCCTCTTCCCGCGACCAGAACAGGCGATCGGGAATGAATTGTCCCATACCGGGCCGGAAACCGGCAGCCAGTGTGCGCCAGGTATATTCCTGCGCACCCATGACCGCCTCGGCCACGTCAGACCCGCTGGCAAGGTGGGCGGCAATCGCCGAGGCCAGCGTGCAACCCGAACCGTGATAACTGCCGGACAGGCGGTCCCAGCGATCGCTGCGCACCGCACCATGGCTGCCATAGAGCGTATTGACCACTTGCGGCGTTCCCTCATGGGTCCCCGTCACCAGCACATATTCGCATCCGGCATTGATGAGGCGGTGGGCGCATTCCGCGAGGCCGAGTTCGAGGCGGGCGTCTTCGTGGGGCTCTCCAATCTGCTGCGCAAGCCGCCGGGCTTCGAGGCTGTTGGGCGTGAGCAGCGTGGTCTGGGGCAGCAGCAGGCCGATCATGGCTTCGATCATTTCCTCGTCGGCAAACTGATCGCCGCGCCCCGACGCCAGCACCGGATCGAGGACCACGGGAATATCGGGATAGTCCGAAATCACCTCGGCAATTGCCGCAATGACCTCGAGGCTGCCCATCATGCCCAGCTTGAACGCTGCCACCGGCATGTCCTCCAGCAGGGCGCGGGCCTGGTCGGCGACCCACTCGGCATCTATCGGCAATACGCCCTCGACGCCCGTCGTGTCCTGGACGGTAATCGCCGTCACGACAGTAAGCGGGTGGCAACCGAGGCTGGCCAGCGTCAGAATGTCGGCCTGCAACCCGGCACCGCCGGTCGGGTCGGCGGCGGCAAAAGACAGGACGATGGGCGGAGACAGGTTGGCGAGAGGGGCGGCGGTCATGAATGTCCTGATCCATCCCGGGCTATCGAGCGGTCAGCGGCTTGAGTTAATATTCCGCAATTCTATCTGAAGGGATGCCGTCCCCCGGCGCCCGCCACGGCGGACCAGACCGACAGCCCCACCATGAACCACGAGCCGACCACCTCCAGATGGATGTGTCTGACCTGCGGATTCATCTATGACGAAAGAACTGGGCTGCCGGAAGAGGGTCTGCCCGCCGGAACACGCTGGAACGAAATACCCCCCAACTGGAGCTGCCCGGAATGTGGTGCGCGCAAGGAAGACTTCGAAATGGTCAAAATCTAAGTATGATTGAGGGTAGCAATGCTTGACCCCGGCAAAAAACAACGAACGGGGCGGCGGGGGGATATGAAAAATTGCGCTCTTGAAGGGCGAGGTTTTCATGGCTGGTTTTCTGCTCCACCCGCGGCCGCCACGATTGAAGTCAGCATCCAGCATGGAGTAACGTGAGCGACACACCCCCGCTTTCCGGCATCAAGGTAATGGTGATCGATGATTCGAACACCATCCGCAAGCCTGCCGAAATTTTTCTGCTGCAGGCCGGCGCCCAGGTGGTGCTGGCCGAAGACGGCTTTGATGCGCTGGCAAAGATCAATGATCACCTGCCCAACGTGGTCTTCTGCGACATCCTGATGCCGCGCCTCGATGGCTATCAAACCTGCGCCCTGATCAAGAAGAACGCGAAATTCGCGTCGACCCCGGTGATCATGCTGTCGTCCAAGGACGGCCTCTTTGACCGTGCGCGCGGACGCATGGTGGGTTCCGACGAGTATCTGACCAAACCTTTTACCAAGGATAGTCTTCTTAAAACCGTGGCCGCACATGCCGCGCGTTCCTGACCGAGTAGTTCCCTTTTTTGCGAGCTGACCATCATGCCCATCAAAACTGTTCTGATCATTGACGATTCCCCCACCGAGCGCCACATCCTGACCCAACTCCTGCTGAGCGGTGGTTATGAAGTCAGTACCGCCGACAGCGGAGACGAAGGCGTCGAACGGGCCAAGCAGATCAAGCCCGACCTCATCCTGATGGATGTAGTGATGCCGGGCACCAACGGCTTTCAGGCCACCCGGGCGCTGTCGCGAGACGATGCGACAAAAGGCATTCCGGTCATCATCTGTACCACCAAGGATCAGGAGACCGACAAGGTCTGGGGCATGCGGCAGGGTGCCCAGGATTACGTCACCAAGCCGGTCGATGGCCCGGCCTTGCTGGCCAAGATCGCCGCACTGGGGTAACAATGAACGGCCCCACCGCTTTGCGTGCATGGAATTCCGCTTCGCGGGCATGCAACGCTCGCTTTGCTTCGCTGCCCCCCAAGGGGGCGCAGGCCCCCCTTGGGGCGGCCCGGCGGAAGGCCTGAACTATGGCCAAGCGCATCAGTCTGCGCGAATTCCAGCAAGGCCTCTCCGAGCGCCTGTTGTCCGCACGACGCGGCGAAGGCGCCCAGGCGTTGCTTGGCATCGAATCGGGTGCCGACGACCTTCCCGGTGGCAGCCACTGGCTGATCGATCTGGCCGACTCGGGCGAAGTGTCGCCCCTGCCGCAACTTACCCCTGCGCCGCTGACCAAGCCGTGGTTCGCCGGCATCGCCAACATTCGCGGCGTGCTCTACAGCGTGGTGGATTTTTCCGCCTGGCGCGGTGGCGCGCCAACACCCATCAACGCGCAATCGCGGCTGCTGCTGGTCGGTGCGCGACATGGCATCAACAGCGCCCTGCTGGTGCGTCGCGCACTGGGGCTGCGTCCGCAATTGCAGATGCATGCGGCAGCCGAGGCAAAAGTCGGCGCTGGCGACACGGCGCCTTGGCTGGGCGGCCGCTATACGGACGCGCAAGACGTCATTTGGACCCAGTTGCGCATCCCGGCGCTGCTGGCCGACCCCAACTACCTCGATATCGCTCTCTGAGCGTTCCGGAAAGGACTACCCATGGCCTTCAAGCTGCCCTTCTCGCTGCCAAACTTCGACCGACGCTCCCGGGAGGCGGCCCGGGAGGGCGCCCCTGCAGCGGCGCCTGCCGAAGACCGCCGCCGCAAAGGCCTGCCGCTGATCGGCCTTCTCGATATCGAGACCCAGTTTCGAATCCTCGGCACGATCTTTCTGATCAGCCTCCTGATCACCATCGCCGCGATCTTCATGCAAGGCCAGGCAACCACCCGGGGTACCACCTACCTGTCGGTCGTCAGCCACATCGCACCGCTGACCCAGCAGATTCCCAAGTCCGCGCTAACCGCCATGCAGGGACAGCCAGAAGGTTTCACCGAACTGCGCGACGCGCGCGACAACTTCGGCCGGCTGATCGAGGGTCTCGTGGAAGGGGGCGAGGTCAGAGGCATCAAGGTATCGGCCACCAGCTTCGAAGCACGACCCGCGCTCGACGCCTTGCGCGACGCCTGGGGCAAGCAGGAAGCGATCGTCAGCCAGTTGCTGGCGCAGGAAAACCGCTTCACGGCAATCGGCCGTCTCGCCAAGGAATCCGTGGAGAACGGCAAGGCGATGACTGCCGCTGCGGAGGCGGCCGGCGGCAAACTGCCGCATCTGACGGAACGCATCCTGCGTGCATCGACCCAGCTCGCCTGGGCGCCCGGCCTGGACGAAGCTGTCGCCGCACAACTGGCGAAAGATATCGCCACCGCCCAGGAACTGGCGACCGGCGATACCCAGCTGGCCAAGAGCCTGAAAGCCATGCAGCCGGCCATTGCGACGCTGGCCGGCGATCTCAAGCCCCTCGTGCAGGCACGCACGGCAAGCGCCTCCCTGATCGCCGGTTGGCGCGGAATGGCCGCGAATACCGACAACCTGGTCAAGGCCTATGAAAAGGAAATCACCGAGCAGGACGTCTCGTCATTCTCGGCCGCCATTTTCGGCTCGCTGGCTCTGGTCATGCTGGTGCTGATGGTCAAGGCCTTCAACGACGAAGGTCTCCGCCGCAGCGACGAAGCCGATCACCAGCGCCGCATCGCAGAAGCGGCAAAGGATGCAACACAGGGCGCCATTTTGCGTCTGATGAATGAAATGGGTGACCTCGCCGACGGTGACCTGACCATCCGCGCCACCGTGTCCGAGGACATTACGGGCGCCATTGCCGACTCGGTGAACTACACGGTTGAAGAACTCGCCGTGCTGGTACGACGCATCAACGACGCGGCCGAACGCGTGACCCGCGCCTCGAACGCCGCGCAAAGCACCTCCAACGATCTGATCGCGGCCACCAGGGTGCAGTCTGCTGAAATCCAGAACGCCAACGCGGTGGTTCTGGAAATGGCCAATTCGATGAAGACCGTATCTTCCTCGGCCCTGGAATCAGCCCGTGTGGCGCGCGCCTCGCTTGATGCCGCACAGAAGGGTGCGGCGGCGGTGTCGAACTCGATTTCGGGCATGAACGAAATCCGCAGCCAGATCCAGGAAACCTCGAAGCGGATCAAGCGGCTTGGCGAATCTTCGCAGGAGATCGGCGAAATCGTGGAACTGATTTCCGACATTACGGAGCAGACCAACGTGCTGGCCTTGAACGCCGCCATTCAGGCCGCCTCCGCAGGTGAAGCCGGACGAGGCTTCTCGGTGGTGGCGGAAGAAGTGCAACGACTGGCCGAACGTTCCGGCGAGGCAACGAAGCAGATTGCCGCCATCGTCAAGACGATTCAAACCGACACCCACGATGCCGTGGCCGCCATGGAATATTCGACGCAGGGTGTGGTGGAAGGGGCCAAGCTATCGGACGCCGCCGGCCAGGCGCTGAACGAAATCTCCAGCGTGTCGCAGGATCTTGCCCGCCTCATTCAAGCGATCTCGACCGATACGCAAGCCCAGGCCGACATCGCCACCCAGGTGGCGGACTCGATGCAGGGCATTCTGCGGATTACCGGGCAAACGACCACCAGCACGCAGGAAACCGCCGTGTCGATTGGCGAGCTTACTGAACTCGCTGTCGAACTCAAGGGCTCGGTCTCGGGCTTCAAGGTGTGATCAGAGGACACATGAACCACGGCGTGGTGAATAGCTTTTCATGAGCATGGATCTCGACATCGGACCACTGTCCTGGGTCAAGGGGGAAATCGACCTTGCCCTGGAACGAGCCGGGGTGAGCCTCGCCGCCTGCGCGGCCGATGCCGCCGGAGATGACCTGAAGAAGGCCCGCGCCAGCATGCACCAGGCGCATGGCGCGCTGGCGATCGTTGGTCTCGACGGCATTACGGAATTCGCCGATGCAATCGAGCAGCTGCTGGCGACGCTGGGCGAAGACCCAACCCAGGATGTCGGCGCTGCAATTGCGGCGGCGCAAGGCGGCTTTACTGCGTTGCGCGGCTATCTCGACGACCTGATGGCCGGCCACCCGAACCAGCCGCTGCGGCTGTTTCTCCCCTACCGCGCGATGCTTGTGGCGCGCGGTCTGCCGGCGCCGGGGCCGGCCGAACTGTTTTTCCCCGATCTGACCCAGCGCCCGCCGAAACGCGAAAAGGAACCCTCGCCACTGACCCCGGAGGCCCTCGCGGCGCGCCTCAAGGCAGCGCGCCTGGGCTTTGAGCGCGGCCTGCTGAAGTGGATCAAGAATGATCCCAAGGGCATCGCCGAGATGAAAGTCTCGGTGGCCATGATCGAAATGACGCGCGGCACTCCCGCTGCCCGTGCCTACTGGTGGATCGCGCTGGGCGTGCTCGATGCGCTCGCCGCAAACGGACTCGCCGATTTGTCGGAAGCCAAGCGTTTTGCCATGCGCCTGGGGGCGCAGATCAAGAAACTCATCGACGGCAAGGCCGAGGCAGACGAGGCGCTCTTGCGCGAGGCGCTTTACCAGGCGGCCTGCGCCACGGCCGGTGGCGAAGCGCTGGCCATCGTGCGTGCCGCCTACCGCCTGGACGGCATGGTGCCCACGGCAACGCCTTCGGAAACCGAAAGGCTGCTGCCACACATTCGCCGTTTGCGTGAATTGCTGGCCGCCGCCAAGGATGACTGGAATCGCCTGTGCGCCGGTACCGCCGCCGCACTGCCGCCGTTCCACGAGCGCGTGGCGAAGATTGCCGAAGAGGGCGCCGCCACCGGTCAGCCCGGCTACATGCGGCTGACTGCCGCCATTCTCGAGCAGACAGACCAGTTGCGCCGCGATCCGGCGCGACACGACGAGATCATGGCGCTGGAGATGGCTACCGCACTCCTTCTCGCCGAATCCGCCCTGGAAAACTTCCAGTCGCTCGACGCCGACTTCGCGCACTCGGCGGAAACCATCGTCAACCGCCTCGCCGCGCTGGGTCGCGGTGAAGAACTCGGAACGCTGGAACTGCCGCACCTCGACGCCATGTCCCGGCGCGCCCAGGAGCGTTTGCTGCTGGAATCGGTGGCGCGCGAAATCCGTTCCAACCTCGGCGCCATCGAACAAACGCTGGACGCCTTCTTCCGCGACACCTCGCGCCAAGCCACCCTGGCCGCGCTGAAGCAGCCGATTCGCCAGATCCAGGGCGCACTGATGGTACTTGGCCAGGACCGTGCCAACACCGTACTCGGCGAATGCGCAACGGCCATCGAGCAGTTCGCCGAACCCGGATTCACACCGCAAGCCGGCGATTTCGAAGACGTCGCGAAGAAGCTTTCGGCGCTGGGCTTTTTCGTCACGCAGCTGCAAGGTGGCGCGGCCGACATTGACGCCATTCTTGAGCCGCCGCCCGCCGCGCATGCCGTCCCCGAGGAAGTCGAGGCGCCCGTGCCGGCGGCTTTGGCGCCGACCGAAGAATTTGCTGCCGAGCCAGCGACGCCTGAAGAAGCATTGCCGGACTTCGAAGTCGAGGCTCTCGACGTCGCGCCAAGTAGCGCGCCCGAGCCTCCGCCGCCGCCGGCAACACCGATCGAAACTCCGGCACCCTCCGCCGAAGCCTCGCGACTGGTGGACGCCAGCGAGGAAGAACTCGACGCCGAACTGCTCTCCATATTCCTCGAAGAAGCCCACGAAGTGCTGGCAACCATCAACCAGCATCTGCCGCTGGTGCATGCGACGCCAAACGACCAGGGCTCGCTCGTCACGCTGCGCCGCAGCTTCCATACCCTGAAGGGCAGCGGGCGCATGGTGGGCCTGACCGATCTGGGCGAAGCCGCCTGGGCGGTGGAACAGGTAATGAACGGCTGGCTGCACGAGGCGCGCCCCGCCACAAAAGCCTTGATCGACGCCCTCGACCTGGCTGCCGGGATATTCAAGGAATGGGTCGTGCAACTCGAAGCGGGCGGCAGCACCCATTTCGATGCGGCTGAATTGTTCCGCTGCTGCAAGATTCTGGGCGGCGCCGAAGATGCCGAGGCCGATATCGCCGTAGCGCCAGCGCCGACTTCCGAAGAAGTCATTCCCGAAGAAGTCATTCCCGAAGAAGTCATTCCCGAAGAAGTCATTCCCGAGGAAGTCATTCCCGAGGAAGTCATTCCCGAGGAAGTCGTTCCCGAGGAAGTCGTTCCCGAGGAAGTCGTTCCCGAGGAAGTCGTTCCCGAGGAAGTCGTTCCCGAGGAAGTCATTCCCGAAGAAGTCATTCCCGAGGAAGTCGTTCCCGAGGAAGCGATCCCGGAAGAGGCGGGCGAACAGCAGCCATCGGCCGAAGTCGTCTCCTTCCCATCACCACCACCGGTCCGCATCGGCGACGTGGAAGTGGCGCCCACGCTCTACAACCTCTATCTCGACGAAACTCGCGAACACATCGCCACACTGCAAGCCAACCTTGGGCTGGAAGCAGTGCCCGACAATGAAGTAATCCGTGCCGCCCATACGACTGCGAGCATTTCCGCCGCCACGGGCATGATGCCGATCTCGAGCCTGGCCCGGGCGCTGGAAGATGCGCTGGTGCGTTTGTCGCTGGTCGATGCGACGCCGAGCGACGCCCAGCGCTTTGTTTTCGCCCGCTGCGCCGGCGCCCTCGAAGGGATGCTGGGTGCCGTTGCCGAGCGCCGCATGCCCGGCGAAGAAACCGCTCTCGCCGCCGAGCTCAATGCGATGACGCCGGTCTCCATCACATCGTTCGAGCCCGCGGCCGAGTCCCTGGTCGAACCGCCTGTCGCAGAACCCCTTGCATCGGATGTGCCGGAAATCACCTTGACCGCAGCCGAGCGTCGGGCAGCGCGGATTGAAGACGAGATCGACGAGCAGATATTGCCGCTCTTCCTCGAAGAGAGCGTCGATCTGATGCGCGAAATCGGCGAGGGACTGCGCAGTTGGCGTGCCGCCCCGACTGACGTCGAGATCTCGCGCTCGCTCCAGCGCGCGCTGCACACGCTGAAAGGCAGCGCGCGGATGGCCGGCGCCATGGGCTGCGGCGAACTGTTGCACTCCATGGAAGACCGGATCGAACAGGCGACCGCCATGAAGTCGGTACAGCCGGCAACCATCGACGGCCTGGAAACCTCGTATGACCGCACCGCGATGCTGATCGAGCATCTGCGCAATCCCGACGCGGCCCTGCCGGAAACAGAGGAAGCCGAACATCCCGCGCCCGTCGCCGTCGTCGAATCGGCGAAGGCCGAAGTGCACCCCGAACACAAGGCAGCGGCGGTGGCCGTGCATGCCCCGGGCCCGGCTCACCCGGGCGCTGCCGCCTTTATTCCCGCCCCGCAGGTGCACCTGCGCGTGCGCGCCGATCTGGTCGACCAACTGGTCAACGAGGCCGGTGAAGTTGCCATCGCGCGCGGCCGCATCGAGGGCGAAATGCTGGCACTGAAGGCCTCGCTGCTGGAACTGACGGAAAACGTGATTCGCCTGCGCAAGCAATTGCGCGAAGTGGAAATCCAGTCCGAGTCGCAGATGCAGTCACAGCAAACCCTGGCAAGCGAACGCTCGCAGGAATTCGATCCGCTCGAGTTCGACCGCTTCACGCGATTCCAGGAAGTGACCCGGATGATGGCCGAGAGCGTGAACGACGTTGCCACCGTCCAGCAAAACCTGCTGCGCAATCTCGACCATGCCAATGCCGCCGTAGCCGCGCAGGCACGCCTCTCCCGCGAACTCTCGCAGCGCATGATGGGCGTGCGCATGGTTCCCTTCGAAAGCCTGGCTGAGCGCCTGCATCGCGTGGTGCGCCAGGCGGCGAAGGATTCTGAAAAGCGCGCCAACCTTGACATCCGCCACGGCCAGACCGAAATTGACCGCTCGGTGCTGGACAAAATGGCCGGCCCGCTGGAGCATCTGCTGCGCAACAGCGTCGCTCACGGCCTGGAAGAAAGCGCCGCACGTACGCGCGCAGGCAAGGAACCCATTGGCCAGATTTCCCTCTCGCTGGCACAAGAAGGCAACGAAATCGTGGTGTCCATCACGGACGATGGCGCCGGCCTCAACTTCGAGCGCATTCGCAAGCGCGCCATCGACAGCGGGCTGATTGCAGCGGACGCGGAAACCGACGAAGCGACCCTGACGCAAATGATCTTCCAGCCCGGTTTCTCCACCGCCACCGAACTCACGGCGCTCTCCGGGCGGGGCGTTGGCATGGACGTGGTGAAGAGCGAAACCTCGAGTCTCGGCGGCCGCATCGAAGTCACCACCGTCACCGGTCAGGGCTCCACCTTCCGCATCTACCTGCCGCTGACGCTGGCCGTAACCCAGGCGGTGCTGGTCACGGCCGGCAACCGGATCTATGCCATTCCGTCGTCGATGATCGAGCAGGCGACGGCCCACAAGCCCGATTCTGCCGCACAGATGCGCAGCACGGGCAGTACCGAGTGGCTGGGAAATCGCTATCCCTACCACTACCTTCCGGTGCTGTTGGGCGAACGCGGTGCGACTCCGCCACCGGCGCGGCGGCACTGGATCCTGCTGGTCAAGGGCGGAACTGAACGCGTCGCGCTGGAAGTCGACAGCCTGACCGGCAACCAGGAAGTCGTGGTCAAGGCGGTGGGACCGCAACTGGCACGGGTTCCCGGTCTGGCAGGCGCCACGGTGCTGGGCAACGGCGAGGTGGCACTCATTCTCAACCCCGTCGGACTGGCGACGCGTGCCGGCGAACGCGCCAGCGCCCCGCCGCCGGAAGTGGCGGCTCCGACCGAAACCCAGATCATCGCGTCTGCAGCAGCCGCTGCCGCCGCTACGGCCGCTGCTGTAATGGTCGTCGACGACTCGCTCACCGTACGCAAGATCGCCGGGCGCCTGCTCGCCCGCCACGGTTACCACGTGCTGACAGCCAAGGACGGCGTGGATGCACTGGAACAACTGGGCGAGGTCATCCCCGATGTCATGCTGCTGGACATCGAAATGCCGCGCATGGACGGCTTCGATCTGGCGCGCAATATCCGCGCCGACAAGCGCCTGAGGCATATTCCGATCATCATGATCACCTCACGCACCGCCGACAAACACCGCCAGCATGCGAAGGAAATCGGCGTCGATCACTACCTGGGCAAGCCCTACGACGAAGAGGAACTGCTGGCTTGCATACGCGAGTGCATCGACAAAGGGAAATGAGCTTTCTTCAGCAGGATTCATCATGACGCAGCCCCTCGCCGTACGCCCCTTCAAAGTGCTCGGCATCCAGCAGATCGCCGTCGGCGGCCCGTCCAAGGATCGCCTGAGAAGGCTTTGGGTCGACATGTTCGGCCTCGTCGTAACCGGCAATTTCGTCAGCGAGCGCGAGAATGTGGACGAGGACATCACCGCCATGGGCAGCGGCCCGTTCAAGGTGGAAGTCGATCTCATGCAGCCGCTCGATCCGGCGAAAAAGCCCGCGGTGCATGAACCGCCGCTGAATCACGTCGGACTCTGGATCGACAACCTGCCGGCTGCCGTGGACTGGCTCACGGCGCAGGGCGTGCGCTTTGCTCCGGGAGGCATCCGCAAGGGCGCGGCCGGCTACGACATCACCTTCCTGCATCCGAAGGCCAACGAGCAGTTCCCGATTGCCGGAGAGGGGGTGCTGATCGAGCTGGTACAGGCCCCTCCCGACGTGATTGAGGCGTTTTCCCGCCTCGCCTGACGCTGCTTGCTGCCGGCGCTAGCCGGCAAACACCCGATAGCATTTGCGCCCGGCGTCTTTAGCCGCATACATCGCCTGTTCCGCGCGACGCATCAATTCAGCGGGTGACAAATCGCCGCTGGAGAACAGTGCAATACCGATGCTGGCGCCAACCTCCAGTGGCAGGCCAAGCACGCGCATCGGTTCGCCCAGGCTGGCAACGACCTTCTCCGCCATGCGCTCGGCGTCCGCGCCGCTGCCGAGGCCGGTCAGGACGATCGCGAATTCATCGCTGCCCAGCCGCGCCACCGTGTCGACCTCGCGCACCGTCGCCCGGAGGCGATCCGCCATGCCGCGCAATACCTCATCGCCGATGGCATGGCCGTAGCCATCGTTGATCGGCTTGAAATGATCGAGGTCGACCAGCAGCACCGCCACCTGCCCGTGGGTGCGCCGCGCATGCTGCATGGATTGCAGCAAACGGGCCTCGAGCAGCAGTCGATTGGCCAGGCCCGTCAGGATATCGGTATGGGCCAGAGCCTGCAGTTGGCGCTCGTTTTCGCGCAGGCGTGCGTTGGCCGCTTCCAGTTCCTCCGTACGCTCGGCGACGCGACGCTCAAGGCTCGCCTCGGAGCGTCGCAGTGCCCCTACCAGTTGCTGCTTGACGGCAATCGCCTCGCCTTGGGCCGTATCCTTCTCGCGTCGCAGGCCATTGATCCGGTCGGCCAAGGCAAATGAAAGCAGCAGCATTTCCAGCGCCGAGCCTATCTGCATGGCATAGAAACTGAAGAACGTGGTTGGCAGCAGGTTCATGTTGCGCAGGCCGACCACGGCGACACCCAGCAGCAACAGTGTCCACGCCAGCAGAAACACGCGCGCACCGGGCTGGCCCTTCCGCCAGCAACGCAGGCCGGCGATCACCGCCACCAGGGAAAACGTGACTCCTGTCAGCGAAGTAAGAATTGCCGCCAAACGATAGGGTGCGAACAGTGGCGCCACCATGCACAGCGCGAACAGCGCGGCGAGTCCGATGATGGCGCCATCCAGCCGTGGCGTATTGCGCCGCGTCTCGAGGAAGCCGCGGGTAAAAAGGGCGCCGAACAAACCTGTTGCAGCGAAACCGCTGCTGAAAGCGAGATTGCCCCAGGCCGGCCAGGCCGGCCAGAAGAACTCGGTGCCCAAGCCGTTGAGGGACAGTTGTCCGACGGCCATGCTGCCGGCGAAAAGGACATAGGTGAGATAGTTGTGATCGCGCAGCGAAAACCACAACAGCAGGTTGTAGAGGGCAAGTGCCAGCAACATGCCGAAATAGACCGACAGCACGGCATAACTGGCATGCGACTCCTGCCAGAAAGCCTCGGTTTGCCACAGCCGCAACGGGACAGTCAGCGTGCCCTCGGACGCCACCCGCAGCCAGACCGTGCTGGCACCTGCGTCGCCCAGACGCAAGGGGAACACGAAGTTGCGGTGCATAACCGGTCGCACCGCGAAAGGCAATTGGTCGCCGGCACCCAGATGCTCGCCGCCGGGCCCGAAATAGTCCACCCGGTCCAGTGTCGGAAAAGCCACTTCCAGCATCCAGTTGCGGGACACGGCGGGGCTCGCTTCAATCTCGAAACGCAGCCACCAGGCAGAAGCGGAATAGCCGAAGTTGATGGCCGCATCGCCGACCAGCCCGGACGGCCGAAACTCGGCGCTGCGGCCCTGAACGTCGGCTAGCGACAAGCGGCCACCCGGGTCTTCCAGCACGGACACCTCTGCCGCCAGGGCAATCGATGCGACACCCGGCGCCAGCCGCACGGCAGCCAGCGTGGCGCCGACATGGCCGACCCAACAGCACAGCAGCAAGAAAAAAACGGGAATGCGCGACACGGTAAAACCCGGTTGGAATACGCGTCAAATTCTATCCGAATGGATACGGCCGCCGACACGGGCGCGCCGAGACGTGGCCCGTCACTTGGGTAGAATCAGTCTTTTGCCACGTCCAGAATACGCCCATGCTCTTCGATCCCTACTCCAATTCAGCCCTTCAGCTTGCCAACCGCATCGCCATGGCGCCCATGACCCGCTGCCGCGCCGACCATCGCGACGCCGTGCCCAACGACCTGATCGTGGAGTACTACCGGCAGCGCGCCGGCGCGGGCCTGATCATTTCCGAAGGCGTGCCGGTCTCCGATCGCGCGCGCGGCTATCTCAACACGCCGGCGCTGTGGAACGAAGATCAGGCGGCCGGCTGGAGGAAGGTCACCGATACGGTGCACGCCGCAGGCGGCACGATGTTCGCCCAGATATGGCATTGCGGCCGCGTCGCGCATGCCGCACTCCACGCCGATGGCAGCGCCCCGGCGGGGCCGTCGATCAAGGCGGCGGCCACGCAAACCATGATCCCGGGAGCGGATGGCAGGCCCGTGTCCGTCGACTGCGGCCAGCCGGAGGCGTTGAGCCTCCAGGAAATCCATGGAGTCGTCGCCGAATTCGCCAACGCCGCCAAACTGGCCATGCAGGCCGGCTTTGATGGCGTCGAGATTCACGGCGCCAACGGCTACTTGCTCGATCAGTTTCGCTGTCCGGCGGTGAACAACCGCAACGACGCCTACGGCGGAACGCTGGCCAATCGCTACCGCCTGCTGCTGGAGGTGGTCGACGCGGTGGCGGCGGAAGTCGGGCCGGAACGCATCGCCGTGCGCCAGTCGCCCTACGGCCTGGGCAACGGCATGGTCGCCGACCCCGAGCCGCTGAAGACCTATCCGTGGCTGGCGCGCGAACTGAACCAGCGCGGCATAGGCTTTCTGCATATCTACTGCCAGACCGTCGACTGGATTCACGATGCCACGCATTCGATGATGCCGGCGCTGCGCGATGCCTTTCATGGAGGAATCGTGGCCTGTGGCGGCTTCAAGACAGCGGCCGCCTGCGAAGCGATTCTGGCGCGTGGCCATGCCGACCTGATCGCCATCGGCAAGCCCTTCATCTCCAACCCGGACCTGGTCGAGCGCCTGCGCCGCGGTGCGCCGCTCGCCAAGTGGGACACCGCCACTTTCTACGGCGGCGGCGAGCGGGGCTATACGGACTATCCGACACTGGAACACGTGTCGGCGCTGGCGTGACGGCGATCATGCGAATGCTGTCACGAAAACAGATCGCCGCGGGCATCGGACTGCTCGCCGCTCTGGTGCAGCCGGCGGCGGCAGAGGAAAGCGCCCCTGACTATGCCGCGACAACCCTGACCGGTGACTGGGGCGGCACGCGCAGCAGTTTGTGGCGGCAAGGCATCGCGCTCGAAGCCGGGCTCAAGCTCGATAGCCTGCGCAATCGCGGCGGGCTGCGCGATGGCGGCCAAACGGTCAGCCATCTGGAATTGAAACTGCGTGCCGACCTGGAAAAGCTGCTGGGCTGGAACAGTACCATCGCCTACATCAACACCGATACGGACGGCGGCGCCGGCATCAATGCCCGGCGCACCGGCAGCCTGGCAGGCGTCAGCAACATCGAGGTGCCGGTGCCGACCACGCGCCTGTTTCATGCCTGGCTGCAGAAGGGTTTTCTCGACGATCGCCTTCTGGTCCTCGCCGGCATCTACCCGATCGACTCCGAGTTCTTCACCATGGATTCGGCGGCGACGCTCCTGTATCCGGCCTATGGCACACCGGCTGACCTCGCATTGACCAACGCGCCATCCGTATTCAACAACGCCGCCTTCGGCATCCGCGCCAAGTGGCTGTCGGGGAACCGCGAGTTTTACGCGATGGGCGCGCTGATGGACGGCGTTCCCAACGACCCGGCGCGACCGAAGGCCACGGCAATCCGCTTTGCCAAGGGTGACGGCGCATTTGTCATCGGTGAGATCGGCTGGACGCCGCTGGAAACAGGCCACGTCTTCGAGCCCGTCGATCCGGCTCGGGTAAGGCCGAGCCCTGAACTCGCTGCCCACGAAAAGTACGGCGGGATCAGCAAGTACGCCATCGGCTTCTGGCGCTATGGCAACCCGGTTCAGGATCAAGTTGACGTCGATGCCAACGGCAACCCGATCCAGCGCCGCTCGCAGGGCGGCTACCTGCTGGCTGAACGGACCCTGTTCAGCCTGGGCAGCGAGGCCGGCCGCGACGTCACGGCTTTTGGCCGCTACGCCTTCAGCAGCGGCCATGCGACCGCCATCGATCGCATGTGGAACCTCGGTGTGCGCATTCGCGGCCCGTTCGCCGGCCGCACTGACGACAGTCTTGCGCTGGGATGGACGCGCAACCGCCTGGCGCCCAAGTGGCGCAGCGCGCAACAGGCGGCGGGCACCGGCACCGCAAGCGCCGAGGAGGCCTTCGAGATCACCTGGCGCGCGGCGATCACGCCCTGGTTCGCGCTGCAACCCAATCTGCAGTACGTCCGCCATCCCGGCGGCGGATCGGCGGCGCGCAATGCAACGCTGATCGGTGCGCGCGTCGAACTCACGTTCTAAACGCCGTACCGCCAGCGCCGACTCTCTACTTCGACTACTTGAAGGCGATGATGGCCTGATCGACCGCCAGACTTTCGCCCGGCTTGGCCAGCAAACTCTCCACCACGCAGTCACGCTCTGCCTTCAGCACGTTCTCCATTTTCATGGCTTCAATCTTGGCCAGGATTTCACCCGCCTTGACCTCCTGGCCAACAGCGACGGCGACCTGCGTCAATAACCCGGGCATGGGCGAGAGCAGGAACTTCGACATGTCCGGCGCGGCCTTGACCGGCATCAGCGCCCTCAGCTCGGCAGTACGCGCCGACATCACCTGCATGTCGGCCTGCACGCCCCAGTGGAACAACCGATAGACCAGCCCGCGCCGCTCCACCTGCATGCAGATCGGCTGGCCGTTGAGGGTGCCGACATACAGCGGGTCGCCGAATTGCCAGCTCGAGCGCAGTTCAAAGGTTTCACCGTCGAAGCTGACGTCCCAACCCGCTTCCGCTTCGAGCACCCTGACCTGATGCTGGCCAGCCGCGAGCAACACGACGAAATTTTCGCCCGGGGTGAATTCATGCCCCGGCATCTGGCCCGTGATGGTCGCATTGCGCGCCAGGTACTGGCGATGAATTGCCGCGGCCACGGCCACCAGCATCACCGGATCGGCGTGCGGCACATCCGCCGCATTGAAACCCTTGGGGTACTGCTCGGCGATCAGGCCGGTGTTGAAGTCGCCGGACAGGAAGCGCGGGTTCTGCATCAGCGCCGCCTGAAAGGCGATATTCGACGCCACGCCGCGAATCACGAACTGGTTGAGTGCGTCGCGCATGCGGGCGATGGCCTGGTCGCGCGTCGCGGCATGGACGATCAGCTTGGCGATCATCGAATCGTAGAACATCGAAATTTCGCCGCCCTCATACACGCCCGTATCGACACGAACCCCATGCACTTCCGGCGGCGGCAAGTACTTCACCAGGCGACCGGTGGAGGGTAGGAAGCCGCGGAAGGGATCTTCGGCATTGATGCGGCATTCCATCGCCCAGCCGTCGAGTTTGACATCCTCCTGTTTGAAGGGCAGCTTCTCGCCGGCAGCCACGCGGATCATCAACTCCACCAGATCCACCCCGGTGATCAATTCGGTCACCGGGTGTTCGACCTGCAGGCGCGTATTCATTTCAAGGAAGTAGAAGCTCTTGTCCTTGCCGACGACGAACTCCACCGTCCCCGCGCTCTCGTAATTCACCGCTTTCGCCAGCGCCACGGCCTGCTCGCCCATGGCCTTGCGCGTCACCGGGTCGATGAAAGAGGACGGCGCCTCTTCGATGACTTTCTGGTGGCGGCGCTGCAAGGAGCATTCGCGCTCTTGCAGATAGATCGTATTGCCGTGGGCGTCGCCGATCAGCTGGATCTCGATGTGGCGCGGCTCTTCGACAAACTTCTCGACGAAGATGCGATCGTCGCCAAAGGCATTCTTCGCCTCGGTCTTGCAGGCGGAAAAACCTTCGTGGGCTTCCTTGTCGCTGTAGGCCACGCGCAGGCCCTTGCCGCCGCCGCCGGCGGAGGCCTTGATCATCACCGGGTAACCGATGCCCTTGGCGATCTCCACCGCCTGCTCGGGTGTGTCGATGGCGGCGTTGTGGCCGGGGATGGTGTTGACTTTCGCTTCCAGCGCCAGCTTCTTCGAAGCGATCTTGTCGCCCATGGCGGCCATCGAGTAGTGCTTGGGCCCGATGAAGATGATGCCGCTCTCTTCCAGCCGGCGCGAAAACTCGGGGTTCTCCGAAAGGAAGCCGTAGCCCGGATGAACGGCTTCGGCGCCGGTCTCCTTGCAGGCCGCAATGATCTTGTCGATCGAGAGGTAGGACTCCTTCGATGGCGGCGGGCCGATGCAGACGGCCTCATCGGCCATCTCGACATGCATCGCATCCTTGTCCGCTTCCGAATACACCGCGACGGTGGCAATGCCCATCTTGCGGGCGGTCTTGATGACGCGGCAGGCGATTTCTCCGCGATTTGCAATAAGTATTTTCTTGAACATGTTCTTCTCCGGCGCTTACAGCGGAATGTTGCCGTGCTTGCGCCACGGATTCTTGATGTCTTTGCCGCGCAGCATGGCCAGGCTGCGGCAAATGCGCTTGCGCGTTTCATTGGGCATGATCACGTCGTCGATGAAGCCGCGCGCGCCGGCAACAAAGGGATTGGCGAACTTGGCCTTGTACTCGGCTTCGCGCGCCGCCACCTTGACCGGGTCGCCCTTCTCTTCACGGAAAATGATCTCGACGGCGCCCTTCGGCCCCATCACCGCAATTTCGGCGGAGGGCCAGGCGAAGTTCACGTCGCCGCGCAAGTGCTTCGAGGCCATCACGTCGTAGGCGCCGCCGTAGGCCTTGCGCGTGATCAGCGTCACTTTCGGCACGGTGCATTCGGCATAGGCATACAGCAGCTTGGCGCCGTGTTTGATGATGCCGCCGTATTCCTGCGCCGTCCCCGGCATGAAGCCGGGGACATCCACCAGGGTAATGATCGGGATGTTGAAGGCATCGCAAAAACGCACGAAACGACCGGCCTTGATCGACGACTTGATATCGAGGCAGCCGGCCATCACCATCGGCTGGTTGGCGACAATGCCGACGGTCTGGCCTTCCATGCGGGCAAAGCCGATCACGATGTTCTTGGCGTGGTCGGGCTGAATCTCGAAGAAGTCGGTGTCATCGACCATTTTCAGAATCAGTTCCTTCATGTCGTAGGGCTTGTTGGCGTTGTCCGGCACCAGCGTGTCGAGCGAGAAGTCGAGGCGGTCTGCCGCATCGTTGGTCTCTCTTACCGGCGGCTTTTCCTTGTTGTTGAGCGGCAGATAATTGAAGAAGCGGCGCAGCATCAGCAAGGCATCTACGTCGTTTTCCAGCGCCAGGTCGGCAACGCCGGATTTGCTCGAGTGCGTCACCGCACCCCCGAGTTCCTCGGCCGTCACTTCTTCATGCGTCACCGTCTTCACCACCTCGGGGCCGGTGACAAACATGTAGGAAGAATCCTTGACCATGAAAATGAAGTCGGTCATCGCCGGGCTGTACACGGCGCCGCCGGCGCAGGGGCCCATGATCATCGATATCTGCGGGATCACGCCCGACGCCATCACGTTGCGCTGGAACACATCGGCATAGCCGCCGAGCGCGGCGACACCTTCCTGGATGCGCGCGCCGCCGGAGTCATTCAAGCCGATCACCGGGCAACCGACCTTCAGCGCGTGATCCATGATCTTGCAGATCTTCTCGGCATGCGCTTCCGACAGGGCGCCGCCGAACACGGTGAAGTCCTGCGAAAAGACGAACACCATGCGTCCGTTGATGGTGCCATAGCCGGTCACCACGCCATCGCCGGGAATGTGGTCACCGCCCATGCCGAAGTCGACGCAGCGATGCTCCTTGAACATGTCCCACTCTTCGAAGGTGCCATCGTCGAGCAGCATCTCGATGCGTTCGCGCGCCGTCAGCTTGCCCTTGGCGTGCTGGGCGTCGATGCGTTTCTGGCCGCCGCCCAAGGCCGCCCGGCCGCGCTTTTCGTCCAACTGGTGAATGATGTCGTGCATACCCGATACCTCCGATCAAAAACTAGAAAGTGCGGCTCGCCAGCGCCAGCAGGCGCTGTGCCGCCGCCGCTGGCGTGGTCGCGCCGGATTCGACTGAAACTGAAATCTCTGCCAGCGCCGTCTTGACCGCCGGATTTTCACGAAAGCGCCCACGCAGGCCGGCGTCTATTTGCTGCCACATCCATGCCAGCGCCTGATGGCGGCGCTTTGCTGCAAACTCGCCACTGGCGTCAAGCGTTCGGCGAAGCTTTTCGATGACGTGCCAGAATTCCACGAGGCCGTCTTTCCGGATGGCCGACAGCGTCAGCACCGGCGGCTGCCAGTTGGCGGAAGCAGGATGCAGCATCGACAGCGCCGAACGCATTTGCGCCGCGGCCAGTTGGGCCGCCGTGGGATCGATGTCGGCCTTGTTGAACACCACCAGGTCGGCGAGTTCCATGATGCCCTTCTTGATCGCCTGCAGGTCGTCGCCGGCATTCGGCAGCATCAGCAGCACAAAGGCATCGGTCATGCCCGCCACCGCGGTTTCGGACTGGCCGACGCCCACCGTCTCGACAATGATGATGTCGTAGCCGGCGGCCTCGCACAGCAGCAGGGCTTCGCGGGTGTGTTCGGCGACGCCGCCGAGGCTGCCGGAAGAAGGCGAGGGCCGGATGAAGGCTTCGGTGCGCTGGGACAGCAATTCCATGCGCGTCTTGTCGCCGAGGATCGAGCCGCCATGGACGGTCGAAGAGGGATCGACCGCGAGCACCGCGACGCGATGCCCGCTTTCGATCAGGGACATGCCCAGCGCTTCGATGAAGGTGGATTTGCCGACGCCGGGCACGCCCGAGATGCCGATGCGCATCGAGCGGCCGGTGTGCGGCAGCAGGGCGTCGAGGAGTTTTCCTGCCCGTGCGCGGTGCTCGGCTCGGGTCGACTCGACCAGGGTGATCGCCTTGGCGAGGTCGCGCCGGCTGCCTGCCAGCAGACCACCGACCAGGGCAATGTCCTGCGCATCCACGTCCATGTGGCCCAGTTCGGGCTTCGGCTGCATCGTCAGCCTCCCGCCGGGCCGCCCCAAGGGAGGCGAGAGTCAATATTTCGGAGGCGGCGCAGCCGCCGAACCGTCGTCACCCCTTTCCTTGGGAAAGGGGATGGGGGCAAGGCATACATTTCAGGCGCTGGCCGGCAAGTGGGCCGCACGAATGGCGCGCAATACTTCGTGGGCGCATTGCGGAATCGGCGTGCCCGGCCCGAAGATGCCAGCAGCGCCGTCCTTGTACAGCTGCTCGTAATCCTGCGCCGGAATCACGCCGCCGACAAAGATCACGATGTCGTTGGCGCCCTGCTCGCGCAGCGCCTTGACCAGTGCCGGCACCAGCGTCTTGTGCCCTGCCGCCAGCGTGGACACGCCGATTGCATGGACGTCGTTTTCGATGGCCTGCCGCGCCGCTTCTTCCGGCGTCTGGAACAGCGGGCCGACATCGACGTCGAAGCCGAGGTCGGCGAAGGCCGTGGCCACCACCTTGGCGCCGCGGTCGTGGCCGTCCTGGCCCAGCTTGGCGATCATGATGCGCGGCCGGCGACCTTCGGCGGCAGCGAAATTGTCGATCAGGTCGCGGATTTCCTTCATGGTTCCGTCCTCGCCAAAGGCTGCGCTATAGACGCCCGACACCGTTTGCGTGGTGGCGCGATGGCGACCATAAACGGCCTCCAGGGCATCCGATATTTCGCCGACTGTAGCACGCAGGCGGCAGGCCTTGATGGCCAGGTCGAGCAGGTTGCCGCTGCCCGTCTTTGCTGCATCGGTCAGCGCCGCCAGGGCGGCTTTCACGGCGGCGCCGTCGCGTGTGGCACGGATCTGCTTCAGTCGCACGATCTGGGCGTCGCGCACGGCATGATTGTCCACGTCGAGCGTGTCGATCGCCGCTTCTTCCTTGAGCTTGTACTTGTTAACGCCGACGATCACGTCCTTGCCCGAATCGATGCGTGCCTGTTTTTGCGCGGCGCAGGTTTCGATCTGCAGCTTGGCCCAGCCGCTTTGCACGGCCTGCGTCATACCGCCCATCTTTTCCACGTCCTCGATGATGCGCCAGGCCTCGTCGGCGAGGTCCTGGGTCAGCTTTTCCATCATGTAGCTGCCGGCCCACGGATCGATGACGCTGGTGATGTGCGTTTCTTCCTGGATGATGAGCGGGGTGTTGCGCGCGATGCGCGACGAAAACTCGGTGGGCAATGCGATGGCTTCGTCGAGCGAATTGGTGTGGAGCGATTGCGTGCCGCCGAACACCGCGGCCATGGCTTCGATCGTGGTGCGCACCACATTGTTGTACGGGTCCTGCTCGGTCAGCGACCAACCCGAAGTCTGGCAGTGTGTGCGCAACATCATCGACTTCGGGTTCTTCGGCTTGAACTCGTCCATGATCCGCCACCACAAGAGGCGCGCCGCGCGCATCTTGGCGATCTCGAGGTAGAAGTTCATGCCAATGGCCCAGAAGAACGACAGGCGCCCGGCGAAGGCATCGACGTCCATGCCCGAAGCCAGTGCCGTCTTCACGTACTCGCGGCCGTCGGCCAGCGTGAAGGCGAGTTCCAGCGCTTGCGTCGCCCCGGCTTCCTGCATGTGATAGCCGGAGATGGAGATCGAGTTGAACTTCGGCATGTTCTTCGCCGTATAGCCGATGATGTCGGCGATGATGCGCATCGACGGCTCGGGCGGGAAGATGTAGGTGTTGCGGACCATGAACTCCTTGAGGATGTCGTTCTGGATGGTGCCGCTCAATTTCTCCTGGGAAACACCCTGCTCCTCGGCCGCCACCACGTAGCCGGCGAGGATGGGCAGCACCGCGCCGTTCATGGTCATCGACACGGACACCGTGTCGAGCGGGATGCCGTCGAACAGGATTTTCATGTCCTCGACGGAGTCGATCGCCACGCCGGCCTTGCCGACGTCGCCTGTGACGCGCGGATGGTCGGAGTCGTAGCCGCGATGCGTGGCGAGGTCGAAGGCTACCGATACGCCCTGGCCGCCGGCCGCCAGTGCCTGGCGATAGAAGGCATTCGAGGCCTCGGCCGTGGAAAACCCGGCGTATTGGCGAATGGTCCACGGCCGCACCGCGTACATCGTCGCTTGCGGCCCGCGCAGGAAGGGCGCGAAACCCGGCAGCGTATCGGCATAGGGCAGGCCCTCGACATCCGCCTTGGTATAGAGCGGCTTGACCGTCAAACCTTCCGGCGTGACCCAGTTCAGTTTCGACACGTCGCCCTCGGGGGCCGACTTGGCAGCCGCCTTGGCCCAGGCCTCGATCGAGGGAATGCTGACTTCGGGTGCCTTGCTCATGTCTGTTCCTTTTGGTTACGGCCGCTGCGCTTGACGCCGATGCTGCCGGCGTGAGCCTCCACTGAAACTTCGTTTTTAAGGCTGACGCTTGACTTCCTGACGAGGAGCTATGATACTGCATCCATAATTATGAATGCAAGACCATCTTCGCACATTCTCACCGCACCCGCCTTGTACGAACAGGTGGCCGAGCGCTTGCGCACCCGCATTTTCGCGCATGAGCTTCCGCCCGGCGGCTGGATCGACGAGCAAGCACTCGCTCTGGAGTACGGCATCAGCCGCACACCGCTGCGCGAAGCGCTCAAAGTACTCGCCGCCGAAGGCCTGGTCGTGCTCAAGCCGCGCCGCGGCTGCTATGTGACCCAGTTGTCGGAACAGGACATCGACGAGGTCTTCCCGGTCATGGCGCTGCTCGAAGGCCAAGTCGCCGCAGACGCCGCCCGCCGTATCACCAGCGCCGAGTTTTCCCGACTCGCCGCCATTCACGACGACCTCGAAAAGCACGCGGCCGCCAACAACGCCGATCGCTTTTTCGAGGCCAACCAGCGCTTCCACACTGCCTTGCAGGAAATCGCCGGCAACCGCTATCTGGCGCAACTGATCGACGATGCGCGGAAAGTCATCAAACTCACCCGCCGTGATTCGCTGCGGCTGGAAGGCCGCCTCAAGCAATCGCTGGCGGAGCACCGCCAAATCCTCGAGGCCTTGCGCCTGAAAGATGCCGACCTGGCGGGACAGCGCATGCATGAGCATCTGCTTTCGGGGCGTGCAGCGCTGGCGCGGCTGGCGACCTCGAACTGACCTGGCGATCGGCCCCGCGGCTACCGTCGCTGCAACAGCGACGACATAGGATGATCACTGGCAAGGTCTTGCCTCGTCCTTGAAACTTCCGGCTGCGGGACGAACTACAATGCGGCTGCATGCCGAATGATTCTCCCGGGATTTCAAAGACCCATGAGCCCCATAACCGCGTCGCTTGCCACATCGAGTGACGCTCGACTGATCCATAGCGCCTGGGATATCGCGTGTTGCCGAGCCTTGCACGTCGGGGGCAAGGCGTTGAATGCGGTCCTGCATTCTCCCCGGTCGGCAGCATGGGAGTTCGAACTCCGTTACCGGCGCTACCTGGCGGAATTCGGCGAGAGTGACGACGATATTCTGGTGGCGACCTACTCGAAGTCAGGCACCACCTGGATGCAGATGATCCTGTACCAGTTGACGACCGACGGGCGAATGGACTTCGATCATCTGTTCGACATATCGCCCTGGGTGTACTACTCGGCATTGCGCGAAGTCAGCCCGGTTCGCACGCCGCAGCCGCGGATCATCAAGTCGCACGATCGCTACGGACGATTCACCAAAGGCCGGCGCGGCCGGTTCGTATTCGTCGTCCGCGACGGCCGCGACGTTTGCCTGTCCCTGTTCCATCATCGGCGCAACTTCAAGCGCTACGACGGAAGCTTCGAACAGCACTTCGACGACTTCCTCAACGGAACCGACTACAACTGGTTCGATCACATTCGACCCTGGCTGGAAAACCCCTCGCGACTGCCCATCGAATACGTGCGTTTCGAGGATCTGAAGAACGATTTCCTGGCGACGGTGCGGCGCGTGGCCGAAGCCTGCGGAATCGATGCGCCCGAAGCCACCATGGCGCGCGTTCTCGAGCGCTGCAGCTTCGAGTACATGAAACAGAATGAGGCCCGGTTTGCGCCGCGCAACGACCACTTTGCCGGAAGGACGGATGCGCCCTACCTGGTGCGCGACTCGAGCCAGTTCATTCGCCACGGAAAGGTAGGCGAGGGAGTTGCCGCCCTCACCGAACAGCAGTTGCATGCCTACCGCGCGCGCTTCGACCGCAGCCTGGCCGACTTTGAGCTTGTCGCGGACTACCGATGAGCGGAGGTCACTGGTCGCGCATGGCGAGACTCTGGCGATTGGTCGGCCCGCCATTGCGGCCGGCGCCGGCGGACATCGCCGTATTCCAGAAAACCATCGACCAGTGGTGCGCACCCCATGACAGAGCTCCGCGCGCGCTCATTCTCGGCGTAACACCCGAGCTGCACGGTCTTCGATGGCCGACGGGCACCGCGCTGCTTGCGCTGGACGGTTCGCGACAGATGATCGATGCCGTTTGGCCAGGCCGACCCGCTGCCGCGCTCCTCGGCTCCTGGACAGCCATGCCTCTGGCGGCCGGCTCCTGCGATATCGTCGCCTGTGACGGCGGGTTCGGCATGCTCTCCTACCCAGACGGGCAGATGGAACTGCTGCGCGAGTTGCACAGGGTGCTCGCGCCTGACGGGATCTTCGTGGTTCGGCTGTTCGCGCCGAAGGGGCGCACCGGTACGACCGAGGAAGTGTTTGCCGATCTCCGCGCAGGCAACGTCACCAGCCTTGATGCCCTCAAGCTGCGCCTGTGGGGCGCCTTGCATGGCGACGCTCGCGAAGGAGTCCGTCCGCGCGAGGTGGTCGAACGCATTCTTGCCGCGGCCGGTGATTTCACCCGCCTCGCGGAGGATCATGGCTGGCCGCTCGAACATGTTCGCTCGCTGGAATTGCATCGCGCCAGCACAGCGGTCTACCACCTGACCGAAGCTCGCGAAGTAGTACGGATGGCCACCGACGATCCCGGTGGCTTCGAGCACGTCGACACGGTCGAGCCGCGCTATGCGCTGGGCGCCTGCTGCCCGATCGTCACGCTGCGGCGAAGCGGTTAGGATGCGGCCATGAAGCCCGATACCGCCTACCGCTCGGCCCTCCCCCACCTGACCTGGCCAGCCTTTCCGGCACCCATGGCCGCCAACAAGCTGGCGCTGCTGTTTCAGCTGGAGCAGAACCAGTGGCGCACGCCGGCGGAGATCGCCTCGGCGCAATTCGATCAGATACGACAGCTTGTTTCCTTCGCCGCCACTTCCGTTCCTCATTATCGACAAACGCTTGGGGACCGCTTCCCGCCGGAGCGCATCAACGCGGACACCTGGCACGAGGTTCCGGTCCTGAGCCGCAAGACACTGCATGAGGCGGCTGGCAGTCTCAAGAGTGACAGCATCCCGCAAGCGCACGGCAAGACCTTTCCCATCAGTACATCCGGTTCAACCGGCATGGTGGTCGAGGTGCTCGGTACGGATCTCACCACCCTGTTCTGGCAGGTGTTCTGCCTGCGCGATCATCTATGGCATCGCCGTGACTTGCGCGAGAAGCTTTGCGTGGTCCGTTACCAGAGGGGTCCGGCGCTGAAGGGGCCTGCCGGGACGCAGGCCGCCGGCTGGGGACCCGCCACGGACGACGTCGCGGTCACCGGACCATCGGTGAATTACGACATCCTGCTCGGCGTCGCCCATCTCGTCGAACGCCTGATCGCAGATCGTCCCGGTTACCTGCTGTGCCACCCAAGCATGGTCATGGGTCTCGCCCGGCATTGCCTCGCTCATGGAATTTCGCTGCCCGGATTGCAAGAAGTGCGCACGCTGGGCGAAAGCCCGGATGACGCGCTGCGCGAGACCTGCCGCACGGCATGGAATGTCCCCATGGTCGACATGTACTCCTGCCAGGAAGCCGGCTACCTTGCGCTGCAATGCCCTGATCATCCCCACTACCATGTGCAGGCCGAAAACGTCTTGCTCGAGGTGGTAGACGAGCATGGCCACGCCTGCGCACCGGGGGAAGTCGGCCGCGTCCTGATCACCTGCCTCAACAACTTCGCCACACCACTGATCCGCTACGAAATCGGCGACTTCGCAGAAGTCGGCGAGCCATGTTCCTGCGGCCGGGGATTGCCGGTGCTGAAGCGCATCATGGGCCGTTACCGCAACCTGCTGACCCTGCCAAACGGCACGCGCCTATGGCCGCGCCTTGGCTACGAAAGCAAGCTGCAGGCCATCGCACCCATCGAACTCATGCAGATGATCCAGACCAGTCTCGACGAAATCCAGGTCCGCCTGGTCATGGCGCGGGCTCTCGACGAATCCGAGATTCGCAACCTGACCACCTTCATTCAGGGCAACCTGGGCTATCCGTTCCGCCTGCGCTTCGACTATGTCGACTCCATCCGCAACTCCGCCAACGGCAAGATCGAACAGTTCATTTCCCTGATCGAGCCGGTCGCGGCAATTCCCTAGCGCCGCTGCCGCCTCTTCGGCGCGGCGCGGTAACATCCGCCAATCTGCGCATGCTCACGATCAAGTTGCCTTCGTCATGACACTGTTGCTTGATGCACTCGACCGGACCCTGAAGGAGCCCCAGTGCGCGCCGCGCTGGCGCAGCCTGATGGCGATCTGGCTGGAAACCGGCGACAAGACCGCACGACGGTCGATGCTCGACATTCTTGAGGCTTTGCCCGCCGGCGACCCGCGCGCCGACATCCTGCGGCTGACATTTCTGGCTGGCGCAAGCGGCGAATCCCGATTTGAAAATGCTGCCGCGGATCACGTTCTGGCAGTGGAACCGGGCGACCCGGATCGGCTGGCCGCCTTCATGGCTTTCCAATGGCTGAGCGCATTGCAGTACCTGGAAAGCCGAGCTGATTTCACGACCGCCCTCGCTGCCGCGCGAGTGCCCGAGATGGCCGGACGGCTGATGCAGAACGCGTCCCGCACGATCCCGCCAGGCTTCCTGCCGCGCGCGCCGGAAGCAATTCAGCGCGTTGCGGTAGTAGTTCCCTACGTCGGCCATCAGTACCATACGCCGAGCGTCATGGCGGTCGAGCAATGCGCCGTGCTCGCGCGTGAAGGCCGGCAGGTCCGCCTGTTTTCCGCGCAGGAACTCACGCCACCGGATGCGCCGCTGTTTCGCGGCGACGGACGCGACTTGAAGCTGCCACCGCTGAACGCGCAGGCGTGGCAAAGCCTCCTGCCTGCCGGCGTCGGCATGACCATCAGCGATAGCCGCTTCAGCCTGGAGGGACGCTGGCGCAACCTGATGACGGTGCTGGCCGGCTTCGATCCCGATGTCGTGCTGCTGGTCGGGCTCTACTCGCCGCTCGCGGCGGCGCTGCACACCGTCCGTCCGGTCGTCGGCATCAGCGTCAATACCGTCCCGCCGATTGCGCCCGTCGATGTCTGGCTGACCGGCGATCCGGCGCTTGCCGGACGGGACACCTGGGGCGCGATCTTTCCGCCGCCGTTGCCGGTGTTTCACCCCTGGCGGGTAAGGCGTTCGAAGCAGCCGTCGCGTGTAACGCGGGCCGAACTCGGACTGACCGACGACGCCGTGGTCTGGATCACAGCCGGCTTCCGCCTCGAACACGAGATCAAGGGCGAGTGGGCCAGCCGAATCCTGCACCTGATGTCCCGCTACCCGCATGTCATCTGGCTGCTGGTGGGCGGCACCGGCACGCTGCCGCAAGCCCTGCTGTCGGCGGCGCCGGGCCGCATACGTGCGCTCGCCACCCGCGACGACCTGCCTGGTGTCCTGCGTTGCTCGGATGTCTACCTCAATCCGCCGCGCATGGGCGGCGGCTTCAGCGTCGCCGAAGCCATGGCCGAAGGCCTGCCGGTGACGTCCTTTGCCGGCTCCGACGGAGGTGACAAGGTCGGCGACCTGGCATTGCCGGACATGAACGCCTACCTGGAACGTCTGGCGGCCTTGACGGAAGACTCCGGTCTTCGCCGCAGCACGGGCGAGGTCTTGCGCAAACGCTTTGCCGAGCGCTTCGACATCGAGGCCTCGGGACCCGCGCTGGTATCAGCGTGCAAGCAGGCAGCGGCGCTCGCCAAAAGTCGCCTTACAGCGCCTTCTTGAATTTCGCCGGAATCCCCAGCACCAGCACGCCCTCGGCAACATCCTCGGTCGCGACGGCGCCGGCACCGACAAACGCGCCATCGCCGATCATCAAGCGCTCGAGCAGGGTCGCACCGATGGCCACCGTGACGCCACGACCGATTCGCGACAGCCCGCCCAGGTTCGCGCCCGGCTGGATGCGCGAAAACTCCCCGATCTGCGTGTCGTGCCCGATGGTCACGCCTCGGTTGACGAAGACATGGTCGCCGAGACGCGCGCCGGGGCCGATCACGCTGTTGGCGCCGACAAAGACCCCTTGGCCCAGCTGCGCCAACGGGGAAACATAGGCCGTCGGATGAACCAGCGTGTGGTAGCCGAGGCCGAAGCGTCGTTCGAGTTCTGCCGCCAGATTGGCGCGGGTCGGCGTGGTCGGGCCGAGCAGATACAGTTCGCCGGCGCCGGGTTGAAAGTCGTCCAGGCGCTGCACCTGCGGCAGATCGCACAAGCCCTTCAAGGCGGCAATGCGTGCCGCCAGGGGAATGTCCCGTGCGCCGGCGGATTCCGGCAAATGCAGCACCACCTTGGCCGGCAGCAGCCCGTTGGCCAACGCACAATCGAACAGGTCGGAAACGATATTGCTGGCGCCAAAGATCACCAGCCGGCGCGGCGCGGATTTCTTCATCGGCCGGCGCTACGGCCCGCAGTGGCAGTCATGGCGGGCATGTTCAAACTCCGTTCCGCTTCAGCCATTCCAGCATTCGCTTCCAGCCGTCCTCCGCCGGCTCCTTGCGGTAGGTTGGCCGATAGTCGGCATGGAATGCATGCGGCGCGCCGTCGTAGACATGGATCTGCGACTTGCTGCCAACCTTGGCCAGCGCATCCTTCATGGCCTGCACGTCGTCCATCGGGATGCCCTGGTCGGCGCTGCCGTAAAGACCCAGCACGGGCGCCTTCATCTGATCGGCAAAATCGAGCGGATATTTCGGTGTGCGGTCATTGACCTCGCCGTCGATGCGGCCGTACCAGGCCACGCCGGCCTTGAGCGCGGGATTGTGCGCGGCATACAGCCAGGTCTGGCGACCGCCCCAGCAGAAACCGGTGATGCCCAGCCGGGTGGCGTCGCCGCCATTCTTTCCGGCCCAGGCGACGCAGGCGTCGAGATCCTTCACCACGCCGGCATCGGGAACCTTGCCCACCACCTCCGCGTAAAGATCGGCGACGCTCGTGTACTTGCGCGGATCGCCGTAACGGGCGAAGAGTTCCGGCGCGATCGCCAGGTAGCCTTCCCTGGCCAGACGGCGGCAGACGTCGGCGATGTACTCATGCACGCCGAAAATTTCGGAAACCACCAGCACCACCGGCAGGCCGGTCTTGCCCGCCGGCATGGCGCGGTAGGCCACCATCTCACCGTCGGCCACAGGCACCTTGACCTCGCCCGCGGTCAGGCCCTCGCTACCGGTCTTGATCGGGCTTTGCGCGGCGCTGGGTTGCACCGACAGGGCAAAGCCGGCGCCCAGCGCGGTGACGATGAAGCCGCGCCGGTTGACCTGGCTTGCCGGCAGCAGGCTGTCGAACTCGGCCTGCCCGTCGCTCTTCCTGGCGGTTTTCGCTTCAGTCGTGTTCATCGGGATCTCCTCTTGCATGTTCGGGGAACCCGTAAAATACCCCGACACGCACCGCATATCAACGAGGACACCATGAGCACCCCACCCATCAGCCGCTATCCGATCCCGAAACTGGAAGACCTGCCCGACGACATCCGCACCCGCATCCTCGAAGTGCAGGAGAAATCCGGTTTCATCCCCAACGTGTTTCTCGCGCTGGCGCATCGTCCCGCCGAGTGGCGCGCCTTCTTCGCCTTCCACGACGCGCTGATGGAAAAGGACAGCGGCCTGTCCAAGACCGAGCGCGAAATGATCGTCGTCGCCACCTCCAATGCCAACGGCTGCCAGTATTGCGTGGTCGCCCACGGCGCCATCCTGCGCATTCGTGCAAAGAACCCGCTGGTGGCCGATCAGGTCGCCGTCAACCACAGCAAGGCTGATATCACGCCGCGCCAGAAAGCCATGCTGGATTTCGCCATGAAAGTCGCGCTCGATTCCGGCGCGATCGGTGACGCCGATTTCGCCACGCTGCACGGACACGGCTTCAATGACGAAGACATCTGGGACATCGGCGCGGTAGCGGCGTTTTTCGGCCTGTCCAACCGCATGGCGAACATGACCGGGATGCGGCCGAACGACGAGTTCTACCTGATGGGGCGGGTGGCGAAGCAGAAGTAGAAAGCCATGCCTTCCACTCAAAGCGATTTGCGCGACATCAGCAAGAGCGACCGGGCGCGGGCGCTCGGGCAAAAACCCTGCGTCGTCTGGCTGACGGGGCTGAGCGCGGCAGGCAAGTCGTCCATCGCCAGCGGCCTGCAATCGACGCTGTTCGATCGCGGCATGCATTGCTACCTGCTGGACGGCGACGCGGTGCGCCTGGGATTGAGCCGCGACCTCGGTTATTCGGATGCGGACCGGCAGGAACACATCCGGCGCGTCGGCGAACTCGCCCGGCTGTTCGTCGATGCCGGACTGATCGTGCTGGTGGCGCTGATCTCGCCGTTCCGCGCCGAGCGCAACACGGTTCGCAAGCTGTTCGAGCACGGCGAGTTCATCGAGGTTTTCGTCGATACCCCGCTTGCAGTCTGCGAACAGCGTGACCCCAAGGGGCTCTACCGTCGCGCCCGGGCCGGGCAGGTGCCGCTATTCACCGGTATCGACTCGCCCTACGAAGCGCCCGAGCACGCTGAAGTCGTGCTCGCCGCGAACGAAATGGGAATTGACGACTGCGTAGCGCAGCTTGTCGGCTTTCTGCAGGGCCGCGGCAACATTCCCCGCTAGGGGCGAACCATAAGCACGTTGCAGCGACTGCCGGCCGCGTTGTTCCAGAAGGACAGCTTGGAATACTGCTCGAAAACGTCCGGCGGCAGAATCGTTTCGCGCGGCTCGGGGCCGACTTTCCGACGCACCTTGTGCAGCCCGGCCAGGCCCAGGCCTTCATCGTAGTCGGGTGTGTCGAACTGCAGGTTGTCGTAATCGTGGGGAAACGCTTCCTCGCCGAGAAACTGGTAGATCAGCGGAATCACGTGGGCGGGCCGCTGCACCAACAGGTCGTAATCGACCACCAGCATGGCGCGGCCCTGTTCGCTGTAGAAGGCTTCCTTGAACCCCGAATAGGCCAGGCCCACCAGCCGGTTGCGCTGGGCCAGCGTCTCGGTGCGTGTAAACACCGTGCTGCGCTCGGCATCGTTGCTGAACAAGGCCGTGTTCTCGTACGGGTTCTTGCGGTACAGGCGCTCGATGCTGTCCATGACCCAGCCGACGTTGCGCACGCAAGCAATCACCCGGGCCTGGGGAAACAGATCCAGCAAGGCCGGCAGGCGCGCCGTCCACACCCGGTTGGTGTCGAACACCACCTGTTTTTCGGGCGGCAGATCGGCGTAGTAGGACTCGAACAGGCCATGCAGCAGACGGCGGCGCTGGGCCGTATTCACGCGCGCCGACCATTCGCTGCCAACGCTGACCTGGGCCACCAGTGAAGAGAAGAAGGCGGCCAGCGGGCTGCTGACACCGGCATGAAAGCGCGGGTTCTGGCTCAGGATCGCCGACAGCAGGGTCGAGCCGGAACGGGGCAATCCGGAAATGAAATGAAAACGCTGCATTTAAAAAGTCGGCGCTGGCGGTACGGCGGGGCTTTGCCAGCCTGGGATTCCCCTTCGGGGGCAGGCTACATCTTGCATTCGGCGTCGTCGCCCTTGCCGATGCCCTTGCCACCGCCCTTGCCTTGCGAGATCGAACTGGGCATGGTGACCTGGATGCCTTGTTGCGGCGGCACGATCGTCGGCGGTGTGCCGGCACTGG
>JAUXUK010000045.1 GCA_030680805.1 Sulfuritalea sp. | reverse complement strand
TGCTGGCCCGTCCGCTACGCAGGGGCTTCATCATCCGTAGCGGCGAGGTCAGCGTCTCTTGCTGGCCCGTCCGCTACGCAGGGGCTTCATCATCCGTAGCGGCGAGGTCAGCGTCTCTTGCTGGCCCGTCCGCTACGCAGGGGCTTCATCATCCGTAGCGGCGAGGTCAGCGTCTCTTGCTGGCCCGCCCGCTACGCAGGGGCTTCATCATCCGTAGCGGCGAGGTCAGCGTCTCTTGCTGGCCCGCCCGCTACGCAGGGGCTTCATCAGTGGGTCACCACACCGCTCACTGCGGCATCTTCGGCGACGACGGCCACAGCGGGCGTTGCCGCCTTTTCCGGCAAGGGCTCGGGCATGCGCTCCAGCGCGAACTCGAGCACCTTGTCGATCCACCGCACGGGCTGGATCTCGATGCGGTTCTTGATGGTGTCGGGAATCTCCGCCAGGTCCTTGACGTTCTCTTCCGGGATCAGCGCCAGGCGGATGCCTCCGCGCACGGCCGCCAGCAGCTTTTCCTTGAGGCCGCCGATCGGCAGCACTTCGCCGCGCAGGGTGATCTCGCCCGTCATCGCTACATCGGCGCGCACCGGAATGCCGCTCAGAACCGATACCAGCGCCGTGCAAATGGCAACGCCGGCACTCGGGCCATCCTTGGGCGTCGCCCCTTCGGGCAGGTGGATGTGGATATCGTTTTTCTGGTAGAAGTCGTCGGCAATACCAAGCGACTGGCTGCGCTTCCTCACCACCGACAGGGCCGCCTGAATCGACTCCTGCATCACCTCGCCCAGTTTTCCGGTGGTCATGGTCTTGCCCTTGCCGGGCAGGGCAACCGCTTCGATGGTCAGCAACTCGCCGCCGACTTCGGTCCACGCCAGACCGGTCACCTGACCAATCTGGTTGTCCTTTTCCGCCATGCCGAAGCTGTAGCGGCGCACGCCGAGGAACTTGTCGAGATTTTTGGCATTGACCACGATCTTGTTCTTGCGCGCCTTCATCACCAGCGACTTCACCACCTTGCGGCAGATCTTCGAAATCTCGCGCTCCAGCGACCGCACGCCGGCCTCACGCGAGTAGTAGCGCACTATGTCGCGCAGCGCATCCTCGGTGATGGCGAGTTCGTCCCTCTTGATGCCGTTGTTCTTCAACTGCTTGGGCACCAGATAGCGCAGGGCGATATTGACCTTCTCGTCCTCGGTATAGCCCGAGAGCCGGATCACTTCGAGGCGATCGAGCAGGGCCGCCGGAATGTTCAGCGTGTTTGCGGTAGCGACGAACATGACATCGGACAAGTCGAAATCGACTTCGATGTAGTGGTCCTGGAACGTATGGTTCTGTTCGGGATCGAGGACTTCGAGCAAAGCCGACGAGGGATCGCCGCGGAAATCCTGCCCCATCTTGTCGACTTCATCGAGCAGGAACAGCGGATTCTTGACCCCGACCTTGGTCATGTTCTGCAGGATCTTGCCCGGCATCGAACCGATGTAGGTCCGGCGATGGCCGCGAATCTCGGCCTCGTCGCGCACGCCGCCGAGCGCCATGCGGATGAACTTGCGATTGGTGGACTTGGCGATCGACTGGCCGAGCGAGGTCTTGCCCACGCCGGGAGGGCCGACCAGGCACAGGATCGGCGCCTTGACCTTGTCCACGCGCTGCTGCACGGCGAGGTATTCGACAATGCGTTCCTTGACCTTGTCGAGGCCGTAGTGGTCGCGGTCGAGGATTTTCTCGGCGGCAGACAGATCCTTGCTGATGCGCGACTTCTTCTTCCACGGCAACGCCAGCACGGTTTCGATGTAATTGCGCACCACGGTGGCTTCGGCCGACATGGGCGACATCAGCTTGAGCTTCTTGACCTCCGCGTTGACCTTGGCCAGGGCTTCCTTGCTCATGCCGGCGGCCTTGATCTTCTTTTCCATCTCGTCGATGTCGGCACCCTCTTCGCCTTCGCCGAGTTCCTTCTGGATGGCCTTGACCTGCTCGTTGAGGTAGTACTCGCGCTGGCTCTTTTCCATCTGGCGCTTGACGCGGCCGCGGATGCGCTTTTCCACCTGAAGGATATCGAGTTCGGCTTCCAACTGGCCGAGAAGTTTTTCCAGACGTTCCGGCACGCCGAAAACTTCCAGCACTTCCTGTTTCTGTTCCAGTTTCAGCGGCAGATGGGCGGCAATCGTATCGGCCAGGCGCCCGGCTTCCTCGATGCCTGCCAGCGAGGTCAACACCTCGGGCGGAATCTTCTTGTTGAGCTTCACGTACTGGTCGAACTGCGCCAGCACCGTGCGGCGCAAGGCCTCGATCTCGTTGTCGGCACGTTCTTCCACCGGGATCAGACTGATATCGGCGACGAACATGGCACGCTGGTCCTCGATGCGCAGAACGCGCGCGCGCTGCACGCCTTCGACCAGCACTTTCACGGTGCCATCGGGCAGCTTCAGCATCTGCAGGATATTGGCGAGGCAGCCGATCTCGTACATGTCCTCCGGCACCGGCTCGTCCTTGGCCGCCGACTTCTGCGCCACGAGCAGGATGTTCTTGCCGGCCTCCATGGCGGTTTCCAGCGCCTTGATCGACTTGGGGCGCCCCACAAACAACGGGATCACCATATGCGGGAATACCACCACATCGCGCAGGGGCAACAGCGGCAGGGACTGGGTCTCAATCAGGGAATCGGGTGCGCCAGACATCATCGTGTCCTTCGGTTATGAATCACGCCATCCACATTGGGGCGGCTGACAGGTATTCAAGGCGGCCTCAGTCAAACCCGGCCGCCGGGATCAATTCGAGCCGGAGACTTTCGGCTGGTCGGCGTAAATCATCAGCGGCTGGGCGCCGCTCTCGATAGTGCTCTCGTCGATCACCACCTTGCTTACGCTCTCCATGGTCGGCAACTCATACATGGTATCGAGCAGCACGTTTTCCAGGATCGAGCGCAAACCCCGCGCACCGGTCTTGCGCTTGAGCGCCTTCTTCGCGATGGCCTGAAGCGCCGAGGGGCGCACTTCGAGTTCCACGCCTTCCATGGCAAACAGCTTGTGATACTGCTTGATCAGGGCGTTCTTCGGCTCGATCAGAATTTCGACCAGAGCCGCTTCGTCGAGTTCCTGCAGGGTCGCGATCACCGGCAGGCGTCCGATCAACTCCGGAATCAGGCCGAACTTGATCATGTCCTCGGGCTCGACCTGCTTCAGCATCTCGCTGACATTGCCTGCGTCACGGCTTTTCACCTCGGCGCCAAAGCCGATGCCGCCCTTTTCGGAACGATTGCGAATCACCTTGTCCAGGCCGTCGAACGCACCACCGCAGATGAACAGGATGTTGGTGGTGTCGATCTGGATGAAATCCTGGTTCGGATGCTTGCGCCCGCCCTGCGGCGGAATGCTCGCCACCGTGCCCTCGATCAGTTTCAGCAGCGCCTGCTGCACGCCTTCGCCGGACACGTCGCGGGTAATCGAGGGGTTGTCCGACTTGCGCGAAATCTTGTCGATCTCGTCGATATAGACGATGCCCTGCTGGGCTTTCTCGACTTCGTGGTCGCACTTCTGCAGCAGCTTCTGGATGATGTTTTCGACGTCTTCGCCGACGTAACCGGCCTCGGTCAGCGTCGTCGCATCAGCCATGACGAAGGGCACGTTGAGCGTGCGCGCCAGAGTCTGCGCCAGCAGCGTCTTGCCCGAGCCGGTGGGACCGATCAACAGGATGTTGCTCTTCGACAGCTCGATGCCGTCGCTGCCCTTTTCCTGGTGCCGGATGCGCTTGTAGTGGTTATAGACCGCGACGGCCAGGATTTTCTTCGCCGAATCCTGCCCGATCACGTACTGATCGAGCATCTCGCGGATTTCCTTCGGCGCCGGCAGTTCACGCTTCGAGGTGCCCTCCGGAACGGCGGCGATCTCGTCGCGAATGATGTCGTTGCAAAGCTCGATGCACTCGTCGCAAATGAAAACGGAGGGGCCGGCGATCAGTTTCTTGACCTCATGCTGGCTCTTGCCGCAGAAGGAGCAATACAACAGTTTTTCGCCGCTGCCCGTTTTCTTTTCTGCCATCTTCGTCTCCGTTCCCGCGAACGATCAAGCTTTGGTGGCTTTGGCAGCTTCGACAGCTTCGTCGCGACTGGTCAGCACCTTGTCGACCAGGCCGTACTCTACCGCCGCCTCGGCCGAAAGAAAGTTGTCGCGATCGGTATCGCGCTCGATGCGCTCGATCGACTG
>JAUXUK010000043.1 GCA_030680805.1 Sulfuritalea sp. | reverse complement strand
GAACAGGATGTAGGGGAAGGTGATGCGTGTCAGTTCGACCGTCAGTTGGAACTTCTCTGCATCGGCGCTGAAGCCGGGGGCCGTCACGGCGATCAGCAAGGGTGCGGCGGCCATGCCGAGCGCGCTGACCGCGATCAGGATCAGGAACAATACGCTGGCGACGCGATCGACCAGGGTTTTGGTTTCGGCTTCCCCCCGCCGATTGCGGTATTCGGCGAGGATGGGAACGAAGGCCTGTGAAAACGCGCCCTCGGCAAACAGGCGGCGCAACAGGTTGGGCAGGCGGAAGGCGACGAAGAAGGCGTCGGTCATCATCCCGGCGCCGAAACTCCGGGCGATCACGAAGTCTCTGACAAAGCCCAGAATGCGGGACAGCAGAGTCATCCCGCTGACGGTGGCCAAGGCACGGATCAGATTCATGGCGGGTATGGTATCCGGGATGCGGCCGACAGAAGCCGCTTGCAATGGGCGGAAGACCCCCTTATAATCTCGCGCTTTCCCCAGATCCACCGGATATAGATATGGCCAATACCGTCCAAGCTCGCAAGCGTGCCCGTCAGGCGACCGAGCAGCGCGCTCACAACATGAGCCAGCGTTCGTCACTGCGCACAGCAATCAAGAAGGTCCGCAAGGCGATCGAGGCCGGCGACAAGACCGCCGCCCAAGCCGTGTTCAAGGAGTCGCAGTGCGTTATCGACTCGATTGCCGACAAGAACATCGTGCACAAGAACCTCGCTGCGCGCCAGAAGAGCCGCCTCTCGGCTGCCATCAAGGCACTTTGAGCCGCCAAGCTACTTAAGCGCCAAGTACCCCACAAAAAGGCTGCCTCGGATACCGGGGCAGCCTTTTTGTTTTTGTCTTGGCATGGCTGAAGCCTGGTTGCCAATGAAGCCAAATCGCCTCCATTTCCGCCAAAACCACCATCGGCATAACGCTTTCTGAAATGTGCTGCTAAATTAAAGAAATAGGTTGAGTTTGCCGAAACCACTGCATATAATCGCCAGACCTTGTTGAAGTGAAAGGGGTTTCATGCAATCCCATCAGTTCATAAAATATGCATTTCGTATTCGTACCCGCCTGGGCGTGATCGTGGACAATTTGATGATCCATGGTCGCGATGAATACGACGCCCAGCGCAAGCTGCGGCAGGTCTATCACGATTGCCAGATCATTGAGTGTGTTTGTCATCACGGCAGCGTGCGCATCCCGGTGGCCAGCTTCGAGGAAGTTGCAAACCTCATTGTTCGCTGAGCTTCGGTGAGTCGTCGGCCTGCCGAGGCCGATCTGTTTCCGTGGCGCCGTCAGATAAATCGCGCGGCCCGCAATTCTTCCATCAGCGCTTGATAGTCCAAGGCCCCTCTGCTGCTCGGGCTGTGGCTGAAAATGTCGAGGCTCACCGCCGGCGCCTCGGCGATCGCCACATTTTCGGAAATCACCGTTTCACACAGTTCGGCCCCGAACTGCTCGCGCAGGCGATTCTGAATCTCAAAGCTCATCTTGCGGCGGCGGTCAAAGCGCGTCAGCAGGTAGCGCCGCTCGATGCGACGCTTGAGGACCGGCTCCAGCGCCTTCATGGTGCGTTCGATTTGCAGGGCGCCGCGCAGGGAAAGATAGTCCGACGAGACGGGCACCAGTATCCGGTCGGAGGCGAAGATCGCATTGAGGGAAAGCACGCCTAGAAACGGACAGCAATCGATTACCGCCGTGTTCTCGCCGCCGGCTGCTTCAAGCACCTGCAAGCCGGTGTTGAGCCGGTTGAGAATGGCCGGTCCCTTGCCGAAGATTGAATCCACTTTGATCAGTTCCGCATGCGCCGGAATCAGCCGGCCTACGCACTCCCAGATCAAGGCCAGTTCTTCGAGCGGACGGTTGTCCTGGTAGAGGGCGAACACACTGTTGTGAGCCTCGCCCAGCGCCTTGCCGTGTATCGCCGTCAGGTGCGCCTGCGGATCAAGGTCGATCAGCAGTGTCGGCTCGGAATTCTTGGCCAGCGCCGCGGCGAGATTGAGGGCCGTGGTCGTCTTGCCGACCCCGCCCTTTTGATTGAAAACCGCCATCCTCACTGGTGGATCCTCCGCCTTCCTGCTCTGTACAGGGGCCAACTTTTATCTTAGTATAGAGATGTTCTCAAGCACGGCGGCCGCGTTGCTCTTCGGCCGCCGTATGTTTTTTGCGTGGAGCTTTTGGCGGAGTGCTTTCATGCCGCATCTGATGAATACCTATGGGCGGCTGCCGGTCGCCTTTTCCCATGGTCAGGGCTGTCGCCTGTTCGACGAACAGGGCAAGTCCTACCTTGATGCCCTGGCGGGGATTGCCGTCAATACCCTGGGCCACAACCATCCTCGTCTGGTGAAGGCCCTGAACGATCAGGTCGGCCGCCTGATACATACGTCGAATCTGTATCGCATCAGCGAAGCCGAAGCCCTGTCCGATCGTCTCGCCGCACATTCGGGCATGGAGGAGGTCTTCTTTTGCAACTCGGGTTGCGAGGCCAATGAGGCCGCGATCAAGCTCGCGCGGCTGTATGGACATCAGCGGGGCATCGAACAGCCGGCGATCATCGTCATGGAGCAGGCCTTTCATGGCCGCACGCTGGCGACGCTCTCCGCGACCGGCAACCGCAAGGTGCAGGCCGGGTTTGAGCCGCTGGTGTCCGGTTTTGTACGGGTCCCGTTTGACGATCTGCCCGCCATCGAGCAGCTCGCCGAGCGCAATCTCAATGTCGTTGCCGTGCTGTTCGAACCGATTCAGGGCGAGGGTGGGATCAATCTTGCGCACAATGAATTCATGCGCGCGCTGCGGCAGATCTGCGACCGGAAGGGCTGGCTGTTCATGGTCGACGAGGTCCAGTGCGGCATCGGCCGTACCGGAGCCTGGTTCGCCCATCAGCACGCCGGCATTTTGCCCGACGTGATGACGCTGGCGAAAGGCCTGGGTTCCGGCGTGCCGATCGGCGCCTGCCTTGCGGCTGGACGTGCCAGCGGCGTGTTCAAGCCCGGCAATCACGGTTCGACCTTTGGCGGCAATCCCCTGGCTTGCGTGGCCGCGTTGACCACGCTGGACGTGATCGAAGCCGACGGCCTCATGGCGCATGCGAGCAAGCTGGGCGAGTCGATTCGTGGCGGCCTGAGCAGTGGCTTGTCAGGTGTCAGTGGCTTCGTCGAGGTGCGCGGCGATGGCCTTATGATCGGCATCGAACTCGATCGGCCTTGTGCTGATCTGGTCAAGCGCGGGCTGGAAGCGGGCCTGCTGATCAACGTCACCGCTGAAAAGGTGGTACGCCTGCTGCCGGCACTGGTAATGACGGACGCCGAGGGTGCCGAGCTTGTGGCCAAGCTCGTACCGCTGATCAAAGAGTTTCTCGGAGCCTGATCGTGGCATCCCCGCGGCATTTTCTGCAGTTGAAGGATCTTTCGCGCGAGGAGCTCGATCATGTGTTTGAGCGCACCCGGTCGATCAAGGCGCGCTTCAAGGCCTATCAGCGCTATTGGCCCCTGCAGGATCGTACCCTGGTGATGATTTTCGAGAAGGCCAGCACCCGTACGCGCTTGTCATTTGAAGCCGGCATGCATCAACTGGGCGGGTCGGCGATCTACCTGAATACGCGGGACTCGCAGCTTGGACGCGGCGAGCCGGTCGAGGACGCGGCACAGGTGATTTCGCGCATGAGCGACATCGTCATGATCCGCACTTTCGAGCAGGAGATCATCGAGCGCTTCGCCGGCCATTCGAGGGTGCCGGTGATCAACGGCCTGACCAACGAATACCACCCTTGCCAGATACTCGCCGACATTTTTACCTTCATCGAGCATCGCGGCCAGATCCAGGGGCGCACCGTGGCGTGGATCGGCGACTCGAACAATGTCTGCAACACCTGGTTGCAGGCCGCGGAGATCTTCGACTTCAACGTTCATGTATCGACGCCACCCGGCTATGAGGTCGAGGTGGAGCGGGCCGGACTCTACGGCACAGACCATTTCGAACAGTTCGCCGATCCGATGGATGCGGCGCGCGGCGCCGATCTGGTGACCACCGATGTGTGGACTTCGATGGGTTTCGAGGCGGAGAATGAAGAGCGCTTGCGCGATTTCGCCGATTGGCAGGTCGACGCCGACATGATGCGCGCCGCAAAACCTGATGCCGTGTTCATGCACTGCCTGCCGGCGCATCGCGGCGAGGAAGTCGCCGCCGAGGTGATCGATGGCGCGCAAAGCGTGGTGTGGGACGAGGCGGAAAACAGGCTGCACGTGCAGAAGGCTTTGATGGAATTCCTGCTTTTGGGCAGAGTGAATGACTGAAGGAAAAGCAATGAAACCGGCAAAAAAGGCAGCAAATGCAGAAAGCAACAAGGTTGTTCTCGCCTATTCGGGCGGGCTGGATACCTCGGTGATCCTGAAGTGGCTGCAAGACACCTACCACTGCGAGGTGGTGACCTTCACCGCCGATCTGGGGCAGGGCGAGGAGCTGGAACCGGCGCGTGCCAAAGCGCTGAAGATGGGTATCAAGCCCAAGAATATTTTCATCGATGACTTGCGCGAGGAGTTCGTTCGCGACTTCGTCTTTCCGATGTTCCGCTGCAACACCGTGTATGAAGGCGAATACCTGCTCGGCACCTCGATCGCCCGGCCGTTGATCGCCAAGCGCCTGATAGAGATCGCCAAAAAGACCGGCGCCAATTCGATCTCC
>JAUXUK010000031.1 GCA_030680805.1 Sulfuritalea sp. | reverse complement strand
CCCATAGCGCTTCACTCTGCTCCACCTGAATCGCCAGATCTCCGCGGTTTCCTCCCTTGGGGCTTGTGCGACGCCTGCCTCCACCTTTGTCGGTTCCCGCACGTCATCACGCTAAGGCAGGCATCCCACAACCCTTAACATCAAGAGACATAGCGGCGGCGAAAAATCGCTTGATGCGACCGGCGGCAAACTGATCCAGAACCCGCCGGTCGGAAATGCTATCTGTTGATCAAGCTCTCGGTCAGAACGGTCATTAGGCGATTGCTGTTTGAGCGCCAGCAACAATCCAACAACAGCACGCAGACCTATTTCGACCAATGATCCTCAGGCAGGTGCGCTTGAGTTCCCAATCACTTACTACCGTTGCTATCAGTAGCTGGATAGCTCAATCCGCTTCCGCACGATTTCTGCGTCAGCTTGGCACGCAGCAAGCGCCAACTCGACGGCAAGCTGAAAGTAGGGCTCCTCGGTTGCGGCCGCAACTTGACTGCGCCATCCCGGTAGCCAGTTCAAGATATGCACCTGCAAGAAAGCGCGCTGGCGTTCGAGCCACACCGCCGCTGCTTCGGCGCCGTTTGAGGTCCATGCCTCATCTTCCTTGACACACAAAGCGGCCATGAACTTCAATTCCGAGCAAATATGGTCGCATGGGCCATGCGAGGTGTCCAATGAACCCATGCCCGCGTCCTCAAAGGCGTCTAACACCGAAAGAGTGACGTCGCCCATGGACTGTCCGCCGACATAAGCTGACTCATACGGAGGAGGTGGTCCATAGCCGGGATGCAAACCGCCGAAAAGTCGTATTGATTCCGGCGCTAGCCGTTGAACCAGAGCATCAACCAACTCGCCGAGTATCAGATTTCGCAGCTTCCCATGCAGTTGCACGACTCGATCGCTGTCATCCTCCTGGCTTCCCGAATACCCGGCAACGATGTTCTGCAGAAAAGCCGCACTGGGAGCATTGGCAAAAAAGCCGGCAAGGAACCAGTAGCCCTCGGCCCTCGCCCGCGCCTCAGGACATCCCTCTCTTGAGCTAGTCACTTACTGCCAAGCCGTAAAGCAGCTTTCCCGGTCCGCCCCCTCTATGGCAGGCGACGCAAACCACGCGATCAACCGGCCCCGGGTTCTTTGACGAAAGTGTCTTCTCGCGACCGACCATGAGCATGTCGGAAGGGAACTCCTCCAGATGACATGCCTGGCAATTGAGTCCAGCCACTTTTACGTGTGCCGCGTGGTAGCGAGTTTCCTTTTCCATGGAGTACGTCTTTCCGATGGCGATCTTTCCGCTACGAACATCCTTGCCCGCTTGCTTGAGATCGGCCGCGCCGGCCACGGAAGGAAGCGCCAGCAGGAATACACAAGCGACCGCGCTGATCCAAGTGTTGGCTTTCATCACACTTCCCCCCCTTCGAGCAGGTAATACACCTGCGGACGCGTACCGAATTCCTTTTTGAGTTGAGCAGCCTTGGTTGCTCCAATGCGCCGGGAAACCTCGCTCTTGGGATCATCCAGATCACCGAAGAACCTTGCCTCCACCGGGCAAACGACGTCGCAGGCCGGCGTGTACTCCTGATCCTTTCCGATGCGATCAACCTTTCCGTCCGCCACGGCCTTCTCCAACCGGTGCCAGCAGAAGGTGCACTTTTCGACGACCTTCGGCCGTTTGCGATGCGTTGGGTGCCGGTCCGCCGGTGCAGTCGCCTCATAAGGGGTCGTCTGGCCAGGATATAAGGTAGCGACTTCCTTGTTGAGTTGCGGGACTCCATAAGGACATGCAGCGCCGCAATAGCCGCAGCCAATGCACTTGTCGTAGTCGATCAGCACGACGCCGAACGCGTTCTTCGAAATCGCCTTGGCACCTACCGCATCACAAGCTGCCTTGCATGACGGCAGTTCACAGTGCATGCATCCCATCGTGACGAAGGTCTTACGCACGTTGGGGTACGCACCAATTTCGTTCTCCATCATTTCGTTCCAGCTCGAGCCGGGCGTGTAGTGGTTCTCCACCATGCATGCGGCAACACAGGATTTGCAACCCATGCAACGCTTGGTGTCGATCAATCGTACGAATTTCGCCATGATTTTCTCCTTACGCCCGGTATATCTTGCACTTGGTGTCGTTGAAGGAATTCATGCCGGAGATGATGTCGGCATTCAGTTCCAGGACACGGTTGATGTCTATTCCTTTGCGGGCTTGCGCAGGCAGACCCGGACTCCATTGTCCGAAGTGATATGAGACCGACACGGTATCGGGTCGTATGCCCTGCACGACGCTGGCTTTGCCTTTCACTTTTCCCACACGGGTCTCGATCACGACCATGTCGCCAGTCTTGATCCGCATCTTGTCGGCCGTCGCCTTGTTGATCCGCACGCTGTTGTCATCGGTCCCACCCATTGCATTCAGAATCGGATTGGTACAGGTGATCCCTGTCTGGGTGCGGTGCATCACCTTGTGCGTAATCAGGTAGAAGGGGTAGTCCTTCGCTTCTCGGTGCGCCTTTGGAAATGCATGTTCCTTGATCGGCAGCGGCGACAGACCTGTCTTGAACTCCGCGAGATCAATGTTCTTCGCACCCAAGTTCTTGACGTGGCCACTGATGGTTTCGAAGGTGCCCACCAGTTGGTCCGCGTAAAACTTCATCTTCGGCTTGCCGGGGCCCTTGAACACGCTCTCGACGCCACTCAGGTAGCGAGCCTTGGTATCCAGCTTGCGTCCGACGAAAGCGTTTTCCAGTGCGGTGCTGAAATCTTTTTTGGTCTTGTCCGACCACACGATCTCAACCGCCTCCCGCGAGGAGTAGTCGCGTCCTGGCTTGAATGTAACTTCCTTGAGACCCCACTTCTTGTTTAGCTCGTCGGCAAAACCATCGCGAAAGCCTGTTCGCTTGGCCAACTCCCAGAGTATTCGATGAGCATCGTAGCCAATGTTATAGACATCGCTCACGACCGGTTGGCGAATGGCAATCGGCTGTCGCGCATCGGGAATCCAGCGCGTCATCGAGACATGCCATGCCTCAAGGAAGGTATCGTCGGGCAGGACAATATCGGCATACCAGGCCACTTCGGTCATCAGCACATCAATGACTACATTGAAGGTCTTGGCCATGCCGAGAAACTGCTTGTCCGAGTCGGATGCGGAGAATGGCCGATTGCTGCCATAAATCAATTGCATTTCGGGTTCATACGGCAAGCCGTAGGCTTTCGGATCGAGAGCCGTCAGGTTGACCTGCTGTCCCACGTCCTGGGTGGCATAGGGAAAGTAGGCGCTCATCGCCAGATCGGCGCGTTTTGGCGGGTACTCCGCCTTGGACGGTTCAAGAGTCTTGGCGGCACCGTTCGGATTGAACAGGGCCATACCGCCGACGGCATCCATTCCACCGAGGAGCATTTCCAGCAACATGCCCGTACGCCAACCCTGCACGCCGAATTCGCGGGCCGTGACGCCGCGGAAGGTATGTACCGCGACCGGGCGGTAGCGAAGTTTCTGGCCGTCGATGACGATGGTCGAGCCGATACGGGCCTGCTTTGCCACTTCGTCCGTGAGGCGGCGCAAGGTGGCAGCCGGGATGCCGGTTACCTCTTCGGCATACTCTGGCGTCACCCCGGCAAGGCTATCCATGAATATCTGGAATGCCGTCTTCAGTGTTGCGCCTTCGTGCGGCCACGAGCCTTTCAATGCGGGCTTGACCCCTTCCGCAAACGGTCGCGTCGTATTAGAAACGGTGTCGAACACCAGCGGCTTCCCGTCGGCAGTCTTGGCAATGTTGCCATCGGGTCGAACCAGTTCCGGCGCATTGGTGAAGGCCACGAGGGATTCCTCGTCGATGTTTCCGGAGTCGATAAGTAACTTGGCCATTGCGAGAATCATCACCGAGTCGGTGCCCGGCCTGATCGGGATCCATTCGTCCGCCTTTGCCGCATTGTTGGACAAACGCGGGTCAATCACGACGACCTTCATTCCCCGCTCTCTTGCCAGCGCGGTCTGATAATCGAGCCAGCGCGCCCATTGCTCGCCCTCGTAGTAGGTCGCACCGAAATTGAGCAGCAGGTTCGTGTACTCGAGATCGGGAAGCGTTGTGAAGGAACCCCAGGTAACCAAGTCCGCAATATTGCGTGAAGCGATGCAAAGCGTGGTTCTATGTACGAAATTCGGCGTTCCATAGGCCGCACAGAACGCCGCGAGAAGTGGCGTATTGCTGAGGTAGCGCCCTTGCCCATCTTGCCAGACCAGCTTGGACGGGTTCTCCGCACGAATCTTCTTCATGCGCGCTGCAATCGTGTCCAGCGCCTCATCCCAAGATACCTCGACCCACTTCGGATCCTGATCTCTGCCCTTGACCGGGTTCGTGCGCTTGAGCGGCTTCTTCAACCTATAGGGGTTGTAGGTGTGAAAGGCGGCCGAAACGCCTTTCGGACAAATGCCACGGTTGTAATAGGGGGCGCGCGCCACGTCCGGAGAAATATTCCGGATGACACCGCCCTTGACCGTAACGTCCAGTCCGCAGAAATTCACACACTGACAGCAAGACGTCTTGAAATGCTTGACGCCAGCCGAGCCGGACTTTTCCACGGCGGATGCATCTCTTGTCGCTAATGCGATCGTGGCGTATCCGCCACCCAAGGTCGCCGCACCCCCAAGAGCTCCCATTCCTTTCAGGAAGCTTCTGCGCTTCAGTTCCATGGCCTCTCCTTTCGTTGATGGCCCTGAACTAAATGCCCGTGTTGGAACTGGATACAGTGCAGGGCCGAAACTGACGCCATCCTAGGCTTGACGGCCCGGATTCATTTTGACGCAAGTCAATACCCACGCCGAAATGCGCCGTGCCGTGTCTGAGCATTGGCCGTTCGGCTGAACTTGCCTTCAAGGTTTCTCAAACAACTGTTGAGGCGAAGCGGTCAGTCTGTATCAATTCAGCGGCAGCTAAGTGATCAGTAAGCTGCCATACGACTTGTGGGCATCATCAGGCAGCAATGGGCACAAACCTGCCGCCTGACACCACCTAATACTCCACCTCACCAAACCGGTACGCCACTCATCACTTCACGCGAACCGCATATTCCAGCACCGTCGTCCCACCCGCCGGCACGGCCACATTCCACGACGCCACCCGCGCCGACTCTTTGGTGTGCTTCTGCGATTCCTGCACCATCTCCCAGTCGCCGGGCATGGGTTCCTGCACTTTGACCACCACCGCTTCGTCCTTGGCGTTGCGCAACTCGATGCGCCATGAGGACTCGCTGACGTTGTCGGCGATCTTCCTGTAGTTGGTCTGCTTGCGCTCGGCGGTGATGTCGAAGGCCTCGCCCAGCCTGAGCTTCAGCTTTTCGTTCTTCGCCGTGTGGGCGATGCGGTCCTCGCCGACGAACTGCGCCGCACCCTTGCTGTCCCGCGCGTACACACGCACGATGCCGCCCGGCAAGGGCTTGCCGAGTTGCCCGCCTTTATTTTCGAACTCGATGAACACGGCGGGTTTCAACTTCTGTCCGATCTGGTTGTAACGGTCGCGGTAATACCAGTCGTTGCCGGCCAGCAGGTATTCGCGGCGCACCGGCACGGCGCTGGCCGAGAGCAGGGCGAGTTGCTTGGTCTGGTTGTCGGCGATGCTGGTCGGCCGCTCGAAGCTGTAGAGGTGGTAATCCATCAGCGCTTCCTGGGTCGCTTCCATCGACTTGGCGCGCGGTGCTGCGGCTGCCATCGCGTAGGCGCGTTGCGGCTCGGGCTGGCGCACGCGATTGACCGTGCCGGCGACCAGTTGCAGGGTCGCGTTGTCGAAACCGGCGCCGCTGCGATTGGTCAGCGTCACCCAGCCATTGAGGTCCAGCGTCTTGCCGTCGGTGGACAGGTTGGCCACGTAGTCGGCCTTCCATGACAGACCGCCGGTGAGATAGGAGAGTTCCACCGCCTGCTTGCCGCCAGCTGCTTCGAGCAGGATCGAGAGCGTCGGCCGGTCGCGCAGGTTGGACGGCACGCTGTCGAAAGCCAGCCGACCCGGCACACCGGTCTCGATGCGGTCGGCAAACCTGAGTACCGTACCTTGTCCCGCCGCCAGCACCGTGGCACGCTCGCGCCGCTCGCTGTCGTTGGTCGGATGCGGGCGGATCACCGTCACCTCGCGACCGACATATTTTTCCAGCAGCTTTTGCGGCGTCAGCAAATCGAAATCGAAGTTCTGTTCGATGAGACTCAGCGGCTGCCCGCTCACCGCGCGCAGCAGTGCGGTTTCGGGGCGCATCTGCGCCGCCACTTCGCGCAACGAAAGTCGTGTCAGGCCGGCCGCGAGATCGACCCGGCGGCGTTCCTTGACCAGCGCCAGATCGTCGTTGTACACGGTCACCGCCACGGCTTCGCGCTCGGCCGCGGTGGACGTGACATCGCGTGCAGGCTCGGCAGCCTGGGCCATGCCCGCGACAAGAAAAACCCCGACACCCAAGACGCTTCTTTGCATGACTTGCTCCTTGCCGATCGATGACGCAACGATAGCATGCCCGCCGGGGCGGTATGATTGCGGACAACACCCCCCCCCTCAAGGAGACATACTCATGAACAAACTGCTTGCCATACTTCTGCTGGCTCTTTCCCTGCCCGCGTTTGCCGCGATGGAAGTCGCCGGCGTCAAGTTCGACGACAAGGCAAAAGTCGGCGCTGGCGATACGGTGATCAACGGCGCCGGGATGCGCAAGCGGGCCTTTTTCAAGGTCTATGCGATCGGACTTTACCTGCCGCAGAAAGCGGCGAGCGCAGCCGACGCGATCAACGCCAAGGGCGCCAAGCGCATTGCCATCGTCACCTTGCGCGACTTGACCTCCGAGGAGTTCGTCGACGCCCTGATCGCCGCCCTGAAAAACAACCACGACGAGGCGGCGCTGAAAGCCCTGCAGCCGAAGATCGACCAGTTCCGCAGCACCATGCTGACCATCGGAAACGCACCGGAAAAATCGGTGGTGAATCTCGACTGGCTGCCGGACAGCGGCACGCGGCTCACCTTCAACGGCACGACCAAGGGCGCCGACATCGCCGGCGAGGACTTCTATCGCGCCCTGTTGCGCATCTGGCTCGGCGACAAACCCGCGCAGGACGACCTCAAGGAACAGCTGCTCGGCAAGGCCTCCTGATGGCGGCCGGCGCGCTGGCCGGCCTGAAGGTTCTCGACCTCTCGCGCGTGCTGGCGGGGCCTTGGGCCTCGCAGTTGCTGGGCGACCTCGGCGCCGACGTGATCAAGGTCGAGAAGCCGGGCGCCGGTGATGACACGCGCGGCTGGGGCCCGCCCTGGCTGACCGACGGCGAGGGCCGGGCGACCACGGACGCGGCCTATTTCCTCTGCACCAACCGCAACAAGCGCTCGCTGACCGTCGACATGACCCGGCCGGAAGGCCAGGAGATTGTGCGGGAGCTCGCCGGGCAATCCGACGTGGTGGTCGAGAACTTCAAGGTCGGCGGGCTCAAAGCCTACGGCCTCGACTACGCAAGCCTGTCTGCGATCAACCCGAAGCTGGTGTATTGCTCGATCACCGGCTTCGGCCAGGACGGGCCGTACGCCGCGCGCGCCGGCTACGACTTCCTGATCCAGGGCATGGGCGGCCTGATGAGCGTCACCGGCCGCGCCGATGCCGAAGAAGGCGCCGGCCCGCAGAAAGTCGGCGTGGCGCTGACCGACATACTCACCGGCCTGTATGCGAGCAACGCGATCCTCGCCGCGCTGGCACATCGCGAAAAGACCGGTGAGGGCCAGCACATCGATCTCGCACTGCTGGATGTGCAGGTGGCCTGCCTCGCCAACCAGGCGATGAACTACCTGGTCTCGGGCACGGCGCCTCGGCGCATGGGCAACGGCCATCCCAACATCGTGCCCTACCAGGACTTCCCCACGGCCGACGGCGACATGATCCTGGCCATCGGCAACGACGGCCAGTTCGCGCGCTTCTGTGAAATCGCCAGCCATGCCGAATGGGCCGCCGACGAACGCTTCGCCACCAATGCGGCGCGGGTCAAACACCGCGGCGAGCTGCTGCCGCTGCTGCGCCAGACCACGGTGATGAAGACCACCGCTGCATGGATCGGCCTGCTGGAAAGCGCGGCCGTGCCCTGCGGCCCGATCAACGATCTGGCCGGCGTGTTCGCCGATCCGCAGGTGCTGCATCGTGGCCTGAAGGTCGAGATGCCACACGCCGCGGGCAGCAGCGCGCCGCAAGTAGCCAACCCGATCCGCTACTCCGCCACGCCGATCGACTATCGGCTGGCACCGCCGCCGCTGGGACACGATACCGAGGCCGTGCTGCGCGAACTCGGGCGCACCGCGGACGAGATCGCGGCGCTGCGGGCGGCGGGAGTGGTCTGAGAGACTCGCCCGGCGGGGATCGCACCCGGCGCCAAGTCGACATATCACCGCAGGTCGACCACTTTGCCGCTCGAGGTTTGGCTTACAATCGCAGCTAACTAAAGTAATAGAGTGCACCCAAAGTGCACCTGTGGCGAGGAGGGGCGTGAGCGACAAAGGCGACGACGAACTGCGATTCATCAGCGAAGATGACGGTGACGGCCAGCCATCTTCGTCGACTCGTCGCAGCTGGCGGATATTGCTGGTCGATGACGATGCGGATGTTCATCTGGCAACCGTCTATGCACTGGGCGGGGCGACCATCCTCGGCCGTCCGCTGGAATTTCTCCACGCCCATTCAGCCAGCGAAGCGATGGCCCTGCTGCAGCAGGGCGGTGAAGTGGCGGTGGCCCTGGTTGACGTGGTCATGGAGAGCAACGACGCCGGACTGCGGCTGGTGAAATTCATCCGCGAAAGCGTCGGCCTGATCGATACGCGCATCATCCTGCGCACCGGCCAGCCCGGCTACGCGCCCGAAGACGAGGCGATCCGCGACTACGACATCAACGACTACAAGACCAAGTCCGAACTCACCAGCAGCAAGTTGTATGCGACGCTGACCGCTGCCGTACGCTCTTATTCCCAGATACGCACCATCAACGCCAACCGTCGCGGGCTGGGAATGATCGTGCGCGCCAGCGCCGAACTGATGACGGTGCTGGACATGAGGGAATTCGCCTCCTGCATCATTGCTCAGATCACCCACCTGCTGGATCTGCCCGCCGAGGGCATGGTCTGTGCGCGCGACGTCGAATCCGGCGTCGGTTTTCATGTCACGGCGGCGGCCGGACGTTTCGCCCCGTATCAGGGGGGCGGCCTGGATGAGATCGCCGATCGGGATGTTCGCGACAAGATCGAGCGCACGGCACGCAAGGAACAAAACGAGTTTCTGGCGGACGGCACATTGCTGTTTGTAGGTTCCAGCCTCGGCCGCGATCTGGTGGTTTTCCTTGAAGCGCCCGTGCCCCTTGAAGAGAACGAGCGCCAGCTGCTCGAGGTCTTCTGCACCAACATCGCCGTGTGCCTGGACAACGTCGCCCTCGTGGCGCGCCTGCAAGACCACGCCTACTTCGACCCGCTGTCGCGCCTGCCCAATCGAACCCACTTCATCGAGAAAATCAAGGAAGTCTTTGCGGCGGGCAGGGCACCGGAACTGACCCTGGCCGTGATTGACATCGACCACTTCGCCGAAGCCAACGATGCCTTCGGCCACCACTACGGCGACCGGCTGCTGCATGCAATTTCCGTTCGCCTCTGCGTAGCGGTGGGACCGGATGTGGTACTGGCCCGGATCGCGGGGGATGCCTTCGGCCTGCTGGGCAGCGACGAGATCGTCAATCCGACCTTCCTGGGGGAGTTGTTCCGCACCGACTTCATCGTCGACGGCAACCCGCATACCGTTTCGGCCACCTTCGGACTGGCGCGCCTGTCAGAAGTCGATTCGGTGGACTATGCGATGCAGGATGCCAATATCGCCCTGAAACGCGCCAAGCTCGAACACCGCGGGCATTACTGCTACTACACGCGCAGCATGGGCGGCGAAGTGCGTGCGCGCGTGCGCCTGATGCAGGATCTGCGTCAGGCCCTGGGCGACGGTTGCCTTTATTTGCTGTTCCAGCCCCAGGTCGATCTCGGCAGCGGCCAACCGATAGGCGTCGAGACCCTGTTGCGCTGGCGGACTGAAAGCGGGCAGCTGGTGCCTCCCGACCAGTTCATCCCCCTCGCCGAAGACTCGGGCCTCATTGTTGCCATCGGTGACTGGGTCTTGCGCGGCGCCTGTCAGCAACTTGTCGCGCTGGCAAACGAGGGCTTCACCGAATTCCGCATGGCGGTGAATGTTTCGGTGGTGCAGTTCCGCCACCCCGATTTCGTCGGCATGCTGGAACGCGTGATTGCCGAGACGGGGGTCAATCCCGCCAACGTGGAACTGGAAATCACCGAATCGGTGGCCATGCTCGATCCCGAGCGCATCGTGGTGCTGTTGAACCGGATCAAGGAATTCGGCTTCACGGTGGCGATCGATGACTTCGGCACCGGCTTCTCGTCGCTGGCCTACCTGCAGCGGCTGCCCGTGGACCGGCTGAAAATCGATCGCGGCTTCGTCAGCCGCCTCGCATTCGAGGGCGAAGGCAAGAACATCGCGGAGATGATCATCGACCTGGGCCGCAACCTGGGCATGGGGGTCATTGCCGAAGGGGTCGAGGATGCGGCACAGGCGAACTACCTGCGCGCGCGCGGCTGCCACGAAGCACAGGGTTTCCTCTACGCCCACCCGCTCGATGCGGACGCTTTGCTCGAGTGGTTGCGCGAACGCGACGACTGAACTGCTTCGTCAGGATTCCAATACGCGCAGCTCGGCATTGGTATAGCGCAAGCGGCTGGCGAGTACGCTGGCAATGCCTTCCATGAGCTTCAACCCCAGTTTCTTGTGGTCTTCCGAGAACTTGTCGAAAGCGCGGCGCGACAGCACATAGAGTTCGGTGTCGACGAAGGCCACGGCATTCGCCGAGCGCACCTCGCCGTCGAGGAAGGCCATTTCGCCGAAAAATGCGCCACGACCGAACGTGCCGAGGTGATGCGACATGCGGTCGGACAGCGGCAGCACGATGCGCACCGCGCCGCGCCGGATCAGGAACAGTTCGTCACCCGCATCGCCGCGCGAAAAAATGCTGTCGCCTGCCGCCACGTGGCGCTTCTCCATGCACTGCTCCAGCTCGGCCAGGGTCTGCTCCTTGCGCCCGGCGAACAGTTCCACTTCGTGCAGTTCCAGCGCGGTTTCCTCGTCGCGTGACAGCGCGGCTTCATGGATGATGCGATCCTCGACCCACTCCAGCGCGTCATCCAGTTCCGCGAACACGCGCACCGGGCTGTCCGAACGGATCAGGCCGACCTGGTCGAAATACTGCTGCAGGTCGCGGCCCGACGGCAGGTTGGGCGGGATCTGGCTGAAGATCAGGAAGCCGTTGCGCTCGGCCAGCATGTCCTTGACCTGTTCCAGCAGATGCGCCGCGGTGACATCCACGGTCTGGATGCGGCGCATGTCGAGGATCAGGAAATCGCGCGTCTTCAGGTCATGCTCCAGGGCGCGATAGAGCTGGTCCGCCGTGCCGAAAAACAGGCTGCCCTGCAATTCGATGATGGCAGCGCGGCCGCCGTGGGCAGTGAGGATTTCCATTTCCTCGTGGGTGCGGATGCGCTTGGAGAAGGTCTCGTTGCCGAGCAGCTTGCGGCGGATGATCGAGCCACCGATCTGTTCGCGAATGAACAGCACCACGGCGAGCACGATGCCCACACCCGACGCGGCGATCAGGCTGACCGTGAGGGCGGTGACCACCACGGCCGCGATCACGCCGAAATCGAGCATGGTCGAGCGCTGCTTGAGGAAGGTGAAGCTGTGACGGTCGATCATGCGCGCGCCGACCACGATCAGGATGCCTGCCAGCGCCGGTACCGGCACCCAGGAAATCAGCGCGCCGAGCAGCAGGAAGGCCAGCAGCGCGAGCACGCCCTCGATGAAGCCGGAATAGCGCGTCAGCGCGCCGCTCGACATATTCACCAGCGTCGCGCCCATGGTGCCGGCGCCGGGCATGCCGCCGACCACGGCCGAGGTGATGTTGCCCAGGCCCTGGCCGATGAGTTCGCGGTTCGAGTCATGGCGCGATCGGGTCAGGGCATCGAGCACGACGCAGGTCTTCAGCGTGTCGATCGACAGCAGCACCGCCAGCGTCAGCGCCGGCATCACCAGCACCGAGAAGTCGGCCATCCCGAGCTGGCCCACGCCTGCCCAACGGCCGGCCATGGCGTCGACAAAGCCACCGCTGCCCGAACCGCCGAGGGGGCCGATCACCAGCGGATTGCGCGGATCGAGCAGCGCCGCGTCGAACAGGGAAAGGCCGAAGTAGCACAGCACGCCGGCCAGCAGCGCCAGGATTGCGGCGGGCACGCGCTGGGTAAGGCGCGGCGCGAACAGCATGGCAAGTATGGTTACCGCGCCGACCGCCATGCCCTGCCAGACCCACAGCGACGGGCTGACGAGGGCGTGCCCCAGATGGGTCCCGGCGGGCGCGCCGAGAAATTTCGGTACCTGTCCGGAGATGATGTAAAGCCCGACACCGGAAAGATAGCCGCTGACCACCGGATACGGCATGTACTTGATCAGCCGGCCGAGGCCGATGCCGCCGAATATCACCTGCAGCACGCCCGCCGTCAGCCCCAGCGCGGCAAGCAGTACGGCCACCGCGGCGGGATCCACGCCCTGCTGGACGCGTTCGATGGCGAACGCCGTCAGCACCGCCGCCGCGGGCGCGCAGGGAGCCGAAATGAGCCGGTTGGTGCCGCCCATCGACGACGCGACCAGACCCATCGCCGTCGCACCGAGAATCCCGGCCAGCGCCCCGTAAGCGGCATAGGAGCCGCCGAGGGACGCATAGATGGTGACGCCAAAGGCGATGGCGGAGGGTAGTGCCACCAGCATCGCCGCGAAGCCGCCCCAGAAGTCGCCGGCCAAGCCTTGCAGTCGGGGGAGTTTCATTTGCTTGCCTGCATAAGATGGTCTGCCGTTAATTCTGTCACGAAGCGCCGCTGATTGTCAGAGCTCGCGCACTAGTTTGTCGCCTGTCCCTTTGCGGCATCGTCCTCTTCCGTCCGGCTGTTCGAGCACGGCAAAGCGATACAAACTTTCCGCGCAGCGATTTCCAATCTGACTCGCGAGGCCGGAGTGTTGTAAGCTTCATCCCACAATAGCCCAATACCCCGGAGGAGTCACCCATGAAGAAAGTTCGCACCCTGCTTGCCGCCGTTGCGGCACTCGCCATCGGCGCCACCGCCCACGCCCAGGAATTCGTCACCGTCCTTACCGGCGGCACCTCGGGCGTGTATTACCCGATGGGCGTCGCCCTGTCGCAGATCTACGGCAAGGCCATGCCCGGCGCCAAGACCTCGGCCCAGGTGACCAAGGCCAGCGCCGAAAACCTCAACCTGCTGCAAGCCGGTCGCGGCGAAATCGCCTTCACCCTCGGCGACGCGCTGAACGAAGCCTGGAAGGGCAACGAGGAAGCCGGCTTCAAGACGCCGCTGAAAAAGCTGCGCACCATCGCCGCGATCTACCCCAACTACATCCAGATCGTCGCCAATGCCGATTCCGGCATCAAGACCCTGGCCGACCTCAAGGGCAAGCGCATCGCCGTCGGCGCGCCGAAATCCGGCACCGAGCTCAATGCCCGCGACATCTTCCGTGGCGCCGGCATGAGCTACAAGGACTTCTCCAAGGTCGAATACCTGCCCTTCGGCGAGTCGGTGGAGCTGATGAAAAACCGCCAGCTCGACGCCACGCTGATTTCCGCCGGCCTCGGCGTTGCCGCCATCCGCGACCTGGCCACCTCGGTCAAGATCGTCCTCGTGCCGATTCCCGTCGACGTCGTGGCCAAGATCGGCGAAGCCGCCTACCAGCCGGGTACCGTGCCGGCCAACACCTACAACGGCCAGGCCGACGCGGTGGCAACGGTGGCGATCCAGAACTTTCTGGTCAGCCACGAAGGCGTATCGACCGATGCCGCCTACAAGATGACCAAGGCCATCTTCGACAACCTGCCCGACCTGAAGGCCGCGCACTCCGCGGCGAAGGACATCACACGCGAAAACGCCGCCAAGGCGCCGCCGGCCCCGCTGCATCCCGGCGCGGAAAAATATTACAAGGAAGTCGGGCTGATCAAGTAACGCTCATCGCTGCGAGAACCGTCTGCTGCTGATGAAACACGCTAAAAGCGAATTGAAGGCCCGCCCCTCCCATCCTCCCCTCACGGGGAGGCTATCGATCGGCTCGCTACGCTCGGCTATCACCAGTCGCTCCGAACATGTATCGCCAGCGCGCGCACCGTGACCGACCATAGCGTCGCCCCCGACCACGGCCAGGAGGAGTTCTCCGAGCACGGCGTACAGCGCCGGCTCGGCGGCGGCTGGCTGACGATCCTCAACGGCCTGGCGCTGACGTTTTCCACCTACCAGCTGATCGTCGCCGCCTTCCACCCGCTGTCCAGCCTGGTGATCCGCAGCCTGCACGTCGGCTTTCTGCTCTGCATCACCTTCATCCTCTACCCGGCCTTCAAGAGCGGCGGCCGGCTGTCAAAAGTCGGCGCTGGCGACACGGCGCTGGCGCTCGGCGCGTTCGCGCTGTCGACCTACCACTGGGTATTCGAGGCCGAGTTGATCCAGCGCTCCGGCGACCCGAGCACTGCCGACCTGTTCGTCGGCACCGCACTGGTGATCATGTGCTTCGAAGCGGCACGACGCATCCTCGGCCTGGCCCTGCCCATCGTCTGTGGCACCTTCCTGCTCTACGGCATGTTCGGCCAATATTTTCCGGGCGATCTCGCACATCGCGGTTACGGCTTCGACCAGATCGTCAGTCAGCTGGCGCTCGGCACCGAAGGCATTTTCGGCATTCCGACCCTGGTCTCGGCGACCTACATTTTCCTTTTCATCCTGTTTGGTTCCTTCCTCGAACACGCCGGCATGATCAACCTGTTCAACTCGCTGGCGCTGGGTTTCGTCGGCCACACCAAGGGCGGCGCGGCCAAGGTCTCGGTGCTGTCCTCGGGGCTGATGGGCACCATTTCCGGTTCGGGCGTGGCCAACGTGCTGACCACCGGGCAGTTCACCATTCCGCTGATGAAAAAGTTCGGCTACTCGGGCGTGTTCGCCGGCGCGGTCGAAGCGACTTCCTCGATGGGTGGCCAGATCATGCCGCCAGTGATGGGCGCGGTGGCCTTCATCATGGCCGAGAACCTCAACGTGCCCTATGCCGACATCGTCAAGGCGGCGGCGATCCCGGCCATCCTCTATTACCTGACGGCCTTCTGGATGGTGCATCTCGAAGCCGGGCGCAAGAACCTGGTCGGCATGCCGAAGGCGGAGTGCCCGAATCCCTGGCACGCGATGCGCGACAACTGGTATCTGCTGCTGCCGCTGGTGGTGCTGGTGATCACGCTGTTCAACGGCTTCACGCCGATGTTCGCCGGCATGGTCGGACTGGTGCTGACCGCCGTGCTGATCCTCGGCGCCGCGATCGCCGCACGGGTTTCCAGCACGGCCTTCCGCTACGTGTTCTGGATCGCGCTGGGGCTCACCGCCGCGGTCTTCGTCAAGAACATGGAGACTTGGGGCATCGTCCCGCTGCTGGCGCTGATCGCCGCGTTGGTGGCGCAGACCTTCGCCCTCAAGGGCGGACGCAAAACCCTGCACCTGCTCAGGATGAGCCTGGTCGATGGCGCGCGCCAGTCGCTGCCGGTGGGCGTGGCCTGCGCTGTGGTCGGCGTCATCATCGGCGTGTTGACGCTGACGGGCGCGGCGTCCTCCTTCGCCGGCTACATCCTCAGCGTCGGCGAAAAGAGCCTGTTCCTCTCGCTGGTATTGACGATGTTGGTCTGCCTGGTGCTCGGCATGGGCATCCCGACCATTCCCAACTACATCATCACCAGTTCCATCGCCGCACCGGCCCTGCTGAAACTTGGCGTGCCGCTGATCGTCAGCCACATGTTCGTCTTCTACTTCGGCATCATGGCGGATCTCACGCCACCGGTGGCGCTGGCCGCCTTCGCCGCCGCCTCGATCGCCAAGGAGTCGGCGATGAAAATCGGCATCAAGGCGGTGCAGATCGCCATCGCCGGCTTCGTCATCCCCTACATGGCCGTATATACGCCGGCGCTGATGCTGCAGGGCGACTGGACCTTCGTCGCCGTCGCCTACATCGTGTTCAAGGCGGTGATCTCGATCATGTTGTGGGGCGCGGCGGCGATCGGCTTCCTGTTCGCCCCGCTCAACATGTTCGAGCGCATTTTCGCAGCGGCGGCGGCCTTCATGCTGGTCGCCGCGATCCCGCTGACCGACGAGATCGGCTTCGGCATGAGCGCAGTTTTTGTCGCCTGGCATCTGGTCCGTCATCGCCGCGCCACGGCATGAGCCTTTGCCTTGCCGCAGGGGCGGTAAGCGCCGTGCTCGCGATCGAGAGCTTCACCCTGACGTGGATCCATTCGATAGAGAAAATCCGCTGGGAAGAAGACTGGCGCATCGAGGCCGGGGCGCTGGTGCTGACCGAAGCGCGCATCCGCGGCACGGGCGCCGGCATGGAGCCGCCGGCCGGCAGCGAATTGCGAAACGGCGTCTGGCACTACCGGCCGCCACTGCCGCCACAACAAGCGCTGCGCCTCACCCATTCGCCGCATGCCGGCGGCTACACGATCTGCACTCCTATTCTCTGTTCGCCGCTGGCGGACCACCTGCCGGGGATCCCCGACAACGCGATAATCGAGGCCTATCCCTGCAAGGAAAACGATGTTTCAATGAAGGCTAACGTCGGCTCTATCGACGTCGAGCGCAGCGGCCGCAACTAAAAGTGACGCGCCACCAAGCTGCCGCGCCAAGCCTCGTCGAACACCATATCGCAGACCAGGCGCTCCTCGCCATGCACCAGTTCCAGTTCGCCGGCACGCATCGCACGTTCATCGCTGAACACTTCGGACAATCGTTCCAGCAACTTCTGCTTGTAGTTCGTATCGTGCGATCCTGCCAGATGCAGACCCTTGGTTTCCAGCACCACTAGTTGCGTCGCACCGTCATTGTCCAGTTTCGCAAAGACGAAGTCGGGATAGACCTTGTGCCGCTTCCAGCCCTGCAGTCCGTATTGAGCCTTCGCCACATTGCGATGCCACCATTGCAGTGCCGCCTGGGTATCCAGATAGCAGGCCACATCTGATTCGAAACCCGTGTCCACCAGCGCCGCGAGCGCGGGTTCGAACAAACTCTTTTCCACCGGCATGCCATCTTCCCGCGCCAGCGGCCGTGGCCTACCTGACAGGTCTAGCGAAAACTGTTCGGGAATCTCGTAGTCCAGCGCGTCGGCGCGCAAACGAAACTCGATGTTCCCCGCCGCGACACCGGCATTGAATACCGTCTGCGCCAGACGGTCCCGCTCACCCTCGATGTCGACACGCAGCCGTTCCAGCAGCGAGGTCAATGAGGCCGCCAGCAGTTCCTCCCCGAAACCCAAGCCCGCGAGACGCCGGATAACCGTATCGGTCCAGCTCCACACCCACCATGCATTCGGCGCAATATCGAGCAGGCCACGCACCAGCAAGGCCCGGTCGAGACGCTGTGGTGCCAGCCGTTTGCCGGCGGTCGCAACGCGTTCGGGATGATCGAGTACGTCCAGCCCGACGTCGAACTGTTGCGCGAGCGCCGTCGCAACGCCTGGCGCCCAATCGCGTGCCAGCGCCTCGGCATCGAGTTGCGACCAATCGACGCCGGCAAGTACGTCACTTTCGTAGTTCAGCTCACGCCGCGAACCGTCGCTTTCAACCCAGGTCACGCGCGGCAGGAAAATCCGCAGGCGGGCAAAACGCTCGCGGCGATGAAACTGGCGCCGCTGGGTATTCGCGGTGTCACCGCCCTCGCCTGTCACCGATATGCCGAGATCGCCCATGCCCTCGCTTTCCAGCGAGCCCTTGATGGCCTTGACCACTTCGCCGGTCCTGGCGTTGTGGCATAACACGTAGCACGAATCGAGCGCGGCGCGCCCGGTCTTGACCACATGGGGCTGGCGCAGGATACGTCCGACCAATTGCGTCATCGCCCGTATCTCGCGCCCCGCCGCCAGCGCGCACAGCACATAGGCAAACGGACAATCCCAACCTTCCTGCAAGGCTTGCTTGGTGATGATGGCGCGCACCTCGCAGGCCGGCGACAACAGATCGAGATTCTCCGGCTGCTTGAGTTCGTCCTTCTCCGAGGTCTTGATTGCGATCTGCGCCTCGGTGAAGCCCAACTGCATCAGCCAGGCCTTGGCGTCTTCGGCGTGAATGAATCCGGCGTCGCGCATGTCCTTGCCGGTGCGCTCCACCTGCACTAGCAGGATAGGGCGGATGTAGCGATTGTTCTCGGCGTGCAGTTCGTCCGCCTCGCGCTGCAAGCCCGCCAGCCGTTCGACCGCGCTCGTCAGGCAGCTTTGCCAGTCGCTCCAGCCGCGCACATCGACATGGATCGGCAGTTTGATCATCTCGGCCTCGTCGAGGTCGGTGCCGCGCACATCGACCAGGATGTTCGAGCCGCTGCCCGCGTTTGCCGAGTTTGCGGACGCGATGCGCGGCGTCGCCGACAGTTCCAGCAGGAAGGACGGATTGAATCCGTCGAGCGTGCGCAAGGCGTTCTCGCTGTAGGCGTGATGTCCTTCGTCGATCACCACCATCGGCCGCTGCAAGCGCATCACGTTGCCCAGCGAACTCTTGACGATGGAGCCCTTGGTTTTTCTGGCGTCCTCGGCGCTGGCGCCGAAAGGCGCATAGACATCGAGGTTCGGCACTTCGCGCAGCAAGTTCCAGTGGGCCTCAACGTCGTCCTCGCGCGGCACGAAACCCAACACGTTGCCGCGATCGCGGAAGGCCTTGAGCTTGCGCTGTGCTTCGTCCTTGCGCGCCGCCGATTGCAGCATCAACAGCATCACACATAGGTGGGATTCGACATCGATGCGGGAGAGCGGCGAATCCTTTTGCAGAATCTTGACCCGTCCCGCCCCGGCGACATTCAGCATTTGCCGGTAGGGATGATCGCGGTTGGCCAGCGTCTTCAGCGTCTGGCGATAGATCGCCTCGTTGGGCACGATCCACAGGACCAAACCGGTGTGCCGGTTCAGATAGCTGGAAAACACCCGCCCCACGCTGGCCGCGGCCAACAGCGTCTTGCCGCCGCCGGTGGGCACTTTCAGGCACAGATTCGGAATCGCCGTCCCGCCAGCGCCGACTTCTCCCGTCCAGCGCGACGAGTGCGGCTGGCTGGCGAAAGTGGGTGGCAGTTCGTCGGCCTTCTTCAAGGCCTCCCAGGCCTTCTTCGGGAAATCCGCCACCTGCGCCAGCAAATCGTCGGCGCCTTCCATCGCGCGCAGCACCGCACTCTGTTGCTTGGCCTGCGCCGCGTGCTTCTTCAGTTCGGCAAGATAGGCATCCAGCTTGGCCAGCACGCCGGACTGGAAAGGCTTCAGTTGCGTGCTGCCAATCGCCTCCGTTGCCGCGGCGTAGCGGCGCGGCTCCCAAAAAACTTTGCGATCGCGTTCTATGCGCGCGCGGAAATCGGCGTTCAGCTTGTCCGACAAGCTAACCAGGTCAATCCTGTAAATGATTTCCGCTGATTCAACCGCACTCCACAACCTGGACTGGCTGTGCTCATGCTTCTCGTCCCACTCCACCGCCAGATCGATATCGGACTCCGGACGCGGCGTACCTCGCCCACGCGAGCCATACACCCATACCCTTGCCAATCCAGGCGTCTGCTCAAAGATTCGGGCCAGCTTTGCATAGACATTCGGCGCGATGCCAAACGGCCATGCTGATTGGTCGGAGCGCTCGGCGGTCACAATGAATCGATGCGTTGCCGAAATACATCGAATGCTGCCAAGGCCGTACCACGCACGAATGCCACCACTTCAACAGCCTTGTTCTCGTTGTAGGTATGACTGGTCTCGTCGCGACAGTCCTTGATGTCCTCCCATAGCTTGGGATCGGAAATCATCTGGCAGCGAAACGCATTCTGAATGATCGGCTTCTGCATTTCTGGCACTTGCTCGCCTTGGTCCTTCATCCAGTAGAACATGCTCTTCCAGGCCAACTCATACGTGAATTCGAAGCGTTGAATCATTGCATCACGCACGATCATCGTCTCGTCCAGATCGGCGGCCTCATGCAATCTTTCGAGCGCTTGACCATATTGGGTACGCGCCAATTCAAACCGTTCGCGGAACTGTCCCATCATCCCTCCCGATACAAGGCAAACGGCAACGGCGCGTAGTCCACGCCATGCTCCGCAAGCTGCTTGTTCGACATGTACTTGGCTGGTGCAAAGACCAGGTGGCGCTTGCCGTCGTTCTTCGTCTTGCCCCAGGCGGCGAACTCCTTCGCCTTCGTGAGCGTCAGCGCCGCCTCGGGCGACTTGAGGAAGCTCAGGGTCGGCTCGTAGATCAGCCAGACATGGGCGTCCTTGGCCTCGCCCAGATACCAGGGCGGCGCCTTTTTCGGCGCTGGCAGCAAGGTACCACCGGTGGCGGTGTGGAACAGCCAGGCGCCCAGCGCATCGAAGGCCGGCAGATTCTCGCCGGCGAGCAGCTTTTCGATATCCAGCGGTTCGCCCAGGGCGCAATAGGTGAATTCGCCGCCCAGTCCGTCGGCCATCTGCGACACGCGCTTCTCGCCTTCCACCGTCAGCCAGCCCTCGTCGAGCTTGACGTTGATCTTGTCGAACCGCTTTTTCTTCTTCGTGCCCTGGTCGGCGAGATCGCCCTCGGCAAAACCTTCCTTGGCCCTGATCGCCTCGATCTTCTTCAGCCATTCGTCGGCCTTCCTGAACTGCGTGAAGGTGATCTTTTCCTTCAACAGTTCCTCGCGTTGGGTGCCGGACCAGGCATAGCCCTTGATCGCGCGGCGGACGCGCTCGGCGGTCAGGCGGTCGGCATAGTCCTCGCCTTCGACGAGAATGAACTTGCGCTGGCCGTTGTCCTTGGCGTTGGCCTTGAGCACGGCGTGGGCAGTGGTACCGGAACCGGCGAAAGAATCGAGCACGATCGCCGTGTCGTCAGCGCCGACTTCCAGCACGCGCTCGATCAAGGCAACCGGCTTGGGTGTGATGGTGGCTTCCTGGTCTTTCAGCACGCCCATTTCGAGCAGCGTTTTCTTGGCGTCTTGCGTGTGGCCCACTTCACTGTAGAACCATAGCGTCTGCGGTACGCGGCCCTGTTTGACCTCCGACAGAAAGCGCTTCATCGACGGGATGTTGTTTCTATCCTCGCCCCACCAGATGCGACCATCGGCATCCATTTCGAGAAGCTTCTCCTTCTTAACCGTCCAATAGCGTCCTTCGGGCGGCCCTTCGAGTACCCTGCCGCCGGGACACTCGATAGGGTAAGTTCCTTCGCTGTAGTAATTCCGCGCCGACAGATCGCCGGGCTTCCACGGTCCGCGCGTGTCGTTGTCCGGGTTGGTGTAGCGCGCCTCCATTTCCTCGGTCCGTTCCAGCAGCCGCGGCCGCCACAGGTTTCTGTCCTTCGCCACGACCAGCAGATGGTCGTGATCCTCAGAAAAGAACTGCGCCGTGTTCTTCGGCGAATAGTTCTTCTGCCAGACCACGTTCGCAATAAACGCGTCTTCGCCAAAAATCTCGTCCAGCATCATCCGTGCCCGATGCACCTCGTTGTCGTCCAGCGTCATCCACAGCGAACCGCGCTCGGAGAGCAGTTCGCGCAGCAGCACCATGCGCGGCCACATCATGCACAGCCACTTGTCGTGGCGCAGCATGTCTTCGCCATCGACGGGGTTGGTCGACAGCCACTCCTTCATCATCGGCGAATTGACGTTGTCGCTGTAGCACCAGCCTTCGTTGCCGGTGTTGTAGGGCGGGTCGATGAAGACCAGGTCCACCTTGCCGGCGTAACGCGGCAGCAGGGCCTTCAGCGCGTGCAGGTTGTCGCCGTGAATCACCAGGTTGCCGCCGAGGTCCGCCGGACCGATGCCTTTCGTGGCATCCGGCAGCAGCGGCCGATAGGGCACCGAGAGATGGTGGTTGTAGACGTATTCTTTGCCTTTGAAGACGATTTCGGACATATGTGGTTGGCAAGCCGTCGCGGAAGTTGCTGGAGTTTACCCCGTTGGGGGCTTGCAGGCGCGCCCCGCCGGGTCGACAATTCGCCATTCATCTCCAGCCTGGAGCCCGCCGTGACTAAACCGCCTTACGCCGCCGTGTTGTTGGCGCCGTCCCATGGGGATACCGTCCCCGGCGCGAGCGCCGGGGACATAACTTTTTCCATCGGCATCCGCTGCAACGCTGACGAGATCACGGAGATCGCCTACCTCGAACCGCAGCCCGAGGTGAAACCGACCGTCCCACTGGCGCAAGAGGCGGTGCGTCAGTTGCGCGCCTGGCTGAAGGACCCCAACTTCGAATTCGGCTTGCCGCTGGCGCCTGCCGGCACGCACTTCCAGCGCAAGGTCTGGGAGCAGGTCGCCGCGATCCCGGCCGGCCAGACCATGAGCTATGGCGAGGTCGCCACTGCGATCCGCAGTGGCCCGCGCGCGGTGGGCAATGCCTGCGGCGCCAATCCCTATCCGATCGTGGTGCCCTGCCATCGCGTCGTCGCGGCAAATCAGGGCCTGGGCGGCTTCGGGCGCCAGGGCGAAGGCTTCCTGCTCGACATCAAACGCTGGCTGCTGCTGCATGAGCGCAGCTGATTCGGCGCTGATCGACGAATTCATCGACGCGCTATGGCTCGCCGACGGACTCTCGAAAAACACGCTGGCGAGTTATCGCAGCGATCTGGCGCTGTTTGCCGACTGGCTGGAGCCGCGGCACGAATCCCTGGTCGGCGCTGACGAGGCGGCAATCAACGCCTATCTCGCGCACCTGAACGCCCGCCCCGGCGGCATCAAATCGACCAGCCAGCGGCGGCTGATGGCAACGCTGCGGCGCTGCTACCGCTGGCTGCTGGATCAAGGCCGATTGCAATCCGATCCGCTGCTCAACATCGACAAGCCGCGACCGATCCAGCGCTTCCCGAAAACGCTCTCCGAAAAGCAGGTGGAAGACCTGCTGGCCGCGCCGGACGTGAACACCCCGCTCGGCCTGCGCGACCGCGCCATGTTCGAGCTGCTCTACGCCACCGGCCTGCGCGTTTCCGAACTGGTCGGCGTGCGCCTGTTCGAGGTGAGCCTCAACGACAACGTGGTGCGGGTGATGGGCAAGGGCTCGAAGGAACGCCTGGTGCCGCTCGGACAGATCGCCGCCGACTGGCTGCAGCGCTACATTGCGGGCGCCCGCGGCGAACTGCTCAAGCAGCGCGTATCGGACGCGGTGTTCGTCACCGCGCGCGGCAGCGGCATGACGCGGCAGATGTTCTGGACGCTGGTCAAAAAGTACGCGCTGCGCGCCGGCATTCCGCAGCAGCGCATTTCGCCGCACGTGCTGCGCCACGCCTTCGCCACGCACCTGCTGAACCACGGCGCCGACCTGCGCGTGGTGCAACTGCTGCTCGGCCACGCCGACATTTCAACGACGCAGGTGTATACCCATGTCGCCCGCGAGCGGCTGAAGCAATTGCATCATCTGCATCATCCGCGCGGCTAGGCCGCGCACGCGTGTCGCTGCAGGGCTTGCAGTATCTCGCCGCTGGCCTTGTCCTGAACGAAGACCACCACCCCCAGATCGGCGCGCTTCCAGCCCGCATCCAGCGCGATCTGCTGACGCAAGGACCAGCGGCCCTCCTTGTCAGGCGCCAGCGGGCCGATCAGGCGGCGCACCACATAGTCGTGGCGCAGCGTCTTGCCGCTGTTCTCTCCGGCGCGCACCTGCGACTCCAGGTTGTTTTCGTACACCGCGAGCCAGGCCTCGGCCCCGGCGTTCGCCGCGGAAACCTCGCCAACCAACGCCAGTTGCCCGTTCGTCGGCACCCCGAGTTCGAGCACGATGCGCACGCCGGAGGCCGACGCTCCGACGCCGTCAAGCGGACTCCCGGCGCTGCGCCAGTCGCGCCCGTTGCGCAAGAATTGCGGCGTATAGACCAGGCGTGAGCGGGCCAGGCCGGCCATCGCCTGCTGCCGCTGGGTGTACTGCGCGCTGCCAAAGCGATCGACCCAACCCAGCCGATCCCAGTAGTCGACATGAAAGGCCAATGGCACGACGCGACCGGCGTAGTCGGCCTGGGTCTTGAACTGCGACAGCCTGCGATCCGCCGGCGGGCAACTGTCACAGCCTTCCGAGGTGTAGAGCTCGAGCAGCACGGCGCGCTGCGCGCCGCTTTGCGCGACGCAGGACGGCGCCGCCGACGCAGCCGTGCCGCCGACGGCCGATATCCAGGCAAGAATCGCAACGGCGGATCGAGAAAGGTTCATGGCGGGTCTCCGTAAATACGCATGCGGCGTCCATGGATTGGACGTCGAAGACCCGGATTCCTTACGCGCGAATCCGGTTTTTCGAGAGCGGCGTAGAATTCAGTCCATGAGACACGATACCCACGCCCCCGAAACCCCGGCGACCAAGTTCCTGCACAAGCACGGCGTCGCCCATTCCAACCATCTCTACGAGTACGAGGAGCATGGCGGCACCAACGTGTCGGCGCGCGAGCTCAACGTCGCTGAACATGCGGTGGTCAAGACATTGGTCATGGAAGACGAAACGGCCCGCCCGCTGATCGTGCTGATGCACGGCGACCGCAAGGTGTCGACCAAGGAACTGGCGCGCCAGATCGGCGTCAAGAAGGTCAGCCCCTGCACGCCGGAGGACGCCCTGCGCCACACCGGCTACATGGTCGGCGGCTGCTCGCCCTTCGGCACCAAGAAGCCGCTGCCGGTGCATCTGGAAAAATCCATCCTCGACCTGCCGCTGATCTACATCAACGGCGGCAAGCGCGGCTATCTGGTCGGCGTCCATCCGCACGACATTCTGCGCGTGCTGCAGCCGAAAATCGTGGAGTGCGGGCTCAAAGACTGAGCGCAGCGGTCAGCGCGAGCGGTAGGTCGGCAGGCTGAGCTGCCAGCGGATCGCCGCCAGACGCAGGCCGAGCACCACCGCGGCACCGGCCGCCGCCGCCGCCGCATCGCCGAGGCCGAAGTGCATGCAGCCAAGCAGGGTCAGCGCGCCGAGCCATGAGGCCGTGGCGTAGAGCGTGCCGGGGCGCATCACCAGCGGCACTTCATTGACCAGAATATCGCGCAGCATGCCGCCGACGACGCCGGTAATCACTGCCAGCAGCGAGGCCGCCAGCCAATGCACCCCGGCCGCCACGGCGATCTGGCAACCCACCACGGTGAACAGCGCGAGGCCCACGGCATCGGGCACCACGAACAGGCCCGGACGCACCCGGATGCGCCGCGCCAGGACAAAGGTGAAGCCGACGGCGAGCAGGCCGCAGACCAGATAGGCGACGTCGCCCAGCCAAAACACCGGGCGGCTTAGCAGCAAGTCGCGCAGGGTGCCGCCGCCTAGGCTGGTGGCCAGGCCGACGATCACGGCGCCGACCAGATCCATCTTCTTGTCTTCGGTTTCCAGCACCGCCGAGGCGGCATTGACCGCCACCGCCACCATGCCGATGGCGTAGATCAGCTCGGCCGGTGCGGACCAGGGTGGAACAAGCGGCGTCATCGCGAACGTTCGATCTGCACCCCGACCCGGCGCACGCCTTTCATGATGCCCATCTTGGCGATGCTGATCTTGACCCAGGGCGCGCCGAACTCGTTCAGCAAGAGGCCGATCACGTATTCGCCCAGTGTCTCCAGCAGGTTGAAGTGGCGCGTCGCCAGTTCGGCGCGGATGCGATCGATCACCGCGTCGTAGCGGATGGTCTGGTCGATGTCGTCGTTCTGCGCGGCGGCATCGGGCACGCCGAAGGTCAGGCTGATTTCCAGCGTCTGCGACGCCGCCTTCTCGCGCTCGAAAATGCCGACATGGGCTTCGACCCGCATGTCGTCGATGAAAATGAAGTCCATCACGGCTCCAGATTAGAATTCAGGGCATTCTAGGGAATCCGCAATGAACCTGCTTGTTTCTGCCTTCTTCGGCTACCTGCTCGGCTCGGTACCGTTTGCCGTAATCGTCTCGCGCGCCTTTCGGCTGGCCGATCCGCGCAGCTTTGGTTCGGGCAATCCGGGCGCCACCAATGTGCTGCGCAGCGGCAACAAACTGGCGGCGGTACTGACCTTGCTCGGCGACGCGGCCAAGGGCTGGCTCGCCATGTTCGTCGCGGGAAAAGTCGGCGCTGGCGACACGGCGGTTGCAGTCGCCGGTCTCGCCGCCTTCCTCGGCCACGTATTTCCCTTCACCCTCGGCTTCCGCGGCGGCAAGGGCGTGGCGACGGCACTGGGCGTGCTGCTCGGCTTCTCGGGCGCGCTGGCGGGCCTCACCGCCGGCATCTGGCTGACGGTGGTGATATTCACGCGCTATTCCTCGCTGGCGGCGCTGGCCGCCGCCGCCGCGGCACCCGTACTCACGTGGTGGCTGCTGGGCAGCATCGACGTTACCGTGACGGTCGCGTTCATGTGCGCCGTGCTGATCTACCGTCACAAGAGCAATATCCGCAAACTGATCGCCGGCAGCGAAGGCCGCGTCGGCGGCAGGAAGCAGATCGAGGACCAGCCTCCCCTATAATTATTTTTGCCGCAAACACTTCTCAGGAAACGCCGTCATGGATGATCTGGACTTTTCAGGCAAGCCCGCCGCGTCGGCCCCCAAACCCGTGGCCAAGCCGAGCCCGCCCGCTGAGCCGGCCTCGCTCTACGAACCCAGGCTGGCCCTCGAGTTTTTCAAGATCGCCGGAACACTGGAGCAGTTTCCGGCCGGCAAGCAGATTTTTGCCGAAAATGAAAAGACCGGCGGCCTGTTCTCCAAGGGCGCCCGCATTTATCTGTTGCTCGACGGCGATGTGACGCTGACGATAAAGGGCAAGCCGCTGGAACTGGTGCTGCCCGGCGAGATATTCGGCGAGATGGCGGCCATCGCCGATGCCCCGCGCAGCGCGACGGCAACGGCGCGCAAGGCGTGCCGGGTGCTGTCGATCGACGAAAAGGCCTTCCTGCTGTCACTGCAGCGGATGCCCGAGTTCGCCCTGATGCTGATGAGCGTCATGGCGCAGCGCTTGCGGCGCAGCATCGCCAGGCTGGCCGAGGCTAACAAGCCGGCGGCGGCGCTGGTGCAGAAGAATTCGCTGGACAGGACAATGCTGTCCGAATTGCGGCATGAACTCGGTGATCCCCAGCCGACCGTGGCCCAGGCCGGGCAGAACGTCGTCACCCAGGGCGCGCTGGGCGCCTGCATGTTCGTCGTCACCAAGGGCCGCATCGCGATATCGGTCGACGGCAAGGTGATCGAATATGTCGAGGCCGGCGGGGTCTTCGGCGAGATGGCCCTGGTCGAACGCGCCGGCCGCGCCGCCACCGCCACCGCCGCAACCGAGAGCGCCTGGCTGTTGATCGCCCGCAACGACTTTCTGGCGATGGTCAAGGCCAAGCCCGCCTTCGGCATCGCGCTGCTGCGCGCCATGGCCGGCCGCGTGCTGCACATCGGCAAGCTGCTGCGCGAAGCCACGGCTTAAGGCCCTATTTCAGAAGGAAAGCTGGTCCAGCGGCCAGCGTGGGCGCACCACGAACGCGCCCCGGTCCGACGCCGGCACGTCGCCCTGCAGCAGACGCTGCGCGCCACAGAAGGCAATCATCGCGCCGTTATCGGTGCACAACTCCAGCTCGGGATAGAACACCCGGCCGCCGATTTTCGCCATGGCCTCGTTCAGGCGCTCGCGCAAACGCCGGTTGGCGCCGACGCCGCCGGCCACCACCAGCGATGAAAGTCGGTGCTGGCGACACGCCGCCACCGCCTTGGCTGCCAGCACTTCGGTCACCGCTTACTGGAACTCGGCCGCCAGATCTGCCTTGTCGGCTGAGGTCATTACCTGGGCGCGAGCCGCGGTCAACACGGCCGTCTTCAGCCCCGAAAAACTGAAGGACAGGTCGCCGCTGTTGAGCATCGGTCGCGGCATCTTGTAGCGCCCCGCCGTGCCGTTCTGCGCCAGCTTCGCCAGCGCTGGGCCACCGGGATAGCCCAGCCCGAGCAGCTTGGCGGTCTTGTCGAAGGCCTCGCCCGCCGCGTCGTCCAGCGATTCACCGAGCAGTTGGTAGTCGCCGACGCGCGCCACGTGCATCAGTTGCGTATGCCCGCCGGACACCAGCAGCGCGATGAAAGGGAAGGCCGGTGCATCGTCCGCGAGCAGGGGCGAGAGCAGATGGCCCTCGAGGTGATGCACGGGTAGCGCCGGCACATCGAGCGCCATGGCCAGCGACTCGGCGAAGCTGGCCCCGACCAGCAGCGCCCCGGCCAGCCCCGGGCCGGCCGTGTAGGCGATCGCATCGATGTCGGCGCGCGTGCAGTGCGACTCGGCCAGCACCCGCTCCAACAGCGGGATCAGGCGCCGGATGTGGTCGCGCGAGGCCAGTTCCGGCACCACGCCGCCATAGGCTTCGTGCATCGCCACCTGAGTATGCACGGCATGGCCGAGCAGGCCGCGTTCGGTGTCGTAGAGCGCGACGCCGGTTTCGTCGCAGGAGGATTCGATGCCGAGCACTATCATCGGCGGCATTCTACCGGCTGACTATAATCGCCCCGGAAACCCCGCCGGAAAAGTCGGCGCTGGCGACACGGCGATCCCGCAAAAAAATCCGCATGCCAAAGAAAATTCTGCTCCTCTGTCACGACCTGACCACGCGCCTGCACCTGACCCACGTCTGGTCGGCGGCCGGCGCCACGATGCTCACACAATCCGGTAGCGAGCCTCCCGACTGCATCGTGATCGACCTTGGCCGGCGCGATGCGCTGGCTGAAATTTCCAGACTGCGCGCGCTTCATCCGGAGATCTGCATCTTCACCTGTGCCGCGACCTTCGATCAAACCCTGGTCGAGGCGGCGCAGACGGCCGGCGCGACCGAGTTCGCCGCACGCAGTTTCGTCGACAAGCGCGTCGTGCGTCGCCTCCAATTGGCGAGTTGACGCGGATGCACCTGCTGGTCGATATCTCGGCCCACGGCCTGGGCCATCTGGCGCAGACCGCGCCGGTATTGAATGCCCTCGCCTCAATGCTGCCAAGCTTGCGCCTGACGGTGCGCAGCGCGCTGCCCCGCGAGCGGCTGCAACGCCGCATCGCCGCCGATTTCGAGCACCTGGAGGAAGCGCGTGACTTCGGCTTCGTCATGCACAACGCGGTGGATATCGATCTCACCGCCAGCGCGCAGCGCTATCGCGAGTTCCATGCCGACTGGCCGCAGCGGGTCGCGGTCGAGGCGGCGTGGCTGCGCCAACACCGGATCGATGCGCTGCTGAGCAATGTCGCTTATCTGCCGCTGGCCGCGGCGGCCGAGACCGGCATTCCCGCCGCGGGCCTGTGTTCGCTCAACTGGGCCGACCTGTTCGCCCACTACTTCGGCGCCGAACCGGAGGCTGCGAGAATCCATGCCCAGATTCTGGCCGCCTACAACGCCGCCACGGGCTTCCTGCGTGTCACACCGGGACTGCCGATGGCGAACCTGCGGCGACGCCATGAGCTCGCGCCGATTGCGCGGATCGGTCAGCGCGATCGTGCGTGCGTGGCGCGGCTGCTAGGCTTCGACGAGAGTGAGCGCTTAATTCTTCTGGCCATGGGCGGCATGGAGTTCCGCCTGCCGGTGCAGGACTGGCCGCGGTTGCCCGGCCTGACCTGGCTGGTGCCTGCCGATTGGAGGCTGGAGCGCGAGGATGTGCGGGTCTTCGAAACGGCCGACCTCGATTTCAGCGACCTGCTGGCCAGCGTCGACGCGGTAATCACCAAGCCGGGCTACGGCACCTTCGTCGAGGCGGCCTGCTGCGGCATCCCGATCCTGTATCTGCAACGCGACGACTGGCCCGAAACGCGCCACTTCGCGGCGTGGCTCGCCATCCACGCCCGAACCCGGATGCTGACCCGCGAGCGACTGCTGGCCGGTGACTTCATCGATGCGCTGGAAGCGCTTTGGCAAGCCCCGGCACCGTCCCTGCCGCTGGCCAACGGCGCCAGTGAGGCGGCACGCTGGCTGGTGCGCGAACTGGGACTGGCCTGACCGGGCGCCGAAACAATTGACATCAATGGCAAAGCGTTTAGAATGCGCGCCTTTCCCGCCTCTCCAGGATAATTGCAATGCCGGGTATTCGCCTCAAGGAAAACGAGCCGTTTGAAGTCGCGATCCGTCGCTTCAAGCGCGCCATCGAGAAGACTGG
>JAUXUK010000022.1 GCA_030680805.1 Sulfuritalea sp. | reverse complement strand
ATGCCCGGCTGATGGCCGACCTGCTCGTCGAGCGACTGGGTCAGCCCCGTTTTACCTGGGGTAGCCGCAGCTTGATTGACGTTAGCGCAACCAGGCAGGCGTATATGGCTGCCCTGCAAACCGCCGATGCGCGCGACATAGCCGCCTTACGTGCCTTCGCCCGAAGCTGACCCCATGACCCACAAACCCTGTCCCGCAAACGCCGCCCCACGGGTGCGTGTTCAAGCCGAAAGCGGTGCCGAGAAAGCGCTCAAGGCGTTGGCCGTCGCCGCCAAGAATGGCCGAGTGGCGGCGCGGGTGACCGTGGGAAGTAATTGTTCAGCGATGGCGCGACCAAAGTCGCCTGTAACACCGGCCGTCATTGCTCGCGTCTGGCTACATGAAAGCCAGAATGGGACAAGGGCTTACCCGAGTGATCGTGTAGGCCCTTGTCTTTTTGTTGGTTGCGGGGGCAGGATTTGAACCTGCGACCTTCGGGTTATGAGCCCGACGAGCTGCCAGACTGCTCCACCCCGCGTCAGAGAACGGCGATTATAGATGGATTTGCGGCAGTGCGCAACGCAATTCCGGGAAACAGATATAATGCTCGGCTTCCGAGGAGCGCTGCAAGGGTAGTTCCACATACCCCCCAGGCTCGGACCATTTTCAAACTGCGCTCACCTAACCCGTACCGGGCAGGGTGAGTTCGCCCCCCTCCCGGTCACAGTTCAAGGAGCTTTCATGAACGCAGTGACTGACAAAAAAGATTACGTAATCGCCGACCTCGGCCTGGCCGACTGGGGCCGCAAGGAAATCCGCATCGCCGAGACGGAGATGCCGGGTCTCATGGCGATCCGCGAAGAATTCGCCAAGAGCCAGCCGCTGAAGGGCGCGCGCATCACCGGCAGCCTGCACATGACGATCCAGACCGCGGTGCTGATCGAAACGCTGACCGCGCTGGGCGCCGAAGTGCGCTGGGCCTCCTGCAATATTTTCTCGACCCAGGACCATGCCGCCGCCGCCATCGCCGCCGACGGCGTGGCGGTGTTCGCCGTGAAGGGCGAGACGCTGGTCGATTACTGGGATTACACCCACCGCATTTTTGAATGGCCCGCCATTGACGGAAATACGGGCTATTCCAACATGATCCTCGACGACGGCGGCGACGCCACCTTGCTGCTGCATCTGGGTTCCCGCGCCGAGAAGGACATTTCGGTGCTGGCCAAGCCGGGCTCGGAAGAAGAAACCATCCTCTTCGCCGCCATCAAGGCCAAGCTCGCCGTGGACAAGACCTGGTACTCGACCCGCCTGGCGCAGATCAAGGGCGTGACGGAAGAAACCACCACCGGCGTGCATCGCCTGTACCAGATGCACGAGCGCGGCGAACTGAAGATTCCCGCAATCAACGTCAATGACTCGGTGACCAAGTCGAAGTTCGACAACCTCTATGGCTGCCGCGAATCGCTGGTCGATGGCATCAAGCGCGCCACCGATGTCATGATCGCCGGCAAGGTAGCGCTGATCGCCGGCTACGGCGATGTCGGCAAGGGTTCGGCACAGGCCATGCGCGCGCTGTCGGCGCAGGTGTGGGTCACCGAAATCGATCCGATCTGCGCACTGCAGGCGGCAATGGAAGGTTACCGCGTGGTGACCATGGAATATGCCGCCGACAAGGCCGACATTTTCGTCACCTGCACCGGCAACTTCCACGTCATCACGCATGACCACATGGCGAAGATGAAGGACCAGGCCATCGTCTGCAACATCGGCCACTTCGACAACGAGATCGACGTCGCCTCGGTCGAGAAATACCAGTGGGAAGAAATCAAGCCGCAGGTCGATCACGTGATCTTCCCCGACGGAAAGCGCATCATCCTGCTGGCCAAGGGCCGCCTGGTGAATCTGGGTTGCGGCACGGGGCACCCGAGCTATGTGATGAGCTCAAGTTTCGCCAACCAGACGATTGCGCAGATCGAGCTGTTCTCGCGCAATGCGGACTACCCGGTGGGCGTTTATACGCTGCCCAAGCACCTCGACGAGAAAGTAGCGCGCCTGCAGTTGAAGAAGCTGAATGCGCAATTGTCGGAACTGACCGACCAGCAGGCCGCCTATATCGGCGTGTCCAAGGCCGGGCCGTATAAAACCGACAGCTATCGTTACTGAACGCGCCATGCGCCTGCTCGCTGCCTGGCTGATCAACGCACTCGCCCTGCTGGCCCTGCCTTATCTGCTGCCCTCGATCCACGTTGCCAGTTTCACCACGGCGCTGGGGGTGGCGGTGGTGCTGGGGCTGATCAACGCAGTGATCCGGCCGGTGCTGTTGCTGCTGACGCTACCGGTCACGCTGCTGACTCTGGGGCTGTTCATCTTCGCCATCAACGGCATGATGTTCATGCTGGCGGCATGGCTGCTGGAAGGCTTCGTGGTGGACGGTTTTCTCGCAGGCGTCATCGGTTCGGCGCTCTATAGCGTGATTTCCTGGCTGCTGACGAAGCTGTTGCTGAGCTCGCCCAAGTCATGACCCGAGGAACCCGGAATGAGCCTTGAACTATCCATCGAGTTTTTCCCGCCGCAAACCGCCGAGGGCATGGAGAAGCTGCGCGCGACGGTGGCCCGGCTTGCCGTGCTGAAGCCCGAGTTCTTTTCCGTCACCTACGGCGCCGGCGGTTCGACGCGCGACCGCACGCTGGCCGCCGTGATGGAAATCGCCGCCGCCGGCCACTCTGCCGCACCACACCTGTCCTGCATCGGCTCCACGCACGACGGCGTGCGCGAGATGCTCGCCACGTTCACCGAGCGTGGCATCCGCCGCATCGTCGCCTTGCGTGGCGACCTGCCGTCGGGCATGGCCGACGCCGGCGAATTCCGTTATGCCAACGAACTGGTGGCATTCATTCGCGCAGAAACCGGCGACCGCTTCCATATCGAGGTCGCGGCTTATCCCGAATGGCATCCGCAGGCGAAAAGCCCGCGCGAAGACCTGCTGAATTTCAAGCGCAAGGTCGATGCCGGTGCGGACTCGGCCATCACGCAGTACTTCTACAATGCCGATGCGTATGAGCATTTCGTCGATCAGGCCAGGGCGGTGGGCGTTGTCGTTCCGATCGTGCCGGGGATCATGCCGATCGCCAGCTTCTCGAAGCTGGCGCGTTTTTCCGATGCCTGCGGAGCGGAAATCCCGCGCTGGATGCGGCGCAAATTCGAAAGCTTCGGCGATGATGCGGACTCCATCCGGGCCTTCGGTCTCGATGTGGTGACGGAGCTTTGCCAGCGCCTGATCGAACGCGGCGCCCCGGGCCTGCACTTCTATAGCATGAACCAGGCCGGATTGACGCTGGAGCTTTGCCGCCGGCTGGGTCGCTGAGCGCGCCTAGGCACGCACCGCCAGCAAGTGCTGCAGGGCCGCTCGCAGCCGGCCTGGCGGCACCGGTTCCTTGAGCAGGGCATAGCCGGCACGACGCGCCGCGGTCTGCGCTTCTTCGCTGACATCGGCACTGATCAGCAACACCCCCATGTGCGCGAATTCGCGTTGCAATTCCTGGGCGAGTCCAATGCCGCTGACCAGGCCCGGCAGGCGGATATTGCAGATCACCAGGTCAGGAGGCTGATCGCTCTCGCGACAACGACTCAGCGCCTCCTCGCGATTCTCGGCCAGCACTACGGAGCCGCCCCAGCCGAGGATCGCCTGCTCCATCCCGGCGCGGACCAGCGCGTTGCCCTCGACCACCAGAACCGTTCCCGCGATCCTGACCGAATCGGCCAGCTGCTCTGCCTGCGGAACGTCAACAGATGGCGGGCGGCCAGGCTTCAATTGGTGCGCGACCGGAAGTTCGATCCAGAACACCGAGCCAAGACCGGGGCGCGAACGTACGCCCAGCGGAATCCCCAGCACCTCCGCCAGGCGACGGCAAATGGCCAGCCCGAGCCCCAGTCCCTTGGCGCGATCGCGCTCGGGATTCCCCAGTTGCACGTAATCTTCGAAAATGTGTTCCCGCGCGTGCTCCGGAATTCCCTCGCCGGTATCCCAGACTTCCACCTGCAGTGCATTCCGCCGCCGCCGGCAGCACACCAGGACACCGCCGGCCCGGGTGTAGCGCAAGGCATTGCCCACCAGATTGAGCAGGATGCGCTCGACAATCTTCTGGTCGCTATGAACCCAGACCTGCGTCGGCCTGACCCTGAGTTTCAAGCCCTTCTGTTCCGCCAGCAGCGAAAGATCCTGGGCCATCCGATCCAGTACATGGCCCATGGAAAAGCTCTCGATTCTGGGAACGACGTTCTGACCATCCAGCCGTGAAATGTCGAGGATGGCATCGAGCAGATTCTGCAAGGTATCCACCGACGACTGGATGTGCGCCACCAGCCGCGGTTCCTGCCTTGCCGCCTCCGATTGCGCCAACCCGGCGACGAAGAGCCCGAGCGCGTGCAACGGCTGCCGCAAATCATGACTGGCAGCCGCCAGGAAGTGTGACTTGGCGATGGTCGCATGCTCAGCCGCGTCCTTCTCGCGCTTCAAATCAACGGTGGCCGCCGACACTCGCGCACGCAACTCCTCCTGCGTCACGCCGATGCGTCCGGCCATGTCGTTGATGCCCGCCGCCAGCGACTGCAAGGTGCCGGCCGACTGCGTTGCCATGCGCGCCGTCAGGTCGCCTTCACCGATCCGCGCCACCACCTCGCTGGCTTCGAGCAGGGGTCGAGTCACCGTGCGCGCGATGCGCAGCGCCAGCCAGCCGCCCAGTACCGATCCCAGCAAGGCGATCAACACGCCGATGGCAACCAGCCGCTCGCTCTTGGCGGATACGTCCCGCAGCGACAGCTCGACCACCACATAGCCGATCACCTTCGCTTCGGTCGCGGGCACAATTTCCGTTCCGGCGTAAATATCATCAACCGGCAGGCTGCTGCGGGCCACCGGCTCGACGAACAGCAGCGCATCCGGCCCCAGGCGACGGCCTTCAATTCGTCCGAGTTCGGGCCAGAGGGAAGGGTTCAGGTCTCCGCTGCGCGCCAGGGTCGCTCCCTGCGCATGGATGATCGCCGCGCCGCGCGCATCCGAATCGATGTGCAGCGTCGATTCGGTCAGCGCCGACAGGCTGGCGCGCTGCCCGGAAAAAATGCCGAACTCGGCGGCGCTCGCGAGTTGCCGCGTGATCGCCGCTCCGCGCGTACGCAGCCCCTGCTCGAGGTCGTCAATCGCGCGCAGCAGGAAGATGCCGGTCAGCAGCCCCGCCACCAGCGTCGTCGGCAGCAGCGCCAGCAGAAGCATGCGCGTGCGCAGGCTCATGTTCATGGCCGCTCCCCCTCGCGCAACTGCTCGCCCAGCTTGGCTTCATCCAGTGCGAAGCCAAGCGAACGGGCGACATCCTGATTGAGCTTGACGACGAACTCGCGCGGCCATTGCGGGGGTGGCAAGGACTTGCCCGCCAGGGCCTGTCGCAGCACTTCGCCGCCACGGGTGCCGACCTGCGCTGGCGTGGAATACAAAGCCAGCAAAGCGCCGGCCTTGACATAGGCCGGTGAAAACCCGACCAGCGGCACCTGCCGCCGGTAGGCCGCCATCAGGATGTTGGCGGCGGTCTCGCTGTTGAACACCGCCGGATCAGGCAACGCGAGCAGGACCCCGGCATCGGCCAGCGCCAGTTGCAGGGCGGCAAACAGGCCGCTTTGCCCTACCGGTGAAGCGACCAGTTGCATGCCGCGCTCTTTTGCCGCCCTGTCGAAGGCGGATGCATGTTCCCTGTACTCTCCACCCAACACCATGCCCACAGTGCGCACGGCCGGCAGCGCCAGCCGGATCAGTTCCATCTGGCGCGCCGGGGGTTGATCAAGAAACACGGCCGAAATCAGGCCGGTCTGCGTGCGCGCCGGATCGGCAATCCGTTCAAAAGCCAGGCGCGGTACCAGAATGGCCAGCAGCGGCGGAGGCGTGGCGTCGGCGGCAAACAGTTCCTGCATGCCGCGTTGTGCGGCGATGCCAACCGCAACCACCCATTGGGGTGCCGGATTCGGGCTGGAAAACTGGCGCCAGTGCGCCACGCGCCAGACGACGCGCCCCGGCTGCGCCTGCTCGACCCTTGCGCGCAGCGCTTCCGCCGCCTCGGCGTGCGCGCCACCGGTATCGGACAGCGCCACCCAGACAGCGACCGGCCCCGCCGCCCACACCGACCCATATGTCATTAGACATAGGCAAGCGGTGGCGAGGAGATTGAAAAACCGGTGGCGCATTGCTCAGAAATCCAGCCGCAGGGTAGCGAAGGCGCGGCGATCGAAGCGGTAGGCCCGCAGATACTCCTGATGTCCGCCGTTGATCGCCTGAACCGTGAATGCCGCCTCGCCCCGAGTCGCGCCGACGCGAAAGCCCCAAGCCAGCCGGGCGTCGAGCTGCCGCGGCGTATCCAGCACGTTGTTGATTCCCTGCCATGAGTATGGCGTGGTGGCATGTGAAATCAGGCTGAAGTCAAGATCACCGGGGAGCTTCTGGAACCAGGCCAGGGTTGTGGTCCGATGCGGCGCTTCGATGGCCTCGTCCGCGCGGCCGCTGTTCGAGCGCAGGTGTGCCTCGGACAACAGGATCCGGGTCGCGGCGAAGGGTCTCCAGTCGAACTGGTATTCAAAGCCATGAATATGGGGGCCGGGAGTATTGATCGCATCATTCGGTACGCCGACGCCCGTGCGGCCGAAGAAGCGGACCCGATTGTTCATCCGCTCGACAAAGCCGCGTCCGTCCACCGTAAGTCCGAGGGAGCGAAAACGACCGAAGTATCCGACTTCGTTGCTGATCAGGCTCTCGGCCTTGACTTTGCCGGAGCTGCGGAAAGTCCAGTCGGCCAAGGCACTTCCGTTGAAGAAGCGGGTATCGCCGCGCAGCTCGTACAGGCCGGGCGCGCGCGACGACTGGGTGACCCCGGCGCGCAGCGTGTGGTCGGGAAGGACATGGAAGTTTGCCATCAGGCGCGGCGCGAAACTGCCGCCGATGATGTTGTGGTTTTCGTAAAGACCGCCCACGTTGAACAGCCATTGCTCATGCGGGCGCCACTCGACATTGGCGAACGTCCGCACCCGGTTGGCGGAGAAAGTCTCTTGGCTGTAGAAGAACGACGGGGAGTACGCGGTATCGCGCCGCCATTCGACGCCCCATACCAATCGAGTGCGGTCGCCCGGGTTCAGTGTGTGCTGAAACCCCGCCTCGACGCGGCTTCCCCGGCCTCCGTAGTCAATCTTGATCGCCGGCAGGAGCGCGTAAGGGAAACCGTCGGCATAGCGGTCCTGCTCATAGCTGAGATGGGCTTCGATGACCTCGCCGGCAAGGAGTTCGCGCCGCCAGTTGATATTCGCATAGACGTCCTTCCAGCCGACGGTGCGCTCGATGTTTCCCGGATTCGCCGCCGCCGGTGCCACCCCGTCGCCGAAGCCGCCCTCCATCGATCCGGCATGGATCCGCAATTCGTCCTGCGGCCCGGGGCTCAGGTCGGCCCGAAAATGCACTTGCGACAAGCGGGTGTTGTCATTGACGCGATCAAGTCCGCGATCCTTGCGCAGCGAGGCAGTCAAACGGAAATGCGCGCCCTTGTCGCCCCAGCCGACACGCGCGACGTTGTCGTCGATGCCCTTGTCGCCGCTGCTGATGGAGACCATGCCGCCGTGGGTATCGGCGGCGTTTTGAGTCACGATATTCACCACGCCGAGAAAGGCGTCGGCGCCAAAGGCGGCGGAGTTGGAACCGCGCAGCACCTCGATCCGCTCGATGTCCTCCAGCACGATGCCTTGCAGTCCGCGATGGGTATCACCCAGATAGAAGCTGGAATAGACGGAGCGGCCATCCACATAGACCTGCATGCGGGCGCCATACAAGTCGAGCGCCGAGTGATAGCTCGCCAGGGGGTTGGCACCGTTGCGCCGGGTGAACAGGAAGCCTGGCACCAGCCGCAATACTTCGGCCACCTCGCGGGCACCCGAACGACGAATCAGCTCGCGATCGATGATCGTCACGGAACCAGGCACTTCGTTGAGCGGTTGCGCCAGGCGACTGACCGACAGGACCACGGGCAGGTCGCCGAAGTAATCCTTTTCCGTAAGGTGCTCCGCTGCGTGATCCGCCACTGCCGGCCCCGGGATGAAAGCGAATAGCCCCGCCAGGCCGGACCACGCCAAGCGCCGGGAAAACCTAACAAATCTGGATAGATATTCACGCATCGTCGCGCGATTATAGGTGCGAACCGGCTTGCGGGGCTACCGGCGGCTGACCGCCGCAACGCCGGCGATGACCAGCGCAACGCCGATCATTTGCGCCGTCGAGAAACCCTCATCGAGCAGCAGCCAGGCGAAGACGATGGTCAACAGCGGCCCCACCATGCCCACCAGCGCGGCTTGCCCGCTGCCGACGCGGCGGATCGCCGCCGATTGCGCGAATACCGGCAGCACGGTACAGAACAGGCCCATCGCCGCGCCCAGCGCATACACCGGCCAGGGCTGAATCAGGGCGGTCAGCGGCTGCGTCGCCAGAAAGTGGCCGCCGGTGGCGGCCGTCGACACCAGCATGGCCAGCGCGGTGAAGCGCGCCGCGCCCAGCTTGGCGATCATGCCGGCACTGCCAGAAAGGTAGAGCGCGTAGCTGACCGACGAGGCGAACACGAAGCCGCCGCCGATCCACACCATCGTCGTGTCACCGGCGAATTGCAGGTCGTGCACGAAGGCCGCCGCAATGCCCGCGTAGCACAGCCCCAGCGCCAGCCCCTCGCGCCGGCTGATGGCGCGGCCGTGCAGCACCACGCCGAACAGCAGCGTCAGCGTCGGATAGGTGAACAGGATCAGCCGCTCCAGGCCCGCCGAGATGTACTTGAGCCCGAGAAAACGAAGTTTCAGTGGAGGCTAACGTCGGCTTTATCGACGTTAAGCGTAGCGGCCGTAACTAAAATCCAGGATGCTGGCACCGTAGTAGCCGAGCACGCCCAGCAGGCCGACGACGAGCCAGTCACGCCGGCTCAGCGCCGGCGCGTTCTTCGATGCGGAAAAGCCGACCCACAGGAATACCGGCAGTGCGAACGCCATGCGCAGGGCCAGCAGGGTTATCGCATCGACACCATACGGATACGCCAGCTTGACCAGGATCGCCTTGAACGAAAACCCCAGGGCCGCCACCACGGCGAGGACCACGCCAAGTCGATGCGAGGCGTCCGCCCCGCGCCCGCCAATCACCGGCGGCGGCCGCCCATGATCGAGCCGAGCACGCCGCGCACGATCTCGCGCCCGAGCGAGGAACCGATGGCGCGCACGGTGCTCGACACGGCCGCTTCGACCACCGTCTGCCGGCCGCGCGGACGCGCACCGCCGCCGAACATGCCGCCCAGCGTGTCGCCAATGCCACCAAGGATGCCGCCACCCGTTGCTTGCTGTTCGGGAGGCGCAGCCGCCGTATCGCCAGCGCCGAGTTTTTGCGACGCCTGTTGGGAGGCCGCGCCGGTCAATTTCTCGTAAGCGGATTCACGGTCGAGCACCTGCTCGTAGTGCCCGGCGATCGGCGACGCGGCAATCGCCGCACGGCGTTCCTCCGCGGTCAGCGGCCCGATGCGCGAGGCGGGCGGCAGCACCATGCCGCGCTCGACCACCGTCGGTCGGCCCTGCTCGTCGAGGAAGGACACCAGCGCCTCGCCGACGCCGAGTTCGGTAATGACGGTCGCGGCGTCGAAGGCCGGATTCGCGCGCAGCGTGTCGGCCGCTGCCTTGACGGCTTTCTGGTCGCGCGGCGTAAAGGCGCGCAGCGCGTGCTGGACGCGGTTGCCCAGCTGACCGAGTACCGTGTCGGGGATGTCGAGCGGATTCTGCGTCACGAAATACACGCCGACGCCCTTCGAGCGGATCAGGCGCACCACCTGCTCGACCTTCTCCAGCAAGGCCGGCGGTGCATCGCTGAACAGCAGATGCGCTTCGTCGAAGAAGAAGGCCAGCTTGGGCTTGGGCAGGTCGCCCGCCTCGGGCAATTGCTCGAACAATTCCGCCAGCAGCCAGAGCAGGAAGCAGCCGTACAAGCGCGGCGAATTCATTAGTTTTTCGGCGGCCAGCACGTTGATCACGCCGCGGCCATCCTGCGTCTGCATCAAGTCCTCGATGTCGAGCATCGGCTCGCCGAAGAAACTGGTCGCGCCCTGCTCCTCCAGCGTCAGCAGTCCGCGCTGGATGGCGCCGATCGAGGCCGCCGAGACATTGCCGTACTTGGTCTTGTATTCCGCCGCATGCTCGCCGACATGCTGCACCATCGCCCGCAAATCCTTGAGGTCGAGCAGCAGCAATCCCTGGTCGTCGGCCACCTTGAACACCAGCTGCAGCACGCCGCCCTGCGTGTCGTTGAGATTGAGCAGGCGCCCCAGCAGCAGCGGCCCCATGTCGGAAATCGTGGCGCGCACCGGGTGGCCCGATTCACCGAATACGTCCCAGAACATGATCGGGCTGGCCTGCGGCTGCCAGTCCTTGATGCCGAGCTTGTCCAGCCGTTTTTGCAACTTCTCGGAAGCGACCCCGGCGGCGCCGAGCCCCGACAGATCGCCCTTGGCATCAGCGAGGAACACCGGCACGCCGGCGCCGGACAGTTGCTCCGCCATGCGCTGCAAAGTCACCGTCTTGCCGGTGCCGGTCGCGCCGGTGATCAGGCCGTGGCGGTTGGCGAGTTGCGACAGCAGGACGAGTTCGATCTCGCCGCTCTTGGCGATGGGCAGGGGCTGGGTCATGGCGCGGATTCCCGGGATGCTAAAATTTGCAATTCTAAGTTACATCATCGCGGCAAACCCGCGCAACCAGGGAAACGACTATGGCCGGACATTCCAAATGGGCCAACATCCAGCATCGCAAGGGGCGCCAGGACGCCAAGCGGGGCAAGGTCTTCACCAAGCTGATCAAGGAAATCACCGTCGCCGCGAAGATGGGCGGGGGCGACATCAGCGCCAATCCGCGGCTGCGGCTGGCGATAGAAAAGGCCAAGGGGCAAAGCCTGCCCAAGGACAACATCGACAACGCGGTCAAGCGCGGCACCGGGCAGCTTGACGGCGTGAGCTACGAAGAAGTCCGCTACGAGGGCTACGGCATCAACGGCGCGGCGGTGATGGTGGATTGCCTGACCGACAACAAGGTGCGCACGGTGGCGGAGGTGCGCCATGCCTTCGCCAAGCACGGCGGCAACATGGGCACCGATGGCAGCGTCGCCTTCCTGTTCACCCACTGCGGCCAGATGCTGTTCGCCCCGGGCACCAATGAAGCCGCGCTGATGGATGCGGCGATCGAGGCCGGCGCCGACGATGTGGTGACCAACGAAGACGGCTCGATCGAAGTCATCACGCCGCCCAACGACTTCGCCGCCGTCAAGGAAGCGCTGGAGAAAGCCGGCTTCAAGGCGGAATTCGGCGAAGTGATCCAGAAGCCGCAAAACGAAACCGAGTTCGCCGGCGAGGACGCTTTGAAAATGCAGAAGCTGCTCGACGCCCTGGAATCTCTGGACGACGTGCAGGAGGTCTACACGACGGCGGTGATCGAGGAATAGTCCTCAGTCCCTACTTGCCCGACTGACGGCCCTGCAGCTGCTTCAGATCGGCGATGATCTCCTGCGAATGGCGCGCGGGATCGACCGACAGATAGACCTTGGCGATGCGCCCCGCCGGGTCGACGATGAAGGTGTAGCGCTTCGCCACCTTCATCACCAGCCAGTCCGAGAGCGCGCCGTAGTGCTTCGCCACCTCGGCCGTGGCGTCGGACAGCAGCGGGAAGGGCAGGCGATGCTTTTCGGCGAAGGCCTTGTGCGACACCGTGTCGTCGACGCTGATGCCGACCACCTGCGCGCCCAGTGCCATGATCAGCGAGATGTCGTCGCGAAAGCTGCAGGCTTCCGTGGTGCAGCCCGGCGTGTCGTTCTTCGGATAGAAGTAGAGCACCACCCAGCGGCCGCGCCATTCGGCCAGGCGCCGCGGCGCCCCGTTCTGGTCGGGCAGGGAGAATCCCGGCGCGGCGGTGCCGATAGCGGGCACTTCGGCCCGTGCGACGTTCGCCAAGGCAAGCAGGGCCAGCAGTCCCACGGCAAGTTTGCGGATCACATCGTTCTCCACGGTTGGTCAAGAGCCATCATAGCGCGAGGAATCGGTTACCCTTGCGAGCTGGATTTTCGACCGCATTTTTAATGAACCGTTCCGCCCCCCTGTTGTTCGTCCTGCTCTGGAGCACCGGTTTCATCGGCGCCAAGTTCGGCTTGCCGCATGCCGAGCCGCTGAGTTTCCTGCTGATCCGCTACCTGCTGGTGATCTCGCTGATGACCCTGGTCGCGCTGGCGATGCGGGCGCCCTGGCCGAAGGACACGCGGCAGTGGTTTCACATTGGCGTTTCCGGCCTGCTGGTGCATGGCGTCTACCTCGGCGGCGTTTTCATTGCGATCTCGAAGGGCCTGCCGGCCGGCGTCACCAGCCTGGTGGTCGGCATCCAGCCGTTATTCACCGCCGTTGGCGCCGGCTGGCTGCTGAACGAAGCCGTGCTGGCGCGGCAATGGCTCGGCTTGGTGCTCGGCTTCGTCGGCGTGGCACTGGTGGTGTCCGGCAAGCTCGGCAGCGGCTTCGGCCTGGAAGCCCTGTGGCCGGCACTGGCCGCCCTGGCCGGCATCACCCTCGGCACCTTGTACCAGAAGCGCTTCTGCCACAGCTTCGACTGGCGCACCGGTGCCATCGCGCAATTCCTGCCAACGGCGGTCGCCACCGCCGCGGTCGTCGCCCTCACCGAGAACTTCCGCGTCGAATGGGTGCCCGAATTCATCTTCGCCCTGAGCTGGCTGGTGCTGGTGCTGTCGGTGGGCGCGATTTCCCTGCTCAATATGCTGATCCGCCGCGGCAGCGCGGTGAATCTGGCCAGCCTGTTCTATCTGGTGCCCCCCTGCACCGCACTGATCGCCTGGCTGCTGTTCGACGAAAAGCTGGCCGGCATGGCGCTGGTCGGCATGGCGCTCGCCGTGTGGGGCGTGTATCTTGCGCGGAAATGAATTCTCCGACTTCGATTCGCATCTTGGGCATTGACCCCGGGCTGAGGAGCACCGGGTTTGGCGTCATCGACAAGGCCGGCACTACGCTGGGCTATGTCGCCAGTGGCTGCATCAAGACCGATGCGGCCGCCAGCCTGCCGCAGCGAATCAAGACCCTCCTCGACGGCATCGCGGAGATCATCGCCACCTACCGCCCGCAACAGGCGGCGGTCGAAATCGTCTTCGTCAATGTCAATCCGCAATCCACGCTGCTGCTCGGCCAGGCGCGCGGCGCGGCGATTTCGGCGCTGGTCACGGCTAACCTGCCGGTGGCGGAATACACCGCCTTGCAGGTCAAGCAGGCCGTGGTCGGCCACGGCAAGGCGGCGAAGGAACAGGTGCAGCAGATGGTGGCGCGCCTGCTCAAGCTGCCGGGCATCCCGAGCGCCGACGCCGCCGACGCGCTGGCCTGCGCCATCGCCCACGCCCACGGCGGGCAGGGCATGGGAGCGCTGGCTACCGCCGGACGCCGAGTCAAGGGCGGGAGGCTGGTCTGATGGCGTCGATCCTTTATGCGTGGGAATTCGGCGCGAATCTGGGACATGTGGGAGCGTTCATGCCGCTGGCGCGAGCCTTGCGTGACGCCGGACACGACGTGCACTGGATGGTGACCCAGCCCGCCGTAGTCGGTGATTTTCTGGCGGGCGAGGGCTTCGCCTGGCTGGCCGCGCCGACCGTACCCGAAGCCGCCCGGCCGGGCCCGCCCCTCACCTATGCCGATATCCTGCTGCGGTTCGGCTACTCCGATCCGCGTGCCCTGTTCGGACTGGTCGGCGGCTGGCGCGAGGCCATGCGCCTGACCGGCGCCCAACTGGTGCTGGCGGATCACGCGCCGACGGCACTGCTTGCGGCGCGCACCCTGGGCATCCCGGTCATGCTGTTCTCCAATGGCTTCACGGCCCCGCCGCGGCACAGCCCCTTGCCGAACATGCGGCCGTGGGCGTCGGTGCCGGAGCAGACCATCAGCCAACTCGACGTGACTGCGTTGTCTGCCGTCAATGCGGTGCTGGCCCGCTTCGAGTGCGCCCGAATGCAGCATCTGGCCGATCTGTTCGATGTCGCCGAAGAAGCGCTGGTGACCTTCCCCGAACTCGACCATTACCCGTCGCGTGGACCGGCGCGCTACTGGGGCAGCCTGCCCAGCGCCGGCACCGGCCGCAGCGCGACGTGGCCAGCCGGGCGAACTCCCCGGCTGTTCGCCTATCTGCGCCCGGAGAGCCCCCACCACGAAGCGGTGCTGGCTGCGCTGCTCGCGCTCGGACACGCCGCGGTGGTTTACTTTCCGAACATGCCGCCGGCTTTGGCCGCCCGATATGCCGCGCCTCATCTGGCGTTCATCGATCATCCGGCCGATATGGAGCAAATGACGCGCGAAGCCGATATCGCGATCACCTACGCCAGTCTGGCGACGACCACCGCCTTTCTGCTGGCCGGCAAGCCGCTGCTCCTGCTGCCCGGACATCTGGAGCAGTTTCTCGTGGCGCGCCGGGTCGAGGAAATGGGCGCGGGACGCATGGTGAATCCCGAGCAGCCACCGGGCGATCTGCGCGCGGTACTGGCCGACCTGATCGATAATCCCTCCTGGCGCGAAAACGCCCGGGCCTTTGCCGCCAAGTACGCGGCATTCGATCAACAGGCCGTAATCGGCAATCTTGTCCGGCGCATCGCCGAAATGCTCGATGGTCCCGCACAAAAAGAAGGAACGTCATGATCGGTCGCATCAGCGGAACCCTCATCGAAAAGAACCCGCCCTCCATCACAGTGGATGTGCAGGGCCTCGGCTATGAAGTCGATGTGCCGATGAGCACCTTCTACAACCTGCCGGCCACCGGTGAGAAGGTGTCGCTGCATACGCACCTGATCGTGCGCGAGGACGGCCACTACCTGTACGGCTTCGCCTCGCAGGACGAACGCGCCGCCTTCCGCCAGTTGCTGAAGATCTCCGGCATCGGCGCCCGCACGGCACTCGCGGTGCTCTCGGGCATGTCGGTGACGGAACTGGCGCAGGCGGTGACCTTGCAGGAAGCCGGACGGCTGACCAAGGTTCCCGGCATCGGCAAGAAAACCGCCGAACGCCTGTTGCTGGAACTGCGCGACCGATTGCCGAAGACGCTGGCAACCAGCGGCACAAAAGTCGGCGCTGGCGACACGGCGGGCGACGCCGTTTCCGACATCATGAATGCCCTGCTGGCGCTCGGTTACAACGAACGCGAAGCATTGACGGCCATGAAGGGGCTGGCGCCGGAAGTTTCGGTCTCCGACGGCATCCGCGCGGCGCTCAAGCTGCTTTCAAAATCATCCTAGCCCGGGTCGGCTAACGATCATGACGATGGGCATCGCCCTCGACGATGAAAGCCGTGCCGCTTCCCCCTCACCCCCAGCCCCTCTCCCGCCAGGGTAGAGGGGAGCATTGTGAGTCGCTGGCGCGACTTTCACATTAAACTGTCCGCATGAGCATCCAGACCGACAAATTCGCCGAGCCATCCCCCGAGCGACTGATCTCCGCCGGCAAGGAATCGACGCAGGAAGACGCGCTCGAGCGCGCCCTGCGGCCAAAGCGGTTGGCGGATTACGTCGGTCAGCAGAAGATTCGCGGGCAACTGGAAATATTCATCGAGGCCGCCAAGCGGCGCGCCGAGTCGATGGACCATGTGCTGCTGTTCGGCCCGCCGGGGCTGGGCAAGACCACGCTGGCGCACATCATCGCCCGCGAGATGGGCGTCAATCTGCGCCAGACCTCGGGGCCGGTGCTGGAGCGTGCCGGCGACCTGGCCGCGATGCTGACCAACCTCGAACCCAACGACGTGCTGTTCATCGACGAGATCCATCGCCTCTCACCGGTGGTCGAGGAAATCCTCTACCCGGCGCTGGAAGATTTCCAGATCGACATCATGATCGGCGAAGGCCCCTCGGCGCGCTCGGTCAAGCTCGACCTGCCGCCCTTCACCCTGATCGGCGCCACCACCCGCGCCGGCATGCTGACCAACCCGCTGCGCGACCGCTTCGGCATCGTCGCCCGGCTGGAGTTCTACACGCCGGAAGAACTCGCCCTCATCGTGCGCCGCTCGGCCCACCTGCTCAACTGCGACATCGTCGAAGAGGGCGCGGTCGAAATCGCCCGCCGCTCACGCGGCACGCCGCGCGTCTCCAACCGCCTGCTGCGCCGCGTACGCGATTTTGCCGACGTCAAGGCCGATGGAACCATCACGCGCGCCGTCGCCGACGCGGCGCTGACCATGCTCGACGTCGATCACCTCGGACTCGATATCATGGACCGCAAGCTGCTGGGCGCGATACTCGAAAAATTCTCCGGCGGGCCAGTCGGCGTCGACAACCTCGCCGCCGCCATCGGCGAAGCCCGCGACACCATCGAGGACGTGCTGGAACCCTTCCTGATCCAGCAGGGCTACCTGCAGCGCACGCCGCGCGGACGGGTGGCGACGGCGAGCATCTGGCGGCATTTCGGGTTGGTTTCGCCGGAGGCTGACCGTGGTGACCTGTTTGCCCAATGAATCCGGCCACCTTTTGACGAGCGCGACAATTTTTTCGTGATACCACTCGATTCCCTGCGTGGAAAGAGATGACGCGAGCAGATCACAACGACGCTGATCCCGGTCCGCTTCCATGTGTGATCATTCTTGCCGGTGGCCAGGGCTTGCGCTGGCAAGCGACGGTGAAACAGCCGCAGGCAGATGGTATCGAACGTGATTCAATGCTGACGGTCAAGAACAAGCTATTGGTGGATATCGGAGGTCGTCCACTCTTGTGGCGAACGATCGACCTGTTGGCTGCCGCTGGAATTGCCGACCCTATCGTGTACGGCAGCCTGGAAGATCCGCACGGGAATGTCCGGAGTTTCCAGCCAAACGAAGCTCCTGCCGAGATCATCGGGACGTTTTCTTCTTGCATGGAGCTATGGAAGAAGGCGGAAACCGTGCTGTTCGTCCTCGGCGACGTCGTATGGAGCAAGGCTGCCATCGCGCAGTTGCTGACGCCGACCCATCTGGACTGGCAGTTCTTCGGCAAACTCGGCAGTAATATTTTTTCCGGAAAGTTATGGCCTGAGATCTACGCGGTACGCTTTCACGCAGGCGCATCCTCGACCCTGATTGCCGCCGCCACGCAATTGAGTGCGCAAGCCGTCTGGCGCCAGAGGCTCTGGGAGTTGTACCGCGTAATGCTGGCTTGCCGATTCCCCATCAGATCCCTGACCATGGCTATGTCTTTTACCCCCCGGCCAGCGATCACTTTTGCGTGGTCCCCGACTGGACAGATGACGTCGATGACCTGGACGAGTATCTGCGCATGAGGCAGTTCCTGAGCAAGTATCCCGATGCACTACTTGGCAATCCTCTTCGAACGGAGGTCGAAGGTGGTTGATAAGGCGCTGACCGTGTTCGACATCATGGCCCGCAAGTTGCGGAGGTCCATGCCGGAAAAGTTCGGTGGCGGAACGATGCGACTCGACAACCTCGCCGCCGCCATCGGCGAAGCCCGCGACACCATCGAGGACGTGCTCGAACCCTGTCTGATCCAGCAGGGCTACCTGCAGCGCACGCCGCGCGGACGGGTGGCGACGGCAAGCATCTGGAGGCATTTCGGGCTGGCACCGGCAAACAGCGCCAGCGGTGAGGGCCTGTTCGGATGACTCCCCGCAAGGCGATTGTCGTCTCGGGCTGCAACAGCGATTATTTTCACTATCTTCGCGACTTGCTGCATTCGTTCTTCGCCTGCGGTGCGGCGCAGAAATATGACTTCGGGGTTATCGACGGCGGCCTTGCGGCGGATCAGCTCGACTGGCTGCGCAATTTCGGCGTGCACACCATCGTCAAGCCCGACTGGCCCATCAGCGGTCTTGAGGGGCAGCCTGAATGGTACAAGGTCTGTATCGGCCGCCCCTTCTTTCCGAATTTCTTCCCGGCCTGGGACGTCATCGTCTATCTCGACTCCGATACCTGGCTGCAAAACAGCGACGTTCTCGATGCGGCCGTCGAAGGCGCCCGGCAGGATGGTTTTGCGGCGCTTCCGATCACGGACCGGAGCCTGTGGCCGCTCAAGGTTCAGACCAACGTCGTTTTCTCCATGCAATGGCACATGAACTGCCTGGAACAGTATTTCGGGCCTGAGATTGCACGGCAGTTCCAGTTGCATCCGATCCTGAGCGGCAGTCTGTTTGCAGGCAGGCGCGACGCCCCGCACTGGGCAGTCTGGCAACAACTGATGGCCCAGGGTCTGCGCCGCAAAATTTACTACGACATCGACCAGGCCTCGATGACGCTTGCTGTGCACCAAAGCAACTTCCCCACGCATTTTCTGCCGCTCCACCACCACTGGATTGGTCACCTGGGGCCCATCGGCCTGGATACACGCACCGCGACCTACGTTGAGCCCTACCTGCCGCACCATCCCATCTCCTCGATAAGCCTGGCCGCCCACTCCAAGACCGACCCGGTGATGCTGCGAACGACAGACGGCCGCACGCTCAGCCGGCTCTTGCGCTACGGGCAGCAAGGCAAGCGTTTTTCGATCAACGTCGCCCTGGCGGGTGGCCAGCAGATCGTCGATGGCATTGCCTCACCCCGATTCCGCCAATCGGTCTTTGATGCCATCGGCAGCGAAAGTGCGGTCCGGTTTCTCCAGATAGGCGCGATGGATGGTGTGTCGTTCGATCCTATGCATGCCGCAGTCCGGCGCTACGGCTGGAGCGGGACCTTCGTCGAGCCGATGCCTGAATATGTTGAACGGCTACGGCGCAACATGACCGGACTGCCGAACCTGAACTTCGTGCAGGCCGCCATTGGCGAAGCCAGCGGGCGCAGCGCGATGCATCGCGTCCGTCCGCAAGCCGTGGAGTCCGGACGCGTGCCGCCCTGGGCCGCCGGCCTGTCCTCGCTGGTGCCCGAGCGCACTCCGCTGAGCGGCAAGGGCCTGACGGCGGAGCAACATCAGCTCGTGCAAGCCGAATTGGAAACCGTCGAGGTCGACTGTCTCAGCTTCGCTGATTTCGAAGCCGCCCATGGAATCGCCGGGTTCGATGTCTTGCTGATTGATACCGAAGGCTACGACTGGAAAGTCCTGAGCCAGATCGACCTTGCCCGCCACGCACCCAAGTGTGTGCATATGGAGATCCTGCACCTGCCACCCGATGAGATCGCCATGACGATCTCGCTGCTGAGCGGTGCGGGTTACGCGTGTTACGCGATGGATGACGGCAACGACCTCCTGGCGCTCCGTCACGATTTCGGCCTGGCCCACTTCCACATGATTTGAGGGCGCCGCCGGCGCCTGTCGGGGGCAGGCTACAATTCATCGATGACCAGCCCGATCGTTCTTGCCCTTCGCGTCTACTACGAGGATACCGATGCCGCCGGCATCGTTTATTACGCGAACTATTTTCGCTTCATCGAACGTGGCCGCACGGAGCTGCTGCGCACGCTCGGACATGACCAGAATGCCCTGATGAAGGGGGGCATCGCCTTCGCGGTGCGCTCCGCCAGCGCCGAATTCCTCAAGCCGGCAAGGCTCGATGACCAGCTCACGATCGAAACCGCCGTCGCATCGATGGGACGGGCGCAGGTGAGCTTCGCCCAGCGCATCCTGCGCGACAGGGAACTGTTGTTTGAAGCGAAAGTGCGGGTGGCCTGCATCGATCCGGCGCGCGGCGTGCCGATTGCGATCCCGCGCACCCTTCATGAGCAACTGTCGGCCCGGCAGCAGCTTCCGCAAGCAACGTGATGCGTAGCCGGGAATTCCGATTGTCGTTCGGCGTCCGGATATGAAGCCGACCTTTCCAGCCAAGGTATTCGGCCTTGGCTTGTCGCGCACCGGCACCACCTCTTTGCATATCGCGCTGGTGCTGCTTGGCATCCCGTCGATTCACTATCCCGCCGATGCGGCAAGTCACTGGTTGTCGGGTCGTTTCGACACGGACCCGCTCGCCGATTTCGACGCCTGCTGCGACCTTCCGACCCCGACCTACTTCCGGCAGCTCGACCTCGCTTATCCCGGCTCCAAATTCATCCTTACCACACGCGACATCGACAACTGGCTGGACAGTGCGGAGCGCCATTTCTCTGGAGCGCCACCGCCCTCGCAACAAACCCTGCTTCGCGATTTCATTCGCGTTGCCACTTACGGCGTGTATCAGTTCGATCGCGGCCGGTTCCGCGACGTCTATGAACGGCATCACGATGCCGTGCGCCGCTATTTCGCCGACCGGCCACAGGATATTCTCGAACTCGCCGTCACTTCCGGCCAGGGCTGGGCGGACTTGTGCACGTTCGTGGAGAAGCCAGCGCCGGATATGGCATTCCCGAAACTGCGCTCGCCATTCATCAGCCCGCTCGATTTCGTGAAGCGCGGCGAACTGGTGCAGAAACAGGCGCTCCTGCTGCAGATGCTCGCCAATGAGCGTCGCTGACTGCAATGTACAATCGTACAGTTGAATGCGGCGCTTGTGGAAGATGCCGCCCCCGGATCTCGATCCCTGTTGTTGGACATGGTCCTGCGCAGTGCTTGTGTCCGGACCTTGCGGAGCGGGGCGGAAGCGAATCCGATGAACATTTATGAAAAGCCGGAACAACCGACATGAACGTTACCCAGGATCTTTCCATCATCGAGCTCATCATCCATGCCAGCCTGGTAGTCAAGCTGGTGATGCTGCTGCTGACGCTGGTGTCGCTGACGTCGTGGTACTGGATCTTCCGCAAGGCCTTCGCGATTCGCGACGCACGGACCAAGACGGACAAGTTCGAGCGCGATTTCTGGAGCGGTGGCGACCTCAACGCGCTGTACCAGAGCGCCGTCAACAACCGCCACCAGACCGGCGCGCTGGAACGGATTTTCGAGGCCGGCTACCGCGAATTCACCAAGTTGCGCGGCCAGAAAACCATCGATCCGACCGCCGTGGTCGACGGCGCACGGCGCGCAATGCGCGCCACCTACCAGCGCGAGATCGACGACCTCGAGGCGCATCTGGCCTTTCTCGCCTCGGTCGGTTCAGTCTCGCCCTATGTCGGCCTGTTCGGCACGGTGTGGGGCATCATGCACGCCTTCCGCGGCCTGGCCAACATGAGCACGGCCACGTTGTCCGCCGTCGCACCGGGCATTGCGGAAGCGCTGGTCGCCACCGCCATCGGCCTCTTCGCCGCGATTCCGGCGGTGATCGCCTACAACCGTTTTGCCCATGACGTGGATCGCGTGGCGGTGCGCTTTGAGAGCTTCATGGAAGAGTTCTCCAACATTCTGCAACGGCAGACGCGATGAGCCTGGCCGAAGTCCAGATGCTCTGGGTGCGAGGGGCGCTCAGCAAGGTCGAGCGGCTCTCCATCGTGTCGCACTTGCGGAACGGGCATCCGGTCCGGCTCTTTTCCTACGAGCCGATTCCCAACCTGCCGCAAGGAACAATCTGGGAAGACGCGCGCGCCATCCTGCCGGAGTCGGCGATCTTCACCAATCCGTCATCCGAAGGCTACGGCGGCTTGAGCATGTTTTCCAACTTCTTCCGCTACGAGCTGCTGCTCCAGCGTGGCGGCATCTGGTCGGACTGCGATTCAGTCTGCATCAAGCCGCTGACCTTCGCCTCGGGCATGGAATACTTCTTCGCCACCGAGCGATTGGCCAGCCAGAACAATGCGCCGCCCGGGATCAGTGTCAACTGCTGCGTCTTCAAAGCCCCGGCTGGATCGGCGGTCGTCGCCCGCGCCCTCGAAATCGCCCAGGCGACCGATCTCGCCACGGCTCCCTGGGCAAGTACGGGCCCTCGTGCGCTCCACGAGGCGGTGACCGAGTTGGGGCTCACCAAGTTCATGCTGACCCCCGAAGTGATCAACCCGATCCCTTGGTGGCAGATTCCGACGCTGGTCTCCGGATTGACGATGCTGCCGGCAAATGCCCATGCCGTGCACTTCTACAACGAGATGTGGCGGCGCAATTTCCTCGACAAGAATGCCGACTACGACCCGCTGTCGCTCTTCGAGCGGCTGAAGGTCCACTACCTGGGCTCCGAGGAGGCGACGCATGCGTAAGCGCCGCCTCATGAACGAAATCAATGTCGTGCCCTACATCGACGTAATGCTGGTCCTGCTCGTCATTTTCATGGTCACCGCACCGATGATCCAGCCCGGCAGCATCGATCTGCCCAGCGTGGGCAAGAGCAGCCTGCCACCGGTGGCGCCGCTCGAAGTCATCATCAAGTCCGATGCCTCGCTGGCGCTGCGCGATCGGGCCAAAGGCAGTGCCGAACAGGCCGTGACGCGTGCCGACCTCGCCACCCGGCTGAAGGAAGCGCAGGCGGCCAATCCACAGCAGGCGGTGCTGATTGCCGGCGATCGTAGCGTCAAGTACGAAGTGGTGCTGGGCGTGATGGATGAATTGCAGCGCCAGCAGGTGGCGAAGATCGGTCTTCTGGTACAGCCGGTAGCGTCGGGCAAGTGAGCGCGGATTCACCGATACTGCCGCGCGGCAACAAACCCGGCAAACGCATTTCCATCGCGCTCGCGATCGCGGTGCATCTGGTGCTGGCCGGATTCCTTTTCTACGGCGTGCGCTGGCAGACCAAGGCTACCGACGTGGTCGAGGTCGAACTGGTGCGTGCCATGCCGGAGCCCGCCGCCGTACCGCCAGCGCCGACTTTTGTACCGCCTCCTGCGCCGAAGCCCGAACCCGCGCCGGCGCCACCGAAACCCGACATCGCCGTCAAGGACAAGGAAAAGCCAAAGCCGCCGCCGAAAGTGGAGCCGCCCCGGCCGCGCGTCGATCCCTTCCAGGAACAACTCAAACGCGAGGCCGAGCAACTGACGCAGCGCAAGCAGGCCGACAGCGCGGCGCAGGAGCTCTCGCAAATGAAGGCAGCGCAGGCGAGCGCAGCCCGCAACAAGGCCATCGCCGATTACCTCGGAAAGATCCGCGACAAGATCCGCGGCAGGATCGTGCTGCCGCCGGGAATCAAGGGAAATCCAGAGGCCGTGTTCGAGGTGACGCAACTGCCGAGCGGCGAGGTTATCAGCGTCAAGGTGAAAAAATCTTCGGGGAATCCCGCGCTTGATGCGGCCGTTGAACGCGCCATTCTGATGTCCAGTCCTTTGCCAAAACCCGAGCAAGGTGACGTTTTTGACCGTTTGCTGAACATTCCCTACCGACCCATAGGGGACTAGCCCGTTATAATTCAGCCCATGAAATTCAACGCCTTGCTCGTCGCTGTCGGTCTGGCATTCACGTCTTTCCTGGCCTACGCCCAACTCACGGTTGAAATTACCGGCGCCGGCGCCAACCGCCTGCCCGTGGCCATTGCCGACTTCACCGGCGAGCGCATCGTCGCCCAGGCGCTCACCTCGGTGGTTCGCGCCGACCTGGAGCGCAGCGGCCTGTTCCGTCTGATCGATGCCGGCAACCCCCTGGCTGAAAGTGCCACGCCCGCCTTCGAGGATCTCAAGAACCGTGGCGCCGACGCCGTCGCCGGCGGCACCGTGGCAACGGCCGCCGATGGCCGCTACGAGACCCGCGTACGCCTGTCCGACGTGCCGAAGCAGGCCGCGTTGGGTAATCCGGCTTACCTGCACACGGGCGCGCAGTTGCGCGCGACGGCGCACCGCATTGCCGATTTCATCTACGAAAAGCTCACCGGCGAACCGGGCGTGTTCTCCACGCGCATCGCCTATGTGGTGAAGAGCACCGGTCGCTTCGAGCTGAAAATCGCCGATGCCGACGGCAGCAACGATCAGGCCGCGCTGGCATCGCGCGAACCGATCATCTCGCCGGCGTGGTCGCCCGACGGCGGCAAGCTCGCCTATGTGTCTTTCGAAGCCAAGAAACCGGTGGTCTACGTCCATGACCTGGCCAGCGGCCGGCGCCATGTCGCCGCCAACTTCAAGGGCTCGAACTCGGCGCCGGCCTGGTCGCCCGACGGCAAGCAGCTGGCCGTGGTGCTGACCAAGGACGGTTCGTCGCAACTGTATGTAGTCAATGCCGACGGCAGCGGCGTGACGCGCGTGGCAAGCTCTTCCGGCATCGACACCGAGCCACGCTGGTCGCCGGACGGCCAGTTCATCTACTTCACTTCCGATCGCGGTGGCAGCCCGCAGATCTACCGCATCGCCACGTCGGGCGGCGCGGCAGAACGCGTCACCTTTGAGGGCAGCTACAACGTCACGCCGCGCCCCTCGCCGGACGGCAAGAGCCTGGCCTTCATTGCCAGGAACGGTGGCCGCTTCCAGCTGGCGCTGATGGATCTGGCCACCAAGCAGACGCAGATTCTCACCGACTCCGCCAAGGACGAGTCGCCCAGTTTCGCCCCCAACGGCCGCATGATCCTCTATGCCACCGAGATCGGCGGGCGCGGCGTACTGGCGGCTGTCTCCAGCGACGGCCGGGTCAAGCAAAAACTCTCCGTGCAGGCCGCCGACGTGCGGGAACCTGCCTGGGGTCCGCTGGTCCGATAAGGCAAGGTCACCGAACTCATCAAGGAACCAACATGCGCGCACTCATCATTCCCCTCTCCGCCCTGACCCTGCTGCTGGCCGCCTGCGGCTCGCAGCCGCCGGCGCCCGAACAGAATCCGGCCGGCGTCGAATCACGCACGCCCGGCGCGATCAAGGTCGACACCACTCCCATAGCCAAGGTAGCGCCGGAAGCCTTCGATCCCAACAGCATCGCCGCGCTGAAGGACCCGCGCAGCCCCTTGTCCAAGCGCAGCGTCTACTTCGACTACGACAGCTATATCGTCAAGGATGAGTTCCAGGCGCTGCTGACGGCCCACGGCAAGTTCCTTTCGGCCAACCCGAAAATGAAAATGCTGATCCAGGGCAATGCCGACGAACGCGGCAGCCGCGAATACAACCTGGCGCTGGGCCAGAAGCGCGCCGACGCGGTAAGAAAGGCGCTGACCCTTCTTGGCGCGAAGGAAGACCAGCTCGAAGCCGTAAGCCTCGGCGAAGAGAAGCCGGTCTGCACCGAATCGACTGAAGAATGCTGGGCGAAGAATCGTCGCGGCGACATGCTGTACTCGGGAGAGTTCTGAGCATGAGCCGCGCGGTGGCGTCCCGGCTGGCCGGCCTGCTGACCCTTCTGCTGGCGGCGGCATTGCCCCTGCCAGCTCAGGCGGGCCTGTTCGACGACGACGAAGCGCGCAACCGAATCGAGCAGCTGCGCGGGGAAGTGACGGATCTGGGCAAGCGCGCCGACATGGTCAGCCGCAACCAGATCGACTTCGCCAACCAGGTCGAGGCGATCAAGACCGACATCTCGAAATTGCGCGGCCAAATCGAAGTCCTGACCTATGAGCTCGAGGCCGCGCAGAAGCGCCAAAAGGATTTCTATGTCGACCTCGACAACCGGCTGAGGAAGATCGAACAGCCGCCCGCCGAAGCCAAGGCAGAAACCCCGAAGGTCGACCCCGCGCAGGAAACCCGAGACTACGAGGCAGCGCTGGCCGGTCTCAAAGGATCGAAGTTCAAGGAAGCAGGTGCCGCCTTCCTTGCGTTCATCAAGACCTACCCCAACAGCAGCCTGGCTGCCTCGGCGCATTACTGGGGCGGCTACGCCCATGCCCAGGCCAAGGATCACGCCGTCGCCGCCGAACTCTTCGGCAAGTTTGCCGCGGCCTGGCCCAACGACGAACGCGCCCCAAGCGCGCTGGAAAGCCGCGTCGCCAGCCTCGAAGCCGGCAGGGATTTGAAGGCGGCCAGGATCAGCCTCGAACAACTGGCCGAACGCTATCCCAACAGCGAAGCCGGCAAGAGGGCCAAGCTCAGGCTGAAGAAGAAGTAGTGCCTGCCGCAAGAGACGCTCAATTGCAACACTCACTGCGCGTCACCGAAATCTTTCATTCCATCCAGGGCGAATCCAGCCGCGTCGGGCTACCCACTGTATTTGTCCGGCTCACCGGCTGCCCCTTGCGCTGCGTCTGGTGCGATACCGACTATGCCTTCAGCGGTGGCGAATCCCTGAGTCTTGGCGACATCCTGCGACGCGTCGCGGCATTCGACTGCCACACAGTCTGCGTCACTGGCGGCGAACCACTGGCGCAGAAGAACTGCCTGCCGCTGCTGGTAGCCCTATGCGATGCGGGCTATTCGGTATCGCTCGAAACCAGCGGCGCGCTCCACATCGGCGACGTCGATCCGCGCGTGGCGCGCATCGTCGACCTCAAGGCGCCCGGTTCGGGAGAAGCGGCGAAGAACGTGTGGGAAAACCTCGACCTGCTGACGGCTCGCGACGAGCTGAAATTCGTTCTTGCCTCGCGCGAGGACTATGACTGGGCGGTATCGGCGTGTCAGACTTTGTCTGCCGGGGATTCCGCTTCGCGGGCCGGCAAGCGCCGAGTTTTCGAACGCTGCCCGGTGCTGTTCTCACCGGTGCAGGGCCAGCTCGATCCGGCACAACTGGCGCAGTGGATCCTCGATGATCGCCTGCCGGTGCGCTTTCAGCTGCAACTGCACAAGCTGCTGTGGGGCAACGCCAAGGGGCGCTAAGCTCGAGCGCGCCTAGCCTTGCAGCGGCGGGCAGGGCGGGCGCTTGGCTGAGATGACGCGGGTATTGACGCCGGCAAAGTTGAGGCCGCCGAACAACCTTGCGTATTCGATCTTCACGCAGCGATCCATGACCACATCGAGCCCGGCGGCAGATGCCTTGTCGGCCGCCTCCGCGTTGATGACGCCCAGCTGCAGCCAGAGGCAGCCGGCCCCAATGCGAATCGCCTCGTCGGCGATCGGCATCACGTCCTCGGGCTTGCGGAACACATCCACCATGTCGATCTTGACCGGAATCGCCGCGAGGTCCGGATAGCATTTCTGGCCAAGGATTTCCGTCGCGCCCGGATTTACCGGGATGATGGTGTAGCCATGCTCCTGCATGTACTTGGCGGCGAAATAGCTGGGCCGGTTCCAACTGGGCGACAAGCCGACCACGGCAATCACGCGGTTGCCGTGAAGCACGCGGCGCAGGCCGGCGACATCTTCAACAATCATGGTTTGCTTTCTCTCACGTATCGGCCCGATTATCCCATCTCGCAGCGTTCTGCCCGATGCCGGCTTGCGCCGGCCCGCAAGGCACGTAGCCCAGCTGCCAATTTGCCATTGCCCACACCCAGATGTCTTGCACGGTGGCGCCACGCAAATCCTGCGGCGGCCGCTGCCCGAGGAATTCCAGCGCCGCAATCAGCGCCGGGCCGGGGCGTGAAATGTTCACCGGCGCCGCACGCGTCTGCTTCGACAGCTTTTCGCCCGCGGCATTGACCGCCACCGGCAGATGCGCGTAGCCCGGTGTCGGCACCCCGAGACATTGCTGCAGAAATATCTGGCGCGGAGTCGATGTCAGCAGGTCGGCGCCGCGCACGACATGCGTAATGCCGGCCTCGGCATCGTCGACCACCACCGCCAATTGGTAGGCGAACAGGCCGTCGGCGCGCAGGAGGATGAAGTCGCCCGCCTCGCTGGCCAGATCGCTGGCGATCCGGCCCTGGATCGCATCATCGAAACTGATCCGGGTATCCCCCACGGCGATGCGCCAGGCCCGCGGCGCGCGCCCATCCGGCAGCCCGTGACGGCAGGTGCCCGGGTAGAGTGTGGCACCATCCGGGGCGATCGCCGAATCGGCGAGTTCGCGGCGTGTGCAGCCGCAGGGAAACACCCGGCCCGCCGCCTTCAGCCGCTCCAGAGCCGCGGCATAGGCTTCGGTGCGACGGCTCTGCCAGACCACCTCGCCATCCCAGGCAAAGCCAAACGCCTCCAGCGCGCGGACAATTTCGTCCGCAGCGGCCATCGAGCAGCGCGGTTGATCGACATCCTCCATGCGCAACAGCCACTCTCCGCCCCGGGCCCGCGCCTCCAGAAACGAGCCTGCAGCAGCCACCAGCGAGCCGAAATGCAGGGGGCCCGTAGGAGAGGGGGCGAAGCGCCCGCGATAAACTGATTTGACGAGAGTCATCGGGCAGAGTGATAGCACGCCGCGCGGCAAAACGGTAGCATTCGCTTCATCTCAATCGGGGAATCGGCCATGGCCATACTGGAACTCAACGCTGACAATTTTCAACAGACCATCAATGAACACGCCAACGTGATCATAGACTTCTGGGCGCCCTGGTGTGCGCCCTGCCGCGCCTTCGCGCCCACTTTCGAGGCAGCATCGGAAAAGCGCGCCGATGTGGTATTCGCCAAGGTGAATACCGAAGAGCAGCAGGAAATCGCCGCCGCCTTCACTATCCGATCGATTCCGACGCTGATGGTCTTTCGCGACCAGATCATCATCTATTCCGAGGCAGGCTCGCTGCCCGCCAGCGCCTTTGAACAGCTGATCGAGCAAGCCATGGCGCTCGACATGGACACGGTGCGCGCCGAAATCGCTGGGCAGGGCGGCACGAGTTGAGCGGCACGAATATGCGGTTATGATTGGAACATGAGCAAAGGCCAGCAATGAGCACCCTCTTGTCCCGAAAACTGAGCGATGCCGCGGAAGTTCGCCGCATAGAGATGGTTTTCCAGCGCCTGCCAAGCGGCAGCATCGCGGCGATGATCGGTATTCTTCTGTGCTTTCTCATTTTGTTCGGCACCATAGAACTGGAAGTTCTCAAGCTGTGGGTGGCCTACATGCTCACGGTGGTCGCCGTGCGCATGTGGGTCTGGCACATGTTCGGCAAGGCCGACCGGCAAAGCACGCGTATTCACCACTGGGAGTGGGTCTTTGCCGGCGGTGCATTTCTTGCCAGCCTGGGCTGGAGTGCGCTTTTCGGACCTCTTTTTCCTCCCGCGACGAGTCACGATGCACAAATGTTTGCCGTCCTGGCGGTAGTAGTGATCGCCTTCACCGGGGCGGTATTCCTCGCCGAAAGCCATGTCGCGTTCTGGCTGTTCACCGTTCCCATCCTGATCCCACCCTTTGTCTATTATGCTTTTGGCGCAGGCCATGCGGCGCCATGGGCGCTGGCCGCCGCCGCGGGCGGCATCGCCGTATTGATCCTGGTGCAGCGTACGCTTTACAGCTCGGTTACAGATAACCTGCAGCGCAGCACGGAAGCCGAGTCGCTGCTTGAAGAACAGCAGGCGATCTTCGAGTCGTCGCCGCTGGGAATTGCGGTGATTGACGACAAGCATGTGGTCAAGTGCAACGCGCGGCTCGGCGACATGCTCGGCCGCCGCATCCAGGAACTCACCACCGCCTCCCTCCATGCACATTTTGTCAGCGCCGAGGAGGCCCATCAGTTTCTCGCCGACCGGACCAGCGCCTTTGACAGAGGACATCTGGCACAAGGCATGTATCGCCTGCACCGAGCCGACGGCAGTGAATTCTGGGCGGAGTTCTCGGGCCGCAAGATGGCCGGCGGCTCGTCACGCAGCGTCTGGATGATCGCCGACGTCACCCTGCGCGTCGCCAACGAGCAGCGCGCTCAACCGCGAGACCAGGCGACAATTAGACGTTGAACAGGAAGTTCAGCACGTCGCCATCCTTGACGACGTACTCCTTGCCCTCGGCGCGCATTTTGCCCGCCTCCTTCGCGCCGGCTTCACCCTTGCAGGCGATGAAATCGTCGAAGGCGATGGTCTGGGCGCGGATGAAGCCCTTTTCGAAATCGGTATGGATCACACCGGCGGCCTTGGGCGCCGTGTCGCCGGCATGGATGGTCCAGGCGCGCACTTCCTTTACGCCCGCCGTGAAGTAGGTTTGCAGGCCGAGCAGTTTGTAGCCGGCGTGAATCAGGCGGTTCAGCCCCGGCTCGGTCAGCCCGAGGTCGGCGAGGAACATCTGCTTTTCATCATCCTCCAGATCGGCGATTTCGGACTCGATGGCGGCACACACCGCAACCACTTCGGCCTTTTCTTCTGCAGCGTGGCGACGCACCGCCTCGACATAGGGGTTGTTCTCGAAGCCGCCTTCCTTGACGTTGGCGACATATAGCACCGGCTTGGCCGTGATCAGGTAGAAGGGTTTGAGCAGCGCCCATTCTTCTTTCGAAAAATCCAGCGCACGGATGGCCTTGGCCTGATTCAACTGGGCCAGGCACTTCTCCAGCACCGGCACCAGCAATTTGGCATCCTTGTCGCCGCCGGACTTGGCCAGCTTCGAGGTGCGATTCAATGCGCGCTCCACCGCGGTCATGTCGGCCAGCGCCAATTCGGTATCGATGACTTCGATGTCGGACAGCGGATCGATCTTCCCCGCGACATGAATCACGTTGTCGTCGCTGAAGCAGCGCACCACATGCACGATGGCATCGGTTTCGCGGATGTTGGCGAGGAACTGGTTGCCCAGACCCTCACCCTTGCTGGCACCGGCCACCAGCCCGGCAATATCGACGAACTCGACGATGGCCGGCTGGATTTTCTGCGGCTTGACGATGGCAGACAGTGCGGCCAGCCGCGGGTCCGGCACTTCGACAATGCCGACGTTCGGCTCGATGGTGCAGAAGGGATAGTTCTCCGCCGCGATGCCCGACTTGGTCAGCGCGTTGAAGAGGGTGGACTTGCCGACATTGGGCAATCCGACGATGCCGCATTTGAGACTCATGGGGTTTCTTTCACTGCCGCTGACGGCTTGGAATTGATTTTTTGGGTAGCCGCACCGAACTCACCTCGCGCCAGCGTTGGCCAGGCCAGTAGCGCACGGTCCAGGGCGGCGTCGATCTCGCTGCGCTCTTCCTTGCGCGGCGGCTTCAGCACATAGTCGACGACCTCGTTCTTGTCGCCGGGATGGCCGATGCCGATGCGCAGCCGCCAGTAGTCCTGGGTACCCAGGTGCGCGGTGATGTCCTTGAGTCCGTTGTGGCCGCCCAGCCCGCCGCCGAACTTGAGCCGCATCTGTCCCGGCGGCAGGTCAAGTTCGTCATGCAACACCAGCATTTCAGCCGGCTCGATGCGGTAGAACTGCGTCAGTGCGCGCACCGACTGGCCGCAGCGGTTCATGAAGGTCTGCGGCAGCAACAACCACAGGTCGCCGGTGCGCGAACGCCCGGCGAGGCCATGGAAGCGCGACTCGCGACTCAGGTTGACGCCGAGTTCGCGTGCCAGGCGCTCACAAAGCCAAAACCCGGCGTTGTGCCGGGTTTCAGCGTATTCGGCCCCGGGATTGCCGAGGCCGACGATCAGACGCAGTGAAGCCTGCAAGAGATTATCTCTTGTCGGTCTTCTCGGACTTCTTCTCGGCCTTCTTCTCCACCGGAGCCGCCACGACAGGCGCCGCTTCGGCCGCGGGAGCTTCCTCTTCCGCCTTGCCGCCACGCACGATGACGGTCGCCACGACGGGGTCTTCGCCCTTGTGCAGCACGGCTTCGACGCCGGCCGGCAGCGTGAGGTGGGAGACGTGCATCGAGTGACCGGAAGTGATGTCCTTCAGATCGACTTCGATGAAGGCCGGCAGGTCCTTCGGCAGGCAACGCACATCCAGATCGGACATGACGTGCTGCACCATGCCGCCGGAGAGCTTGACGCCCGGCGAGACATCGGCATTGATGAAGTGCAGCGGCACCTTCTGGTGCAGCTTGTGGGTGGCATCGACGCGCTGGAAATCAGCGTGCAGGATCACCGGACGATAGGGGTGGCGCTGCACATCGCGCAGCAGGCACATTTCCTTCTTGCCGTCGAGGTTCACGTTGAGCACGGAGGAATAGAAGGCCTCCTTGCGCAGCAGCTGAAACAGCTCGTTGTGATCGATGTCGATCGACTGTGGCGCGGTGCTGCCGCCATAGAGTATGCCGGGAACCCGGCCGGTGCGACGCAGGCGGCGGCTCGCTCCGGTGCCCTGTCCATCGCGCTTGTTTGCATTGAATTCAAGTTGCATGATTTACTCCAGTAGGTACTGCGGTGAAATCCCTCGCCCGCGACCAGGCAAGGGGGTGAGAATTTATCGTCAATCCATGAACAGCGAGGAGACCGATGACTCGTTGCTGATGCGCAACATGGTTTCGGCCATCAACTCGGCAATCGATATCTGGCGAATGCGCTTGCAGGCGCGGGCTTCATCAGACAGCGGAATGGTATCGGTGACCACCAGTTCGTCGAGTTCGGACTCTTCGATCCGTGAAACGGCGCTGCCCGACAGCACCGGATGGGTACAGTAGGCCAGCACGCTCTTGGCGCCATGCTCCTTGAGTGCCTGAGCCGCCTTGCAGAGGGTGCCGGCGGTATCCACCATGTCGTCCATGATGACGCAGGTGCGGCCCTCGACTTCACCGATGATGTTCATGACTTCCGACACGTTGGCCTTTGGCCGACGCTTGTCGATGATGGCCAGATCCGACTCCAGGCGCTTGGCCAGGGCGCGGGCACGCACCACGCCGCCGACGTCGGGCGAGACCACCAGCAAATCCTCATGCCGCTGCTTCCAGATGTCGCCCAGCAGGATCGGCGCCGCGTACACATTGTCGACCGGTATGTCGAAGAAGCCCTGAATCTGGTCCGCGTGCAGGTCAACCGTCAGCACGCGCTGCACGCCGACCGTCTGCAACATGTTGGCCACCACCTTGGCGGTAATCGCGACGCGCGCCGAACGCGTCCGGCGATCCTGGCGGGCGTAGCCGAAATACGGGATGGCGGCAGTGATGCGTCCGGCGGAGGCCCGCTTCAGGGCGTCCACCATGACCATCAGTTCCATCAGATTGTCGTTGGTCGGAAAACAGGTCGACTGCAGCACAAAGACGTCATGGCCGCGCACATGCTCAAGGATTTCGCAACTGACCTCGCCGTCCGAAAAGCGGCCGACTTCGGCGCGCCCCAAGGAAATGTGCAGGCGTTTGACGACATCGGCCGCCAACTTGGGGTTGGCGTTGCCGGTAAATACCATCAGGCTGTCGTAGGCCATGTCGGTCTGCTCAAGTGAAGCGGGCGGGCGAAACTGTCGAGGCCGCTCTGTCCGCTACCATTCCGTGAAAAGGTTGGCTGGGGAGGAAGGATTCGAACCTTCGCATGCTGGAATCAAAATCCAGTGCCTTAACCAACTTGGCGACTCCCCATCGTCGACACGCCGCCTTGAGAGCATAGGTCGAAAGGACGCGCATTTTCGGGGTTTTCGCTGCTGCTGTCAAATCATGGCGAGCGGATGCCGGTCCCGTCCGGCGGCCACAAAGCCGCTCATGTCGGCGGGCAACGCAGCCAGGGCCGCCCGTGCGGCCGACTCCCCGTCAAACTCGACGAAACAGCAGGCGCCCGAGCCGCTCATGCGCGCGTCGCCGTAGCGTCGCAGCCAGTCGAGATGCCGCTTCACTTCGGGATAGAGCGCACAGGCCACTGCTTCGAGATCGTTGTGGCCGAAGCCCGGCGTCCAGTCTCCCGCGTCGATGGCAGGCGTATCCCGGCGCAAATGTGGCGAACGAAATATATCCGCGGTCGGCACGGCCACATTGGGCACCAGCAGCAGATACCAGGCGGGCGCCAGCAGCAGATCGGTGAAGCGTTCGCCCACTCCTTCGGCGAAGGCGGTGTGGCCGTGAACGAAGATCGGCACGTCAGCGCCCAGCGCAAGGCCGATTCGTTGCAGTTCGGCCGAATCGAGGCCGGTTTGCCACAGACGATTCAGCGCGATCAGTGTCGTCGCCGCATCCGAACTGCCGCCGCCCAGCCCGCCGCCCATCGGCAATCGCTTGTCGACATGCAGGGTGACTCCGGCCGTGGCGCCGCTAGCCGCGCGCAGCGCGGTAGCCGCGCGAACGGTCAAGTCCGTTTCGGGCGGCACCCCGGGTAGCGGGGTTGCGGTCACGATGCGGCCGTCGCTGCGCGGTTCGCAACGAATCGTGTCGCCGAAATCAAGGAAGCGGAACACGGTCTGCAGCAAATGGTAGCCATCGGCGCGGCGTCCGACGACATGCAGGAAAAGGTTGATCTTGGCCGGGGCCGGCCAGTCACGCTGCCAATCGCTCATCGGCACGGCACTCATTCGGGCGCATCCCAGTCATCGACGATGAGCTTGAAGTCGACGTCCTCGCGACGGGCTTCCATCACCCGCAAAAGTCGGCGCTGGCGATACGCCGATGTCTCGCTGATCACCACGCGCCAGCCATCGACCTCGCCGCTCAACTCCGGACGGGCGCCGCGCAGCCAGTCAGCCATGGCGTCCAGCGGCAGCGGTGCGCCGAGGACGCGCTGCGCCAGTTGCGGCAGCGTCTCGGCGGAAATGGCTGGCTGATTCGGCTGCGTCAGCCGCACGCCGTCCTTGTCGCGCGTCAGCTCGGCCAGACCCTGCCCCAGAGGCGACATGAGCAGCACGACATCGCTTCCGGGCGAATGTTCCCAGCGAAAGCGCAGGTGGTCGCGGCGCTCGCCTTGCCGCAAGGAAATGCGTCCTTCGGCGCTGACGCTTGCAAGCGGCGGGCCGAGCGCACGCGAGGCATCGGTTGGCGACGACAACTCGGCACAGGCGCCGACGAACAGGGCAGCAAGGCCAAGCAGCCACGATCGCATTAGAGCTTGCGAAGAAATCGTAGCGAGCGGGCCGCAGCGGGGTGCGGCCGGAGCGCAGCTACCGGAATGTACGCGTTTGTACATGAGGATAGCGAGCACCGCCCAATCCCCGATCCGGCACGCGCAGTAGATTTATTCACAAGCTCTCAGGGTACGAATCGCTTGATGGTCGCAGCCAGAACTTCATTGGTCGGGTGCGCCTTGGTCGCCTCGCGCCATACCGCCAACGCTTCGCCGGAGCGGCCGAGCGCCCACAGGACCTCGCCGATATGGGCGGCGATTTCGGCATCGGGCTTCTGGGCGTAAGCCTTCTGCAGCGCTTCCAGAGCGGCGGCCGGCTTGCCCTGACGGAACAGGACCCAGCCCTTGCTGTCAAGGATGAAGGGATCATCCGGTGTCAGCGAAAGCGCCTTGTCGATCAGCTGCGCGGCTTCGTCAAGGCGCAGATTGCGGTCGGCCAGCGAATAGCCCAGCGCGTTGTAGGCCTGCGCGGAATCCGGCTTGAGCGCGATCAGGCGGCGCAGGTGGCGCTCCATCACATCGACGTAGCCGAGTTTCTCCGCGGTCAAGGCCGTTTCGTAGAGCAGTTCCGGCTGATCCGGCTGCACTTCCAGCGCTTTGACCAGAAAAGCGAACGCGTCGGCGTGGCGCCCGGCATCACGCAACAACTGCGCTTCCGCCACCACCAGGCGGCTGTCGCCCGGTGTACCGGCCCGCGCCGCCGCCAGGCGCTCGCGCGCTTCGTCGAGCTTGTTCTGGCGCAGCAACACCTGGGCGGCACGCACCTTCGCCGGCATGGCGTGCTCACCGGCAGCCACCAGATCGTACCAGCGCACCGCTTCCTCGAGACGTCCGGCCTGGTCGGCGATCTGCCCCAGATAGAAGCGGGCGGGATCCATGTCGCCACGCCCGATTTCGACGAAACGCTTGAGCTGCTGCTCGGCTTCGGCGGCGTCATTGACTTGCAGCGAGAGTATGCCGACGGCGTAAAGCATGTCCGGATTGTCCGGGCTTGCCGACAGCAGGCGACGGAACTCGGCCCGTGCGTCCTGGTAACGCTTGTCGCCCACCAGGCCCCGGGCATACCCCAGCCGCACATCCAGCGCGTCGGGATTGGCCGCCAGCCATGCTTTCAGAAAATCAAGCTGCGCCGCTCCCTTCGGCAGCAGTTCCGCCTTGAACAGGGCCGCCAGCTCCCAGGTCGGACGCAACTCCAGCGTCCGGTTAATCTCGCTGCGCGCGCGGTCGGCATCACCTACGCCAACCGCTGTTTGAGCGCGCACCAGGTGGGCTTCGGCAAGATCGGGATAGGACTGCGTCAGTTGATCGAACAGGCGCTGTACCGCAAGTTTGTCGGGATAGCGGGCGAAGGCCCGTACCATGCGAATCAGGGCTTCACCCACGCGCGGCCCCTCCGCTGCCAGATCGCGGGCCAGGCTGCCGGCCAGTTCCTCTATGCGTCCGCTGGCGAGCAACAAGGTCGCGAGCATCTGCCTCGCTTGCTGGGACTCGGGCTCGAGGCTCAACCACAAGCGGGCCGCCTCCAGCGCGGAATCGTACTGTCGCGCATGAAAGGCGACCTCTGCGGCGCGGCGCACAATGCGCGGATCGCGCGTGCTCATCGCCAGATCAAGGTAGGCGCCGGCCGCAAGCGCGAACTGACCTCGCTGAGCGGCAATTTCGGCGAGCAGGAACTGATAGAGAATCTGCCCGGTCAGCTCCTGCTTCGGCAGCCGATCCTCTGCTTTCGCCGGCACCGGGGCCGGTTGCGCGGCAGGCGCCTGCGCCCAGGCGCAGGCACTCGCCAGCGTTAGCAAGAGCGCGAAGATGGATGACAAAAAGTTCATGGGCGCGGTACCTGGGCGGAACACGGCTGGCAAACGCCGCTGGCAAACACTGCTGGCAAACGCAGCTGGCAAATACAGCCGTCACATACAATGCGGTGATGTTAGCAGTTTCGCCCGCAAATTCGTTCGAGTCCAGGCATGCCTGAACTGCCGGAAGTCGAGGTCACCCGTCGCGGCATCGCTCCGGTTCTGACGGGGAGCCGGGTCTCCGGTGTCATTGCCCGAACACCGGCGCTGCGCTATCCGCTGCCTCCGGGTTTGCAGCGGACGCTCGCCGGATCCCGCCTGGTGGAGGTCAGCCGCCGCGGCAAATACCTGTTGCTGGACTTCGGCCACGGGCACGTGCTGATCCACCTGGGCATGTCCGGCAGCTTGCGGCTGGTCCCCGCCACCCTTGCCGCCGAAAAGCATGACCATTTCGATCTGGTATTCGCCATCAAGGGAAAGTCCGTTGCCCTGCGCCTGCGGGACCCTCGCCGCTTCGGCGCGATTCTCTGGCTGCAGGGCGATCCGCTGGCGCATCCGCTGCTGGCCGTGCTCGGTATCGAGCCGCTGACGGAGGAGTTCAACGCCGCGTGGCTCAGGAAGGAATTCGCCGGGCTGTCGGCCGCCATCAAGCCGACCTTGATGGACGGCCATCGCGTCGTCGGCATCGGCAACATCTATGCGTCGGAAAGCCTGTTCCGCGCCGGGATCGATCCTCGCGCGGCTGCCGGGCGGATTTCCCTGAAACGCCTTGAACGTCTGGTGCCCGCGATCAAGGCAACGCTCGCTGCCGCGATCGATGCCGGCGGCAGCAGCCTGCGCGACTTCATCCATTCGGACGGCAGCTCGGGCTATTTCCAGCAGCAGTATTTTGTCTATGGTCGCGCCGGCGAGGCCTGCCACGTCTGTGGCCAGCCGGTCAGGCACCTGCGACAGGGGCAGCGCGCGACGTTCTTCTGCACACGTTGCCAGCGTTAAGGGCGGCGGATTCTACTTTGCCGTCAGCTGCAGGAACTTCGCCATCAGCTGGTCGTTCGATTCCGCATGATTCGGGTCGTCCGGAATGCAATCCACCGGGCAGACTTCGCGGCACTGCGGCGTATCAAAGTGGCCGACGCACTCGGTGCACTTGTTGGGATCGATGATGTAGATTTCATCGCCCTGCGAAATTGCATTGTTCGGGCACTCGGGCTCGCAAACATCGCAGTTGATGCATTCATCGGTGATCATCAGGGACATGACTTTTTCCTTTGGACGTTCTCTGAAATTTCAGTTGCGGTGCTGAATCTTCGCGGCAAGTCGTTCTTGCACCAATTGCGGAACAAACTTTGAAACGTCGCCACCCAATGACGCGATTTCCCGCACCATCGTCGCCGAGACGAACATGTACTGGTCCGACGGGGTGAGAAACACGGTTTCGACATCCGGGTAGAGATTGCGGTTCATGCCCGCCATCTGGAATTCATATTCGAAATCGGATACGGCCCGCAGACCGCGCATGATCACGCTGGCGCCATGCTGGCGCATGAAGTCCATGAGCAGGCAATCGAAACCATAAATTTCGACATTGGGATAGCCGGTCAGCACTTCGCGGGCGATCTCGACGCGCTCGGCCAGCGAGAACATGGGGTTCTTGGTCCGACTCTCGGCAACGCCGATGATGACCCGCTCGAACAGGCTCGACGCGCGTCGCACGAGATCCTCGTGACCGCTGGTAAGGGGATCGAAGGTCCCCGGATAAACGGCAATGCTTTTGCTCACTAACTACCCTCCTCCCAGCCCCCTCCCCACGGGAGGGGGTGACAACGGTTCGCCGCTACGCGGCTCCGTGCATTGGCTGGCGCCCCTTCGGGCGGCCGTGCGGGGCTCATGCCTGCTCCAGCAGGTGAAAGAAAACCTGACCGGCTCGCCCCTGCTTCACCACCGACCAGCGACCCAGACGCTCCAGAGGCGCCTCGGCCTCTGCGTACAGCCTTGCGCCGGTTGCTGCCAGTTCATCCAGCCGGGGCTCGATTCGCGTCAGCCAGCCCTGCCCATACGGCGGATCAAGAAACACCAGATCGAAACGCCGCCCGGACGAGGGTGCGAATTTTAGCGCATCGCAGCAAAATAGTTCCAGTCGCGGACATTCGAAGCCATCGGCATGCTTCTTCAGTGCCGTGAATACTGGACGCGAGCGTTCCACCAGTGCGACGTAATCCGCGCCGCGCGAAGCCGCCTCGAAGCCGAGAATCCCGCTGCCGGCGAAAAGGTCGAGGCACGCGAGCCCACTGAGATCCTGTCCCAGCCAACTGAACAAGGTCTCGCGCACCCGGTCCGGCGTCGGCCGCAGACCGGGCGCGTCGGATACCTCGATCAGCCGGCTGCGCCATTCGCCGCCGGTAATGCGAATGCGGCCCAAGGCTCAGTCAGCGGCAACGATGACCGTGACGAGGTTTTCGGCCTTGACGTGACGGGCAAAGGCGGCCTTTACCTGCTCTGCCGTGACGGCTTTCACCTTGGCCGGAAACTCATCGAGATAGGTCAGCGGCAGGCCGTAGAAGCCGATCGCCGAAAGATAGCCGAGCAGCTTGGCGTTGCTGTCCATGCGCAGCGCCAGCCCATCGACCATGTTCTTCTTGGCTGCCGCCAACTCCTGCGGCGTCGGGCCTTTGGCGATGTAGTCGGTAAGTACCTCATCCACCACTTTGAGCGCCTCCGGAACCTGCTCGCGCTTCGTTTGCAAGCCGATCTCGAACGGACCCTCAAGCTTGCGCGGCGCGAAGTAGGAATACACGCTGTAGGCATAACCGCGTTTTTCGCGGACCTCCTTCATCAGGCGCGACACGAAGCCGCCACCGCCGAGCGTGTAATTGCCGACCAGCAGCGGGAAATAGTCCGCGTCGCTGCGCCGGATCGCCGGCAATCCGATATGGATATGGCTTTGCGCCGCGGGATGGGCGATCCTGATCGTCCCGCGCAGCGGCTTCTTCACTTCCGGCGGCACGAGGTTGCCGCCGCCGGCGGGCAGCGCTTCGGTCAGGCGCTGGGCGATCGCCTCCGCCTCGACGCGGGAGACATCACCGATGATCGACACCACCGCACCTTTCGCGCCGTAGTGCCGGCGGTGGAAGGCGGCAAGATCCTCGCGCGTGATGGCGCCGACGCTGTCCACGGTTGCGCTGGCACCATAAGGATGGCCGGGGTAGATGGCCGCGGCGAAACGCTTGCCGGCAATCGCATCGGGCCGCGTTTCGGCTTCGCGGATGCCGGCGATGCTGCGGCCCTTTTCGCGCTCCAGCACCGATTGCGGAAAAGTCGGCGCCGACAACACGGTGCGCATCAGGTCCAGCGCCCCTTCGCGTTCGGTCCTGGACGACAGCGTACGCAGGCTGAGGCTGGCACGGTCGCTATCGACCCCGCCACCCAACCGCGCGCCGAGGTCGACCACACGTCCGGAAATTTTTTCCTCATCCATGTCTCCGGCGCCCGCTTCCAGCAGGCTGCGGGTCAAGCCGGCCAAGCCCGACTTCCCGGCCGGAACGAAGGCGCCGCCCGCGGCAAAATCGATCTGCACGTCGAGGATGGGAATCACCCGCGTCTCGATGAAATACACCTCGGCCCCGCTGGGCGCCGTCCAGTGCTCGATCTTGACGCCGGCCAGGGCCTGTGCCGACGCAATGAATGCCAGCAGAAAAGTGATCAGTTGCTTCATCAGTGCCTCACTGCCCCGGAGGGCTTCCTCGGTTTGCTGTTTTCGACGGGCTGCGGATCGAGCACGGCAATGCTCAGGGTGTCATCCGAAAAATACTTCCTGGCCACCGCCTGTACCTCTTCCGCGGTAACGCTCTTGAGCTTTTCCAGCAGGAGGTCGATGTCCCGCCAGTTCAGGCCGCTGGCCTCGATCCCGCCGATTTCCATGGCCTGCGCCATCAGCGAATCGCGCTTGTAGATCTGCGCCGCGATCGACTGGGTCTTGACCCGCGCCAGTTCCTCGGCGGAAACCCCCTCGTCCTGGACGCGCTTGAGCTCGGCACGCAAGGCGGCCTCGAGTTCGGCGACAGTCTTGCCCTCCGCCGGCTGGCCGTCGAGCGTGAAGGTGGCCTCGCCACGCAGCGTGCCGTCATAGCCGGCGCCAGCCGACTGCGCGACGCGCGAACCGCGGACCAGGTTCTTCGAGAAACGCGAGGCATCGTGCCCATCCAGCACCGCGGCGAGGACTTCGAGCGCATACGGGTCGCGGTCCTTGTCCACGTCGCGCAGCTTCGGCGCCTTCCATGCCATCGTGAGGTAAGGCAGTCTGGCGGGTGCCTTGACCGTCACCCGGCGCACCCCTGCCTGCTCGGGCTCGTTTTGCGGCTTGCGTTCGGGCAGGGCGTGGGGCTTGTGGGAACCATAGTATTTCTGCGCCAGGCGGAAAACCTCGCGGTGATCGACGTCTCCCACCACCACGACATAGGCATTGTTCGGCGCATACCACTGCTTGTACCAGTCGCGCGCGTCCTGCCATGTCATATGTTCGAGGTCATCCATCCAGCCGATGATCGGCCGACGATAGGGATGGGCGGTGAAGGCCGCCGCATTCAGCGCCTCATACACGCGCCCCTGCGGATTGTCGTCGGTGCGCAGCCGCCGTTCTTCCATCACCACCTGAATCTCGGCGGCAAACTCTTCGGCATTGAGTTGCAGGTTCGCCATGCGATCGGCTTCGAGCCGCATCATCTCGGGCAGCGCGCCCTTCGGCACGATCTGGAAATAGGCCGTGTAATCGAGGCTGGTGAAGGCATTGTCGCGCCCACCCGCTTCCGCCACGCGCTTGTTGAACTCGCCAGGTTTCAGTGTCTTGGTGCCCTTGAACATCATGTGTTCCAGCACATGGGCGACGCCCGAGCTGCCGTCCTTCTCGTCCATCGCCCCGGCGCGATACCAGACCATATGGACGGCGGTGGGCGCACGGCAATCTTCCTTGACGATAACGCGCAGGCCGTTGGCGAGGGTTTTCTCGAAGGTGGTGTCGACATTGGCAAAAGTCGGCGCTGGCAGGACGGCGCACCCGCAGAGGAGCGCAAAAAACAGTTTGTTTTTCATAAGTCTGAAGGGGATGAACTAAAATCGGCCCGCGCATCATAGACGCTAAATGAGCGTGCGCGCCACTGCCTAGGACTGACTTCACCATGTTTGGTTTCCTCAAAAAGAACGACGCGCCAGAAGTCCAGAAGCCCTCCTGGACGGAACGCCTCAAGGCCGGACTTTCGCGCACCCGTGCCGCGCTCAACACCCCGCTCGCCGAACTGTTTTCCCGTGCGAAGATCGACGACGAACTGCTCGAAGAGCTCGAGTCGACGCTGCTGATGGCCGACTGCGGCATCGACGCGACGCAGTGGCTGCTGACCGAGCTGCGCGCGAAGGTGAAAAAGGAGCGCATCGAAGCGCCCGCCGCCCTGCGTGAAGCGCTGATCGATCTGCTGACACAACTCCTGACCCCGCTCGAACAGCCGCTCGACCTGAATCACCCGACACAGAATCAACGCCCCTTCATCATCATGATTGCCGGCGTGAACGGCGCGGGCAAGACGACCTCGATCGGCAAGCTCGCCAAATATTTTCAGAACGACGGCCACGCCGTGCTGCTGGCCGCCGGCGACACCTTTCGCGCTGCCGCGCGCGAGCAACTCACCGAATGGGGCCGCAGGAACGACATAACGGTCATCGCCCAGGATGGCGGCGACCCGGCCGCCGTGGTCTTCGACGCCATCAGCGCGGCACGGGCGCGCGGCATTGACGTGCTGCTGGCCGACACGGCGGGACGCCTGCCGACCCAGTTGAACCTGATGGAAGAAATCGCAAAAGTGCGCCGCGTCATTCAGAAGGCCGAGCCGACGGGGCCACACGAAGTGCTGCTGGTGCTCGACGCCAACATCGGCCAGAACGCGATCCAGCAGGTCAAGGCCTTCGACAAGGCAATCAACGTCACCGGGCTGATCGTCACCAAGCTCGACGGCACCGCCAAGGGCGGCGTGCTCGCCGCCATCGCGCGGCAGTGCCCGAAACCGGTGCGCTTCATCGGCATCGGCGAGGGCATCGACGATTTGCAACCGTTCCAGGCGCGCGAATTCGCCGAAGCGCTGTTCGGCCAATGATCCGTAATGATCCGTCTTACGGAACTCCGCCTGCCGCTCGAACACACGCCGGAACAACTCACCGCTGCCGTGTTGCAACGGCTGAAGCTCGCGCCGGCCGATCTCGTCCGCCTCCGCATCCACAAGCGCAGTCCTGACGCACGCAAGAAAAGTGCTCCGCAGTTCGTCTATAGCCTGGACCTCGAACTGGCTGACGAGGCCGCGGTGCTCGCACACTTCCAGAACGATAGCCATGTCAAGCCGACGCCGGACATGGACTACCGGTTCGTCGCCCAGGCGCCTGCGCATTTGCCATTGCGCCCCGTGGTCATCGGCTTCGGCCCGGCCGGCATCTTTGCCGCGCTGATCCTGGCGCAGTCGGGCTTTCGCCCGCTGGTGCTGGAACGCGGCAAGAAAGTGCGCGAACGCACGAAAGACACCTGGGACCTCTGGCGCAAGCACACCCTGCACCCCGAATCGAATGTGCAGTTCGGCGAAGGCGGCGCTGGCGCCTTTTCCGACGGTAAGCTTTACACGCAGATCAAGGACCCGCGCCACCTCGGCCGCAAGGTGCTCAGCGAATTCGTCAAGGCCGGCGCACCCGAAGAAATCCTTTACGTCAGCCGCCCGCACATCGGCACCTTCCGGCTCGTCAGCATGGTCGAAAAGATGCGCGCCGAGATCGAGGCGCTGGGCGGCGAAATTCGTTTCGCGGCGCGTGTCGATGACTTGGTCATCGAAGCCGGCCAGGTGCGCGGCCTCGTCCTGGCCAACGGCGAAACAATCCGCGCCGACCAGGTGGTCCTCGCGCTCGGCCACAGCGCCCGCGACACCTTCGCCATGCTGCACCGGCGCGGCGTCTTCATGGAGGCCAAGCCCTTCGCGGTGGGCTTGCGCATCGAACATCCGCAAGCGCTGATCGACCGCGCGCGTTACGGCAATTACACCGGCAACCCGCTGCTCGGCGCGGCCGACTACAAGCTGGTGCATCACGCCAGGAACGGGCGCGCCGTCTTCAGCTTCTGCATGTGCCCCGGCGGCCAGGTCGTCGCCGCCACGTCCGAGCCCGGCTGCGTCGTCACCAACGGCATGAGCCAGTATTCGCGGGCCGAGCGGAACGCCAACAGCGGCCTGGTCGTGAATGTTTCGCCCGCCGATTTTGGCAGTGATGACCCGCTGGCCGGCATCGCCTTCCAGCGGCAATGGGAACAACGCGCCTTCGAACTCGGCGGCGGCAACTATGACGCACCGGGTCAGCAGGTCGGCGACTTTCTCGCCGGTCGGCCCAGCACCGCGCTCGGCGCGGTGATTCCCTCGTATCAACCGGGCGTCAAACTCACCGACCTGTCGACCGCCCTGCCCGACTACGCCATCGCCGCCATCCGCGAGGCGATTCCGGCCTTCGACAAGCAGATTCCCGGCTTCGCCATGGCCGATGCCTTGCTCACCGGCGTCGAAACCCGCACCTCGTCGCCGCTACGCATCACCCGCGGCGCGGATGGCCAAAGCATCAACGTCAAGGGACTCTATCCGGCCGGCGAGGGCGCCGGTTACGCCGGCGGGATTTTATCGGCGGCTGTCGACGGCATCGAGATGGCGGAAGCCGTGGCGCGCGACATCATGCAGCGTTGCCGCGCTCCAGTCTGATCCGTTCATCCCCCACCCGCACCACCTCACCGCCGCGCAGCTTGCGCCGAATGCGGGTTTCGACCTGATCATCGACCTGCACTTGACCCGCGCCGATCATCACCTTGGCCGCGCCGCCGGAACTGGCCAGCCCCAGCACCTTGAGCAGGGCGTTCAGTTCGATGAATTCGCTGGTCAGCGTAAAACTTGTGTCGGTCATGGCGGGAAGTCCGGGAAAGTTTGGCAACCATGGTAACGTGCCGCGCCATGTCCGCCAACCTCATCCAAGCACTCGCCGCCGCGCTGGAATCCCGCGCCGCACTGTTGCAGCAACTGCACGCCGAAGAGACCGACGCCTACCGCCTGTTTCACGGCAGCGTCGAAGGCCAGCCCGGCTTGACGGTGGACCGCTATGGCGAGCTGTTGCTGATTCAGACTTTTCACAATCCATTGCCGCCCGCGCAACTGGCCGCGCTGGAGAACTTTTATGCCCAGGCCTGGCCAGATTTGATCCAGATCTACAACGACCGCAGCGCCGCCCATTCGCGCATCGGCAACCACCTGCCGCCAGAACAACTGGCGCAGGCCGTGGCGCCGCGCACGGTGCGGGAACTGGGGGTGAATTACCGCATTCAGGGTCGTCACGACGGCCAGGACCCCTGGCTGTTTCTCGACCTGCGGGCGGGACGGCGACGGGTCATGCAGGAGGCGCCGGGCAAGTCGCTGCTCAACCTGTTCGCCTATACCTGCGGCGTCGGCATTGCCGCCGCCAACGCCGGCGCGCGCCATGTGGTGAATGTGGATTTCGCCGCTTCGAGCCTGGCCGTGGGCAAGGAAAACGCCCGGCTCAATGACCTGCCGATCCGCCCGCGCTTTATCCAGAGCGATGTGTTTGCGGCCCTGCGCCAGCTATCCGGCCTGGGTCAAGCCAAGCTGGTGCGCGGTAAACGCATGCCGCCCTTCCCGCCGCTGGAGCCGCATACTTTCGATATCGTGTTTCTCGACCCGCCCCGCTATGCCAAGAGTGCGTTTGGCGTGGTCGATCTGATCAACGACTATCCGGCCCTGTTCAAGCCTGCACTGCTATGCACGGCCCCCGGCGGCACGCTGATCTGCTGCAACAACGTCGCCGAGGCGCCGCGCGCTGCCTGGCTCGATCAACTGGAACGCAGCGCCAGGAAGGTCGGCCGGCCGATCCGTGATGTGGAATGGATCGCACCGGAAGCCGATTTCCCCAGCCACGACGACCAGCCGCCGCTGAAAATTGCCTTGCTGCGGGTGTAGGCGCCGTCCCCATTTTGGCGGCGTTCCGGCATCGCCGTCCCGCCAGCGCCGACTTTTTATCGGATGCTGGCAAAATAGCATCATGATCCGCTTCGACCGCATCACCAAACGCTACCCGCCCGACATCACGGCGTTGTCCGATGTCAGCGCCGAGATTGCCGCGGGCGAACTGGTCACGATCGTCGGTCACTCCGGCGCCGGCAAATCCACGCTGCTCAAGCTGATTCCCGCCATCGAACGTCCCACCAGCGGCACGGTGCTGGTGAATGGCCAGAACGTCGGCGCGCTCGGCAGACAGGCGCTGCCCTTTCTGCGGCGGAATATCGGGCTGGTGTTTCAGGATCAGAAATTGCTGTTCGAACGCACGGCCCTGGCCAATGTGCTGCTGCCCCTCGAAATTACCGGGTTCCCCCGCAAGGAAGCGCAGCGGCGCGCGGAAGCGGCGCTCGACAAGGTCGGTCTGCTGCCCCGCGCCCGTGCCCTGCCGATCGCACTCTCCGGCGGCGAGCAACAGCGCCTGGCGATTGCCCGCGCCGTCGTCCATCGCCCCAGCCTGCTGCTGGCTGATGAACCGACGGCTTATCTCGACGCCGCCACGGCACGGGATGTGGCCAGCATCTTTCTTGAGTTTCATCGCGTCGGCGTCACCGTGCTGATCGCCACTTATGACGACAGCCTGTTTCCCGGCGCCCGGCGCCTGCAACTCGATCACGGCCGTCTGACATGAACTGGTTGTTCGCTCACTGGAACGCCGGCCGTCCGGCATTCGCGCGGCTGGCGGCCGCGCCCCTGAACACCTTGCTGGCGGTGCTGGGCATCGGCATCGTCCTGGCGCTGCCGGCGGGGGGGTATTTGCTGCTGAAAAATTTTGCCGCCCTGGCGCGGAACGCCTCGCCCACGCCGCAACTGACGATCTTCCTGACGGTGGACGCCGAGCGCAAGACGGCGCAGGCGGTCGAACTTCGCCTGAAGGGTTTGCCCGGGGTCGCCAAGACCCAGTTGCTCCTCCGCGAGGACACGCTCCTGCGCATGCAGGCCGCCAAAGGACTGGCCGACGCCATCGCCGTGCTGCCGAAAAACCCCTTCCCCGACGCGATTGTGGTCACCCCGACGGATGACAGCCCGGCCGCCATCGAGCGCCTGGCAACCACAGTGCGCCAATGGCGCGAGATTGAGCATGTGCAGATCGACGCCGACTGGGCGCGTCGCCTGCATGCGTTGATCCGGCTGGCGAATACCGGCGTGCTGCTGCTCGCCACGCTGCTGGGCATCGGCTTGGTCACCATCACCTTCAACACCATCCGCCTGCAGGTGCTGTCGCGTCAGAACGAGGTGACGGTCAGTCGTTTGCTGGGCGCCACCGAGGCCTTCATCCGCCGCCCGTTTCTCTGGTATGGCGCTCTGCTGGGTTTTCTCGGCGGCGCCGCCGCCTGGCTGATCGTCAGCGCCGCCACGCTCTGGATGCGTCTGCCGGTGGCCGAACTGGCCCAGCTTTACGGGCTCGACCTGATGCTGACGCTGCCGACGGCAAAAGACAGCGCCGTGCTGCTCTCCGCCGCCGCCCTGCTGGGCTGGCTCGGCGCGGCCCTGTCAATGCGCCAGCATTGATTTCGTCTTAGTCCTGCAGTCGAGTAATGTAGGCAAGGATGTCGTCGATGTCCTGTTTCGTCAGTCGGCCGAGCACACCGACGCCTTTGGGCTTGGCCTTGAGTTTTTCTTCGGCCTCTTCCTCGTCGGCGACCATGTCGTGGGGCCGTTCGCCATTGAGATAGGCGTCCATCTGCCGTTGCAGGTAATGCGTGTATTGCCCGACCAGCATCGGAAAGCGGCCGATGCCCTTGCCGGCTTGGCCGTGGCAATAGGCGCACGCCTCCTTGTAGAGCGTCTTGCCGTTGTCCAGGTCGCCCTCCAGCTTCGGGATGATCATGACCTTTTCCATCGCTTCCAGGCGCGTCAGCGCATCGTCGGTATCCTTGAAGTCGGGAAACGTGGTTTGCAGGGTGATGTCCGCCAGATAGGCCGAAACCAGTTTGATATCCACGTCCGATAGTTCGCGTTCCTGTGTGTAGGGCAGCATGGGCAGGTTCAAGCGCTCGCGGGTGCGAAACTTTTTGAGCGAATCCTCGATGTAAGCCGCGCGCTGCCCGGCCAGACGGGGATACTCGCCGCGCCTGCTCCCTTGCCCCTGGTCGCCATGACAGGCGGCGCACGGGCCGTAGATCTCCTTGCCGCTGTCTTGCTGGCCGACGAGTTCGGCGCCGTGCGTGGCGGCAGCGCCGAGCAGCAGGGCGCTTGCGGCAACGCCGAGCAGGCGCAGCGGCGCGAATCCGGCGCGGAGTGTGGTGCGTTTCATCGGTCCTTGGTCTCCTTGGGGTCGGGGGGCGGAAAGTGGCGGCGCAAATCCGGCGCCGGATCGGTCAAGACCCGGTGGGGTGCCGAAAAAGGCGCCAGGCGTTCGAGAAAATCCAGCAGTTCGAGTATCGGCGAGTTGCGAAAGAAAGTCGCCATCGGCGTTTCCATCCAGATCCGGTCGGCAAACAGATAAATCTCGTGCGGCGTGTCGCCCACGCCGTCGCCATTGCGGTCGAAGCCTTGATAGTCATCCCAGTAATTGCCGCGCCAGATATTGGCGCTGCCGGCGCCCGGCGCGCTGATCGCCACCGTGCTCAGGTTGTTTTCGAAACGGTTGTCGAAGAAGCGCTGGCCGCCAGCCTCGCCGTAAATGAACAGGCCGATGATGTTGTGCGCAAAGCGGTTGTTCTTCACTGTCAGCGCGCCGTCTGATTGCGGCGGCGCATCGACCTTCAGGCCGACGGCGCAATGCAGCACGGTGTTGCCTTCGACGATGCCGGTATCGCTTTCCTTGAAGACGATGCCGGCTCCGCCGCCGGTCAGCGCGTGTTCGATGTGGTTTTGCCGCAGCACGACATCGCGCGAATACAGCACGACGATGCCCGTGCCCATGTCCGACAGGTGATTGCGTTCGATGCGCAGGCGCGGCGAAAACACGACCTGCATGCCATAGCGGCCGTCGCTGAAGCGGTTGCCGACAACCAGGTTGTCGGCCGAGTTGATGAAGGTGAGATCGCGCGCACGCCGGAACCGGTTGTTCTCGATGCGATTGCCGGTGCCGTTCCACATGCGGATCGCGTCGCCGCGCAAGCCGAGCGACAGATCCTTGCCGGTGACGTGGTTGTTGCGCACGGTCGAAACGCTGGCCTGGCGCAGGTGGATGCCGAACAGCACGTCCCCGATGCGGTTGTCTTCGACCACATGCCCGCGGCCTTCGACCAGCACGCCGGCATCCACGCTATCGTGCAGCTCGCCGCTGCCGGTGATGTACAGGCCGCGCAGCGTGACGTGCCTGCCGCCGATGCTCACCACCGTGCCCCGGCCGGTGCCGCGGATTTCCGCCTTGCCGCCGCCATCGAGGGTCAGCGGCTTGGCGATGTGCACCGGGCCGACGTGGACGCCGGGTTGGAGAACAAGGGTACTGCCCGCCGGCGTGGCATCGATCAGCGCTTGCAATGGCAGGGCCGCGCAGACGGACCCGACGCCCAGAAAACATGTGCACCCGACCCGGAACAGCCAGCGCATCGCGTTCAGTGGACGGCGGCCGGGGACGGCGACTTCAGGCGCATCAGCCCGATGAAAATAATTGCACAGACATTCATCAGCAGGGCATAGATCACCCCGGGTACGGCCATGGCGGGCATCTTCAGCACGCTGAGGGCGAGAAAGATGGCCAGGGCGGCGTTCTGCACGCCGGTTTCGACCGCGATGGCAATGCAGCCGCGTCGCTCGATGCGAACCAGCGCGCCGAGACCGAAGCCGATGGCCATCGTGAGGGCGCACAGCGTCAGGGCGGCCGGCCCGGTACCGGCAAGGTGATCGAACAGGACTTGGCGCTGGCTGACGAAGGTGGCGACGACGATGGCGACGAACAGCAGGGTCGCGATGCGTCCGGCCACGGGTTCGATGCGCGTCGTGAAAGCCGGGCGCAGGTGCCGCAACAGCATGCCCAGGGCCACGGGCACGGTGGTGATGACGAACACGCCGCGCACCATCTCGAAGACCGGCAGGTTCGTGGCGATATCCGTGGCGGTGAAGTGACGCAGGGCGAAACCGATGACGAGCGGCACGGACAGCACGGCGAGCACGCTGGTGATCGCCGTCAGCGAAATCGACAGCGCTGTTTCGCCGCGGGCCAGCTTGGTGATCAGCCCGGCGCTCGCCCCGCCGGGGCAGGCCGCAATGAGCATCAGGCCGGCGGCCATGTCCGGCGGCAGGCCGAACAGCAGCGCGACCGCGAAACCGACGAGCGGCAGCAACAGCATCTGGCTGGCCAGCCCGGCGGCGATCGCGCGTGGCTGGCGGAACACGCGGCCGAAATCGGCCAGCGTCAGCCCCAGGCCAAGCGCGAACATGATGAAGGCGAGGGCCAGCGGCAGGAGCTTGTCGGTCACCATGGTCGATCAGTTCATCAGAAATGCATCTCGAAATTCAAGGTCGGCGTTTTGGTGTGCGTGCCGACGCCCGACGGCGTGCCGTACTTGTTTTTCCACCACTCGTAGCCGATGCCCGCCATGAATTGCCTTTTCGCCAGGCCAAACGACAGTCCGACATCGAACAGCACCGACGTGCGCAGCAGAGTTTCACCGGCGGTCGGCTGGTAATTGAAGTCCTCGCCCTTTTCGCCCAGCCGATTGAACAGCCCCTGAAAGACGGCGGAAGTCGGGCCCAGCCGGAAGGGAATGCCCCACATCGCGTTGAGCATCCAGGTGCCGTCGAATTCGGTGTCGGGGCGCGGCGTGAAGGGAATCCCCTTGTGGTTGCGCTCCTTGTAATACAGCAGGCCGATATCGAGGAAGCCCGGTACGTCGAACTTGAGCACGGGGCCGAACACCCAGGCGCGCTTCTTCGGGGCGAACAGGGTGTCTTTCGTCGTGAGGTCGACGCCCGCCATCAGGGCGATGTCGTGTACCGGGCCGAAAGCGAGCGGTGTGTCGAGGACGCGCCCGGCAGGCAGTTGGTAGCGGTAGTTGAACAGGTATTCGGTAGCCCCGTCGGTGGAGTTCTTCGCCGGATCGTAACGATCGGAGTAGCGGCCTTCGAGACTCAGGAAATGAATACCGGTTTTGCCGCTGTCGAGGTGCGTCAGCGTCAGGATGTTTTTTGCGATGTCATGTGCCCTGGCCGGTTCGGTGAAGCCGCTGCCGTAGCGGTAAGCAAGCGTGGTATCGCTGAAATCGGCGGCCAGCACGGAAGATGACAGGCCGGCTGACAGGAGGGCGGTGAAGAGTGATTTCATGGGGGTGGGATGAGTTAGATGAACAACATGCCCAGCGCGAGCAATACGGCGAAGGCGAGAGCGCATTGGGCGGTCTGCGCCAGCAGACCATTGAGTGCCGGGCCGCGCGTATGCCGCATGCGTTGCGTCAATGCCAGGCAGGCGGGTAGCGTCAGCAGCGCGAGCCAGGCGCCCCCCAGCCCGGCACCGGAGAGCAGGGGCAGGCTGGCAAAGGGCAGAAACATCAGCAGCGCGTAGGCTTGCCGTGCTTTGCCGTCGCCGAGCACGGCGGCGAGCGTGCGGCGGCCGCTGCGCGTATCGATGACGACATCGCGCAAGTTGTTGACGAGCAGCACGGCGGCAGCCGGGAAACCGACAGCGGCGCCGGCGATCCATGCGGCAGTGGAGAGCGTGCCGGCTTGCAGCCAGTAGCTTCCGACAACCGCGAATATGCCGAAAAAAATCCAGACGAACAGTTCGCCGAACGGCGTGTGCGAGATGGGTCGTCGGCCGCCCGAATAGGCGATACCGGCAGTCAGCGAGGCCGCGCCGATGGCCAGGATCGGCCAGCCGCCCTTCGCGACGAGGAAGACGCCGAGCAGCAAGGCCAGCCCGAAAGCGATGCGCGAAGCGGTGCGTACTTGCGCGGATGTTGCCCAGCCGGCGGCGGTGACGCGCAATGGGCCAAGGCGATCGGCGAGGTCGTTGCCGCGTTCGTAGTCGGCTGCATCGTTGTGCAGGTTGGTACCGATCTGGATCAGCAGAGCAGCCAGCAACACCACCAGGGCAATTGGCCAGAGCAGGGGGGCGCCTTCTGCCCAGGCCAGCGCGGTGCCGGCGACAACCGGGGCCGTGGCGAGCGTCAGCGTGCGCGGACGCACGGCGGTCCACCAGACGCGCCAGCCGGTGGGCGGTGCATCGACAATGGCGGCAGGCAGTTCCGGGCTCATCCGGATTTGCTGCCGAAATGAAGACACGCGATGCCGAAGGACAGATTTTCCCAGCGCACATCCCGAAAGCCGGCGGCCTCGATGAGGCCGGCGAATTCGCGCTGGTCGGGAAAACGCCGGATCGATTCGATGAGGTACTGGTAGGCGCCGGGCTGGCGGGCCACGGCGGCGCCGAGGCGCGGAATCACGAGCCGGGAGTAAAGGTCGTAGAAGGGTGCAAGCCACGCATGCGGACGCGAAAATTCGAGGCAGACGAAACGGCCGTCAGGCGCGAGCACGCGGTGGATTTCCGCGAGCGCGGCGCTCAACTGCGTGGCGTTGCGGATGCCGAAGGCGACGGTCAGAAGGTCGATGCTGCCGTTGGCGAAGGGCAGCGCCTCGGCTTCGCCGGCCAGCCAGCGGATGCGCTGGTCGGCGGGTCGCCGTCCGCTCAACATCATCGGCAGACTGGGATCGCAGACCGTGATGCGGCGTCCGCAGCCATCGAGCAATCGGGCGACGTCGCCGGTGCCGCCGGCCAGATCGACCACGCTGCCGTGGATGCCGCGGCAACGTTTTTCGAGGGTACGCTTCCAGAGCCGGTGGATGCCGAAGCTCATCAGGTCGTTCATCAGGTCGTAGCGTGGCGCGATGGTATCGAAGACCCGCCGGATGCGCGCGCGGCGCTCGTCGGTGGCGACCTGCTGGCGACCGAAGCTCTCGTCGAGCGCGTGCCGGCCGGCCAACATATTTACTTGAGGGCAGCCGCCGCGGCAGCTTCGAGTTCGGCGCGACTGATCTTGCCGAGCTTGTGCATGACCACGCGGCCCGCGCGGTCGATGGCCAGGGTGAAGGGCAGCCCGGCGCGACCATTGCCGAGCGTCTGCATGAGGCTGGTGCCTTCCACCGGGGCGAACAGCAGCAGATAGTCCATTTCATAAGCCTTGATGAAATCCTTCACGTTCGGCAGGTTCGCTTCCAGGCCGATGCCGATCACCGTCAATCCCTTGGTGCGATAACTGTGTGCGACCGCCTTGAGTTCGGGAATCTCGTCACGGCAGGGCGGGCACCAGCGTGCCCAGAAATTGACGATGAGCGGCTTGCCGCGAAAGTCGGCGAGCGCGACGGTCTTGTTGTTCTGGTCGGGCAGGCTGGCCGCGAATAGTGGTGCGCTGTCTTGTGCGCGGGCGAACAGACTGAAGCAGACAAACAGCAGGCCAAGCAGAGAGCGCATCAAGGTAAGTCTCCCCGGCGGAATATGAAGTAGCCCAGTGCCGCCGCCGCGAGCCCCAGAACGCTTGGGTAGGCGAGCGCGAAGATCTTGTAACCCAGCACGCCAAAGGTGTCGAGGATCACGTAGGCAGAGGGGCCGAGCACGATGAGTTGCGGATCGAACAGGGCGAGGGCAGCAGTGCGGAACACTTGCAGGGGGTTGGCGAGGGCGATGCCGACAGCAATCTCGGGTGCGACGCGACCCTGGATCATGATGCCGAGCAGGATCAGGTCGAGGAAGAGCAGCAGCACCAGCCAGGTCATGAAGGCGGCGCCCTGCGCCATGTCGGTGCTGCGCGCGACGGCCGAGATGAGCATGCCGAGGCCGAGAAAGCACAGCGCCATCGCCGCGAGCAGCGCGGTGTAGTAGCCGAACATGCCCCACGGGACCTCGATTTCCTTGACCAGTGCGATCAGCACGGCGGCCAGCATGGCGAGGAAGACCGGCGCGAAGATGACGATGTAGCGACCGAGGATCTTGCCCCAGAACCACGCGCCGAGCGAGACCGGCAGCGAGAGCAGGTATTCGAAGACGCCGGCTTCGCGGTCGCCGGCAACCGAGCGCACGGTGGTGATCAGCACAAAGATCGGCAGGATCGCCATGGTGAGCTGGATGTAGGTGACCAGTAGGCGCGACAGGCCGATGAAGCCGAGCACGCGCGATTCGGTGAGACCGAAGAGGAAGAGCAGCGCGACGATGCCGCCGAAGACGCCGGTGTAGATGAGGAACCAGCGCGCGCGCAGGCTTTCGACGATGTCGAGATGGGCGGTGAGCCAGAGTTGTTTCATTATTTTTTCCTGACTTTGGCAACCACGTGCTCGCACATGGTGGGGAAATCGACCGCGCCGGCCGAGGCGTGGGCTACGGCGCCGTAGTTGTAGCCCATCGGCGAAAACTTGGCGACGTACTGGGCGGTACGCGCTTCCAGCCAGCGCACTTCATTGCCGCGGCTGCCGACATCGGCGACCCAGATTTTCGTGGCCGGTTCGCGGATCCAGGGGAAGGTGGCGGCCTTGTCGTTGAGCCACAGCGCGATGCAGCCGGGATCGTCGAACTTGAACACGGTGTTTTTCGGACCGCCGCGCATTTCGCCGGCGAAGCGACGTTCGGAGATCACCATGTTGCAGACCACGCAGGTATCGCGGTCCCACTTGATCGGCTGCATGCCTTCCGGCCAGCCTTCGTCCTTGCCGCAGGCGGAGAGCGCCGCGGCAAGGGGTGTGAGCACAAAACCGGCGACAAGAAATTCGCGACGTCTCATGTCACTGCGCCGTCTCGCCAGCGCCGACTTCTGAAAGCGACAGGTCGCCGATCAGCGCGACATAACGCGAGATCATGCCGATGAAGCGCAGGCGGTCCGGGCCGGCAACCTGGCCCGTCCAGACCAGCCCTGAATCATCCGCGGTGAATTGCCAGCGGCCGAGCGCCTTCGCCAGTGCCGCGTCGACGCGGCGCGATACGAGCCGGCAGGCGAAGCGGCCGGAGAGCGACACGTCGTCCGCCACCTTGTCGTCGAGCACCACCTTGCCCATGTCCATCTCGATGACGCGATTCACCAGCGCCGCCACTTCGTCGATGCGGTGGCTGGAGATGATCATCGTCGCGCTTTGCTGGCGCTCGGCGAGCAGGTCGAAAAAGATCTTGCGCGCTTCGGGGTCGAGGTTGGCGGCCGGTTCGTCCATGATCAGCAGGCGCGCGTTGCGGCCGAGCGCGATGGCGATCAGCAGCTTCTGCTTCATGCCGCCCGAGAGTTTGATGAAGGGGCGGGAACGGATGCCATCGACGGCCAGGCCCAGCCGACCGGCGAGGGCGTCGATCTGGCGCGGATCGGCGCCCGACAGCGCGGCTGAAAACTCGATGAGCTGGCCGACTGGCATCTTCAGCGGTGGCGGCAGTTGTGGCACGAAGCCAATGTTGCCGAGCACGGTGGTGCGCTCGGTGCGCGGCGAGCGGCCGTCGATGGTCACCGTACCGTCATGGACGTATTCGCCGAGCAGGCAGCGGATCAGCGTGGTCTTGCCGGCGCCGTTGGAGCCGATCAGGGCGATGCGTTCGCCGAGCGCGATGTCGAGGTCGATGCCGTCGAGTACGCGGGCACGCCGAAAGGATTTGGAGAGGTTTTCGCAGCGGATCATGGTGTGGATTTTAAACGGGCGGGTTACATCAGCCTGGATAAACCCTTGATATCGAACTTGAGCGAGCCGGTCGGGCAGGTGTCGACGCACAGGCCGCAACGCGTGCAGTCCGGGCCGATGGCGATCTCGGTGTCGACGGCACGTCCCTTGATCACCGTGTCGAGCACATGCGGCACGAGACAAACCTTGCGGCAGTCTCCTTCATGGAAGCAGCCGTCGAGGGTGTATTTGATGCGCAACGGCGAGACGATGCCGACGACGCCGTAGGTCAGGCCGATCGGGCAGGCATAGCGGCACCAGGCGCGGCGCACGAAGAAGACTTCGAAGATCAGCAACGCCAGTACCCACAGCAGCGCCAGTCCCGGCCCGTAGATCAGGGCGCGCGACAGGATGCCGGTCGGCGAGATCGCCTCGAACACGGTATAGCCCGTGATGACGGCCAGCAGGGCGAAGACGATCCAGAACACCGTGCGCAGGCGGCGGTCGATCGGCGCGTCGGTCACCAGTTTCTTCTTGACCAGCCAGAGGTGAATGTTCTCCGCCCACTCGGCGAGCAGGTGATAGGGACAGACCCAGGAGCAGAAGGTCCGGCCGCCGAGCAATATCCACAGGACGAGCACGGTGCCGGTGCCGATCAGCAGGTTGGTGATGATGTGCTTGTGCGCCAGCATCACCTGCAGGGCCGAGTTGAGGTCGATCAGGTGAAAGCCGACGAAGCGCGAGGCGGTGAGCGCGCCTTCGAGTAGCTGGACATCGAAATAGAACGAAACGACGAACAGCAGATTCGTGACGATCAAGGTCGCCCAGCGGCGGTTGCGCCACTTGGTGGACTTCTCTTCGTGGGCGCGCTGGTGCGCCTTCAGCGCCTGCAAGTCGGCCTTGTTGGTCAGGCGCTTGAGCTCGTGGGCCTTGACCGCGCGCTCGGTAATGGCCGCGGGTTTCTTCGGTTCGCGGCCGAACATGACGAGGATTTGATCGATGAAGCGCCGCTTGAGGATGGCGTTCATGCTCTCCACACCTCTTGCGCGACGATTTCGATGGCGGTCGGTTCGACCGGGCAGATCATCTCGCAGACGCCGCAGCCGACGCAGGGCTCATGCACGACCGGCGACTTGCGCTGGGTGCCGTTGGGCATGAACACCAGTTCGATGGAGATGGCGTCCATCACCGGGCACTCGCGCACGCAGAGATCGCACTCCGCCACATCGTAGGGGTGGTCGCGGATCGGGATCGGCTTCCAGCGATCGACGTCCATGTAGCGCAGCTCGCCCTTGAAGTCCGGCCCGCGCGCCTGGCCCTTGAAGCCCTTGCCCTGCATGGCAAGGCAGGTGCCGGGGCGCGTCAGGCGTGCCACGCCGATGCGTTCCCGCATGTTGAGGGTCGGTTCGGGATCGTTTTTCTTGGCCTTGAGGATCGGTTTGGCGGCGAGCTGGGCGCCGGGGCGCACCGGCAGGAATTCCGGCTTGTGATAAGTCAGCGAGCCGGTCGGGCAGGCGAGGACGCACTGCACGGCATCGCAGGAAAAATCGCAGGCCTGTGCGCGGGCGTCGATGTAGGGCGCGCCGACACCGAAGCCGTCGACGAGGTCGGCCAGTTTGATGGCATCCACCGGACAGACCTGCACGCACTGGCCGCACTTGATGCAACTGGAGAGGAAATCCTTTTCGTCTAGTGCGCCGGGCGGGCGCAGGCGCGCCTTGCGCGCATAGGCGATGGGCAGGTAACCCGAGACCGCGGCGCCGATCACGCCGCCCGACAGCAGGATCGTGCGCAGCACGCGGCGGCGCGCCTGCTGCTTGCGTTCTTTCGACATCGGGGGTTTCGGCGCCGTCTTGCCAGCGCCGACTTTTGTGTCTTCTTCGCTCATCCTTGATTCCTTTGCGGTTTCAGATGGCGCGGCCGGGGATCGCGTGCCTGCAACTCGGGGGCGGAGAAGGGTGCCAGCCGCTCGAGGAAGTTGAGCAGTTCCAGCACCGGCGAGGTTTTGAAAAAGCGCGCCGGGGGCATTTCCATCCAGATCTGGTCGGCGTAGGCGTAGTCCTCGTGCGGTGTGTCGCCGTAGCCGTCGCCATTCTTGTCGAAGCCCTGATAGGTGTCGAAGTAATTGCCGGTCCATTGGTTTTTGTCGCCGGAGCCGCGCCCGCCCTGGAACACGTCGGTCAGGTTGCCTTCGAAAATGTTGTCGTCGAGCTGGTTGCCGCCCAGTTCGCTGGTGAGTTGCACGGCGATGCCGTTGTAGGCGAAGCGGTTGTTCTTGAAGCGGATCGTCGTATCGGGCTGGAAGGGCGACAGATCCGAGCCGACGCCGACGGCGCTGTAGATGATCTCGTTGTTCTCGATGAAGATGTCCGAGGCTTCCTTGAAGCCCAGGGCCATGCCGGTGGCGCCGGTGGCGTGCGAGATCAGGTTGTTGCGCGCGCCGCCGCCTTCCATGTACATGAAGTAGATGCCGACGGCGTTGTCGATGAAGCGGTTGTTCTCGACGATGTTGTTGTTGGCGAACATGAAGTGGATCGAATAGCGGCTGCGGCGACCCTCGTTGCCGCGGTAGATGTTGCGGTGGGAATACCAGGCCACCATGTCGCGCGTGTCGGTGATGAGATTGTTCTCGATCAGATTGTTGTTGCTGTACCAGAGACGGATGCCGTCGCCGCGCACGCCCAGGTCGAAGGGCTTGGACTTGATCTTGTTGCCGCGCACGATGCTATTGCTTGATTGTTTCAAGTCGATGCCGAACAGGCAATTGTCGATCACGAGGTTCTCGATGACATTGCCGTGGCCGCGCACGTCGAGGCAGGAGTCGTCGGTATCGTGATTGTCGCCCGAGCCGGTCAGGCGGATACCGCGCAGCACCGAGTTGTCGGCCTCGAGCGAAAACACCGTACCGCGGTCGCCGGCATCGATGGTGACCTGGCCGCCGCCCTCGATGGTGAGCGGTTTCTTCAGCACCACCGGGCCGGAGTAGCTGCCGGGCGGCGGTTTCAGCACCGAACCGGCCGGCGCGGCATCGACCAGTTCCTGAAAAGGCTGGTACCCATGGATGCGCTTGTCGCGCGTATAGAGCGGGAAGGTCGGCTTGGGCCGGTCGACGTCGACGCGCGGGGCCGTCGACAAGTCGGCCGTGGCGCCCAGTTTTCCGGAGGTCTCGCCGATGCCGACGACATTGCCGACCCCTTGGGCCGTCACGAACAGCGAGAACGCACCAAGGGCCAAGCCTGGCACGATCATGCGCCAGCGGGCCATCTCAGTTACCCGTCGCCTCGCGCAGCTGCTTGCGGCGCATCAGGACCGCCAGCATCAGGCAGGCGAAGGCAATCAGCAGCAGCGCGTAGCCCCAGTGGGGATAGGAGTAGGTCGAGAACTGCGCCACCTTGCCTTCGCCGAACACGGTGGGCATGAAGGGTTTGACGGTGAAGGCGCCCCACGGGTGCATGTTGTGACCGAAGAACCACAGCCAGCCCGCGTATTCGAGAACGAAGAACAGCGGCAGCAGGCCGGGTACCAGCGCCAGCAGCAATTCGAAACCGCGGATCTTCCAGACACCGAGTACCACGATGACCATTGTCGCGATGAGGCCGACGATCACGATATTGGTAATCATCGTCACGTTGTCGCCCCAGACCTGGATCTTGTCGGGTTCATTGAAAAAGGTGGCTGTTTCGTCCATGTATTCCTTTACATGGGTGGCCAAATGGCCGAGCACGTACTGGTCGACGATCATCCATGCGGCGACGGCAGCGAAGCCGAACGAGAGCACCGCAAGGCGCAGCTTCTTCTGCGTGATGGCGAAGCCGGCCAGCATCACGGCGAAGAAGCCGAAGAAGAACTTGGCCAGCGGCTTCTCGACCGGCGCACCGGTGGCGATGGGGAACATGCCGACGTAGTGGTTGATGGTGTTCATCTCATGCACGCAGTCGAGACCTTCGGCGCCCTTGTTGACATCCTTCTTGGCGTCGGTGATGGGATTCCAGCGTTCGTCCTCGTGGGACAGATCCTTCTGGATGATTTCCGCGGCCATGCGCGTGCCTTTGCCGGCGGCCTTGCAGCCGTTATAGACGCCGTCGAAATGGAAATGGATGCGGATGCCGTCGGGGAAGGCATCGGGCGGATAGTTTGGCGCGGTCAGCGAAACCCACCAGATCGGCGCGAAGTAGGCGGCGATCATGGCCACCAGCGCGATCATGGTCAAACCGCCGATGATTTTGTTGTTTGCTTGCATAAGAATTCTCTGTGGTTCGAGGAGCCCGCCCGCAGAGCGCGGGCGGGAGTGTTTCGGATGATACTAAGGCTCGCCCCTCCCCCAAGGGCGATGAAGGCGGCGTCCCGCTTATTTCTTCTTGCCGCCGGCCTTGGGCTTGCACATCGAACCCGGCATCGACAGGCTGGCCTGATAGGCGGAAATCGCCACCAGTTGGTCGCCGGTGTAGGGCTTGATGACCTTGACCATGTCCGGGTTGGCGTTGCGGCGATGGCCGTCACGGATCTCGGTCATCTGGCGCAGCAGGTACTTGTAGTGCTGGCCGGCGATGACGGGATAGAACTTCTCCTTGTTGCCATCGCCGTTGGCGCCGTGGCACTCCTTGCACTGCTTCTCGTAGAGATCCTTGCCGGCGGCGATCTGCTTGGCGGCATCGGCGCCTTCGTACTTGCCATGGTCGACCGGGATGCACAGGCCCTCGATATAGGCCGAGGTATCGGCGAGATCCTGCGGATCCGTCATTTCCTTGGCAAACGGGTACATGGTCGGGTTGTCGCGCAGGCCCACGCGAATGTCGGCCATCTGCTTGATCAGCACGGTGGTGTGCTGTCCGGCGAGCTGCGGGAAGGTGCCGTCCGGGCGGCCGGCGCCGGAGGGCAGGTGACAGGCGCCGCAAATCTCGTAGGTTTCCTTGCCGCGCTTGATATTGCCCTTCTTGGCCAGCGCCTCCTTGAGCTCGCCTTCCATCTTCGCCCACTGGTAGTCCTTGGATTCGATGCCCGAAGCTTTCGGCGCGGGGGGTGCGGCCAAGGCTGCGGTAACGGGGATCAGGGCAGCTGCGATGGCCAGAGCCAGAAGCTTTTTCATTGTGTTGTCCTCATGAATTAAAGTATGGGGCGACTTTAGCGGGAGGCTTATCAGTGTGCATTGATATGCCTCAACCACCTGGTCGATTGGCTATTTCAATTTCGACAAATAGTCGGCCAGCACCTTGATCTCCGCATCGCTGACGAGGTGCATGACACCCTTCATCGCGGCACTCTGGCCGTTGCTGCGCGCGCCGCTCTTGATGTCCTTCATCTGCTGCTCGGCATAGGCGGCGCTCTGGCCGGCCAGCTTGGGATAGGGCATTCCCTTCAGGGGCGTCTTGGCGTCCTTGCCGTGGCAGGCGATGCAGGTTTTTTCCATATACAGCTTGGCGCCGTCGGCGGCATATGCGGAAAACGAGGCCAGAACGGTGACAGCCAGCGCAGCGGCGATCGACAGGGCATGCTTCATGAATATTCCTTTCGGGGTTTGAGTTGGGTGGGTTGCATCCTAGACAACCCACCCGGGGGCTTCCTTGAATCAGATCAATTTAGTCAACAACTTACTTCACTTTCTTGGCGCCATTTTGTTCGAGGTAGGTTTTGGCGCGCAGGCCGAGGTCGGCGGTTTTGACCTGATACTGCCAGATTTGTTCGGCCCAGAGGGTGGCATTTTCCCAATCCTTCTTGGCGGCGAACGCCTCATGCTTCTCCTTGAGGCCCTTGGTCTTGCCGAGCTGGTCGAAGGCATCTTCCACCATCGCCACGACCTCCGGGAAGTCCT
>JAUXUK010000018.1 GCA_030680805.1 Sulfuritalea sp. | reverse complement strand
GAGGAAGCTCCAGCCGCGCTGCAGGTGCTGGATCAGGCTCTGCGCCTTGTACTGCGTGGCGACGCCGATCCTGCGGATGCCCGAGTTGACGCAATTCGACAGCGTGAAGTCGATGATGCGGAACTTGCCGCCGAAGGGCACCGCCGGCTTCGAGCGCGAGTCGGTGAGTTGCATCAGACGGCTGCCGCGCCCGCCGGCGAGTACGATGGCGAAGGCGTCGCCGGCGATCTCGCTGGTGCTCATGTAAGTTGTCCCTTGCTGGCTGCTTGTTTCAGGGTGTGGCGACCACCCTGTTCCAGAATTGAGTGCATGGTGAATTCTCCGTTGCGACTACAATTAGTGCGATTGCAAAAACTTATCTGAGTATATAACTATGCCCGTCCTTGCCTGTGCCGCGTTGCTCGAAGCGCGCGAACATGATCCGTTTTCGGTGCTCGGTCTTCACGCCGAAGGCGCCGGCTGGCGGCTGCGGGTTTTCCGTCCGCAGGCGAAATCGGTCGCGGTGGGTCTGGCCAATGGCGAATGGGCGCCGCTGAAGCGCCGCAGCGGTTCGGACCTGTTCGAGTGGCAGGGCGCCACTCCGCCGTCCCGGCCGTGGCGCCTGAAGGTTGATGGCGTTACGCAATACGATGCCTATGCCTTTCCGCCGCAACCGCCGGCCGATGATCTGTTTCTGTTCAACGCCGGGCGTTTGCGCCAGGCCTGGCGCAGCTTTGGTGCAGTGCCTGACACACGCGAGGGAATTGCCGGCATCTGCTTTCGCGTCTGGGCGCCGAATGCCGAACGGGTATCGGTGGTAGGTGGCTTCAATGGCTGGGACGGCCGCGCGCATCCCATGGCGACCCTGGGCGCGTCGGGCGTCTGGGAACTGTTCATTCCGGAACTGGCGGCCGGCGCGCTGTATCGCTTCGAATTGCGCGTGCGCGGCAGCGGTGCGCTGCGACTCAAGATGGATCCCTATGCGCTGGCCTTCGAGCGGCGACCGGCTTCGGCCTGCTGCGTAGCGCCGGCGTCGCAGCACGTCTGGAACGACGGCGCCTGGATGGAAGCGAGGGCGAGGCGTGACTGGCTGTCGGCGCCGATGAGCGTCTACGAAATGCACATCGGCAGCTGGATGCGCCATCCCGATCGCAGCTTCTACAGCTATCGCGAATTGGCGGAACGGCTGGTGCCCTATCTGGTCGAGCTGGGCTATACCCACGTCGAATTCCTGCCGCTGATGGAACATCCGCTCGACGAATCCTGGGGCTATCAATGCACGGGTTTCTTTGCGCCCAGTTCGCGCTTCGGCAGCGCCGACGACCTGCGCTTCCTGATCGACAGCCTTCATCAGGCTGGCATAGGCGTGCTGCTCGACTGGGTGCCCGGCCACTTCCCGGCCGACGACTGGGCGCTGGCCCACTTCGATGGCACGGCGCTCTACGAACACGAAGACCCGAAGCAGAAGATGCATCCCGACTGGGGCACGCATGTCTTCAACTACGGGCGCAACGAGGTGCGCAGCTTCCTGCTTTCCTCGGCGTATTACTGGCTGTCCGAGTTTCACATCGACGGCTTGCGCGTCGACGCGGTGGCCTCGATGATCTATCTCGACTATTCCCGCAAGGCGGGCGAATGGACGCCGAACGTGCATGGCGGGCGCGAGAACCTCGAAGCCATCGCCTTCCTGCGCGAGCTGAATGAAATGGTGCACGGCGAATTCGCCGGGGCGCTGACCATTGCGGAAGAATCCACCGCCTGGCCGATGGTGTCGCGGCCGACCTGGCTCGGGGGCCTGGGTTTCTCGATGAAATGGAACATGGGCTGGATGAACGACACGCTGGACTACATGGAGCACGACCCGGTGTATCGGCGCTTCAACCACGAGCGGCTGACCTTCGGCCAGCTCTACGCCTACACCGAAAATTTCGTGCTGCCGCTGGCGCATGACGAGGTGGTGCATGGCAAGAGTTCGCTGCTGGGCAAGATGCCGGGCGACGAGTGGCAACGCTTTGCCAACCTGCGCCTGCTGCTGGCTTACCAGATGATGGCGCCGGGCAAGAAGCTGCAGTTCATGGGCGCGGAACTGGGACAGTCGTGGGAATGGCGGGCCGGTGAAGAGCTGCCCTGGTACCTGCTGCAATATCCCCTGCACGCCGGAGTGAAGAGCCTCGTGCGCGAACTGAATCAGCTTTATGTGGGCGAACCGGCCTTGCATGAACTGGACTTTTCCTCTGCGGGCTTTCAGTGGATCGACTGTCACGACGCCGATCAATCCGTGGTGAGTTGGCTGCGCAAGTCGCGCGACGGCCGCCATGCCGTGGTGGTGCTGAACTTCACGCCGGTACCGCGTCAAAACTACCGCCTTGGCGTCCCGCAGGCCCAGGATTACCTCGAGCGACTGAACACCGATTCTGCGCACTACGGCGGCAGCGATATGGGCAATAGGGGCCGCGTCAGCGCCGAATCCCGGCCCTGGATGGGTTTCCCCGCCTCGCTGACGCTGACACTGCCGCCCCTGGCGGCTTTGGTGCTGCTGCCAGCCTGACTGGAACGAACCGACCCTCAGCTGCCCAGGCGCCCTTCCGCCAGCAGCCGGTCAATCTCGGCTTCGGCCTGTACCCAGTCGTCCAGCAGGTTGCCCGGAGCAAAGCCGCGCCGTTCTGCGATGTAGTAGGCGGCCATCTCGATGTAGTGCTTGCGCTTTTCCAAAGGGATCGCCGCGGGCTTTTTGCTGCGCCCCGCCGCCTTGGCTGTCACCGCCTTGGTCGCGGGTTTCGGGGCCGCTTTCGGGACCGCTTTCGGAACCGCCTTCGCCTTGGCGACCGGCTCCGGCTTGGTCGCCGGTTTTGCCTTGGGCGCAGGTTTGGCTTTCGCCGTACTTGACGCCACTACCGCCGCCGGACGCTTGCCGGTCGAAGTCTTTGCGCTGCTCTTGGTGGTTGCCATCGTTGCCTCCTCCTGACTGTCGAAATACCCTAATGCCATGCTGCGCCCACTGCATGACAGGATGTTGACAATCATCAAGGATTACTCGCGCGAAATGCGCAATGCGCCCCTTAGTCCCAGCAGCGGATCGGTGGCAACGTGGATCGGCATGCGCGCGGCGATGGTCGCGTGTTCGGCTTTGGCGTTGAAAGCGGCGAGGAAGCCGCTTTGCGGCAGCATCGGCAGCAGTTTGGCGGCAATGCCTCCGGCCAGGAACACTCCGCCGCGCGCCAGGCAGGCCAGCGCCATGTCGCCGGCAAAGGCGCCATAGGCCGTCAGGAAGAGTTCCAGCGAGCGGTGTGCGGGGCTGGTCGCGTCGGCCAGCGCCATGCCCGCTATGTCCTCGGGCGTTGTTTCGACTCCGGCGACAAACTCGTGGATGGCCGTCAGTCCCGGCCCCGAAACCACTCGTTCCCAGGTGACGCGGCCATGCCGCGCACGCAGGAAGGTCCACAGCGCCATCTGCTGCTCATCCGCCGGGGCGAAGGCGATATGGCCGCCTTCGCCGGCAAGCACCCGCCATTGCGAGCCTTGCGGCAGGACGATGGCCATGCCCAGACCGGTACCGGCGCCAATGACGAGACGCGGCGCGGCGGCCAACGGTTCTCCCGGTTGCAGCGTGACCCTCTGCGTGGACGCCGCGGTGACGGCACCCAGCGCCGCGGCAGCGAAGTCATTCGCCAGCCGCAAGGTGGGCAGACCGAAGCGGCGCGAGAGGGCGGCGACGTCGATGGTCCACGGCAGGTTGGTCAGCGCTGCCTTGCGGCCGTCATCGGCGATCGGGCCGGCCACCGCGAGGCAGCCACCGGTGATCAACGACGAGTCGGTCCGCGTGTCGGCAAGAAAGCTGGCCAACAGGCTGGCGAAATCGGAAAAGTCGGCGTTGGCGATACGGCGATCAACCCGTAGTTCGTCGCCCTGAAACAGACCGAGCAGGGTTTTCGTGCCACCGATATCACCGCAGAGGCGCAGAGGCGCAGAGGAATCGCAGAGAAACCCCGACGATTCCGTCTTGCCTTCCTCTGCGTCGCCTTTCTCTGCGCCTCTGCGCCTCTGCGGTAAAGCCTTTTGGTCTTCCGCTGACATGTTCAAACCGCCACCGGCGCCGCGATGTGCGGATGCGGGTCGTAGCCTTGCAGTGTGAAGTCCTCGTAGCGGAAACCGAAAATGTCCTTCACCGCGGGATTCAGCAGCATGGTCGGCCGCGGCCGCGGTTCGCGCGAGAGTTGCAGGCGGGTCTGCTCCATGTGGTTGGAGTAGAGGTGGCAGTCGCCGCCGGTCCACACGAAATCGCCGGGCGCAAGCTCGCAGACCTGCGCCACCATCAGCGTGAACAGCGCATAGGAAGCGATGTTGAAGGGTACGCCGAGGAAGATGTCGGCGCTGCGCTGATAGAGCTGGCAGGAGAGCCTGCCGTCAGCGACGTAGAACTGGAACAGGGCGTGGCACGGGGGCAGCTTCATCTGCGGAATGTCGGCCGGGTTCCAGGCCGAAACGATGTGCCGGCGCGAGTCCGGATTCTTCTTCAGGCCTTCGATCAACTGCGTGATCTGGTCGATCTCAGTTCCGTCGCCGGCCGGCCAGTGGCGCCACTGGTGGCCATACACCGGGCCGAGATCGCCGTTGGCATCCGCCCAGTCGTCCCAGATCGAGACGCCGTTTTCCTTGAGGTAGCGGATGTTGGTATCGCCCTGCAGGAACCACAGCAGTTCGTGGATGATCGAGCGCAGGTGCAGCTTCTTGGTGGTCAGCAGCGGAAAGCCCTCGGCCAGATCGAAGCGCATCTGCCAGCCGAACACGGAGCGGGTACCCGTGCCGGTGCGATCGGATTTCTCGTGCCCGTGCTCGAGTACGTGGCGCATCAGGTCAAGGTAGGGGCGCATGGATGTTGGCGGCAGCACTTATAATCGACGAACCATTTTACTGGAATCGTCCATGACGCTCCCCCGCATCGCATTGCAGCCTGCACGCCGGTATTCGCAACTGGACGACGCCAGTCACGGCCTCATCATCGTGCCGGCGGGCGATGCGCTGCCGGCGGACCTGCCGCAGCGGAATCAGTGGCTGGCGGTGCTGAAGCGCAAGGCGATGAAGCCGAAGGAGTTGGCGAAGACGCCGCTGGCCCTCGATCTGCCCGATGGCCGCCGCCTTGCCCTGCTCATGGTGGATGGCAAGCTGTCGCGTTTCGAGCGGCTGACGCGTTTGCGCAAGGCGGTGATGCTGCTGCTCGACGAGACGCCGAAGTCGCTCGCGATCTGGGTCGCGGCGGGCGCCGGCATGGACGATGTGGCGCGCGATGCGGCTTATGTCGCGCAGATCAACGGCGTGCCGCTGCCGGTGCGCAAGAAGAGGCCGGCGACGGTGCTGGCGCAGATCGATCTGTTCTGTTCGCTGAAGGATTCCGAGCTTGCCCCGGTACGCGCCCTGGCGCGCGCCAACCTGCTGGCGCGCGAACTGACCGCCCTGGCCCCCAACGAACTGACGCCGGCCACCTACCGCAAGCGCATTCGCAGCGTGGCGAAAGAATCCGGCCTGGGCATCGAGGAATTCGATTTCAGGGCTCTGAGAAAAATGGGCGCGGGAGCCTTCTGCGCCGTGGCGCAGGGCTCGCATCACGAAGATGCGGCCATCGTGCATCTGTCGTGGCAACCGAAGTGGCCGAATGAGTCATCGCAAAAATCCGTTGCGCTGGTGGGCAAGGGTATCTGCTTCGATACCGGCGGCCACAACCTCAAGCCCGCCCGCTACATGGCCGGCATGCACGAAGACATGAATGGTTCCGCGGTGGCCCTGGCGCTGGTGCTGGCAGCGGCCGAGATGAAGCTGCCGGTGGCAATCGACTGCTGGCTGGCGATCGCCCACAACCATCTGTCGCCCGGCGCCTACAAGCAAAACGACATCGTCACGGCGCTGGATGGCACCACCATCGAGATCGTGCACACCGATGCCGAGGGCCGCATGGTGCTGGCCGACACGCTGCTCATGGCGACCGGCGGCGAGCATGGCAAACGCAGTGGCAAAGGCGGCAGGAGGAAGGCAAAGCCCGACCTGGTGATCGATTTCGCCACGCTCACCGGCTCCATGCATGTGGCACTGGGCGCCCGCTACTCGGGGGTGTTTGCCAGCAGCGGACCGCTGGGAGCGCTGGCCGCGGCAGCCGGCCAGGCCAGCGGCGAGCGCATCTGCGTTTTCCCGCTCGACGAGGACTACGATCCGGCGCTCGATTCCAAGGTGGCCGACGTCAAGCAATGCACGCTGGATGGAGAGGCCGACCACATTCTGGCCGCCCGTTTTCTGCAGCGCTTCACCAACGGCCGGCCCTGGCTGCACGTCGACCTTTCGGCATCAAGCTGCACTGGCGGACTGGGCGCCACGGCGTCCGATCTCACCGGTTTTGGCGTTGCCTGGGGGCTGACGCTGTTGGCCCGATGGTTGGCGCGGGAATGACAGTGAGGCCCGGAGCCGTTATGCTAGCGACAACACTCATGGTCGCGAGAGCCGCCCGCTGATGATGAAACACGCGAAAATCGAATTGATGGCCCTCCCCTCCCATCCTCCCCTCGCGGGGAGGCTATTGATTGGCTCGCTGTGCTCGACCATCACTCATCGCTCCGAACGAGTTGCCTCACGTTAACCTGCCCGATAAAAACTCCATGCTCGGATTCTTCTCCAACAAGACAGTTCACCCGCTGGCCGACGCGCGCGAGGCCAAGCGCATTCTCGCCGAGATCGCCAATCCTGGCCGCGGGTCGCTGTCCGCGGTGGAAGATGCCGGCGCCTGGCTTGAATCGCTCGCCGCCGACGAGAGTTTCAAGCTGGCGCAGCGCGTCGACCTGATCGTCAGGATCGACGAAGCCACGGTAGGCCAGGCGCGCCGTCTTGGCCGCGAGTTTCCCGCATCGGCTGGCCTCAGCCGCGTCCAGGAATCGAAGCAGTGGCAGTGCTGCCACGACTATTGGCAGCATCTGGTCGACTCCTATCTCGACTGCATCGCCCGCTACCGGGCGGCGATGAAGGAGGAGGATGCCATCCGCCCGCAGCTGCCGATGATCTACGGGCGCCTGATCAGTGGGCTGGCGGCCCAGCTCAAGTGGAAGCAGTTCCGCTATGGTCCCGTCGACCCCGGGTTCTGGAAGACGCTGGGCGACACCTACCTCGCTGCCGTCGAGGCAAAAGCCGCCCAGAAGCCGCTGCCGCTCTATGCCGGCAGCGGCGAGACCACGATCGAGGCGGAATACCTCAAGGTATTGGTCTTTCATGCGACATCGATGGACAAGCTCAAGCCGCTGGAGATCGAAATTGCCGAGCATTTCATCACCTACTTTCTGCCCTTCTTTTCGCTGATTCGGGAAGTCCGTCCGGAAAACGTGTATTGGGTGGATGCCGCCAAGCCGCTGCCGCCGACGCGGCTCGCCAAATTGCCCGAGGTGACGCCGACCTTGCGCTTCTTCAACGGCACGCGAGCGGTGGCGGCGGTTGAAAAAACCATGGAGCAGATTCGTGCCGAAGGTCGTGTGCCCGCCGGCATCAAGCTCGGTGCGCACTACGATGTCGATACGGTGATTCCGGTTCTCGAGCATCTGGGAATATGCTGGGCGCCCAAGCCGCCGACGCGCAGCAATACCCGGCACCGGATGAACTCGCAACTGAAAGTGGTCAGCGGGCTGGCGGCGGTGCATCAGCGGCTGTCGGGGCGCGCCGACGGCGCGGAAGGCCTTGAAACCTGGGTGATCGATGATGTCAGCCTCGGCGGCTTCGGTGCGCAAGTGACCAGTTCCCGCCAGGACTGGATTCGCATTGGTGCCCTGGTCGGCCTGCAGCCGGAGGGCGGTGACAACTGGCTGATCGGCATCGTGCGTCGCTACGTCCGCACCGGGCCGAATCAGGGATCGGTCGGTATCGAAACCCTGTCGAAAACGCCGTATGCCGTGTTTGCCGATGCCGGCGGCCTGGACACGGAGGCGTTGCTGCTCGACATCCCGGAGGTCGGCGAATATGCCCGCATGGCCTTGCCGGCCCGTGCGCTGGAGGACAAGGTGGCGCTGCTGTTTCCCCTCGACGACAAGAATGCCCGCCTGCATCCGCGCGAGACGATCAAGACGGGAAGCGACTTCGTCGTCGCGAATTTCTTCGTGCAGTCCTACAGCTGAGCCCCCGGTTCAGCCGGCCGGCCTGATCGCCGATTTCGGCCGGAAGGCCTTGACCACCGCCTCGTGCGTTTCCACGTAGGGCCCGCCGATCAAGTCCAGGCAGTAGGGTACGGCCGCGAATATGCCGGGCACCAGCTGTGTTCCCGTCGCATCCCTGACGCCTTCGAGCGTTTCCTTGATTGACTTCGGCTGTCCCGGCAGGTTGAGGATCAGGGATTTGCCGCGGATCACACCGACCTGCCGCGACAGGATCGCCGTCGGCACGAAGTTGAGCGAGATCTGCCGCATCTGCTCGCCGAATCCCGGCATGAGCTTGTGCGCCACGGCCAGCGTGGCTTCCGGTGTGACGTCGCGCAGCGCCGGGCCGGTGCCGCCGGTGGTCAGCACCAGATGGCAGCCGACCGTGTCGCAAAGTTCGATCAGGGTCTGTTCGATGGCGGCTTGTTCATCGGGGATCAGGCGCGTTTCCATGCGCCAGGGTGAGCTGAGCGCCTGGCCGAACCACTCGCGCAGCGCCGGAATGCCCTTGTCTTCATAGACACCGCTGGAAGCACGATCCGAGATGGAGACGAGGCCGATGACGAGTTCGTCCATGGCTATTCCTTGATCCGGTTGTAGAGTTGGCCGAGGTATTCGTGGAGCGCTTCGCGGCTGGCGCCGAGGCCGCCGGGGAGCAGCGATCCGGCCAGCGAAGGTGATCCGGTGCTGAATCCCAGGGGCGCCGGAACTACGTCGAGTCCCTGCTTCGCGAACAGCGGAACCGCACGCGGCAGGTGCGAGGCATCGCTGACCAGGGCAATGCGGGTGACGCCCGCAGCCTTGAGCATGGGTACGGACAGGCCGGCATTCTCGGCCGTGTCGCGCGAGGCGGCTTCGACCCAGCGCACTTTCACGCCGAAGTCCTGTTCCAGCGCGTCGCGCATCAGTTCGCCTTCCGGCCGCCCGCCGGAAGGCGCGCCACCGGTGACCAGCAGCGGCAGCCTCGCTTCGCGCGCCAGCCGTGCGCCGTAGCGCAGGCGTTCCAGCGTCGCCGAACCGACCGTATCGCCGCCATATTCCGGCGCCGCGAAATACGTGCCGCCGCCAAGGATCACGATCGCCTGCACCCGCTGCAATTGAGCGGGAGTGATTGCCGGGTAGGGCTCCAGCGGTGTCATCAGGGCCCGGCCTACGACCGGCAGCGACAGCACCAGCACGCTGGTCAGCGACAGGATCGCCAGCCACAGGCCGCCGTTCCGCCAGCGCCGACTTTTTGATCGCGTCAGCCAGAGTCCGGCCAGCGCCAGCAGCACCGGCCCGGTGGGCGGCAAAATCAGGGCAACGAGGAGCTTCTTCAGCAGAAACATGGGGTCAAAGGCGGGGCTGATCGCGTTTTATGAGGGGCGCCACGACTACTATTATCAAGCTAATTTGCCCTGACCACGATTTCTGCCAGCCCAACGCACATGACAGTGAGAGTCACCCGCCGATGATGAAACACGCGAAAACGAAGTTTCAGTGGAGGCTAACGCCAGCTTCATCGGCGTTAAGCGCAGCGGCCGTAACGAAAGGCGAATTGAAGGCCCGCCCCTCCCATCCTCCCCTCGCGGGGAGGCTTCTGGTCAGTTCGCTTCGCTCAACTGTCAGCTGTTGCTCCGACCGAGTTATTTCACGCTAATTCCATGACGGATCGCTCCTACGGTATCGAAACGCTCTGCCTGCATGCCGGCGCCCAGCCGGACGCAGCGACGGGTGCGCGTGCCTTGCCGATCCACCAGACCAGCTCCTTCGTTTTCGATTCGGCGGAACACGCTGCCAGCCTGTTCAACCTGCAAACCTTCGGCAACGTCTATTCGCGCATCGGCAACCCCACCGTCGCCGCCTTCGAGGAGCGCATGGCCGCACTGGAAGGCGGTCGTGCTGCCGTGGCCGCGGCTACCGGTCTGGCGGCGCAGATCGTCGCGCTGCTGACCTTGTGCGAATCCGGCGACCGCATCGTCGCCGCGCGTTCGCTCTACGGCGGCAGCTTCTCGCAGCTGGATGTCAGCTTGCGCAAGCTGGGCATCGAGACGGTGTTCGTCGACTCGGACGATCCCGAGAATTTCCGCGCCGCCCTGTCGGACAACACCAAGTGCCTGTTCGCCGAGACGGTGGCCAATCCGCGCCTCAACGTGCTCGACATCGAGGCGGTGGCCGCAATTGCCCATGAGCACGGCGTGCCGCTGATCATCGACAATACCGTGCCCTCGCCCTGCCTGTGCCAGCCTTTCCGGCATGGCGCCGACATCATCGTGCACTCGGCGACCAAGTTCCTCGGCGGCCACGGCACCACGCTGGGCGGCGTGGATATAGAGACCGGCAAGATCGACTGGGGCAACGGCAAGTTCCCCGGCATGACCGAGCCGTCGCGCGGCTATCACGGTGTCAAGTTCTACGAAACCTTCGGCGATTTCGGCTTCACCATGAAGGCGCGCATGGAAACCCTGCGCACCTTCGGCCCCGCGCTGTCGCCATTTTCCGCCTGGCTGCTGATGCAGGGCATCGAGACGCTGCCGCTGCGGATGCAGCGGCATTGCGACAACGCGCTGGCCGTTGCCCGGCACCTGGAGAGTCATCCGCGGGTGGCCTGGGTCAATTATCCCGGCCTGCCCGCCAGCCCCGGCTATGCGCTGGCACAGCGCTACCTGCGGCCTGGCGCTGGCGCCATCCTCAGCTTTGGTGTCCATGGCGGCAACGGCGGTGGCCAAGCTGCCGGCGAGCGCTTCATCGACGCCCTGCAGTTCTGCTCGCATCTGGCCAACATCGGCGACGCCAAGACGCTGGTGATCCACCCGGCGTCGACCACGCATCGGCAGCTCTCCGCCGCCGACCAGCTGGCATCCGGCGTCACGCCGGACATGGTGCGACTGTCGGTCGGTCTTGAAACCCTTGATGACATTCTGTGGGACATCGATCAGGCGCTGGAGCGCAGCGCATGATGGACTTCGATTTCATCGACGGCATCGGCTGGCGCGACGTTGTTTTGGTGCTGGCGGCGATGGCGGGTGTCTATCTGGTGCTGTTGGTGACGCGACTGTTCCAGGTTGGCGGCCGGCGCCGCGACGGCAAGAAGGCGGAAGCCAAGCTCAGGCTTTCCGGGTGGCAACCCAGTGGCGCGGACGCGGCGCCTGTATCGCCGGCGCAGCCGCAGCCCGAACCGGCGGCGCCCGAACAACAGGAATTTGCCCGCGAACTGGCCAAGTCCAACGTCGAAGTCGAACTCGAGCGACTGCGGCGCGAGTCCGCCTATCAGCGCGACGAGTTGGCGCGCCTGGCCGAGGAGGTCTCGCAGCTCAAGGCGTCGCGCAACGTATCTCCGCTGTACAACGAGGCCATGGCATTGGCGCAGCAGGGCATGTCCGCCGCCGGAATTGCCGGCCGCTGCGGCATCTCGATTGGTGAGGCGGAACTGGTGGCTTCGCTGGCACGCAGCGGAACTGCATTTGAGCATCATGAACAAGGCGAGGATCGCGATGAACGAAACACCGACTCCGGAAATCGACACCACGGCTGAGGACGCCCTCAAGCGGCGGCTTCTCAATCGCATCGCCATTGCCGGCGTGATGGTGGTGGGCCTGCTCGGCAGCCTGGCCATGTTCGATGCCATCGTGGCGCCAAGCCAGCCGGTGGCCACCCAGGTGGCGGCCCTGCCGCCCGGTCAGAAAGCGCCGACTGCTGCTGCGCCCGCCAAGGACGAGCCGGCGGCTGCGGCTGACGGCAAACCGGCCGACCCCGCTGCCGCGCCCGTTGCGGACGGGAAACCCGAGACCGCGACGGTCGCCCGGGCCGAAGAGCCGGCCGTACCCGAACGCACGGCATCGCCGGGTGCGCCGGCCTTGCTGCCGCTGCCGCCGGAGACGTTGCCAGCCCGGCCCTTGACCAAGCCGGCCACCGGAAAACCCGCATCGATTCGACCTTCCGAGCCGGTACCGCCGGCCGCCTCGCCCGCAGCGAGGCCGGAGCCGGCGCGCGAACTGGCAGCCTCGCACAGCGCCGCGCGCCGCGCGCCCGCCTCACGCCCGATCACGCAAGCCGTCGAGCGCCAGTATGGGTTGCAGATGGGCGTCTTCAGCAACCTCGCCAATGCCGAGGACCTGCGCGCGAAGCTGGAGCTGCATGGCATTCCCTCCACCATCGAGGCGCGAGTACGTGTCGGTCCCTTCGCGACGAAGGAAGAAGCCGATTCGGCTCGCGCCAAATTGAAGGAGCTCGGCCTTGACGGCGGGCTGCTCGTTACCATGAAGAAGTAAACAGGAAAACATGATGAACATTGAAAGCCCGCGCTTCGGCACACTGATGGTAGATCCCTCGCATGTCATCGAGTTTCCGCGGGGACTGGTCGGCCTTGAAGAGTGCAAACGCTTTGCCCTGTTTCATCCGGAACAGAAGCAGACCGGCCACTTCCTCCTGCAGTCGCTGGACGATCCCGCATTGGCGTTCCACATCAGCGATCCGGAGCGGTTCGGCCTTGCCTACAAGATCGTCCTGTCCGACGAAGAGGCGGCGAATCTCGCGATCAAAGGCGCCGAGCGCAATGTCGCCAAGTCGGCGGCGCGGCTTGCGGTGGCGGTGATCCTGAGCAAGGAAAGCCCCGGCCAGCCGGTACGCGCCAATTTGAACGGCCCCCTGGTCATCAATCTCGATACGCGGCGCGGGCTGCAACATGTTTTCGTCCGCCTCGATTGCAACATCGCCCCTTCCCCTACGGAGAAGCCATGAGCCGCAAGATCATTTCCACGCCCGCCGCCCCCGCTGCGATCGGCATCTACTCGCAGGCGGTGCAGGCCGGCAACACGATTTACCTCTCGGGCCAGATCGGCCTCGATCCGGCCAGCATGCAGATGGTCGACGGCATCGACGCGCAGATCGTGCGCGTCTTCGAAAACCTCAAGGCGGTTGCCACCGCCGCGGGCGTGACGCTGAACGACGCGGTGAAGTTCAACATCTACCTGACCGACCTGGCCAACTTCGCCAAGGTGAACGAAACCATGGCGAAGTACGTCAGCGAGCCCTACCCGGCGCGCGCTGCGGTGGGCGTCAAGGAATTGCCGCGCGGCGCCCTGGTCGAGGCGGATGCCGTGCTCGTCCTTGGCTGAAAAGAAAGCCGGCAACACGCTCGCGGCCCGTCTGGCCCGGCTCGGTCTGCGCACCGATGCCGACTTCGTGCTGCATCTTCCGCTGCGTTACGAAGACGAGACCCGCATTACCGCACTCGCCGATGCGCTGCCCGGTGTCGCCGCCCAGTTCGACGTCGAGGTACTCGACAGCGAAATCGCCTACCGGCCGCGCCGCCAGTTGCTGGCGCGGGTGCGGGATGCCGGTGGAGCCCTGCTGTTGCGCTTCCTGAATTTTTATCCCAGCCAGCAGAAAGTGCTTCAGCCGGGCGCCCGCCTGCGAATTTTCGGCGAACTCCACGAGGGCTACCTGGGGCCCGAGATCATCCATCCGCGCTTTCACGTCGTCGGCGCCGACGAGCCGCTGCCCGAACGCCTGACGCCGGTTTATCCGACCACGGCCGGCCTCGGCCAGGCCACCTTGCGCCGGTTGATCGAGCGAGCTTTGCAGCGTGCCGACCTGAGCGACACGCTGTCGCCGGAACTCCGGGAGAAGCTGCACCTGCCCGAATTCTCCGCCGCGATTCATCGCCTGCATACGCCGCCACCGGACATGGCGCAGGCCGTGCTCGAAGCGCGCGACCATCCGGCCTGGCGTCGCGTGCAGTTCGACGAACTGCTGGCGCAGCAGCTCAGCCTGCGCCGCGCCTACACCGCCCGCCGCGCGCGCGGTGCGCCGCGCCTGAAGGCGTCGACAAAGCTCACCAAAGCCCTGCTGGCCTCCCTGCCGTTTCGCCTGACCCAGGCGCAGCAGCGCGCCTGGCAGGAGATTGCCGCCGACCTCGGTCAGCCGCATCCGATGCAGCGCCTGCTGCAGGGCGATGTCGGCAGCGGCAAGACCGTGGTTGCCGCGCTGGCCATGCTGCAGGCGGTCGAAGCCGGCCATCAGGCGGCGCTGATGGCGCCCACCGAAATTCTCGCCGAACAGCATTACCGCAAGCTCGCGGCGTGGCTGGAGCCGCTCGGCCTGCCCGTCGCCTGGCTCACCGGCAGCCTGAAGAAGCGCGAGAAAGAGGCGGCGATAGCAAAAGTCGGCGCTGGCGAGACGGCGATTATTGTCGGCACGCACGCCCTGATCGAAGACAAGGTCGAGTTCGCCCGCCTCGGCCTGGCGATTGTCGACGAGCAGCACCGCTTCGGCGTGCGCCAGCGCCTGGCGCTGAAGGAGAAGGGCCTCTTTGCCCATCAACTGGCGATGTCGGCAACGCCGATTCCGCGCACCCTGGCCATGAGCTATTACGCCGATCTGGATGTCTCGGTGTTGGACGAACTGCCGCCTGGCCGCAGTCCGGTCACCACCAAGCTGGTAGCGGAAGCCCGTCGCGACCAGGTCGTGGGACGGGTGCATGAGGCCTGCCGCGCCGGCCGCCAGGCTTATTGGGTCTGTCCGTTGATCGAGGAGAGCGAAACCCTGCAACTCAAGACCGCCGAGGAAACTTTCGCTCGCCTGAGTGCCGACCTGCCTGACCTTAAAGTCGGTCTGGTGCATGGCCGCCTCAAGGCCGCCGAAAAGGCCGCCGTGATGGCCGCTTTTGTCGCGAACGAAATCCATGTGCTGGTGGCGACCACGGTAATCGAAGTCGGCGTCGACGTGCCCAATGCCAGTTTGATGGTCATCGAACACGCCGAGCGTTTCGGCCTCGCGCAACTGCACCAGTTGCGCGGCCGCGTCGGACGCGGCGCGGCGCCGGAGTTGCAGGGCGCCTGCATCCTGCTCTATGCCAAGCCGCTGGGCGAACTGGCGCGGGCGCGCCTGAAAATAGTTTTTGAAAGCACCGACGGCTTCGAGATTGCCCGCGAGGACTTGCGCCTGCGTGGTCCCGGCGAATTCATCGGCGCGCGCCAAAGCGGCCTGCCGCTGCTGCGCTACGCCGACCTCGAAGACGAAGCGCTGGTGGAGCAGGCGCGCGCCGTGGCGGAAGCCATGCTGCGCGATGAGCCGCAGCGTGCCGAGGCGCATCTGCAGCGTTGGCTGGGTGGCCGCGAGGAATTGCTCAAAGCCTGAGCGCCGGCCCGCCGTGCCGGCCATGAGGAGTTAATGGGGCGGATTTCACCAAGCGAACGCCCGCTTGATATTCCATTCGATTGGCAGCAAGATGCCGTCATCGAAAGAGATTGCCGGGTTATGCAGCAGGCCGTCCGCGAAGTCCTGCAAATTTGCTGTTCAATTGACGTTGGGCCTATCCCAAAATGCACCGTACATCAGAGCCAGATATCCCACTCTCATCGTCAATCATCAGTGCGTTCTTCGTACTTACTGCGTCGGCCGCGTGTTTCGTTGCGTGGCACAGATACGGCACTGTTGCTTTTGCGGTCGGTGGCCTTGGTTTCCTCATACTTGCCCCGCTCTGGTACCGATCACCCATTGTTTCCTTCAAAACACTATTGTTCGGGTCCATGAGCGCGAGGCTTACGCCACGTCGTAGGTTTACCGCCATGGATATCGTGCTTACTTTTTCAGGCTACGGTCTCGTACTATTGGCTCTCACAATGTGGGTATCCGCACTCGTATGGGACTAGCTGTTAAGTTGCAATAGGTTGTTCCCGCCAAGGCGAGAAGCAGGAGGCTTGTAATCGAGGGCCGAATGAGGCCGTCGAGAATTGTAATAAGCCAGGAAGGCCGGCAACCAAGCGGTGCGCTCGGCACTGTTGGCGTAACTTCTCACGTAGGCCCATTCACGCAAACAGGTCTGGATGAAGCGCTCGGCCTTGCCGTTGGTTTGGGGCCGGTAAGGGCGCGTGAAGGAGTGCTTGATGCCCAGCGCCTGACAGGCCTGCGCAAACAACCTGGAGCGATAGGCGCTGCCGTTGTCGGTCAGCACCCGCTGGATGCGAACGCCCAAGGCGGCGTAATGCGCAACAGCAGTCTTCAGGAAGGCGACGGCCGAGCTCTTCTTCTCGTCGGCCAGCATTTGAACAAAGCCGGCCCGGGAGTGGTCGTCAATGGCGACATGCGCCACTTCCCAGCCCGCACCCTCCACCGTGTCGCGACGATCCCCCGTTACGCGATGGCTGGGACGCTCGATGCGTCCGAGCTTCTTGGTGTCCATGTGCAGCATCTCGCCCGGTGCGGATCGTTCGTATCGCACCACCGGCGCCTTAGGCTCCAGCGCTTTCAGACTGGACAGGCCCAGGCTGGCCAAGACCCGACTGATCGTCGCGACGCTGCGGCCAACCACACGCGCAATGCTGCGCATCGGCATGCGTCCGCGCCGCAGTTGCTCGATACGCTGACGCAGTTCGGCATCGACGGTACTGCGCGTCTTGCACGGCCGCGAGCTGCGATCGGCCAGCCCGGCGAATCCCTCGGTCATCCAGCGCTGGCGCCACTTGCGCGCCGTTCGCAGACTGACACCGGCCGCCTCGGCGGCCGGTGTCAGTCCAAATGCAGCGATCCGATCTATCAGCAATTTCCGTCCTTGCAGCGTTGTTCTGGCATTCTTATGGCTGTTCATCCGGTGGGTCTCCTGAGAGTACTGAAGTGTCGAGAACTCCAGTTTCCCAGAACTTGCCGGGTGAACAACCTATTGAAACACTACA
>JAUXUK010000098.1 GCA_030680805.1 Sulfuritalea sp. | reverse complement strand
CCCATAGCGCTTCACTCTGCTCCACCTGCATCGCCAGATCTCCGCGGTTTCCTCCCTTGGGGCTTGTGCGACGCCTGCCTCCACCTTTGTCGGTTCCCGCACGTCATCACGCTAAGGCAGGCATCCCACAACCCTTAACATAAAGGGACATTGGCGCCCCCAAAACCATGAACTATTGAATGACTGCTTTGATTTGGCCCACTAACCGGGGCGGTTTGGGGCCAGCGTCCGGAGTTGGAGGGATTCTGTTGAAAAACGCGGTTTCTATTTTGAGGATCGCATGATCCGTGAGTTGCTGATTGGATATTTCGCGGAGTTGTTTGCAGGTTTCTGAAGGCGAGGAACCGTAAACCCGCTGTTATGCGGGTATCAGGTGCGCTTTTGGTGCTCCTGGCATCAACCACTTCGCCATTCGTCGCAAATTCTGGGCGGTTGCCGCCAGCAGGAACTCATCTTTCGCACCACTGAATCCTCGCAGTCGCAATTTGTCCAGTTTCAAGATGCGCTTGAGATGAGCGAACAGCATTTCGACTTTCTTGCGTTCCTTGCTTGACAGTTCATACGCTTTGGTCGTACCGATGCGCCGGGCTACGTCACGGGCGTCCTCATGGATGCTGCGGGCGATCTTGCGAGACGACGTATTCGGACAGCACTGATTCTTCATCGGGCATGCCGCGCAGTCGCGCTGGCTTGAGCGGTAGATGATCGTGTCTTCCTTTGTGATGTGTGTGCGGGAATTCTTGAACGGACGCCAATTGGAGCGAAGTGCCTTGCCCTTCGGGCAGCGGTATTCGTTAGCCAGCGGGTTCCATTCAAAGTCACTGGACGACAAAGTGCCATCGTGACGTTCCGTCTTATCGCAAACCGGCACATGCGGTTCGATCTGCTTCTCATCGACCAACCAGGTGAGCATGGCAGCCGACCCATAGTTGGTGTCGCCGACCAAACGTTCCGGCTTCAGCTCAAATTTGTCCTCGACCCGCTCTATCATCGTCTTGGTAGCATCAACCTCGGCTGCCTTATTGACGGCAGATGCCTCGACATCGACGATGATGCCGGCCTTGAGATCGATCAGATAATTGGTCGAATAGGCGAAGAAGGCCGGGCCACCGCGGCTGGTCCAGGAGGCCGCCGGATCCGTCAAAGAGATTGACTTGGGCGGCTCAGGGGGAGCGTTCATTTCCGCCAGCGCGGCCAGATACTCGCGCACTGGCCGCGACGCCTCCTCGGCGTTACCCCAATCAATCGGCTCATCGCCGGGAACGCCGCTGTGCCGCTTCACATCGGCCATGATGATGCTGGCGTCTGTGGCGAAGCCCTCACCGCGCAAAAGCCCTTCGGCCATGCAACGGGAAAGCACGCCCTCGAATACTTGGCGGAATGCCTGGCTATCGCGAAAGCGGCCGTGCCGGTTCTTGGAGAAAGTGGAGTGATTCGGCACCGGGTCTTCCAGTCCCAGCCGACAGAACCAGCGGTAGGCCAGATTGAGATGGACCTCCTCGCACAGGCGCCGCTCTGAACGGATACCGAAGCAGTAGCCGACGATCAGCATGCGGATCATCAGTTCGGGATCAATCGAGGGGCGGCCGATGGGACTGTAGAACGGCTCCATGTGCTGCCGGAAGGAACTCAGGTCAAGAAACTGATGGATGCCCCGAAGCAGGTGGTCATCGGGAACATGGTCCTCCATGCTGAAGGTGTAGAACAGTTGCTCTCGACCCGTCACTTGACGACCCATCATGGCAATTTATCCCCTCAAACAATGCCATGATCATACTAGTAATGCAGATGGCATGTCAAGGACTTTTTCAACAGAATCGCTTTCAGACCGGCCGTTCACCAACGTAGCTTCCGCCCCCTTATCAAAAAGCCTGATCCCAACGCACCGACAAGCGGATCGCGGCGTTGATCAGGCCCACCATGCTGTAGGTCTGCACGAAGTTGCCCCACTGCTCGCTACTGCGCGGATCGATGTGTTCCGCCAGCAGGCCGTGGCGGTTGCGGCAGGCCAGCAGCTTCTCGAACAGCGCCCGCGCTTCGTCGCGGCGGTCCAGCGCCGCCAGGGCATTGACGTACCAGAAGGTGCACACCAGGAAGGCGTTCTCCGGCTCGCCGAAGTCGTCCTTCTCGACATAGCGGAAAATGAAGTCGCCGTGGCGCAAGTCTTTCTCGACTGCCTTGACGGTAGCGGCAAAGCGTGGATCGGTGGCATCGACAAAGCCGACCTCGGCCAGCAACAGCAGGCTGGCGTCCATGGCCTTGCCATCGAAAGTGGAAACGAAGGCTCCGCGCTTTTTGCTCCAGGCCCTTTGGCTGATCGTCGCATGCATCTGCGTCGCATGGCCGAACCAGTACTCCGCACGCGCGGCCAGTCCGAGACGGGCAGCGATGCGCCCCAGACGGTCGCAGGCCGCCCAGCACATCACCGCCGAAAAGGTATGCACGCGCGCGCTGCCGCGCAACTCCCAGAGGCCGGCATCGGGCTGGTCGTAGCAGCGCCGCGCCTGCTCGCCGAGCGCTTCGAGGCGATGGAACAGGGCTTCGTCGCCGCGCCGCGTCAGGCGCTGGTCGAAGAAGATGTGAGTCGCCGCCAGGATGACCGAGCCGTAGACGTCATGCTGCACCTGGCGGTAGGCCAGGTTGCCGATGCGCACCGGACCCATGCCGCGATAGCCGGCCAGTGCGCTGATCTCCCGTTCGTCCAGCGCAGCGCGGCCATCGATGCCGTAAACGGGTTGCAGCATGCCATCGCCGGCATTGGCGGCGACATTGACGATGTAGCCGAGGTAGCGTTCCATGGTACGGGTGGCGCCGAGGCGGTTCAGCGCATTGACCACGAAATAGCCGTCACGCACCCAGCAATAGCGGTAGTCCCAGTTGCGCTCGCTGCCCGCCGCCTCGGGGATCGAAGTTGTCATGGCGGCGACAATGGCGCCGGTGTCGTCGTAGGCGTTCAGTTTCAGCGTGATCGCGGCGCGAATCACCGCTTCCTGCCACTCGAAGGGTATGCCGAGGAAGCGCACCCACTCGTTCCAGTACTCGGTCGTTTCCGCCAGGAAGCGGCGGCCGACTTCGTTGGCAGCCTCATGCACCGATTCGTCGGGCCCCAGCAGCAAGGTCACGGTGTCTTCGAGAAAGAATGCGGTTTCCTGCAGGATCGCGGTCAGCGAGGCATCGGTCGTGAGCCGCAGGGTCAGTCCCTGTGCCACATAGCGGATATGGTTGCTGCCCCAGGTGACCTCCGGGCGTGCGGCGCCCTCGTTGCAGGCCGGCCGCACGCGCAGGGTCAGGCGCGGGCTGCCGCTGAGGCGGCGGATGCGGCGTACCAGCATCATCGGCCGGAACATCCGTCCGTACTGGCCGAAGCGCGGTGCGAAATCGGTAACTTCGATGGCGCCGCCATGGCAATCGTGGAGGCGTGTGACCAGGATCGCCGTATTCTCCAGATAGTGTTGCTCGGTGCGTTCGCAATCGGCCAGTTCGACCGCGGAAAAGCCGTAGTCGTCGGCGTTCCTCAAGAGGGAGCAAAACACCGGGTCGCCGTCGAAGCGCGGGAAGCAGCCCCAGACGATCTTCGCCCGCGCGTCGACGAGCGCGCCCACCGTGCAGTTGCCGATCAAGGCCAGGTCCAGTGTGTTCATCGTGTTCCTTTCAGTGCTGCGTTCAGCCAATGGCGGACAGCCGCGACGTGAGGCAGGCGATAGCGGGCGCAACTCGTCCCGGGGCCGACCTTGATCGAGATTCCACCCATCCGGTTCACTTCGGCAAAGCCGTGTTCGTCATTCAGGTCATCACCGATGAACACCGGATGGCGCCCGCGAAAGGGCGACTCGGTCAGATACTCTGCCACCGCCGTACCTTTATCGATGCCCGCCGGTTTGATTTCTATCACGCGCTTGCCCTTCTGCAGCTCCAGTTGGCCGCCCGCTTCCTGCATCAGCCTCGCCATCAGCCGGTGCGCATAGGCGGCCAGATGCGGGGCCTGGCGGTAGTGCAGCGCGAGCGTCAGTCCCTTGTCCTCCAGCAGCAGGCCGGGGTGGCGAGTCAGCACCTCCGCCAGCGCCTCCTTGATCATGCATTTGGCGCCGGGAGGCGCGGCATGAATCCACAGCCTTCCCGCGGCGTCGCGACGCTCCAGCCCGTGCTGGCCGGCCAGCGGCAGGCGCTGCGCGCCCAGCAGCTCCTCCAGATCGGAGATCGAGCGACCGCTGACCAGAGCCAGCGCGCCGCCACTGATCCGAAACAGCCTTCCGATCAATTCGAGCAGTTCCATATCCACCCGCACGGCAGAAGGCGTGTCGGCGATTTCCAGCAGCGTGCCATCGACATCGAGAAAAAAGGCGCACTCGACACAGGGTGCCGGCGGCGGGCGGCGGGATCCCTTCCTCATATCGCCGTTCCACCCCCCTTGCCGACCAATCGCCCGCGCCGGCGCATGGCGGCGGCGTCGAGCAGCATGCGGCCGGCCCAGCGGAAGACGTTGAACTCGGCCACCAGTCCGCGCATCAGGCGCATGCGGTCGCGCTGCTCGGTCTCGGGCATGATCAGCGCCACGTGCAGGGCCGCCGCGCACTGATCGGCATCGTAAGGACTGACAATCAGCGCTTCCGGCAACTCCCGCGCCGCTCCGGTGAACTGGGACAGGATCAGTACCCCGCGCTCGTCGTCGCGGGCGGCGACAAATTCCTTGGCGACCAGGTTCATGCCGTCATGCAGGCTGCTGACGAAGCACAGATCGGCGGCACGAAAATGCTCATAGACCTCTTTCGCGTCGTGGTGCTCGACCTTGAGCACGATGGGCAGCAGACCGTCGCGTCCGAAGCGGCCGTTGATCTGCGCGGCCATGGCCCGTACCTGCGCCTCGTGGTGCTGGTACTCGTCGATACCGGAACGTGTCGGCGCCGCGATCTGGATAAAGCTGAAGCGTCCGATCCACTCCGGATTCAGTTCGAGCAGGCGCTCGATGGCACGAAAACGCTCCACGATGCCCTTGGTGTAGTCGAGGCGATCCACGCCGATACCCAGCTTGTGCTCGGCCGGCAGACCGTTCGCCTGGCGAATCTCGCGGCGGCAGCTCGCGACGTCCTTCTGCATCAGTTCCTGCTCAGGCGGCCAGGCAATCGAAATTGGATAGCGGCGGACTGCGGTCAGCTTGCCCCCGAAGGAGACGGTGAAGGATTCGCGATCGACGCGTGCCTCAAGCTGGCGATCCACGGTATCGACAAAGTTGTTGCAGTGAAACTGGGTATGGAAACCGAGAATGCTGCTGCCCAGCATCCCCGCCAAAATCTCGTCTCCCCATGGGCAGATGGCGAAGGACTCCGGGTTGGGCCAGGGAATGTGCCAGAAGGTGATGATCGTTGCCTCCGGCAGTTCCTCGCGAATCATCCGGGGCAGCAGCGCGAAGTGATAATCCTGCACCAGAACAATGGGCGCTTTTGTCTTGGCTTCGCTGACCACGGCCTTGGCGAACTTGCGATTGACCGCGACATAATGGGCCCAGTCGCCGGAGCGGAAAGTAGGCCGCACATGGGCGATGTGGCACAGCGGCCAGAGGCCTTCGTTGGCCAGTCCGTAGTAATAGCCGGCCTCCTCCTCCGCGCTTAGCCAGACGCGGCGGATCTGGTAGGCCGGCTTGTCCGGCGGCACGGCAACACGGTCGTGCCGGTCGACCACCTCACGGTCGGCCGAGCCGCTGCCATGAGCGATCCAGGTGCCGGAACAGGCGCGCATGATCGGTTCCAGCGCCGTGACCAGGCCGCTGGCCGGGCGCTGCACATCGATGCGATCGCCGCGTCGCTGATGGATGTAGGGCTCGCGATTGGATACCACGATGACATCCTCGCCGCGCAGTTCGCCGTGAAGAATGGCGCGCAGCGCCTCCGGGGTCCAGGTGATCTGGCTTTCGTCGCGCGCGCGCGTCTCCGCTTCCAGCTCGCGCACCAGGCGTTGCAGGTCGCGGGCAATCGGCTTGAACTCGGACAGTTCCGCTCCGGCGCCGGCCGCAGGCTGGCGCAACAAACCCTCGCCACGCAGCAGTGAGCGCATGCCGGCCATCCAGCCGCGCCACGACAACTGGGCGATGACCACTGTAATCAGCGAGACCACCGCCGCCAGTGCCATGAAGAAATAGAAGACGTAGCGCTTGGTTTCTTCGCTGCGGCGCGTGACGAAGCTCATGTCATGGACCAGGACCAGCTTGCCCGCCGGTCCCAGTTCGTTCGTCATCGGCTTGACCGAGACGTGCAAGGGGCCCCGGCTGCTCGACAGCAAATGGTCGCCCGCCTGTTCCCAGCGGGCCAGATCGCTGCAGCGGATCTCAGCCGGCAAAGCGAGGCTGGCCAGCGCCGTCGATTGGTCCGAGCCGCAGTAGCCGACCGCGTAGAGCCGCTCATCCTGGGTGATGCGCGCAAAGAATGCGCCGATCTTGGCCTTCTTGCCGGCGGCCAGCTGTTCCAGCAGTGGCTCCTGGACAGTGTTGGCAATCAGCGTTGCGCGTATTTCGAGATCGCGCACAAACCATTTCAGCGTGAGCTGGTCGACCAGCGGCGCCACGGCATAGGCAATACCCGCCAGGACCAGCAGCAGAGGAAGAATGAAGCGCAGGGACAGTCGCATGACATTTCCTATTCGGCCAGATCGATTCCCGTCGACCACAACGTAGTGCCGGCAGCAACTCTCTGACGACTGCTGCCCGCGCTGTGGCCAATTTCAATAATAGCGAGCGGAGATAGCTTCCACATGATCGGCTCCAACCTCTCCTCCTCGGGGATCTCCTTCAATCGCAGAACATTACGGAACTGATATGCCCAGTCCGTCATTGCTTGAATCTCGTGGGCGGCTTAGTCAGCAATATTGCGTAGGACAGATGGGCGCCCAATCTGTTCAACTCCCAAATTTACTGCCGATCTTAGTCGGAATATGGTGCATTGGAACTTCAGTGCTGGCTCTCCTGCGTCGCAAAGGAAATATGCGAAAGACCAACCTGCTGCGCGGCCTGCATGACGTCGACAACACGTTGATGTGCAGTTTTGGCGTCGGCGTTAATGACAACGATCGGCTCCTGCGCGCCGTTGGCCGGCCGTAGGCGAGCGAGCGACTCTGCCAGCACTGATACATCGTGGTTTCGTACAGGCGTCTTGTTGATCAGGACGTCGCCGCTGGCGGTGATGACTACGCTGATCTGGCCGGGCTGCTCCTGCTCCGGCGTTACGTCGGAGGTGGGCAGGTTGATTTCCAGACTGGAGTATTGCGAATAGGTGGTGCTCACCATCAGAAAAATCAGGATCACGAGCAAGACATCAATCATCGCAACCAGATTGATCTCGGGTTCCTCGGCGGATCTCCTTCTCCGGAAGTTCACCGGGGACTCCCCGGCGACGCTGGAAATGCGACAAGGCCGAGTCGGAAACCGTCTGTGCCCGATATCCGTTCGGGAGGAAATATGTCGCATTCAATGGTCTGCGTTTCAAGCTGGGGATAGGAAGCAGCTACGCTTTCATAGAGAGACGCCGCCTCCGGAAGGGAAAGGCGCGGCGTTCTCCACGAGAAAAAAATGGGCGGCAATGGGTCCCCCCAATGCCGCCCCAACTTCCCTCCTCGGAAGACGTATCGCACGGGTTCAAAACGCGAGTAGTCGGGTTTGTCGTGGCCGGCAATCCCTCTGCCGCCCGGAGGATGGTGCGGCGATATTCGTTTTCGACAGATTCGCGGATCAGTTGACACGATATTCAACAAGAGCTCCCGCCTGATCGACAAACACCACTGGAACCGTGCGTTGCTGGCGTTTTGCCGTCAGCGAAACATTGTTTGCCAGCCACTGAAGCAGGCAGCTGGTCGGCCTTGGCATGACAATCTCGTCACACGCCAACTCTTCGGCGGTATCGAGAATCGAAAACACCACATTGCCCTGCTTGAAGCAGCCACGGCACAAGATGTTCTCGGCAATCAACGGTGCGCTCGCTTGCTCGATGAAGGCTTGCGCGCTTTCCGACTGGAACTGCGAAATCTCGACCTGGGTGCGGAACCTCAGTACCTCCCATTGGGTGATCGGTTCGCCCACATTGAGGAAGATCACCTCCAGTTCGCGCCCTTCATGATGCCGGCGCAAGGCGTACTGGACTCCCCAACGGGAGTCCTCATCGGCATTGACCGGAACAAGAATGCGCAAGAGTCGATTTTCGGCTTTCACGGTTTCATCGGAAGAACTCATGTGCGCTGCTCCTCGCAAAAGACTTGGCCGTGTCTGGCGGCCGGGTTCGGTGCTCGTGATGCCAGCTGTTGGCGTACCCATGTCGATCCTCCTAGTGGTTTGCACGCCGGTCTGACCGGTATGCGGTGATTACGGAATCGAGGCCGCGCCGCGCACGGCGCAGATAGGCGGGGCCCACGATGACCAATAGCAATGGGATGGCTGCGACGAATTGCGCGAGATACCGCAGCGGCAGCGAAACGCTCGTAACCTGGTCCGGATCGAAGCGCAACAAGTACGTGACGAAGGCCACGCCGCCGATTAGCCAGACTGTCTCCAGCCAATCGAATTCGACGCTCCTCGCCTGCTTGGCAGCACTGTCCCATTCCCGCGGCGGCAGTTCGATGATCCGCGGCAGCAACCAGCTCTGGATGCCTCGCTTCAGGGCGCCACGCCACGGATGGCTCGTGTTCGGATTGGCCATGTCCGTTCCTACCCCAGGTAGTACATGGCCAGGTACGCCAGCAGCATGACCATGACCCACAGCGCCATGCTGCCGGTGGGCCAGGAGCGCAGCAGCAGGCCATTCGGCTGGCGGTGGCGATGGATGCTTTCTGCGATGGATCTGGCCCCGGCTACCAGGGCTTCAGCCAGGCCTTCGCGGGTGCTGCGCAATGCATCGCCGAAGCGGCGCGCGATGGCCGGCCCGGCCACGCGCCAGAGCCAGTCGAAGTCGAGGTTAACCGAGCGCAGTTCCGGCGGATAGATGCGCGTCCACATCAGCACGGAAAACGCCAGAGCAGAGAACATCAGGAGTTGAAGTTGCGCCAGCACATGGGATGCTGTGTAAGGTTCGTAGTCGACCGGGTAGGGCAGCAGCGCGTACAGCGGGCCGGGCATGACGCCGATGCCGATACACAGGAACGCCGCAAAGCCCATGGCGATGAGCATGTTGGCGGGCGCCTCCTTGCAGCGTTTTCCGGAATCGTGGGCGAAGAAAGCGAAGTAGGGAATCTTTATTCCCGAGTGATGAAACACGCCGGCGGAGGCGAACAGCAATATCGCCCAGGTCACCAGGTAGCTGCCATGTCCGGCCGCCGACAGGATCATCGATTTGCTGACGAAACCGCTGAACAGGGGTACGCCGGAAATCGAGGCCGCACCGATGATGCAGAAGATCGTGGTCAGCGGCATCGATTTGTAGAGGCCGCCAAGTTCCGATCCTTTCACCGTGCCCACGCGATACAGTACGGCGCCCATGGACATGAACAGCAGCGCCTTGTAGAGAATGTGGGTAAAGGCATGGGCGGCCGTGCCGTTCAGCGACAGTTCGGTGCCGATGCCGATGCCGACGACCATGAAGCCGAGCTGGTTGTTGAGGCTGTAGGCCAGCACCCGGCGCAAATCGTTTTCGATCACCGCATAGAAGATCGGGAAGGCCGTCATGGCTGCGCCAATCGGAATCAGCAGGCCTTCGCCGGCGAAGCCGCGCGCGAGGGCATAGACCGCAAGCTTGGTGGTAAATGCCGACAGGAAGACCGTGCCCACTTCGGAGGCTTCGGGGTAGGCGTCCTGGAGCCAATTGTGGAGGAAGGGAAAAGCGCACTTGATGCCGAACGCGATGAAGATCAGCCAGCCGCCCGGCGCATCGAGGCCGATGTGGTCGAAACTGATCGATCCGGTTGCATTCAATTGAACCAGGGCGCCAAAAAACAGCAACATGCCCGAGGCAATCTGCACGATCAGGTAGCGCATTCCCGCCTTGAAGACGCTCTGGCGGTTGCCGCCCGCCCAGACCAGGAATACCGAAGTGACGGCGGTCAGTTCCCAGTATACGAACAGGGTCATCAGGTCACCGGCGAACACCGCGCCGATGGCGCTGCCGGCATAGAGGAAACCGACCGTCGCCTGGAGTGGGGAGCGCACGTGCAGGGCATAGATCGCGGAAATCAGCGTGGCGATCATGAAGATCCAGCCGAACACCATGCTCCAGCGGTCGACGCGCAGCGTCACGAGCTGCTGGCCGATGAAGTGCACGACACCGAAATCGCCGGCCGTCAGTTGCGACAGATGGAACAGGCCGAGCAGTGGCAACAGCACCAGATAGACCGAGCGCAGCCGGCCGGGCAGCAGGGGAATCAGCAGGCTACCGGCGATCAGCGTCAGGCCGGGCGAGATCTCAGTGATCGTCATAGTAGTTTTCCGGCCGGATCAGCACGCGGCGCAGCAGCTTGGCGGCGAGCACGAGAACGACGCACGCAATCAGTCCATAAAAACCATGGAAGCCAAACCAGTGCTCGATATCCACCTCGCCATGCTTGTCGATGAACAGTTCCGCCAGCAGCAGCAGGCCGCAGGCGACCCACACCGCGTAGTAGACCTTGCGGACGTTCTCGGCGCGATCGAGCCAGCGCGGCGCTTCGTTCGATTGTGGTGCACTCATGGTCGGGTCACTCCGGCGACGCCCTCGGCGAGACGCAAGGTGGTATCGGGGAAGAAAAACAGGGCGATTGTCAGGCCGGCAGTGCAGGTCAGCGCAATCACGATCGGCAGCGGCGCCTCACCGTGCGGGTGCGCTTCCGACTCGGCCGACAACGGTCGGAAGAAAGCGCGATAGACGATGGGCAGGAAGTAAGCGGCGTTGAGCAGCGCCGTGCCGCGCAGGAAGGGCAGCAACAGCGCGAGCACGACAAGGAAACCACGCCATAGCTTGCGGATGTTGGATGGCTGATCCAGCCAGTGCGGGGTATTCATGCGTGGTATATCTTCATGGCAACATGGCGCCGCGCAAGGCAAAGAAGAACAGCGCGCCAAGCAATGCGGAGGCGGGAACCGTGATGATCCAGGCGGTCACGATCTTCATGATCTGCGCCCGCTTGACGAGTTCGCCCCGATACACCTTGCGCAAGCCCTTTCGATCTTCACGCGTAAACAACTCAGGGGCTGCGCGCATCTTGGCTTCCTGCTTGAGCTTGTGGAGCATCAGCGCCTTTTCTTGCGGCGAAGCGTCATCGAACTCGTGCAGATAGCGCTTGATGGCCTCGACATCGTCATCCGGGTGGTGCGCCAGGATCTCGTCCACCATCCGGCTGTAGCTCGACTTCAGATACTCGCGGAGGAATCCGACACCGAAAACGCCCCCCACGGCAATATGCGTCGAACTCACCGGCAGGCCGAGCTGGCTGGCGATGATGACGGTGATCGTCGCCGCCATGGCGATACAGAAGGCCCGCGTCTGGTCGAGTTCGGTGATTTCCGAACCGACGGTGCGGATCAGCTTGGGGCCGAACAAGGCGAGACCAAGCGCAATGCCTATCGCCCCCACCATCAAGACCCAAAGCGGGATTTGTGCGGACTTGCCGACCGTACCACTGCCCAGCACATCAGCGATGCCGGCCAGCGGGCCGACGGCATTCGCGACATCGTTTGCACCGTGCGCGAAGCTGAGCAAGGCAGCGGCGAATATCAGCGGCACGGTGAACATGGTGTTGACGCCGGCCTTGTCTCCTTGTGCCGGCTGATTGCTGGCAAGCGACAAGCGCAGGACACGAGGGCGAACCAGCAGAAAAGTGATGATCGCAACCACCAGGCCAACCAGGATGGCTTCGAGGAAGCTGACCTTGATCAGCGCGCGCACGCCTTTGAGCATCAGGTAGGTAGCAAACGTCCAGGCCATGCCCGCCACCAGCAGGGGCACGAGCGATCGCGCCGCCGCCATGACATCGGGGCGATACATGATCCGGTGCTTGATGAAATACAGGAAGGCCGCCGCGATGATTCCGCCCATGACCGGCGAAATCACCCAACTGGCGGCAATGGTGCCCATCGTTCCCCAGTTGGCGACGCCCCAGCCACCGGCGGCGACGCCGGCCCCCAGTACGCCACCCACAATCGAATGGGTGGTCGACGCCGGCGCACCGACAGCGGTGGCAATGTTGAGCCAGATCGCCCCGGCGAGCAGGGCCGCCATCATGAGCCAGACATAAACCTCGGCACTGGCAACGGATGATTGGGCGATGATGCCGCCGCGTATGGTGGTCACCACATCGCCGCCGGCAATCAAGGCTCCTGCCGCCTCGAAGATCGCAGCGATGACCAATGCCCCGCCCATGGTCAGCGCGCGCGAGCCAACGGCAGGGCCGACATTGTTGGCAACATCGTTGGCCCCGATGTTGATCGCCATGTAGCCGCCGATCATCGCCGCCGCAATCAACAGGACACTGCCGCCCCCGGTTGCCCAGGTGTACAGCATGATGCCGACGATGAACAGCAGCGACAGGCCAAAGCGCAGCAGTTCAGGCTGTGCCTTGAGGGTAGCGCGTTCGATGTTGTTGATGTCGGTGATTTCCATGAGTGAACTAGCCGATCATTTGCCGCGCCAGCGCCAGTGGCACGTCGGGGAAGAAGAACAACGCCAGCGTGCCTGCAGCGGTAATCGTCAGGGCGATCACCATGGGCAGCGGTGCCTCACCGTGCGGGTGCGCTTCCGACTCGGCCGACAACGGCCGGAAGAAAGCGCGATGCAGGATCGGCAGGAAATAGGCGGCGTTGAGCAGCGTCGATGCCAGCACGACGGCCAGTGCAAACCACGCCTCCTGGCTGATCGCCCCGGAGACCAGATACCACTTGCTGATGAAACCGGCGAAGGGCGGGATGCCGATCAGCGACAGCGCACCGATGCCGAAGGCCGCCATGGTCCAGGGCATGCGCCGACCGATGCCATCCAGCTGGCTGACCTCGGTTTTATGCGCGGCGGTGTAGATCGAGCCGGCGGCGAAGAACAGGGTGATCTTGCCGAGGGCATGCGCCGCAATGTGCAGCGCGGCGCCGACAATCGAGAGCGGCGCCAGGATGGCGGCGGCGAGGATGACGTAGGAGAGCTGGCTCACCGTCGAATAGGCCAGCCGGCGCTTGAGGTTGTCGGCCTGCAGCGCGACGATGGACGCGGCGACGATGGTGAAGCCGCTGATCGCCACCAGCCAGTCCGTGGCGCCGGCCAAGGAATCGAGGCCGAAGACATAGACCACCACCTTGACCACCGAAAACACCCCGGCCTTGACCACGGCCACCGCGTGCAGCAGGGCCGAAACCGGTGTCGGCGCCACCATCGCGGCCGGCAGCCAGCGGTGGAAGGGCATCAGCGCCGCCTTGGCCGTACCGAACATGAACAGCGCCAGCAGCAGCGCCACGGCGCCCTTGTCCATGCCCGCCGGCAATATCCCGCCGACGCGGAAATCGGTGGTGCCGGTGAGATGCCAGACATAGATCACCGCCGGCAGCAGGAACAGCACCGAGGTTCCCATCAGGACGCCCAGATACACGCGCCCGCCGGCCCGTGCCTTTTCGGTACCGGCATGGGTGACCAGGGGATAGGTGATCAGGGTCAGCACTTCGTAGAACAGGAAAAGCGTCAGCAGGTTGCCGGCGAAGGCAATCGCCAGTGCGGCGGCGATCGCCAGCGCGAAGCAGACATAGAAGCGGGTCTGGTTCTTCTCTTCGTTGCCGCGCATGTAGCCGATGGAATAGACCGAGTTGACGATCCACAATCCGCTGGCAATCAGCGCGAACAGCATGCCCAGGGGCTCGACCTGGAAGGCGATCGGCAAACCGGGAAGCGGCGTCAGCAACACCAGTTCGGGGCGGGCGCCGTCCAGTACCGGCCCGAGCAGTTGCGCGACGCAGCCAAACAGCAGCACTGCCGTGGCCAGCGTGATGCTCTCGCGCAGATTGGGCATCCTGCCGGCCAGGGCGATGCCCAGCGCGCCCGCGAGCGGCAGAATCAGCGCGGCGAGGATCAGGTCGCCGCCGCTCATCGACCGCTACCGCTCTTTACCAGTTGTTGTGCGGCTTCCAGCGCGGAACCGACAGTGAATGAGGTATCGAGGCCAAACCAGAGGGTCGCGGCAATCAGCAGCCAGGCCGGGATCAGGAACGCCAGCGGCGCTTCGGCGCGAGTTTCATTGCCGGGCGCCGGCGCGCGGAAATAGGCGACTTCGACAAAGCGCCAGACATAGACGACCGCCAGCAGCGAACTCAGCAGGATGGCGCCGACCAGCCACCACTGGCCCTTTTCCATCGCGGCGAGGATCAGGTACCACTTGCTTATGAAGCCGCCGGTGCCGGGCACGCCGATCAGCGAAAGGCCGCCGATGACAATGCCGAAGCAGGTCAGCGGCATGCGCCGGGAAAGACCGGCAAGGCGATCAAAAGTCGGCGCCGGCGATACGGCGTGCTTGCCGGCCATGGCGGCGACCAGGCCGCCGATCAGCAGGAATATGCCGCCCTTGGCGATGCCGTGGTTGAACAGATGCACGATCGAGGCGGTGAGCCCATTGACCGAATCGAAGGACAGCCCGAGCGTGATGTAACCCATCTGGCCGACGCTGGAATAGGCGAACAGACGCTTCAGGTTGTGCTGGAAGATGGCGACGAAACTGGCTCCGAACATGGCGAACAGCGACAAGCCGAGCATGATCTGCGGCAGCGGCAGCCTGTCGAACACCAGGCTTTCACCGAACACGGTGAAGTAGAAGCGGATCAGCACATAGACCGAAACCTTGGTCGCGGTGGCGGCGAGAAAGGCGGTGACGGCGGAGGGCGCATAGGTATAGGCGTTGGGCAGCCACTGGTGCAGAGGGAACAGGGCGAGCTTGAGCGAAATGCCGACCGTCAGAAAGGCCAGCGCGGCAAGCACCGGACGGGTGTTTTCGACATCGCGCATGCGCTGCGCCATGTCGACAAGATTCAGCGTGCCGGTCATCAGGTAAAGAAAGCCGATGCCGATGACAATGAAGGTGGCGCCGATGCTGCCCATGATCAGATACTGGTAGGCGGCGGTCAGCGCGCGGCGATCGCGCCCGAGGGCGATCAGCACGTAGGTGGACAGCGAGGATATTTCGAGGAAAACAAAAATATTGAACGCGTCGCCGGTGATGCAGATGCCGAGAAGGCCGGTGAGGCAGAGGCCGAACATCGCGTAGTAAAGGTAGTGCAGCTCGCGCGGAATTTCGCGCGCGATGCTGGCGCGACTGTAGGGCAGCACGATGGCGGCCATGCCCGATACCAGCAGCAGCATGAAGCTGGTGAGCCGGTCGACGCGGTACTCGATGCCCCAGGGCGGCGGCCAGTTGCCGATGGCGTAGGAAACCACGCCGCTCTCGCCGACTTGCAGCCACAGGCCGACGGCGCAGGCGAAAGCCGCCCAGGCGCCCGCCGTGACAACGGCGAAGGCAATGCCGCCATGGCGCAGCAGCACCGCCAGCGGCGCCGAGATCAGCGGCAACACGACCTGCAGGGCGGGCAGATGCTGGGCGAGGCTCATCGCGGCTCATCCTCCAGCTCCGCGGCGTGGTCGAGGGCGAGAATCTCGTCTTCCTCGATGGTGTCGTAGGCTTCGCGCAAACGCACCGCCAGGGCCAGGCCGAGCGCCAGCGTAGAGACGCCGACGACGATGGCGGTGAGGATCAGCACATGCGGCAGCGGGTTGGAATGAATGCTGAACTGGGGCGCAAGGATAGGCGCGGTGCCGCCCAGCAGCTTGCCCGGCGCGATGTAGAGCAGGTACACCGAGGTCTGCAGGATCGAAAGGCCGATCAGTTTCTTGATCAGGTTGCCGCGCGCGATGACGATGAACCGGCCGGTGACCATCAGGAACACGGTGACGATGTGGCTGAAATGTTCGAGCACGACTAGGTTTCCCGGTCGCCATCATGTTCGCCGCGCGCGGCGAACATGTAGAAGATTTTCAGCATCACGCCGGACACCGTTATCCCCACGCCGGCTTCGACCCAGAAGATGCCGCGATGCTGGCCGTGAATGGGGTCGGGGTCGAGCACGAAATAGTCGAGAAAGTTGCCGCCGAGCAGGATGCCGGCCAGGCCGACGCCGGCATACAGCAGCACGCCGCCGGCGAGCATGGTTTCCACCAGCCAGTCCGGTACCACACGCCGGACCGTGTCGACGCCGAAGATCAAGCCATAGAAGACCATGCCGGCGGCGAGGATCACGCCGGCCTGGAAGCCGCCGCCGGGACCGAAGTCGCCATGAAACTGGACATAGAGGGCAAACAGCAGGATGAAAGGGATCAGCAGCTTGCTGACCACCCGCAGCACCAGATCGTTTTTCATGAATCGGTCTTTTCGTCGCGCTCGACTTTCTTGCGCCGCCGCAGGAGGGCGATGATTCCCGCGCCGGCGGTGAATACGACCGTGGTCTCGCCCAGCGTGTCGTAGCCGCGGAAGCTGGCCAGCACGGCGGTGACGACGTTCGGCACCTGGACCTCGTTCTGCAGGTAGCGCGGTGCGACATGCTGGTGGATCGGAGCCTGCGGATCGGCAAAATCGGGCAGGCCCATGACGCCATAGATCAGCATCACACCTGTCGATACGGCAACGGCCAGCGGCAGCCAGGGCCGGTGCGCCGGCTTGGCTTCCTCGCTCTTGCAAAGACGGAGCGCGCCGAGCAGCAGCACCGTGGAAACGCCGGCGCCCACCGCCGCCTCGGTCATCGCCACATCGACCGCGTCGAGCGCGACCAGCACCGTGGCCATGAGAAAGCTGTAGATGCCGAAGATGACGATCACGGCAAACAGGTTGCGCACCCCCGCCGCGGCAAATATCGACAGCGCCATCATGGTCATCAGGACATTGATGATCAGGGTTTCGATGATGCGTCCTCCGTCGCGGCGCCCGGCGGGGCGACTTTTGGCACCAAACCGCGCAGCAGCGCGGCGCGGGCCAGCGCATGGCTCGCGGTGGGGCTGGCGAAAAAGATCAGAAGGCCGACCATCGCCAGTTTGACGGCAACCAGCGTCAGGCCCGCCTGCAGCATCAGGCCGAGCAGGATCAATCCGGCGCCAAGGGTGTCGACGACGCTGCCGGCATGCATGCGGGTGTAGAAATCCGGCATGCGCAAGAGGCCAAAACCGCCAACCAGGCAGAAAAAGCTCCCCCCTGCAAGACAAAGCGCGCTGAGGATGTCAACCATGTCCGTCATGGTTGGACTTCCCCGGATCGCGCAGCGATGCCCTTATCCCCCGCAGCACCCGGTTTGTCCGGGTGGTAGAGATTCAGCACGGCAATCACGCCGATCACATTGAGCAGGCCATAGACGAGCGCCAGATCGAGAAACTCGGGCCGGCCGCCAAGAAATCCCAGCAGTGCCAGGAGCAGCATGGAGCAGGTGCCGATCGTGTTGGCCGCCTGCAGGCGGTCGAACACCGTGGGCCCCAGGGTCGCGCGCACGAGAACCAGGGAGATAGTGACGAGCAGGGCCAGCGTCGCGGCTGCGAGCATGCTTAACGTGAAACAACCCATTCGGAGCGACTGGTGATATCGAGCATAGCGAGCCGACCGATAGCCCCCCGTGAGGGGGGGACGGGGGGGCGGGCCTTCAATTCGCCTTTCGCGTGTTTCATCATCAGCGGGTGGCTCTCGCTGCCATGAGCGTTAACGGTTCTCCATGGCGGTACAGCGGCGATCCATTTCGCTACCGGCAAGACCGGCAGCGCCTTCGCGCGTCAGGGCATGCACCAGGAAGCGCCCGGATTCGACCTCGACGGCAATGGTCCCCGGCGTCAGGGTGATCGAATTGGCGTGGATCACCAGCCCCATGTCGGTCTTCTGCGACGGGACGAACTCGACCAGCGTCGGCGAAATCGGCAGTTTTGGATGCAGGATGCGTTGCGTGACATCCCAGCCCGACTTGACGATCTCCCGGGCAAGCCATGGCCAGTAGGAAAACAGCGCCCACCAGCCGAGATGAATCGGGTGGCCCTCGTGATCAATGACGTCCATGCGCCACGAAAGCAGGACGATGGCGATCGCGCTGCCGATACCGGCCGCGATCAGGAACGGTGTGAACATCCCCGACAGCAACAGCCAGAAGGCAATGAGGGAAAGCAGGAAGCTGAATTGACGGGCCATGGCGAGTGATCCTAGCGACTCGCAAGGCCCCTGAAAATTCGCTAATTCACCTACGTGTTTCCATCATTCAAGCTCGCACCAAAACGATGAAATACGCGCCCGTGGCTGTATGCTTTTGGGCGATATACGTGCAACCCTTACGCGCACTCACGAATTACATCTCAAAACATGGCACTGCAAAATAGCTCAACCTCAATCAGTCCGGGTCAATCGCGAACCATGTTGTCGACACTGCGGCCCCGTTGGCACGACATTGCCTTGCTGATTCTCGGCTTTGTCGCCCTCGACTGGGCCAGCTACATTCATCCCTTGCACGGCCTTAACATCACCCCGTGGAATCCTGCGCCGGCGCTGGGTTTGATCTTTCTGCTGCGCTTTGGCCACTGGATGACGCTCCCCATCGCGGTCGCCATCGTGCTCGCCGAAACCTGGGTGCGCGGCCTCCCCGTATCCTTCATCGGCACGGTCCTGCTCGCCGCCCTGCTGACCTTCGGTTACTGGGCTATCGCCGAGATCCTGCGCAAGCTGCTGGTTGGCGGAACGCTGCTTTCGGATCGCCATGGCCTGTTGACCTGGGCTGGCGTGGTTGGCGCGGGCACACTGGTCAATAGTGCGTTATTCATGGCCGCGCTTTCCCTCACCGGCTTTATCCCGGGTTCCGACATCGGCGATGCTGTTCTCCAGCATTGGGTAGGCGACGGTGTCGGGGTGCTGGTGACCATGCCCCTGCTGTGGATGCTGACGGATGATCGGCGACGCAGCCAGTTGCGTCACACCGTGTTCCGGGTCGAATTCCTGGCTTACCTCGGCCTTGCCGCAGCGGCACTCTGGATTGCGTTCGGACTCGGCGCCAGCTCCGACTTCCAGTATTTCTACGCCCTGTTTCTGCCGATCGCATGGGCGGCCTCGCGGCAGGGGCTTCCCGGTGCCGTCGTCGGGGCGGCGATCATCCAGTTCGGGATTATTGTCGCGGTGCAGTGGCTGAAAATCTCTACCGTCACGGTGCTGGAAATCCAGATTCTGGCGGCGGTGATTGCGCTGTTCGGATTCTTCATCGGCGTCGTCGTCGATGAAAAGCAGCGCGTCAGCGACGAGCTTCGCCAAACCCTGCGACTGGCGGCCGCCGGCGAAATGGCGGGGGCGCTCGCCCACGAATTGAACCAGCCTCTGACTGCACTCTCCGCCTACGGATCCGCGTGCGAGCTTTTGCTTGACCAGGGAGATAGCGGAGAGCGACTGCGGGACGCGGTGCGCAGCATGGTACGGGAATCGGTTCGGGCCGCCGAGGTATTGCGGCGGCTGCGGGACTTCTTCCGCACGGGAACGACAAAGCTCGAAACGATAGCGCTGGCCGACCTGATTTCCTCGTCGGTAGACTCTTTTGCCAAGAAGGCTCAGCAGGAATCCATCACGCTCACCGTCGGGACGATTCCTTCCTGTCAGTTGCTGTGTGATCGCCTGCAACTTGAAGTTGTGCTGCGAAATCTGTTGTCGAACGCATTCGAGGCAGCGATTTCCTCCCCGGCCGGAAAACGTTCGGTTCGCCTGAGTGCCAAAGTGGAGGGAATTTCGCGCGTTTGTGTCAGCGTCGAGGACAGCGGATCCGGGCTGGACGAAACAAGCGTGGCGAGGATCTTTGCCGGATTCCAGTCGTCCAAATCCAGCGGGCTCGGGCTCGGCCTGGTGATCAGCCGTGCAATCGCGGAAGCGCATGGAGGAAATCTTTGGGCCGAAGTGGGAGACCACGGAGTATTTCGACTCTTGTTGCCAGTGGAAGGAACGGTGGAACATGCAGCCTAGTCGCTTTACGGTTTACATCGTCGAAGATGACCCGTCGGTCCGCGATGCACTTGGGCTGCTGCTTGGCTTGCAGGGATACTCGGTATCCATGTTCGCCGACGCAGAAAGCTTCCTGGGTGCGTACAAGTCGGACTGGTCGGGCTGCATGCTGGTGGATATCCGCATGCCGGGCATGGATGGCCTGGCCTTGCAGCAATTGCTGGTCGATCAGGGTTGCAAGATGCCCGTGATCATCATGACCGGGCATGGTGATGTCGGCTCCGCCCGTCAGGCGTTTCGCGCCCAGGCCGTGGACTTCCTGGAGAAACCGATCGACCAGGCAAAGCTCATTGAAGCAATCACGGATGCCTACGCCAGATACTCTTCCATCAGCGAGCAAAGTGCTTCATCGAGCGAACTGGCAAACCTGCTGGCGACGCTGACGCCGCGGGAGCGCGAGGTGATGGAACTTGTCGTCGCCGGACGCCATAACCGCGATATCGCCGATCAACTCGGCATCAGCGTGCGCACCGTCGAAGTTCACAAGACACGCATGATGTTGAAACTGAAAGCCGACGGTGTGGCGGATCTGGTGCGGCTCAGCCTCGGCATCAACAACACCTGAGCGACGGCATAAGGGGACCCGAACAATTTCCTTGCAAAGATGGGCTCCGCTGAACGATTCAGCCAATCTGTTGCATCCACCGGTTGAATCCAAGAACTCAGACCAGCCGTTCAATATTGGTCATCACGAGCTCATCAAATGACCGTTCCTGGCCGACTGCACGAAATCGCCCCATTGCTGTCCAATGCGGCGATCGATGTGCTCGTCCAGAAAACACAGGCACCCTGGCTGTTGATAGGAGTTCGACTGACCTTCCGATGCGCGACGGAATATGGATCGTTCTTTCCACGCCCGGCATGACAACACAGCGAGTTTCAGAGACAATCAAACCATTGCAACAACCGGAAAGGTCAGGCGGAGAGATCTCATCCGCTTTATGTGTGGCTGTCGTTTGTTCCATCGCGCTGCTCGGTACTCTTCCAGCTTTTGGACCTCGCAGGGTATTCTCGCTGCGGCTGCTATCGATCCTTCGCTGACACAAATCATATGGTCAGCGCATCCCTTTTCTGACAAGCGGGCATCAACGCTGATCCCCAACAGCGGTTGGGGACGGGACGTCTTCTGCCTCCTTCTTTCTCGTTAGGCAAACCATGGAAATACTCTTTCTGATCGCCCTGATTGTTCTGAATGGCCTATTTGCCATGTCCGAGATTGCACTTGTGACCGCTCGGCGAACTCGACTTGCCCGGCTTGCGGAAGATGGCGATGGTTCGGCGGCCGTGGCCATCAAACTCCATGACGAACCGACCCGCTTCCTCTCCACGATCCAGATCGGCATCACCTCGATCGGCATCCTCAACGGCATCGTCGGCGAGGCGGTGCTGGCCGAGCCCTTTGCCGTGTGGATGAACGAACTCGGGCTGGAGAAGGAGGCCAGCAGCATTGCCGCGACCGCACTGGTCGTGGTCGTCATCACCTACATTTCGATCGTGGTTGGCGAGCTGGTGCCCAAGCGCATCGGCCAGTTCAATCCGGAGGGCATTGCCCGGTTGGTGGCCCGCCCGATGCAATTCCTTGCCCTCTTCACGCGCCCCTTTGTACGCCTGCTTTCCTTTTCGACCGACACCATTTTGCGCATCCTCGGCCAGCGCGAACAGCCCGGCCAAAGTGTCACCGAAGAGGAAATTCACGCCATGATCCAGGAGGGCTCGGACGCGGGAGTCATCGAGGACCAGGAACGCGATATGGTCCGTAACGTGTTCCGGCTGGATGACCGCCAGATAGGCTCATTGATGATCCCCCGTGCCGACATCGTCCATCTCGATGTCGATCACCCGATCGAGGAAAACATGCAGTGGATCGCCGCCTCGGATCATTCGCGCTTCCCTGTCTGCCGGGGCGGCCTTCATGAAGTCCTGGGCATTGTCAATGCCAAGCAACTCCTGACCCAGAGAATCAAGGGTGGCGAGGCCAATCTGGAAACTCATCTGCAACCCGCCATCTTTGTTCCCGAGACCCTCACCGGCATGGATCTGCTTGGTCATTTCCGCGCCTCGGGAACCCAGATGGTTCTTGTGGTCGATGAGTACGGGGAGGTTCAGGGCCTGGTAACCCTGCAAGACGTTCTGGAGGCGGTGACCGGTGAGTTCAAGCCCCGTAACCAGGAGGATGCCTGGGCCGTGCAGCGTGAGGATGGCACCTGGCTACTGGATGGTTTGATCCCCATCCCGGAGCTCAAGGATCAACTGGAATGGAAGTCCGTCCCCGAGGAAGACAAGGGGCGTTACCACACGCTCAGTGGTCTTGTCATGTGGCTCCTCGGGCGCCTGCCGCAAACCGGCGACAAGACTGCTTGGGGAGGCTGGCAACTGGAAGTGATCGATCTCGACGGCAGGCGGGTCGACAAGGTTCTGGCAACGAAAATTCCCGATGCAACCGACGCGCCGGAAGTCGAGCCGGGATCGGGCGAAAGCGCAACTGCCAAGGAATGATTTCGCCACGTGTTCATCGGCGGTGTTCGTGCAGCCGGCTCAGCGCCACAGGCTCAACGGCGGATCGGTGACCACGGCGCGGAGAACGTCGCTGCGCGAAACGAATCCGACCAGCCGTCCGGTCTCATTGGTGATCGGGACGCCATCGACGCCGTGATCGATCATCACCGCAGCGATACGCCGAATGTCCGTGATCGGCGCGGTGGCAACCACCGGCGTGGTCATGACATCGCGCACGCGCCGGTCCAGGGCTTCGACGATGCTGCCGCCGTCCACGTTGATCGCGGTCAGCAGATCGCGCTCGCTGACGATGCCGACCAGCCGCCCATCGTCATCGAGCACCGGAGCCTGGTGGATGGCGTGGTCGCGCAAGGTGCGCCAGGCATGGGTCACCGAGTCGTCTGCGCTCACGCGGATCACGGTGGTCTGCATGATCTGGCCGGCGTGGTAGAGCGGGCCGCGTTCGAGGTCGCGGGGCAGCATGGCGCGATAGGCGCGCACGGCGGCCTCGTGGGCGCCCGCGGCCATGCCGGCGCCCACCTCGATCCCGAGTTCTTCCCCGTCTTCCAGAATGGCGCGTACCGCACGGGCCCGGCTGGCAGCCCGCACGCGATTCATTTCCTCCAGCGTGCCGCTGAAGACTGGCCCGGTGACACCGTAGATCGAGAACATGAGCCTATGCTTCCCTGTGGCTGCTCATCGGAACGAGGGTTGGCTCTTTACGCAGGTCACCGGCACGTTCGCCAGATGCAGCAGCTTCGGCGTCACCGAACCGAAAAAGTCGATCACATACAGGGTTGCCTGGTAAGCCGAATCCGAACCATCCACGGGTAATAGCACCTTTTGCATCACAGTCTCCTTCCTGGGGTATGGTGGTCGAAAATTGGAATCGGAACGCCGGATTTCCGGTTCGTTATCAGGGCAAGCTTGCGCTATCCGGCTAACGGCACCTCCGCCACCAGCAGGACATCGCAATAGGCCGCCTGCACCACGTCCTTGCTCACGCTGCCGAGAAGGAACTCTTCGAGCCCGCCGCGGCCCTGTCGCCCCACTACGATCAGCCCGGGATGCCAGTCGCTGGCGCAAGCGAGGATGCGGGCTGGCGGATAACCTGTCTCGATGCGAATTTCCACCTCGCCTTGCAGGCCGGAACGCAGATCGGCCATCAGATTTCCGGCGATGGCACGCATCTCGTCTTGCCGTTGCCGGGAGGCCGCATCGTCCAGACCCATGGCGCGCAGGCCGCGCTCGTCCATGGGTTCAAGCACATGCAGCAGCCGGAGCTGTCCTTCCCAAGCCAGCTCGGCCGCCCACTCGACGACGGCGCGGGCATGGGGAAATAAGTCCAGCGCCGCCAGCACCTGTGCATAGGGCGCGACCGGCTCGCTGCGCACGATGAGCACCGGCCCCTGGCGTACCCGCAGCAGCCGCGAGGCAGTCGACCCCACCAACAGGCGCAGCATCGAACTCTCGCCCCGCGCGCCGATCACCACCAGGTCGGCGCCCACCGTGGCGGCGTAGTCGGCGATCTGGGTATGCGCCCGGCCAATGCGCTGAGCCACATGGACGCGGACGCCGTAATGCTCGCGCAGCCAGCGTGCCACGGCCCCGAATTGGTCGTGGATCGTCGCGTCGCGCACGTTGCCGACTGCGGGGCCGAGCTCCTGACCGGGATACAGATCCAAGGGCGCGGTCACATGCAGCAGGTGCAGTTCCGCGTCATGCTGTCGGGCGATGAGCGCCGCCCGTTGCACGGCGTGCTTGGCCGCAGCGGAAAAATCGGTGGCGGCAACGATGGTGGCAATGGGCTCCATGAAACCCTCCTGGCAGTCAGCCGGCGACACCGGCCGCGATGAAGCTTCGATCCCCTTGCGCACCATCATCACGGCGATGGCGGCGAGCAACAGCATGGCGATCTTGGAAATGATTTTTCCGCCGGTTCGACCCAGCACCCGGCTGATGGTTCCGGCGAAGAAGAACACGGTGCCGGAGCATGGTCAGGGAGGGGAACACCGGCGGCACGCCGACGGCATCCACCGCGACGAACAACGGCACGAAGCAGAGCCGGAATTCATTCATCGCCGAGTGCTCCCGTCCACCGATGCCCAGGTTCCGCTGCCCGACGGTGTCGGGCGCAGCAGCGCCCTGAGGTCGTCAGCACCGGGAAGATCAGCGTGAACAACGGGCACATCGGCTACTCCCGGCGCATAGCGGCAGGCCGGCCACCGAACAGCGCGAGCAGCAGCTTTCTCGCCTCTTCCAGCAGCAGGGTACTCGACGCAATCGCCGCCGCCAGCAGCCAGTCGTTGAGGCTCAGATCGACGGTGTCGAATACGGCCTGCGCCGGCGTCCAGTGTACGGCCACGATTTGCAAGCCGACCACGCCAGCCAGCGCCAGCCAGAGCTTGCCATTGGCAAAAAACTGGCGATTGAAGGCGGAGCCGAACTCGGCGCGGGCATTGAAGATGTTGAAGAACTGGAACAGCACAAAGGTGGTGAAGGCCAGCGTCACCGCGTAGGCGTGGCCGCTGCCGCCGCCCCTGCCTTCGTGTTCACCCCAGGCATAGGCGCCGAGCGTGCCGACCGCCATGGTGAGGCCGTAGAGCCCGATGCGCCACATCCGCTGCGGCGAGAGAATTGCCGCATCCTTGCTGCGCGGGCGCTCCTGCATGATGCCGGGCCGCGCCGGCTCGACGCCGAGGGTCAACGCCGGCGGGCCGTCCAAGATGATGTTCACCCAGAGGATCTGGATCGCGGTGAAGGGCGTGGCGAAGCCGAGCAGGGGCGCGCCGAGCACGGTGAGGATGGCGCCGATGTTGGTGGACAGCTGGAAGCGCACGAACTTGACGATGTTGTCGTTGATGGTGCGGCCTTCCTTCACCGCGCGGACGATGCTGGCGAAGTTGTCGTCGGTGAGCACCAGCGTGGCGGCTTCCTTGGTCACTTCGGTGCCGGTGATGCCCATGGCGACGCCGATGTCGGCCGTCTTCAGCGCCGGGGCATCGTTCACGCCGTCGCCGGTCATGGCCACGACATGGCCCTGCGCCTGCAGGGCTTCGACGATGCGCATCTTGTGCTCGGGGGCGACGCGGGCGAAGACGGCGCTCTTCTCGACCAGCGCGGCGATTTCGGGCTGGGTCAGGCCGTCCAGCTCGCGACCTTCATGCGCCTCGCCCTGCAGGCCCAGCTCGCGGGCGATGGCGGCGGCGGTGACGCGATGGTCGCCGGTGATCATCTTGACCTGGATGCCGGCGGCGCGACAGGTGGCGATGGCTTCCTTCGCCTCGCTGCGCGGCGGATCGATGATGCCGACCAGCGCGTGCAGGGTGAGATCGCGCACCCAGGCTTGCAGGTCGCCGCCCGGGTCGAAGGCCTCGGCGGGGATAGTGCGCCCGGCCAGGGCCAGCACGCGCAGCGCCTGGTCGGCCAGGGCCTCGTTCTCGGCGGCGAAGCGGACGCGCGTTTCATCGTCCAGCGGCAAGGCCGCATCGTCCAGCAGATGGTGGCTGGACAAGCCGAGCAAGACGTCCGGCGCGCCCTTGACGCACAGCCGCACCCCGTCGCCTTCATGGTGGAAGGTGACCATGTACTTGGTGGCCGAATCGAAGGGAATCTCGGCGATGCGCGGCAGGTGTTCCAGCGCTTCTTCGGCATCCAGCCCGGCCTTGGCCGCCAGCGTCAGCAGCGCGCCTTCGGTGGGGTCGCCGATCAGTTCCCCGTCCTTGATGCGGGCATCGACACACAGCGCGGCCGGCAACAGCACATGACGGAGGTCGCCGCCCGGGTCGCCCGGCGCCTCGATGCTGCCTTCGCCGCCATAGCCCTCGCCCGTGACGGCATGGCGCCGGCCGTTGCAGTAGAGCGCGCGCGCCGTCATCTGGTTGAGCGTCAGGGTGCCGGTCTTGTCCGAGCAGATCACCGTGGTGCAGCCCAGCGTCTCGACCGCGGCCAGTTTCTTGACGATGGCGTTGCGTTTGGCCATGCGGTGCATGCCCAGCGCCAGCGTGACGGTGACCACGGCGGGCAGGCCTTCGGGGATGGCGGCGACGGCCAGCGCAATCGCGGTCATCGCCGTCTGCGCCAGCGGGTCGCCGCGCATCAGGCCGAAGACGAACATCAGGGCGACGACCGCACAGGCAATCAGCGCCAGCCGCTTGCCGAGGGCATCCAGCTGGACCTGCAGCGGCGTCTGGCCCTCGGCGGTTTCGGCCAGCAGCCCGGCGATCTTGCCCATCTCGGTCGCCATGCCGGTGGCGGTGACGATGGCCTCAAGGCGGCCGCGCGTCACCACGGTGTTCATGAACAGCATGTTGTGCCGTTCCGCCAGCGCCGACTTTTCGGCCACCGCGTCGGTCAGCTTGGCCACGGCCTGCGATTCGCCGGTCAGCGCGGCTTCGGCCACTTCGACGCTGTGCGCCGACAGCAAGCGCGCGTCGGCCGGAATGCGGTCGCCGGCTTCCAGCAGCAGGATGTCGCCGGGCACCAGCCCGGCCGCCTCGATCAGGCACACCTCGCTGATGTTGCCAATGCGGCGCCGCACGCGGGCGGTCGGCGCCAGCATGTTCTTGAGTGCCGCCAGCGCCGCCTCGGCACGGTGCTCCTGGAAGAAGCCGAGCGTGGCGTTGAGCAGCACGACGACGCCGATGACAATCGCGTCCTTGAAATCGCCGATGGCACCGGCCAGAACGGCGGCGCCGAGCAGGATGATTACCAGCAGGCTCTTGAACTGGTCGAGGAACTTGAGCCAGGCCGGCCGCGGCGATTTTTCGGCCAGGCGGTTGGGGCCGTGCGCGGCGAGGCGCGCGGCGGCCTCGTCGGCCGTCAGGCCGCCCGCATCGGTAGCCAGCTCGCGAGCGATCTGCGCGGCCGGCAGTGCGTGCCATGGGAGCACCGGCAGGGGTTTTTGCGTGTTCATGAGCGAAGTGTGGCCCAGACAAAGCCGGCGTAGAGGGTAAGGAGCATGAACCCGCGCCCGCGGACAATCCGCCCGGCGCGATTGGGCAACAGCAGGAGCAAGGCGACCATGCCGCCGGCCAATGTCAGTGCCACTTCGACGAACGGCACGGATATCGGATGGATCGCGCCGGCCACGCCGACGATGGCCAGGCCGTTGAACAGGTTGCTGCCGATCAGCGTGCCGACGCCGACATCGTCGTGACCGCGCAGGCGGGACAGGATCACCGTGACCAGTTCCGGGAGCGAGGTGCCGATCGCCACCAGCAGTACGCCGATCACATAGGTGTCGATACCGGAGGCGGCGGCAACGCCTGTCGCGCCCGAGACGAACAGGCGGCCGGCGGCAATCAGCGCACCGAGACCCAGCACGCCGAGGATCAGGCTTTTGCCCGGCGACAACTCGCCGGCCTCGATGCTCACCGCCGCGTCGCGCCGGCGCAGGGCGTCGCGCACGGTCCACGCCAGCCAGCCGAAAAAGACCAGCAACAGGAGCACGGCTTCGCCGCGGGCGATGCGGCCGTCGAGCGCCAGGAAGAAAGTCAGCACCGGAGCCGCCAGGGCGAGGTAGTAATCGCGGCCAAAATCCGCGCGCGCCGTCTGCACGGCGCCCAGCATCAGTGCCAGACCGAAAATCAGCGCGATGTTGACGACGTTGCTGCCCAGCGCATCGCCCAGGCCGATCTCGGGCTGGCCGGCCAGCGCGGCGACGGAGGAAACGGTGAGTTCCGGGCTGGAGGTGGCGAAAGCGGCCAGCGTCGTGGCCACCACGATCTTCGGCACGCGCAGATGAAGGGCAGCGCCGAGAATGGACTTGAGGAAGGCTTCGCCGCCCGCGGCTGCCAGCAGCACGGCGCCGGCGATCTGCGCCAGATCGGTCATGAGGATTCGTCGGGCGCCTCGCGCGGGTCGCAGATGACCAGCACATCGCCTTGCGCCTCGACCAGCACGTGTTTGGTCACGCTGCCGAGCAGCAGTTCCTCGGCGATGTGCGAGCCATGCTTGCCGACGACAATCAGGTCGCAGTCGTATTCCTGCTCCAGGGCCGCGATCTGCTGCGCCGGATCGCCATGCATGACCCGGCCCGAGTAGTCGACAGGCGCCAGTCCGGCGGCAGACGCAAGTTCGCGCAGCCGCTTGCGGCGAACTTCGGCTTCAGTCGTGATGTATTGCCGGATCACCGCCTCATCCACCCCGGCCAGCGCCAGCTTGCCTTCATAGGGCAGTTCGAAGGCATGCAGCAGGACGAGGTCGGCCGCGGGCGCCAGCCGTCTTGCCGTGCGGATCGCCTCTATCGACACGGGCGAGAAATCCACCGCCACCAGCACGCGGCGATAGTCCTCATGGGGCGGCTGCTTCACCACCAGCACCGGCCGCAGCGAGGACTTGCGCAGCAGGCGCGCCGCGGTCGAACCGAGCAGCGCATGGCGCAGGAAGGACTCGCCGCGCGCGCCGAGGACCAGCAGGCCGGCATCCAGCGCATCGACCTCGTCGGCGATGGTGGCCAGCGGGTTTCCCGCGGCGACCCGGGTTCGCGCCGCGACGCCGCGATTGATCGCCGCATCGCCGGTCAACTGGTCGAGGTGCGCGCGGGCATCGCCGTTCAGGGCCGCCTTCACCGAAAGCAGGTCGTCGCCCAGCATCTCGCGCAGGCTGTCAATGGCATCCAGCTCCATCGCGTGCAGGATGTAGAGCTCGCCGCCGCTACCGGCGGCCAGAAAGAAGGCGCGCTCGACCGCATGGCAGGCGGGTGCGGAGAGGTCGGTCGCGACAAGGATGCGGGCGGGTGCTTTCATGGCTTGTCCTCCTTCGGATGAATGAGTGCGGTCAGCGTCTCGACCGCGTAATCGACGGCGTTGCGCATAGGATAGAGGATGGTGGGGGCGCCGAGCTTCTTCAAGGCGGCGCCGTCGAACTCCTCGCGGGCGACGATCGCCACTTCGCCGGTGAAATGCAGTTCGCGCAGGCCGCGCAGCAGATCGCGGTTCGAGGCCATGTCCGGCAGTGTGCTGACCACCCAGCGCGTGTCCTTGAGCGGCAGACTTTCGAGAAACTCGCCGGCGATGCCGTCGCCATAGCGCACCGGCAGGCCCTGCCGCCGCAGGGCGCGCGCCACCTCCGGGTCGAATTCGACGCCGAGCACCTTGAGTTCGGCCTCCTTCAGGCCCAGCGCCAGGCGGCTGCCGTAGCGGCCGAGGCCGAAGACGATGACATCGGCCTCGCGCAGATCGTGGCGTTCCGTCGCCACGGCCAGTTCGCGGAAGGGGCGCTTGCGTTCGAAAACGCCCAGCCAGGGCCCCAGCTTCTCGTAGAGCGGATGCGAGTAGAGGATCATGTAGGTCGACATGGCGATGGTCACGAGCCCGACCAGCGTGGTCAGCCCCAGCGCGCCGGCATCGATGTGGCCGAGGGTGATGCCCATGGCGACGAAGATGATCGAGAACTCGCTGATCTGCGCGACGGTGAGGCCGCAAAGGAAGCCGGTGCGCTTGCGGTAGCCCATGTAGCCCATGATCGCCATCACGATCAGCGGATTGCCGATCAGGACGAACAGCGAGAGACCGATGGCGGGCCAGACCTCGCCGCCCAGCGTCGAGAAATCGAGCTTGGCGCCGAGGTCGATGAAGAAGAACAGCAGCAGGAAGTCGCGGATGCCGGTGAGCCGCGCGTTGATCGCGTCGCGGTAATGCGTCGAGGCCAGCGAAAAGCCGGCGAGGAAGGCGCCGGCCTCCTTCGAGAAACCGGCCCATTCGCCCAGCGCGGCAAGCCCCGTGCCCCATGCGATGGCGAAGATCAGCAGCAGTTCCTGCGACTGCGCCATGCGGTCGACGACCCTGGGCAGGATGTAGCGCATCAACAGATACAGGCTCACGCCGGCAATACCGATGCGCAGGGTCAGCGAACCGGCCAGCGCCAGCAGCGAACCCTCGCCGCCATCGCCGCGCAGGGCGCTCATCACCATCATCGCGATCACCACGGCCAAGTCCTGGACGATCAGGAAACCGACGGCGATGCGGCCGTGCAGCGAATCGATCTCGCGCTTGTCGGACAGCAACTTGACGATGATGATGGTGCTGGAGAAGGTCAGCGCGACGGCGACGTAGAGTGCTTCCACCCAGCCTTTGCCCATGGCCAGGATGATGAGGAAGCCGATGACGATGGTGAAGGTGAGTTGCCCGAGCCCGGTGGCCAGGGCGACCGGGCCGATATGCCGGATGTGCTGCAGGTCGAGCTTGAGGCCGACGACGAAGAGCAGTATGGCGACCCCGACCTGGGCCAGCAGGTCGATCTGGTCGTGGGCCGTGACGACGCCCAGCACCGCCGGCCCGGCGACGATGCCCATGGCGATGTAGGCGATCAGCACCGGCTGGCGCAGCCAGAGCGAAACCGCGCCCGCCGCGGCGGACATCAACAGTAGAAGGGCAAACTCGCCAAAGACTCCGTGCATGATTCGTAGCCGAGAAAGGATGCGTCAGATCACCAGAACATCACAGGGCGCGTAGTAGGCGAGCAGCCGGGTGATGCTGCCCATCACCGCCTCTTCCAGTCGGGAGCCGCCATGCTTGCCGACGGCGATGAGGTCCGCGTCCATTTCGTTGGCGGCGTCGAACAGCACCGGATTGGGGTGGCCGTGAACGATCCGGATTTTCAGGCCAAGCCCGACAAGATCCGGGTCCGTCAGCAGCGCCGCGACGTTTCTTTGCGCGGCTTGTGCTTCGGGCTCCGAGTAACGTGCGATGTCCTGCTCGGAGAAACCCTTGTAGCGCAGTTTGGCCTCGAAGGGCGCCTGGTAGGCATGGGCCGCCGTGATACCGCCCCGCGCCGCAACGATGATGGCCGCGCGCAACACGGCCTCTGAACGCGGCCCGAGATCGACCGCCGCCAGCGCCCGGGAATAGTCGCCCGCGGGCTCGCGGCGCACGACCAGCACCGGACAGGCAGCGCGGACGAGGATGCGGGATGCTGTGCCGCCAAGAAAGAACTGCTGCAACAGTCCCTTGCCGTGGGCGCCGATGACCAGCAGATCGGGATGGAAACTCTCCGCCGCATCCGCGAGCGCCCGCTGAGCCGAACCTTCCACGATCTCCGCCCGGACCCGCCGCGCGCCTGCTTGCGTCGCGGCAGCGGCCAGGGCCGCGAGCCTGTCCCCGGCCACGGCACGCATGCGCGCCGGCAGGTTCCCGTCGGCGCCAAAGACATCGTCCAGCACTGACGGCTTTGGCATGGCATGGAGAATCAGGAGTTCGCTCTCTTCCCGCGCCGCCAGAACGATGGCGCGATGGATTGCCGCATCGCCCAGCGCGGAAAAATCCGTGGCGGCGAGTATTCGTTTCAAGTTCATGTCGCGTCTCCAATTTACCCCATGTGCTTCTGAGGTCAGTTCAAAACTTCCCCGGTCGCAGCACTTCGACCTCGTGCACGCAGGCGACCATCGCGTAGTTGGCATAGTAACGTTCCTGCAGGTGGGCCAGCACGGCATCCGCCAGCGGGCGGGCGCAGATGATCTCGATGCGGATGTTGGCCGCCTCGTCCCAGTTGGCGTCGCGCACGCCGCGCGAACCGCGGCCGCGGGCGTCAGTGACCGTATAGCCGCGCACGCCCAGCCGCTCGAGGTCGGCCAGCAAAGCGTTCTCGATGACGCTTTCGGTAACGATGGTCAGCATCAGGCGCTTTTCGATAGTCATGGCACGGCTCCGGTCAGGCGGGTGGTCAGCCAATGGTAGAACGGAATGCCCGCGATGATGTTGAAGGGAAAGGTGACGCCCAGCACCGCGGCCAGCGAAAGCGCCGGATTGGCCTCGGGCACGGCCAGGCGCATGGTCGCCGGGACGGCGATGTAGGAGGCGGAAGCGGCCAGCGTCGCCAGCAGGGTCACGCCTCCCGGCGACAGGCCGAGCGCGATGCCGCAGCCGATGCCGAGAAAAGCCGAAACCACCGGCATCAGCACGCCGAAGCCGACGAGGAACAGCCCCTGGCGGCGCAGTTCGCCGGCCTGGCGGGCAACGATCAGGCCCATTTCGAGCAGGAAGACGGCCAGCGCCCCCTTGAAGAGATCGAAGAACAGCGGCTTGATCGGGGCGAGACCCTCCGGCCCCGCCACCCAGCCGATGGCCATGCCGCCCAGCAGCAGCACCACGCCCTTGCCGAAAAAGGCTTCGTGGCCAAGCTGCCGCCAGTTCGTGCCGGCCTTGAGCCCGCGTGCCAGCAGGATGCCGATGACGATCGCCGGCACTTCCATGATGGCGAGGAAGATCGGCAATTGCGGCTCGAATTCGATGGCCCGCGAGTTCATCCAGTTGACGCCGACGGCGAAGGTGGCGACGCTGACCGAGCCGTAGTGGGCGGCCGTCGCCGCGGCATCGACCGTCGAAAAGCGCCGCCGCAGGACGGCAAAGGCGAGGAAGGTTTGCGCGATGCCGAGCAGGATCACCACGCCGAACTGCGGCAGCAGCGGCAGCAGCGGCTGCTTTGCCAGCCCTTCGCCGCCCTTGAGTCCGATGGCCAGCAGCAGGATGAGCGCCAGCGAGTCGTAAAGCTGCGGCGGCAGCTTCAGCTCCGAGCGCGCCAGGCCGGCGAACAGGCCGAGCAGGAAGAAGAGGACGACGACGTCGATCATGATCTTGGCATTCTGTCACGATCCGTCGCAAAAAGTCGGCGCCGGCGATACGGCGCCAAGGGAATCGCATGAACGCGCAAGCCATTTTTCCCATGTTCAGTAGTCCCCGATCTGCCGCACCGGGCGTCATCCCGGGCTTGACCCGGGATCCAGTAACGGCCGCCGACTGGATTCCGGCTTGCGCCGGAATGACAATCAGCTTTGCTGTATCCCCGCGATGCTCCAGCCGCGACTGCCGTCGACCGGTTTGCTCAAGTGCCAGACTTCGCTGAAGGCTTCGGGCGCGGCATTCGCCTCTTCGCGGATCAGGCCGGAGAAGCGCACGCTGGCCATGGCCCGGTCGCCTTCGGTGCCGACATCGAGCAGCTCGGCGTTGAGTTGCACGACGTCCGTCTCCTGGGCGAGCTGATTGCGCTCCTGGAACTGCATCTGGATTTCGGCGGCCATTTCGGGGCTGCAGAACTGGCGGATGTCCTCCATGTCGCCGCGGTCGTTGGCGGCCTGCAGGCGGATGAAGTTGAGCCTGGCCTGGCGCAGGAAGCCATCGACATCGAAGTCGGCGGGAACATTCGTCGCCGCGGCGGTGGCGGTCGCCGCGGCGGCCGTGCCGCCGGCGGATGCCGGAATGAAGGGTTCATTGGCACGCGGCGGCTCCATGCCGCCGGGCATGCCGGCGTACTGCATGGCCGGCTGCGCGGCGGCCGGCCGGCGCTTGCCGAGGAACCAGCGCACGGCGAAGAAGACGGCCAGGCCCAACAGCAACATCATCATGATGTTGGCCATGCCTTCGCCCAGACCCAGGTGCGAGAACAGGGCGGCGAGGCCGATACCGGCGGCCAGCCCGGCGAGCGGGCCCATCCAGCGGCTCATGCCGGACTGGGCGGCGGCTGCGGGCGCCGCGGCGCCGGCAGTTGCGGGTGCGGCCGCGGCGGGCGCGGCGGCGGGCTTGGCCGGGATGGCGTCGCGCTTCATCACCGTCGAATCGCGGCTGATGCCGGTGCTTTTACCGCCGCCCAGTCGCTTGGCGGCCTCGGCGTCCTGGACCATCATGCCGGTACTCATGACGACGGCAAACAGGGCAATTGCGATGCGTTTCATTGTGAATCTCCTTTAGTCGAAAACTGCTGAACGAAAAGTAAACACTGAATAGGCCGTCACACCGGCGAATGCCGGTGTCCAGTGCCTTGGTTCTTCTGGATTCCGGCGTTCGCCGGAATGACGATTTGGTACTTGGTCAACATTTCCTTAAATCCGGGTCTGTTTCGGTTGGTACTTTGGCGCGGTCTTCTGCGCCTCGTCGATGGCGTGCTGGGCCTCGGCCGGCATGTAGTTTTCGTCGTGCTTGGCCAGCACCTCGGATGCCGCGAACGTGCCATCGGGTTTGATGCGCCCCTGGGCCACCGCACCTTTCCCTTCCTTGAACAGGTCGGGCAGGATCCCGGTGTAGGTGACCGGGACGTCCCTGGCCGTATCCGTGATCAGGAAATGGACGGTCAGGTTGTCGCGGCGTATCGAGCCTTCCTTGACCAGGCCGCCGATGCGGAAGGCCTTGTCCTGCGGCGCCTTGCCTTCGAGCACTTCCGTCGGCGTGACAAAGAAGGCGATGTTGCTGTTGAGTGCATTCATGACGAGGGCGGTCGCCACTCCTATCGCGACCAGGCCGCCCGCTATCAGGGCAATGCGTTTTTGTCTGAGATTCACCTGGCTTCCCTTTTTTCCTCGATCAGGCGCCGGCCTGCCGGCGCAGGGCCTCGATCCGCTCTTCCAGCGGCGGATGCGTCATGAACAGGCGCTTGATGCCGCCGGCGCCACCGCCGCTGATGCCGAAGGCCGCCAGCTTTTCCGGCAGGGGCGCGGGGTGCAACGAATTCAGCCGTTCCAGCGCGGCGATCATGTTCGGCCGCCCGGCCAGGGCGGCACCGCCCCGGTCGGCGCGGAACTCGCGCTGGCGCGAGAACCACATGACGATGATCGAGGCCAGCACGCCCAGCACCAGTTCGGCGACGATCATGGTGACGAAGAAGGCCGGCCCGTGGCCGCGCTCGGTCTTGAACACCACGCGATCCACCAGGTGGCCGATGACGCGCGAAAGGAACATGACGAAGGTGTTCACCACGCCCTGGATCAGCGCCAGCGTGACCATGTCGCCGTTGGCGACGTGGGCGATTTCGTGGCCGATGACGGCCTCGGCTTCGCTTTTCGACATCTGCCGCAGGAGGCCGCTGGAGACGGCGACCAGCGAACTGTTCTTGCTCATGCCGGTGGCGAAGGCATTGACCTCGGGCGTGTCGAAAATGCCGACCTCGGGCATCTTGATGCCGGCTTTGGCCGAGTAGTCGCGCACCGTTTCCATCAACCAGAATTCGGTCGAATTCGACGGTGCCTCGATCACCTGCACGCCCATCGCCTTCTTCGCCGACCACTTGGAAATGGCGAGCGAAATGAAGGAGCCGCCGAAGCCCATGACGGCGGCAAAGATCAGCAGCGAGCCGAGGTTGAGGCCGTTGGCATTGAGGTAGGGCTCGACGCCCAGCAGGCGCATGGTGACGGACAGCACCAGCACGATGGCCATGTTGGTGGCGAGGAAGAGGAAGATGCGTTTCACGGGTTCTCCTTGGCGTTACGGTTCAGCGTGGCGCGGTGCCGGCGGCTGCAGCAGCGCTTTCAGTTCGCGGATTTCGTCGCGCAGCTGCCGCATCTCGGCGTGCAGGTCGGCCTCGATGTGCTTGCGTGCCGCTTCCACGGCCTCTTTCGCGTCGTGCTGTTCCGCCTCGGTGTAGCTTTGCATGGCATTGACGATGATGGCGATGAACAGGTTGAGCATGGTGAAGGTCGCCACCAGGATGAAGGGGATGAAAAATGTCCATGCATAGGGGAAGTGCTCCATCACCGGGCGGGCGATGCCCATCGACCAGCTTTCCAGGGTCATGATCTGGAACAGGGTGTAAAGCGAGCGGCCAAGGTCGCCGAACCATTCCGGGTGGGCGGCGGCGAACAGGTTGGTGGCGATCACGGCGAAGACGTAGTAAATGATCAGCAGCACCAGGGCGATCGAACCCAGCCCCGGAATCGCTCCGAGCAGGGCGCCGACCACGCGCCGCATCGACGGCACCATGGTCAGGAGGCGCAGCACCCGCAGCACGCGCAGGGCCCGCAGCACGGACAGCGGCCCGGTGGCCGGAATCAGCGCGATGGCGACCACGGCGAAATCGAACACGCTCCACGGATCGCGCCAGAAGGCCGCACGGTGGGCGTAGAGGCGCAAGGCGATTTCGACGACGAACACCGCCAGGATGGCGCGGTCGATGCCGACGATCAAGCCGCCGGCCACCGCCATCGCGCCGGCCGAGGTTTCCAGCCCGAGCAGGGCGGCATTGAGCAGGATCAGGACGATGATGAAGTTCTGCACGCGCGGCTGCTCGATCCAGGCGCGTACCCGCCGGCGTCCGTCGCCGGCCGGGAGCTCGATCATGTCGGCGTTCGGGCTCATGTCAGCGATACGCCAGCAGGCCCAGCGCGAGCAGCGCGACGGTGGCCCAGCCCAGGCGATCCACGTAACGGTGCAACGCCGCTTCCATGCGCGCACCGCCCCAGGCCATCAGGGCGGCGACCAGGAAGAAGCGCGCGCCGCGCCCGATCAGCGAAGCGATGGTGAAGGGCAGCAGGGCCATCGACAGGGCACCGGCAGCGATGGTGAACATCTTGTAGGGAATCGGCGAAAAGCCGGCGATGAACACCGCCCAGAAGCCCCATTCGCCGAACCACGCCACCGCCGTTTGATAGGCCGGCCAGTAGCGACTCTCCTGCAACCAGGGCAACAGCGCATCGATGGCAAAGTAGCCGATGGCATAGCCGAAGAGCCCGCCGGCCACGGACGTCAGCGTCGTCAGCAGGGCGAGGCGCCATGCATGCCGTGGATTCGCCAGGCACATCGGTGCCAGCATCACGTCGGGTGGGATGGGGAAGAACGAGGACTCGGCGAAACTCATGCCGCCCAGGTACCAGGGCGCGTGCGGGTGCCGCGACCAGACCATGGCCCGTCGATAGAGCGGTGAAAAAAGTTTCATTGCCGGACATCGTGCGCTTCGAAAGCACGGCAGGGTCCGAGTATCGTCGCGATGACCACGGCGTTTTGCACTTCGCGTCGGCTCCCCATCAGCGCGCCCCTGGAAAAGCGCCGTTGTCGCGGCGCAAGCGAGCTCCGGGGCGCATCGCTTCGACCGAAATGGCCGCCGGCCATGCCGGACGCCGCGGAGGCTGCTGACGCCGCCGGGACGTCCTCCGTCTCCTCGGGAAATTGCTCAAGACGCTCGTCCCAGGCGGGCTCTGGCGGCTCTTGCGGTCCGAATCGCTTCGTCAGGTATTGGAACAGCACGATGGCCAGAAACATCAGGACATAGAGCAGTTCCTGCGGCATGTCTTTCATCGCGTTCCCTCCTAGCTGCGCTCGGCGGCAAGCGGCGCGTTGTCAGTGCCGGCGATTTCTTCGCGCATGCTGGTATCGGCCTGCAGGTTCTTCATGCGGTAGTAGTCCATGATGCCCAGATTGCCCTGGCGGAAGGCTTCGGCCATGGCGCGCGGCACTTCGGCCTCGGCTTCCACGACGCGCGCCCGCATCTCCTGCTCCAGCGCGACGGCCATGGCACGGCGCTCCTCGGCCTTGGCCTGGGCGATCTGTTTGTCGGCGTTGGCCTGGTCGATCTGCAGCTTGGCGCCGATGTTCTCGCCGACGGTTACGTCGGCGACGTCGATCGACAGGATCTCGTAGGCCGTGCCGGCGTCCAGCCCCTTGCTGAGGACATGCTTGGAGATGTGATCCGGACTTTCCAGCACGCTCTTGTGGCTGGCCGAGGAACCGATGGTGCTGACCATGCCTTCGCCGACGCGCGCGATGATCGTCTCCTCGCCGGCGCCGCCGACCAGTCGGTCGATGTTGGTGCGCACCGTGACCAGGCAGACGGCGATGAGCTGGATGCCGTCCTTGGCGACTGCGGCGATTTTCGGGGTCTGGATCACCTTGGGCAGCACCGACATCTGCACCGCTTCGAGTACATTGCGTCCGGCCAGGTCGATCGCCGCCGCGCGCTTGAAGGGCAGCGGGATGTTGGCCTTGTCCGCCGAAATCATGGCGTTGACCACCCTGACGACATTGCCGCCGGCCAGGAAGTGGGCTTCCAGATCGTTGCTGGAAATATCCAGACCGGCCTTCACCGCGCTGATTCTTGCGGTGACCACCGTGGCGGGCGGCACGCGGCGCAGGCGCATGGCGATCAGCGTAAACAGTCCGACATAGGCCCCCGAGGCCCAGGCCGAAATCCAGAGCGGAATCGGCACCAGATACAGGATGAAGGCCAGCCCCGCCACTACCACGATGAGTGCGCCCAAACCGCCCGTCATTCCCGCCATGCCCGTCAAGATTTCGTTCATTTTGTAGTCCTTTGTTGCTGATGTGCGGTATTCGCCGCACGACGATTGCCGCGGAAACCGCGACTATTCATTGCTGTTCATGAAGCCCAGCAGATGCAGCAGGCTGGTGAAGAGGTTGAAGATCGAGACGAACAGCGTCACGGTGGCTAGCACGTAGTTGGTTTCGCCGCCGTGGATGATGTTGCTGGTCTCGTAAAGGATCAGGCCGGACATCAGCAGCACGAAGGCGGCGGAGACGGTCAGGGACAGCGCGGGGATCTGGAAGAAGATCGCGGCCAGGCCGGCGAGGAAGGCGAGCAGGATGCCGACCATGAGGAAGCCGCCCATGAAGCTGAAGTCCTTCTTCGTCGTCACCGCGTAGGCCGAGAGGCCGATGAAGATCGCGGCGGTGCCGCCCATGGCCTGCATGACGATCTCGCCGCCGTTGGGCAGGCCCAGATAGCGGCTGATGACCGGGCCCAGCGTGTAGCCCATGAAGCCGGTCATGGCGAACACGGCCAGTATCCCCCAGCCGCTGTCCTTGAGTTTATGCACGGCGAACAGCAGGCCGAAGAAGCCGATCAGGGTGAGGATGATGCCCGGATGCGGCAGCCTCAGCGCGACCGACAGGCCGGCGGTCAACGCGGAAAAGGCCAGTGTCAGCGACAACAGCAGGTAGGTGTTGCGGATCACCCGGTTGGTGGCGAGGACCGACTCGACACCGCCTTGCGGCAGGGCAATCGCTTGGGCGCGAGGGTAGTTCAGGTTCATTTCAGTCTCCTTTGGGTTTGGGAAGCAAAAAGTCGGCGCTTGCGGGACGGCGTTTTCATGGCACCACCGACAAAGGGGGCCCGCCCAGGTGCATGAGTTTGCTGGTCACGGAGCCGAACAACAGGCCTTCCGTGACGCCGAGGCCGCGACTGCCGATGACGATGCCGGAAGCGCACAGCTGGGCGGCCCGTTCGATGATGCGCTCGGCCGAATCGCCCATCGCCACGTGCAGGCGCCACGGCAACCCCTTGGCGTCGAGCGTGGCACGCGCCCGCGCGGTGGCGCCCAGCGCGCGATGCGCCAGCTCCGCCTCGGCGGCTTCCCTGGAGAGCCAGGGCTGCACGTTAATCAGGTGCAGGGCACAGGTGTTCATCTCGTCGGCCTGGGCGGCAGCATGGGCGACGGCGCGCAAAGCGTTTTCCGAACTATCCACCGCGACCAGCCAGGGATTGACGCCTGGCGCTTCGAGCGGCGGGGTGCTGTCGAAGACGAGTCCGACGAGGCGACCTTCATTGTCGCGTTCGCTGTCCATAAGCACCGGGGTGACTTGGGCGGGGTTCATGCTTTTTCTCCGGCGGCGACAGAGTGCGGTTTCGTCAGGGCAAGGCTGGCCACCACCGACACGGCGATGATGCTGGCGACGATGGTCAGCGACCACTGGATCGGCATGTGGAACCAGGGCATGACGAGCATCTTGCCGCCGATGAAGACCAGCACGAGGGCCAGGCCGTACTTGAGCAGATGGAAGCGATCCGCCATGTCGGCGAGAAGGAAGTACAGCGCGCGCAGACCCATGATGGCGAAGATGTTCGAAGTGAACACGATGAAGGGGTCGGTGGTGACGGCGAAGATGGCCGGGATGCTGTCCACCGCGAACACCACGTCGCTGGCCTCGATCAGTACCAGCACGAGGAACATCGGCGTCGCCCAGAGGATGCCGTTCTGCCGCACGAAGAACTTCTCGCCGTGGAACTCGGGCGTGATGCGCATGTGCCCGCGCAGCCAGCGCAGCAGCGGATTCTTTTCGAGGTCGGGTTCCGCCTCGGCGAAGATGATCATCTTGATGCCGGTGACGACCAGGAAGGCGCCGAAGACGTAGAGGATCCAGGCGAACTGCTGCACCAGCCAGACGCCGGCGAAGATCATCCCGGCGCGCATGACGATGGCGCCGAGCACGCCGTAGAGCAGCACGCGGCGCTGCAGTTCCGGCGGCACGGCGAAGTAGCTGAAGATCATGACGAAGACGAACATGTTGTCCACCGACAGCGACTGTTCGATCAGGTAGCCGGCAAGGAACTCCAGCGTCTTGGTGCGCGCCACCACGGCTCCCTGGGTGTCGTTGAGATACCACCAGAGCAGGCCGGCGAAGGCCAGTGCGAGGCTGACCCAGACGGCCACCCAGGCGGCCGCTTCCCTGACATGGACGCGGTGCGCCTTGCGCCCGCCGAAGACGAACAGGTCGAGCGCCAGCATGGCGAGCACGAAGGCGATGAAGCCGGCCCACATCGGGCCGGTGGCAAAGCTGACGGCGGCGGTATCGTTCATGATTTTGTCCTCACGCGCGCATCAGCGCCATGATCTGGCCGGCGTCGAGCGTCGATGCCTTTTGTTGAATTTGCGGCAGGTACTGCGCCTGCAACTGCTTGGCGGGGCCGAGCAGATCCTGGAAAGTCGTGCGCAGCAGGCCGGTGTTCATCGTTCGCCCGCCGGCGTAGTAGCGCCGGGCGAGCTGGCCCAGCGCATAGGTGGTCGCGAACGAGAAGGCCATGCCGGTCGCCGCGCCGCCGACCTTGCCGAAGGTCTTGCCCGCCGCCTTGCCGAGCAGGCCGCCGAGCAGCTTGCGGCCGAACTGTTCCAGGTATTGCGAGGTCAGCCCGACGCCGGCCGCCGCGATGAATTCCTTGATGTGGCCCTGGTCGAGCGCCACGCCATGCGTCTTGCCGATGCCATAGACCATCTTGACCTGCAGCGGGATGATCGCCATCGAGGCCCAGGACTGCGGCAGCAGTTCCAGTGCGCCGGCCAGCAGCGCGTGGTTGAGGATGGACTTGTCCTGCTCGGCTGCGGAAACCGCCGACGGCATGGGCGGCGCGGAGGCGGCGACCGACGGCGGCGGCATGAACTCGGTTTGCTCGACCAATAATTCGACTTCGCCCTCGATCAGGTCCGTCGCGGTCGCCGGAAGGGCGAACAGACGCTTCAGTTCGTCGAGGAAGCGTCGCTCGCCGTCGGCCAGGCGGCCGTCGGCCTCGCAGACGCACAGGGCCATCTCGTAGGCGAACTGGCGCTGGCCGGCATCCGTCAGCATTGCCGCCGCGGTGGGGAGCGTCAGGCGCTTGAGCAGCACGTCCTGATACAGGCGGGACAGGTCGGGCGCGCCGCTTTCGTCCGCCAGGTTTTCGGCGACGCGACGGACTTCCTCCCGCTCGCGCTCGTCCTTCGCCCCATCGGCGAAGGCGGCATGGATGGCGATGGCAAGAACGGCTTTCTGTTCCAGGGGTGTCATGTATCTTCTTTCCTCAAGAGTCGGTCACGGCAGGACGGTGACGATCGTCGCCTTGACCTTGCCCTGCGGCAGTTGCGCGACCTTGAAGCGCACCCTGTCGTCGTTCTTGCGGTAGTCATGCTCCTCGCCCTCGGGGGCGGCGGACACCACGCTTTGCGCGTAGCCCTGCGCGGCGAAGCCCTTGGCATAGTGGTCGAGGACCGCGGCGTAATCGGCGCGCCCCTCGTAGCGCACCGTGATCTCGCGGCCATCGCGATGCCAGTGCGAACGCGCCAGGCCGGGATAGCGGGCCACCGGACCGATGTCCGTGCCCGACACGTCGCGCGGCGGCGGCTCGGGTTTGAGCACAGGCACGAATTCGCCAAGCTTTTCGCGCGCGCCGGGGACGGTGTTCTCCACCTGCGCGATCACGGTTCGTGCCGCATCCGGAGCGGCCTCGGTCAGCGCTTGTGCCTGACCCCACAGCCAGCCAAAAAGCGACACGGCGCCCCAGATCAGCAGCGCGAGAATCCCCGTCATGCCGACGGCAAGCGCCAGCCAGGTTCCGCGATGCGCCTGAACGAACCGCGTCGGAAGCTGCGCGACCAAGGCGACCAGGCCGGGTCGGCTCATGTCAGTCTTTCTCCAGGACGCGTGCGGTTACCCGCGGCGTCGCCCCGTTGGTGTCCGCTCCCATGACGACGCCGATTGTGGCAATTTGCGAGGCGGTGCGTTTCATTCCGCTTCCGCCGGGAGGGGCTGCTGCCGGGACATCGAAACCACGGGAAACTCGCGGCGTCGCGACAGGCGCCGATCCAGCGTGCGTCCCGCCCGGTCCGCCGCGCGGTCGATGGCGGCATAGAGATCGGCCTCGGTGTCTTCGATGGCGACGGCGGAGGTGCCCTTGAGGCGTATTTCTATGCCGCAGCGCTTGTCCACGCCGCCGCGCGGGCCATTGACATCGGACAGGCGCACCACGATCCGCGACACAATGTCCTGGCCGTGATTCAGTGCGTAGGCGAGGCGGCGTGCAACGTGTTCGCGCAGGCCTTCGGTCAGGGCGAAGTCTTGCGCATGGATCTGGATGTTCATGGAGCCTCCCTCTGGTTGATCAATCGACAAGAAGGATTATGGATATCTTGACTATTCGTAACAAACAGATAATAGTTAGCGAATCATTCGAAAAACACGAACTGAGACGAAGGCGTCATGCTCAATTACAAGCACCTGCACTACTTTCTCGCCGTTGCCCGCTCGGGGGGCGTCACCCTTGCGGCGGAGCGGCTGCACCTGACGCCGCAGACCCTTTCCGGTCAAATTTCCCAATTCGAAGATCGGCTCGGCGTGGCCTTGTTCCGTCGTGCCGGACGACGGCTCGAACTAACCGAGGCGGGCAAACTGGCACAGTCCTATGCCGAGGAAATCTTCCAGACCGGGACCGAGTTGGAAGAGCTGCTGAGGAATGGTGGCGAGGAGCGCTTCATCACCTTCCGCGTCGGCATCGCCGACGTGGTGCCGAAATTCATCGCCCATCGCCTGCTCGCGCCGGTGCTGGAACTGCCCGAAGCAGTGCGCCTGGTGTGCCAGGAGGACCGCCTCGATCGTCTGCTGGCCGATCTCGCCATCCACCGCCTGGACATGGTGCTGGCCGACCGGCCCATGCCGCCGGGAACGGATATCAAGGGTTACAGCCACCCGTTGGGCGAATCGGCACTTGCGTTCATGGCCGCGCCAGCCCTCGCCGCGCGGCTGACCGGCGATTTTCCCGCCTGCCTCGATGGTGCGCCGCTGCTTCTACCCGGCCGCGACAGCGCGCTCCATGGCGCCTTGCCGCGCTGGCTGGAGCGGCAGGGTCGACACATGCGCATCGTCGGCGAATTCGACGACAGCGCCTTGATGAAGGCCTTCGGTGAAGCCGGTGCCGGGGTGTTTCCCGCGCCGGCGGCCAGCGTGACGGACGTCAGGGCCCACTACAAAGTCGTCAGCCTGGGCGAAACGGAAGACCTGCGCGAGCGGTTCTTCCTGATTTCCGCGGAACGGCGACTGACTCATCCGGCAGCGCGTGCGGTCAGCGAACATGCGCGGGCGGGACTGTTCGCGCCAACAAACGGCGCGGCATGACTGCCCAGTTCTCTACCGTTCCGACCCAAGGCCCACGCATTACGCCATAGCAGGCCAAATCGCTTCGTAGTCCATGAAGGCGTTGCGCATGATCGATCGGCGAGTTCACTGGCTTTTACACAGTCTGGGCCGACAAGGGTCAGCGAGATCAGTTCTGCAATTCGTTCAGCAGTTCCGGGTGCCGATCAAGAAGGCGAAACAGATTTGTCACCGCGGGTACCGGCGCTCCAGTGGCCGGAGCAACCCGACCAGTTTTTTGACCGCTGCTTCCATCTCATCCGGGGTGTAGGCCGCGAACCCCATTAGGAAGCCGGCCTTGTGCTTGTTCGACGCATGCAGTGCCGCCAGCCCCAATAGATCGATTCCGGCCCGGCGCGCGGTATCGATGGCCTCGCGCTCCGGAATATTGCGGATCAAGATGCAGGGCATCTGCATTCCGCCGACCGGCACTCTCGGTTCGACGAAATCGGCCAGGTGCTTGCGCACGAGGCGCACCAGCGCGTCGAGCCGATCGGCATAGACACCGCGCATGGCGCGCACGTGCGCTCCGAAGTGCCCACCTTCCATGAAGCGTGCCAGCGTCAGTTGCGGGATCGATGCGTTATGCCCGTCCATCAGGGTGCGCGCAACCGTCATGGGCGCCACGAGCTGGGACGGCAGCACCATGTAGGCGATGCGCAAGCCGGGGAATAGCGATTTGGTGAAGGTGCCGATGTAGATCGTCCTGTCGTGCGCATCAAGGCCCTGCACGCAGGCGGTGGGCCTGCCGGCATAGTGGAACTCGCTGTCGTAGTCGTCCTCGATGATCCAGGCGTGATGCTGTCGCGCCCACTCGATGACTGCAAGCCGCCGGTCCAGCGCCAGCGTCGTCCCGGTCGGGAATTGATGCGATGGGGTCAGATAGACCGCTTTGCCCGGCTGCGCCATGTCGACCAGGCGGGCCACTTGCATACCCTGGGCATCCAGCGGGACCGGCACGCACGCCAGCCCGGCGGCATCGAAAGCCTTCCGCGCCCCGTGGTACACGGGATCTTCGATGAAGATCCGGTCACCGTCATCGAGCAGCACGGTGGCGCACAGGGTCAGGGCCTGCTGCGAACTGGTCAGCACCAGTACCCGCTCAGGCGTGGCGCGCCCCCCGCGTTCGAGATTGACGTGATCCGCAATGGCACGCCGCAGCGGCTCCATCCCCTGTGGATGGCTGTGCGCCAGAGCCCTGGCCCCATATTCCTTCAACACCTGCCGCTCCAGGCGCTCCCATGTCTGTAGAGGGAAACCGCGTGTTTCCGGCACGCCTGGGGCGAATGGACGGGGCGCCAGAGACTCGCGCACGCCCCCTCCCTGGAACATGGCAGCGCCGCGCTGACTCAGGCGCGGCGACTCGCGCCGCAAGCTAAGGTGTTGCGTTGCGCCGCGTCTTGACAAGCGCTGCGCTCGTTCTGACACGAAACTGCCGCTGCCCACGCGGCGCTCGATGAACCCCTCGGCATGCAACTGGCTGTACGCCGACTCGACGGTATCGCGTGAGACGCCCAGAGATTTCGCCAGCGCGCGCGATGCGGGTAGAGGCTTGCCGACGTCGAGCGCACCATCGAGGATCAACTGCCGGATGGCACGCTGGATGCGCGCATGCCGCGGCAAGGTGCCATGCGCCGGGTCGCCCAGCCAGGTTTTGACGGATTCGAGTTGGGCGTGCTTGAACAATTGGTCTGCCTGTCATCAGGAAAGTGGCTGGGCGCAACAAGCCATTTTGAACTTATAAAGCAGCATTCAATCCGGGTCAAGAACCCACCTTGCGGGAGTTGCAAACAGACCATGTCGTCATCCACCACACCCTCGTCCGTTCGTTTGAGCGATCTTGCCCATCCTGTCGTGGCCGGCCTGATCTCGGTCATCGTCAACTATGGCGGTACCTTCATCCTGGTGTTCCAGGCCGCCAAGGTGGCCGGCCTCAGCACGGAGTTGACGGCCTCGTGGGTGTGGTCGATTTCGATCGGCGTCGGGGTGACGGGGCTGATCCTCAGTTGGATCACCCGCGAACCGATCATCACCGCCTGGTCCACGCCGGCAGCCGCGTTTCTCATCACGGCACTGGCGACCGTACCCTATGCGGAAGCGATCGGTGCGTACCTGATTTCGGCGGCGGCCTTCGTGGTGCTCGGGCTGTCGGGCTGGTTCGAGAGAGTCATCCGGCTGATCCCGCCGGGCGTGGCCGCCGGGCTGCTGGCCGGCATCCTGCTGCAATTCGGTATCGGTGCCTTTGGCGGCATGAACATAGACCCGCTGCTGGCGGGATTGCTGATCGTCACCTACGTGCTACTCAAGCGTTTCACCGCGCGCTACGCCGTGGTGGGCATCCTGGTGCTGGGGCTGGCCTTCCTGCTGGTCCAGGGGCGCGTCGATCTGTCGGGACTGGAACTGAGGCTCGCGGCACCCGTCTTCACCCTGCCGGCGTTCTCGTTCAACGCCTTGCTGAGCGTCGCGCTGCCGCTGTTCCTGATCACGCTGACCGGGCAGTACATGCCCGGCATGCTGGTGCTGCGCAATGACGGTTTCAAAACCAGCGCCAATCCCATCGTGACCGTCACCGGGCTGGGTTCGTTGCTGATGGCGCCGTTTGGCTCGCATGCCTTCAATATTGCCGCGATCACGGCGGCAATCTGCACCGGCCGGGAAGCGCACGAAGACCCTTCCAAGCGCTGGATCGCCGGCATGGCCGCAGGCCTCTTCTACATCCTCGTCGGCGTGTTCGGCGTGACACTGGCCGCCATCTTCATGGCCTTCCCGGCGACCTTCATCACCACGCTGGCGGGCCTGGCGCTGCTGGGTACCATCGGCGGCAGCCTCGCCAGCGCCTTGGCTGATGCGAAAACCCGCGAAGCCTCGCTGATTACCTTTGTGGCTGCCGCCGCCAACATCACGCTGTTCGGCATTGGTGGAGCGTTCTGGGGCTTGGTGATCGGCCTGGTGGCCTACGCGGTACTCAATGGTCGTCTTCCGCAGCGTGCGCAGGCTGCGCAGACAGCCCTGCAGACCACTCCCGAGCCTATAGTCGTCAAGGGAGCGGCGAACTGATGCAAGCATCGTCCGAGACACAAACCTGCCACTCAACCAATCCAGTCTCAACGGTTTGAATGGCCGAAGAGCTGCCCATGAGAGGTTCTTGCGCGACTGCTCTACTCGGAGACCTGCCGTTGGAGGTGGGAAATGACAGGCGACGATAGTGGGCACGGATGGGTCGGTGAGGTTTTGGCAAACAGACCCTCAAGCAAGTCTTGGATCGGAACATCCGACTGGCCGGTTTCGGGGGTGGAGCAGACCCTGGCGGAAAGTCTCCCAAGAAGGGCGCATTCCCGATAGCCGTCATTGCTCATGAAAAAGTCATCAGGGCACTTAGCCGCCGGATACCGTGAAAGCCTGCAGGTCTGCAGTCAGTCTCAGACCGCCGTAACGTCAGCGCTGTGCGTCGCTCCGGGAGCGGTCCGATTGCGCTTCTGCCGGCAGTCATGCGGCGCGTCCGCGTTATCCAGCCGGACGCCGTGACTTTCCAGTTCTTCGCTGACCTCGGGTGCGCGCCGCGCTTCCCGGACGGCGCGGAACAGCGGCTCCGCTTGCGGGTAGCTGCGCTGCATCATGCCCAGCCACTGCTTGAGGCGGCCCGGTGATTGCGTTGGCGTGAGCTTGGCCTGTACTCGCGTCCAGAAGACGGCGATCATTTCCCGGATTTCCTCCCAGTCGGCATCCGTGGATTCGTCCTCCTGGCCGTTGCGAATGCGCCGCGCCAGCAGCGGGTCGGCCACTGCGCCACGGCCGAGCATCACATCTGCGCAGCCGGTGGCGGCGCAGATGGCGCGGTAGTCGGCGACGTTCCATACCTCGCCGTTGGCGATGATGGGCAGCTCTACCGCCTCGCGGATGCGCGCGATCCATTCCCAGCGCACCAGCGGCCGGTAGCCGTCGGCCTTGGTGCGGGCATGCACCACCAGTTCCTGCACGCCGCCCGCTTCCAGCGCCAGCGCGCAATCCAGCGCGCGGTCGGTGTCCTCGATGCCGAGGCGCATCTTGGCCGTCACCGGAATCGAGAGCGGTACCGCAGCGCGCACGGCACTCGCGATGCGCTGCAAGAGTTCCGGTTCGTCGAGCAGCGCCGCGCCGCCGCGATTGCGATTCACCAGCGGCGTCGGGCAGCCGAAATTCAGGTCGATGCCGGCGGGCTGCAGCAACGCCAGATGCGCGGCGTTCTGCGCCAGCATCGACGGATCGGAACCCAGCAACTGGATGCGCACCGGCGTGCCGCTGGCGGTACGCGAGCCGTGCTTCAGTTCGGGGGAGAGGCGCGTGAAGCTGGAATGCGGCAGCAGCGTGGTGGTGACGCGGACGAACTCGGTGACGCACCAGTCATAGCCGCCCGCGGACGTCAGCACCGCACGCAGCACGTCGTCGGCGAGGCCCTCCATCGGGGCTAGCACCAGTCTCATCGCTGAAATCGCCGTATTGCCAGCGCCGACTTTTTATGTTCGGCAAGCGATGAACCAGCCGTCATTCCGGCGGTCTCGACACACCCGGGATTCCGCTTCGCGGCGGGCGACGCCGGAATCCAGTGCCACGATTCTTCTGGATTCCGGCGTTCGCCGGAATAGCCTGCCCCGGACTTGATCCGGGGACGGAATGTGACTTGATCGGCGGTTCCCGTTCTCAATGCGCGACGGGCGTGATGCTGATCTGCCGGCCCTTCTTCAGCTTGCCGATGACATGCATTTCGCACTTCTTGCAGTCGAAGCGCAGGGTGAGTTTTTCCTTGCCATTGACCAGCGTCATCGGGTCGGGGCGGATGCCCTTCACTTCCTTGGGACAGAGGTTGTAGCTGTAGCGCAGGCAGTGGCGCGTGATCATCAGCGACACCTCGCCCTTTTCGCTGTCGGTCTCGTAGGCCTCGGCGATCACCGATACGCCATGCTTCTCGTAAAAGGCGCGGGCGGCGCGGTTGAGCACGTTGCCCAGGTAGCTCAGTTCGTTCTCCGGAAAACTCGGCGCTGGCGATGCGGCGATTCTTCGCGGCAGGCACTCGCGGGCGGCGGCGCGCGCGGCTTCGAGTGCGGTGATGGCATCGCGGCGCAGGCCATTCACCGCCGAGGCCGGCAGGAACCACGGCTGGGACACATCGAGTGAAATCTGCTTCGCCTCGAAGATCGTGTTGCCCAGCTTGCCGAGGTTCTCGCGCAGGCCGGCGAAGGCGCGCTCGGCATTCTTCGACACCTCATGGGCGTGGGGCAGGGCGACGTTCGCCGTGATGCCGTCCTCATCGGTCAGCGTGAGCGCGAAACCATCCGGCGTTTCGCCCAGTTGCAGGTGCACGCCGATGCGCCGCTCGGCGGATTTCCTTTCCAGCGCGCGCTCGAATTCCTGGTCGCGGTTGCGGTAGAGCGCGGTGCCGACAGCCAGATCATCGGGCATCTCGTTGGGAAACAGGCGCGCACCGTCGGCGCGATTGACGCGCAGGCCGACCAGTTCGCGGTGGGCATCAAAATAGCTGAGGCCGTCGCCGTTGTGCAGCGGCGCGGAGGCCGTGACCTCGAACCAGTCCGGGCCGACGCGCGTAACTTCGCCGATCGCCTCGCCGGAAAACTTCGGCGTATCGAAGGCGCCGATGTCGGCCTTGCGCTCATTGACGAAGTAATCCGTGGCGCCGCGATTGAAGGTCTTCTCCGGCTGCGGCGTGAAGGTGTAGGTGCAGCGCCCCGACGAGGCGCGCCGGTACTCGGGCGAAGTTTCCAGAAATTCGTCGAGCAGCGTGCGGTAGTGCGCCGTGATGTTCTTGACGTAGCTGAGGTCCTTCAGCCGCCCCTCGATCTTGAAGGAGCGGATGCCGGCCTCGATCAGCGCGCGCAAGTTGGCGCTCTGGTCGTTGTCCTTCATCGACAGCAGGTGCTTGTCGTGGGCGACGATGCGGCCGGCCTCGTCTTCCAGCGTGTAGGGCAGGCGGCAGGCTTGCGAGCATTCGCCGCGATTGGCGCTGCGCCCGGTGTGGGCGTGGCTGATGTAGCACTGGCCGCTGTAGGCCACGCACAGCGCGCCGTGGACGAAGAATTCGAGCGTTGCCGGCGTACTTCTTCCCTCTCCCTCAGGGAGAGGGACCGAGGGAGAGGGTGGGGCGACTCTCAATCCCTCGTCGATCTTCGCAATTTCCTTCAGTGTCAGTTCACGCGCCAGCACGATCTGCGAGAAGCCGACGTCCTGCAGGAAGCGCGCCTTCTCCAGCGTGCGGATGTCGGTCTGGGTGCTGGCATGCAACTGGATCGGCGGCAGGTCGAGTTCAAGCAGGCCCATGTCCTGCACGATCAGCGCGTCGGCCCCCGCCTCGTAGAACTGCCAGGCCATGCGTCGTGCTTCGTCGAGCTCGTCGTCGCGCAGGATGGTGTTCAGCGTGACGAACACCTTGGCGTGGTAGCGGTGGGCGTGCGCCGCCAGCCGCTCGATGTCGGCAATGCTGTTGCCGGCATTCGCCCGCGCGCCGAAAGCCGGCCCGCCGATGTACACCGCGTCGGCGCCATGCGTGATCGCTTCGATGCCGAAGTCGGCATTCTTGGCGGGGGCGAGCAGTTCGAGGGCAGGGATGGTCACGGTCGGGGCGGCACAGGCAGGGCGCAGGGACGGCAGGGGGCGAATTGTAGACCAGTCACCTCCGGCTCGCCTTGGGGCGGCATGGCAGGCTCGAAAACCGGAGCGGTGTGGCCTATGATTGAAGCGTGTTCAACCGACTCTGACCACGCAATCGGCAATGAGTTCTCTCCGTCATCTTCGACTTGCTGCTGCGCTGGCCCTGATCCTCCAGGGCTGCGCCGGCGTTCCTCCCGAGCCGCCAAAGATCGAGCGCCTGAGTGCAGAGCAACTCGCGGCCAGCCTGCCGCAGCCGGGTGCGGCGATGCCGCTGCAGCAGATCGTGGCGCTGGCTCGTCTGGGCCTGCCTGCCGAGGAACTCATCGGCCGCATCAAGCAATCCGGTTCGCGCTACCGCCTGTCGGCCAGCCAGATCGTCGAGCTGGCCGGGCAGGGGGTGCCGCTCGCGGTGCTCGACCACATGGTCGCCAGCGAACGCACGCAGATTTTCGATGACATGGCCGCCGAGGTGGAGCGCCGCGAAAAGCTCTGCCTCGACCGCATCGAGCAGGAACTCAGGTATTGCCGTGCGCAGATTCCGATGCAGTGGTTTCCCGGTCAGCATCCGTTCCGGAACTGCCTGCCGCCCACGGTCGGCGCGCCGCACTGGCGCTGCTTTTGAGTTAGCCGCGAGCCGGAAAAATCGCGGTCAATCGGCGTAGTTGTAGCGTGCGCTGGTGACACGCCCCTGATTGAACTCGACGCGACACGCATGGCGTCCGAAGCTTCTGGTCTCGGCCAGGTAGGCCAGCTTTGTATCGGCATTGAGTCGCCGCGGACCGAGGCCGTTGTCCTGTGCCAGCATCAGCACGCGATCGACGGTCATGCCGGGCGTGATTTGCTTGCACAGCTCGGTCATTCGCTCCTTGCCGGTCGCCAGCGAGTAGGCGAAGTAGGCGACATAGAGCAGGAGGCCCGCGCCGGCGACCCGCACCATCCATCGCCGCCTCACTCCGCCCGCCCCGTCAACTGAAACGCCGCCCAGAAGAACGGATGCGGAAACGTCTCGCGCGCCTTGACCTGCGCATGGCGCAAGGCTTCCCGCTTGTTCATCGATGCCAGATTGGCATAGAAGGCCTGCATCAGCGTGGCCGTCGCCTTGTCATCCACGCTCCACAGGCTCGCCACGATCGAGCGGCTGCCGGCATACAGGAAGCCGCGCGTCAGGCCCACCACGTCGTCGCCGCTGGCGATTTTGCCCAGGCCCGTCTCGCAGGCCGATAGCGTCACCAGATCCGCCTCCAGATTCATCGAGTAGAGCTCGCCCACGGTGAGGACGCCGTCGTTGTCCGCGTCCTTCGCCAGATAGAGTCCCGACTTCAGCGGCTCATCCGCCTGGAACTTGCCGTGGCTGGCGAAGTGGATACGCGAGAAAACGCCGCCGGCCTTCTTGAAATTGGTCTCCGAGGCATCCTTGCGCACCAGCACCCGCGAGCTCGGATAGAGCGAAGCCACCAGCTTCGCCTCGCCCTCGGCGAAGGCCAGGTCGAGCTTCGGATCGTCGAGGTCGGGATTGCCCAGAGCGAGCAGGCGTGCATCCTTGTTCTGCAGTACCGGGCGCAGGAACTTCAGCACCGAAGCACTGGGCAGGAAGCGCAGGCTGTAGCGGTCGAGCAGGAACTGGCCGCTGGCGTCCTGCAAGGCGGCGAAGGGCAGGTAGTGCAGGGCGCCGTGGGCCACCACGATCAGGTTCTTGCTGGTGACGAGTTTCTCCAGCGGTTGCCACAGGCGCGCGTAGATCGCTCGGGCCGGTTCCTGCCAGGCCGGCGATTCGGTGGCTTCCAGCGTCTTGCGCAGGGTCTGCACCTGGCTGGCGAGTTCCGTCGCATCGAGCTTCACCGCCAGCAGCCGTTCGCGATCGAGAATGAAAGCGTACAAGTCCGTGCCCTGGTAGTAATACTCGATCAGGGTTTCGTCGGCGCCGACCAGCGCCTTGAGTTCGGCCGAAGGCACCGAGGTCACGGTGACCAGCGTGGACAGCTCGGGGGCGGCGGATTGCAGGGCTTCGCGGGCGACCTGCAGGTTGCGCGCGCCGGTGGTCTTGGCTTCGGGCTTGGCGCTTTCGTCCTGGACGCGGGCGTTGAGGTCGGCGGCGTCGAGTTGCGCCAGCACCAACGCGGCCTGCGCGGAATCCTGCGCGGCGAAGTCCTTCTTCGAGGCCAGCATGTCGACCAGGGCGCGCGACTTGGAGCGCTCGACGTAATCGAAGGCCTCGTTGGCGCGGCCCTGTTCGATCAGCACCGCAATCAAGCGTCCATATACGGCCTGCTTGTCGCCGACGAAGCCGATCTTGCTGGCTTCGGAATTTATCGTGGCGCGCTGCAGTTCAATGGTTTCGATGGCGCGCCGGTAGAAGCCGATGGCTTTGTCGCGCTGCACATCCTGCTCGGCGATGCGGCCGCGATCAAATAGAGACAGCCAGTAGATGTCGCCACTGTCAGCGATGGTCGGCTGGTTCAGAAGAGTGTCAAAGCCCTCGCGCGCGTTTGCCAGCTTCCCCAATTCAAGGCGGCAGCGGTTGAGCAGAAACTGGCGCGGCATCTCGATGGCGGTGAACATGCTCTTGCCCCGCGCGGATGCGCCGGTGACCATGTCGGCAAGCGAGCGAAACGCCGAAAAGTCTTTTTCCAGGAAGGGCAACGCCTTGTCGTATTTCTTCAGGGCCATGTAGCCGCGTCCCAGCGCGTTCATTTTTTCCGGTTCGTTGTAGGCGCTGCCTGTGTAGGGAATGCTGAGCTGTTCCAGCGTCGCCAGTTCATTGGCGGCCTTGCTGCTTTCGCCCAGCAGGGCATAGGCGACCGAAAGATGGCCGAGCGAGATGGCCTGGTAAAGCACATGCTGAGGGGATGTACCGCTCGAGCCGAGCTTCAGGCCTCGCCGCGCCTCGTCGACCACGCGCTGGTAATCGCCGAGTTCCAGATAGGCTTCGGCACGGAAGATGTGCGGCGAGGCGCTCACATCGGGCAGCAGCGCGTCTTTGCCGACGATAAGGGACGAGATGGCAAAAGCCGCGGCGAGGTTGGGATTGTCTTCCCGTGAATCGAGGCGCGTATCGCCGCTCCGGATGTTCGCCTCAAGCCGATCGGCACAATCGAGCAGCTTGTCGTAACGCTTGAGCTTTGAATAGGCCAGGCATTGCGCGTGCAGGCGTGTCGTAGTGGGCTTTTTGGCCGAGTCGGCTTCACTCAGTCGCGCAAGCTCACCATAGCCGCCAGTGACCTGAAGGCGGTCTCGTTCGCTGACCATGTCGTAGGCGCAACCCGACAGCAAAACGACTACCAAAAGGCTTGCGGCGATCTTGAACAATCGCTCAAACATATGACCCCCTCCAAGAAGAACGATGGAGACTGCCCGACCCTGCCAGCAACAACCAACGCCCTGTTTCGACCACCGGAAGGATTCGATCTCGGGGCAGGGCGATGCTTCAATTCCAGAATAGCCAACGGGTAACTCCGCGTCTACCCGTTCCTTATCCGAGGTCGCGAAGTCAAGAAACGCCGTGCCAACGTCCGCCGCGCAGACTCTCCCGCCGTTTCACCAGTGCAAATGCGTCGCATCTCGTCTTGTTGTTACGGAAGCCGCGAACGCGGTATCCTGATCGCAACTCCACGCTTTCGACTAACGGTCCATGAACAATAATCGCAATACCGCTCCCGAACGCCGTCGCTTGTACATCGTGGGCGGCCTGTGCGCGCTCGGGGCGGGGATCGGCTTGGCGAAGTATCTGACGAGCCAGCCGCAGCCACCGGCCGGGTATCCGTTGCCGGTGGATTTTGGCGACCTGTCGCCGGGCAAGCTGCGCACGGTGGAGTGGCACGGCCGCACAGTGTGGATTCTGCGCCGCAGCGCCGACGATATTGCGGCGCTGGCAGGCTACGAAAGCGAACTGACCGATCCCGCTTCCGAAGATTCGCTGCAGCCGGCTGCCTGCCGCAACGCGCATCGTTCGCTGCGCCCGGAACTGTTCGTCGCCATCGGCCAATGCACGCATCAGGGCTGCCCGCCGGTACTGCGCAGCGGCACGGGCAATCGCAGCGAATTCCTTTGTCCCTGCCACACCTCGAAGTTCGATCTGGCCGGGCGGGTGTTCCGCATGGGGCCGGCGCCGGCCAACCTGGTGATTCCCGAATACCGGCTGGAAGGCGACAGCCGCGTGATCATCGGCGAGACCTAGGAAGGCAGCGGCCACTCTGCTACCCTGATTTGCAGGTCTTGTTTTACCCCCAACCCAAAAAAGGAGCCAACATGATTCGATCCAGTCTGTTGTTCGCGGCCGCGCTTGCCTTCACGGGCAGCGCACACGCCGATGCGTTCAAGCTCTCCAGCGCTGACATCAAAGCCGCCGCGCCGATTGCCGAAGAGCAGGTGTTCGCCGGCTTTGGTTGCAGTGGCAAGAACATTTCTCCGGCCCTGAAATGGTCGGGGGCGCCGCAGGGCACCAAGAGCTTTGCATTGCTGGTGCACGACCCCGACGCGCCGACCGGCGGCGCCGGCTGGTGGCACTGGGTGGTGACCAACATCCCGGTCGATGCGGCGGAATTGCCCAAGGGCGCCGGCAAGGCCGACGGCTCGGCGCTGCCCAAGGGCGCGACGCAGATCAACACCGATTTCGGCGGCCCCGGCTGGGGCGGCCCCTGCCCGCCCGCGGGCGACAAGCCGCATCGCTACAACTTCACGCTGCACGCGCTGAAGGTGGACAAGCTCGATCTGCCGGCCGGGGCAACGGCTTCACTGGCGGGTTTCATGATCAATGCCAATTCGATCGGCAAGGCGACGCTGACCGGCAAGTACGGTCGCGCGAAGTAATCCTTGGCAAGCCGGGCGCCCCCGTCACGGCGCCCTGGCTGCCTGCTTTTCGAGGATCACCAGCGCGATGCCGCCGAGAATGGCCAGCGACGCCAGCGCCAGACGCAGGGTGATCGCTTCGCCGAGGAACACCACGCCGCCCAGCGCCGCGATCACCGGAACGCTGAGCTGGATGGTCGCCGCGTTGGTGGCCTTCAGCGCGGGCAGGGCGGTGTACCAGATGGCATAGCCCAGTCCCGAGGCCAGCGCGCCTGAAGCGACGGCGTAGAGCAGGCCGGCCCTGTCTAGCGCCGCGCCGCCCGCCATCAAGATGCTCAAGGCTGCGGCAATCGGAACGGCGCGCAGGAAATTTCCTGCCGTGACGCGGGTTGCGTCGCCGGCGCTGCGGCCGCGCAGTGAATAGACTCCCCAGGCCACGCCCGCGCCCAGCATCAGTGAGGCGCCATGCAAGGGCGGCGCTGACAGCCCGGGCAGCAGCAGGCCGACCAGACCGCCGAACGCCAGCACCAGGCCCGCCAGTTGCGGCCAGCGCAAACGCTCGCCCTGCCACAGTCCGTGGCTGATCATGGTGGCCTGCACCGCGCCGAACAGCAGCAGCGCACCGCTGGCCGCCGAGAGGCTGAGGTAGGCATAGGAAAAGCCTGCGGCATAAGCGAACAGGGCCAGCGCCGACAGCCAGTTGCCGGCACCGGGACGGACGCTGCCGCGCAGGCGCACCACCAGCCAGAGCATCACCGCGCCGGAAAGCAGGCGGATGGTGGTGAAGCTCGCGGCGTCGATCGTGGTGTGCTTGAGGGCAAGGCGGCACAGCAGCGAATTGCCGGCGAACGCAATCATTGCCAGCGCCACCAGCCCGAGGATGCGCAGCTTCGGCATGCAGGGTGGCGGGCTATTTGGCCGAATCTGTTGGCGACTTCGCCGGCAGCGCCGGCATCAGCCAGACCAGCAGCAGCGGCACGACGGGAATCGACAGCGCGAGGATCACCCAGCCGGCGACCGAGCGCCGCTTCTTCCGCGCCAGGATGGCGGTCGGGATGGTGGCGGCCACCGTCACGACAGTGAGGATTGCCAGAAAGGACAGCGCCGACTCGACGGTGTCGGCGCCGATCCCAAGTTGCCCGAGCAGCGCGATGGTATTCGGATCGAGCATGGATTGCCGACCTTAGCGCGTGATCGGCTTGTAGCGTATCCGCTTCGGTTTCGCGCCTTCCTCGCCGAGACGCTTCTTCTTGTCTTCCTCGTACTCGTGGTAGTTGCCGGCGAAGAAGCTCCATTGCGAATCGCCTTCGCAGGCGAGGATGTGGGTGCAGATGCGGTCGAGGAACCAGCGGTCGTGGCTGATGATCATGGCGCAGCCGGCGAATTCGAGCAGCGCGTCTTCGAGTGCGCGCAGCGTCTCGACGTCGAGGTCGTTCGAGGGTTCGTCGAGCAGCAGCAGGTTGCCGCCGGTCATCAGAGTCTTGGCCAGGTGGAGCCGTCCGCGCTCGCCGCCGGAGAGGTTGCCGACGTTCTTCTGCTGGTCGCCACCCTTGAAGTTGAAGCGGCCGATGTAGGCGCGGCTGCCGATTTCGAGCTTGCCGATGGTGATGATGTCGGCGCCGTCGGCGAGTTCCTCGAACACCGTCTTTGAGCCATCGAGGCAGTCGCGGCTCTGGTCGACGTAGGAAATCTTCACCGTCGGCCCGACCACGACGGAGCCTGAGTCGGGTTTGTCCTGCCCGGTGAGCATCTTGAACAGCGTCGACTTGCCGGCGCCGTTGGGGCCGATGATGCCGACGATCGCGCCGGGCGGCACGGTGAAGCTCAGCTTGTCGATCAGCAGGCGATCGCCGAAACCCTTGCTGACGTCATGAAACTCGATGACCTTGTCGCCGAGGCGCTCGGCGACCGGGATGAAGAGTTCGTGGGTCTCGTTGCGTTTCTGGTAATCGGTTTCCGACATTTCGTTGAAACGCGCGAGGCGCGCCTTGCTCTTGGCCTGGCGCGCCTTGGGGTTGCTGCGCACCCAGGCCAGTTCCTGCTTCATGGCCTTCATGTGCGCGTCTTCCTGCTTGGCCTCGGTCTCCAGTCGCGCTTCCTTCTGTTCCAGCCAGTTGGAATAATTGCCCTTCCACGGAATGCCGTGGCCGCGGTCGAGTTCGAGGATCCACTCGGCGGCGTTGTCGAGGAAGTAACGGTCGTGGGTCACGGCGACCACGGTGCCGGAATCGGGTTGCTCCTTGCCGGTGATCATGCGAAACAGCGTAGATTTACCCGCACCGTTCGGACCGATGATGCCGACGATCGCGCCGGGCGGCACCTTGAAACTCAGATTATCGATCAGCAGACGGTCGCCGTAGGCTTTGGAAACATTATTGAATTCAATGACTTCATTACCCAGACGCTCGCCCACGGGAATGAAGATTTCCTGCGTTTCGTTGCGCTTCTGGTGTTCCTGCGAATTGAGTTCTTCGAAACGGGCAATACGCGCCTTGGATTTGGCCTGACGACCCTTAGGATTCTGACGTACCCATTCCAGCTCCTGTTTCATCGCCTTCGCATGCGCATCCATCTGCTTGTTCTCGGTCTCCAGACGCGCACCCTTCTGCTCCAGCCAGCTCGAATAGTTTCCCTTCCAC
>JAUXUK010000085.1 GCA_030680805.1 Sulfuritalea sp. | reverse complement strand
ATGGCAAGACGCTCCCAGTTCCGGCCCGGCGTCCTATCAAGCCGATCTACGTCAAGAAGTTCCTTGAACTCGTTGAAGGAGCATGAACCATGGGAAAGAGAATTGACTACCCGTTTGAGATCCGCCCGCTGTCGGCCGAGGAAGGCGGGGGCTTTCTAATTTCGTACCCGGATTTTTCGGAGTGCCTCTCTGATGGCGAAACAGTCGAGGAAGCGCTCGCGAACGGGAAGGACGCTTTGAAGTCAACGATTGCCGCACTCAAGGCCAAGGAGCTACCAATTCCTGCCCCGAATAGCGGGGGTGTCGCATCCGGAAAGTTTGTCGCTCGCGTTCCAAAGACGGTTCACGCGCGGTTGGCTACACGCGCAAAGGCAGAGGGCGTGTCACTAAATTCTCTTGTTCTCACATTCATCGCGGAAGGTCTTGGGCGCAAAGAACGGCACGCGTAGTTACGAATGTGGCCGAACCGATCATTCCATCGGACGCTGCGCGATGAAGCCGCGCAGCGCCGGTGAATTCAGACGTTGGGCGGCGGAATATGCGCTCTGAAATCGCCTTACCGCTCACGCCAATAGCCTGGCTTGCGGCGCTGATGCGCGACAGCGAGCACCGTTACGCTAGCGGCACGAACTTCATAAAAGACCGTGTAGGGAAAGTGGCGAAGAACATACCGCCTGATCGCGTCCTCGTCTTCAGGCCACATCAGAGCATCGATGCGAAGCTGATCAATTGCCTCAAACGCTTCAGTACGGAAAGCGTCAGCCGCCATCGGGCTACGCTCGAAATACCAAAGGAAGGCTTCTCTAATTTCTGCCTCCGCTACGGGCAGAATCTCGACTTCAAATCGAGTCACAGGATGCTAAGTCTCGCCCTGGCTTCCGTCCAAGAAACCGCCTTGACTGTTCCCGTTCTTAGCGCTGCTTGCCGCACCTTGATCTCTCGCCGCCAAGCATCCGTTATTGCTGAATCGTCGCTGCCTTCGAGGCTATCAAGAAGCGCGACCGTTAAGGCTGAGCGTTCGTCAGCGGGTAAGCCTAGGGCTTCGTCCAAAATGTGGTCTACGCGAGCATTCATAGGGCAAAGTCTAGCACTCAAATCTAGGTTCGTCAGTGCCTGCGCGAAGCCGCCGCCCAACCCGGCAGTCGACCCCGTTCGCTTCGCTCTCTGGACGCTGCGCGATGAAGCCGCGCAGCGTCGGTGACTTCTACGTTGAAGCTGTTGAAAAAGCCCCTTTTCGACCCGCAAAAGTCTCTCCGAATGGCGCGATCTGCATCGCGCCATTTGTCATTTCATCGTCGGAGTTTCTGTGTCGCCGTATCGCCAGCGCCGACTCTTTGGTCAGTTTTTCGCTTGCCTACTGCGCATACCCGTGATGCGCCGGCTTCTCGATGTGGTGCACCAGGCAGAACTGCTTCCACTGCGTATCCACCTTCTTCTGCCCGCGCAGCGTGAAGCGATCCAGCCCCTTGTTGTAACGCAGCTTGCCAAACACCGGCTCCACCGTGGCAAAGCGTCCGCCGTATAGCTGTCGTCCGCGCTCCGAATCGATCGCCCGCTTCATGCGCTCGATGTAGCTCACCTTGGCCGCACCGAAAAGTCGGCGCTGGTGATACGGCGGCGGCTTTCGGCGTGCGGAGGTTTGACGCCGCGCCCGGAACGCTCTAGATTTGACGCCAATGCGATCCGGATCAGCGTGCAATGAGCGTCAGCACCACCTTCACGGCCCACCTCGATACCTTCGCCCGCGACCGGCTGCCGCCGGTCGGTTTGCAGCCCGAGTTCATTTTCGAGTTGCCGCAGTTGCACTACCCGGAGCGCATCAACTGCGCCGCGGAGCTGCTCGACCGCGCTGTGCTCGAGCATGGCTGGGGCGAGCGTACGGCGATCCACAGCGCGGCGGGCAACTTCAGTTACGCGGAACTGCTGGCTGCCGCCAACCGCATCGCCCGCGTGCTGACCGAAGACATGGGCCTCGTCGCCGGCAACCGGGTACTGCTGCGCGCGCCCAACAATGCCATGCTGGCCGCTTGCTGGTTTGCCGTGATCAAGGCCGGCGGCATTGTCGTCACCACCATGCCGCTGCTGCGTGCCAAGGAACTCGTCGACGTGATCGTCAAGGCGCAGATTTCGCATGCGCTGTGCGACGCCCGGCTGGCCGAAGAACTGGAGATCGCGCGGGGCGCCTGCCCGACCTTGACGAAGCTCAGCTATTTCAATGGCGACACGGCTGCGCCCGGGCTGCACAGCCTCGAGCAGCGCATGGCCGCCAAGCCGGCCAGCTTCGGCAACATCGATACGGCGCGCGACGACATCTGCCTGATCGCCTTCACTTCCGGCACCACCGGCAAACCCAAGGGCACGATGCATTTCCATCGCGACGTGATGGCGATCTGCGACTGCTTTCCGCACTCGACGCTGAAGCTGGAGGGCGGCGACATTGTCTGCGGCACGCCGCCGCTGGCCTTCACCTTCGGCCTCGGCGGCATGCTGCTGTTCCCCCTGCGGGTGGGCGCGGCAACGGTGCTGGTGGAAAAACTGACGCCGGACCTGCTGCTGCAGACGGTGGAAGAGCGCAAGGTCACCGTGCTGTTCACGGCGCCGACCTTCTATCGCATGATGGCCGGCCAGGTGGGCCGGTTCGATACGGCCAGCCTGCGCAAGTGCGTCTCGGCCGGCGAGGCGCTGCCGGTGGCCACGCGCCAGCTGTGGCGGGAGGCGACCGGCATCTGCATCATTGACGGCATCGGCGCCACCGAAATGCTGCATATCTTCATTTCGCATACCGAGGACGAAGTTCGCCCCGGCGCCACCGGCAAGCCGATCGCCGGCTATCGCGCCTGCATCCTCGGCGACGATGGCAAGCCGCTGCCGGCGGGCAGCGTCGGCCGCCTGGCGGTGAAAGGTCCCACCGGTTGCCGCTACCTCGACGATCCGCGTCAGGCCGGCTATGTCAGCGATGGCTGGAACCTCACCGGTGATGCCTACCTGATGGATGCCGACGGCTATTTTTTCTACCAGGCGCGCACCGACGACATGATCGTCTCTGCCGGATACAACATCGGCGGACCGGAGGTTGAGGACTGCCTGCTGGCCCATCCGGCGGTGGCCGAATGTGGCGTGGTCGGTGTGCCCGACGTCGAGCGCGGCCAGGTGGTCAAGGCGTTCGTCATGCTGAAGGCCGGCTACAACCCCGATGAGGCGATGGCCAGGGCGCTGCAGGAACACGTGAAAGGCAACCTGGCACCGTACAAGTATCCGCGCCTGATTGAATTCCGCTCGGCCATGCCGCGCACCGAAACCGGCAAGCTGCAGCGCTTCCGGTTGCGCGGCTAGCGGCGCGACCTGTCGTGCTAGTGGGAGGATCGAGAAATGATTGAAGGAAGCTGCCTGTGCGGAGGAATCCGCTATGAGTACGACGGCGAAATCGAGGAGATTTCGATCTGCCACTGTTCGCAGTGCCGCAAGGCGCAGGGTTCGGCCTTTGCGGCGGTGAGCCCGCTCGCGGCCGACCGGTTCCGGCTGATCTCCGGCGCAGAACTGCTCAAGGAGTTCCGCTCCTCGCCCGACAAGGTGAGGGTGTTTTGCGCCAACTGCGGCAGCCCGATTTACAGCGCGAAGGACGACCGGCCGGAGGTGAAGCGCCTGCGCCTCGGCACCGTGGAAACGCCGTTTGCGTGCAGCAATGTCTTCCATATCCATGTGGATTCGAGGGCGTCCTGGTTTGACTTCGACGACACCCATCCGCGTTTCGCCGGACCAAGGACGTAGTTGGCGATGCGCAGGAATCTGGCACTGCCGAACTCGATGGCGGAACTGGACAAGGTCCGCGCGTCCTGCAAGGCAATGGTCAAGCGGCGCGCCGCGACCTCGGGCGGCATGTCGCTGATTCCGATTCCCGGAGTGGATATCGCGGGTGACGTGGCCATGCTGCTGCAACTGATCCCGGCGATCAACCAGAAGTTCGGCCTGACCCCGGAGCAGATCGAAGAACTCGATACCCGGCACAAGGTATTGATCTACGCGATGGCGAAGAAGGTGGGCGGCGATCTGGTGGGCCGGGCCATTACCCAGCCGCTGGTGGTGGCGGCGCTGAAGAAGGTGGCGAAGCGCATGGCCATAAAGCAGGTGTTGAAATACGTTCCCTTCGCCGGGCAGGCGGCGGCAGTCGCGCTCAGCGTGACGGCAATGATGTACCTGGGGAACGCACATGTGGACGCATGCTACGAGATCGCCGGCGAGGCGATCAAAAAATGAGGAGTCGTCGTTCATGAGACAGCCTGGGTCGATCATCCGCTGCGCGTTCGGCGCGATCCTTTTTGCCGCGACAACGCTCGCCCTGGCGCAGCAGCCGATGGCAAAGGATCTTCAGTTTCCGGCGGAGCCGGCGGCACTTTCGTCCGTCGAGCGACCGCAGATGGCGCTGTTCAAGCCCGAAGGCGCCGGCCCGTTCCCGGCGCTGGTGCTGGTGCATCAATGCGGCGGCCTGGGCATCCGCAAACCCAACGAGTCGATGCTGGGCTGGGCGAAGGAGGCGGTGGCGCGCGGCTATGTGGCGCTGCTGATCGACAGCCTCGGCCCGCGCGGGGTGGATACGGTGTGCTACGGGCCGAAAGGCGGCGTGTTCTTTGCGCGCGGTGTCAAGGACGCGCTGCAGGCGGCGGAGCACCTGCAGAAGTTCGATTTCGTGGACCGGAAACGCATCGCGCTGGCGGGCTATTCGTGGGGCGCGATGGTCGGTGTCCTCGCCAGCAGCGCGCGCTGGAGCGGCAATGCGCTGCCCGGCGTGCGCTTCGCCGCTACCGTGGCGTTCTATCCGGGCTGCTTCACGATCCGGCCACCGACCGCCGCCGCCTATGAGATCGTGCAGCCCGACAGCGATCGTCCCTTGCTGGTGCTGATGGGGCAGCAGGACACCGAGACCCCGGCTGATGAATGCGTCGCCAAGCTGGGCGCCGCCAAGGCGTCCGGCGCGCCGGTTGAGTGGCATGTCTATCCGCAGGCCACGCATTGCTGGGACTGCAGGAATCTCGATGGATTTTCGAAAACCGACGTGCGTGGCAACAGCGTCACCTACCGCTACAGCATGGACTACACTACCGACTCGCTGCAGAGGATGTTCCAGTTTCTCGACCGGACCATGGCTTCCCGGCCCTAGGTTTGGCCGCGGACGGTTCCGTGCATAACCAAATTGGAAGATGAACATGGGTAAGGCATCAAGCGCGGTGGCAAATTCCCTCGTCGAATGGCACCGGATGGTTGCGGCCAAGGATTTCGCGGCGTTGCCGGCGCTGCTGCATCCCGACGCCTGCTTCCGCTCGCCGATGGCCCTCAAGCCGTATCACAGCGCGCAGGCGGTGGCCCTGATCCTGGGCACGGTGGTCGGTGTCTTCGAGGATTTCGTGTACGGCCGCGAGTTCGTTTCCGCCGACGGCATCAATGTGGTGCTGGAATTCAGCGCGCGAGTCGGCGACAAGCAGCTCAAGGGCATCGACATGATTCGCTTCGACGACGAGGGCCGCATCGTCGATTTCGAAGTCATGATCCGTCCCTTCAACTCGTTGCAGGCCCTGGGCGTGGAAATGGGCATGCGCCTCGGGCAGGTGCTGCCGGCTTTCAAGGCAGCCAAGCCCGTGGCATGACCAACGCTTCGCGCTTCAGGATTCCGGAACGACTGGAGACGGAGCGTCTGGTGTTGCGCATGTTCGTCGAAGACGACTGGCGCGCGCTGCACGAGTACTACTCGGATGCCGAATGCATGCGCTACACGTTTCGCCGGCCCCAGACGGAGGCCGGTACCTGGCGGGCGATCGCCGGCATGGCCGGACAGTGGCTGCTGCGCGGCTATGGGCCCTACGCCGTCGAGGATAAATCGACGAAGGCGGTGTTGGGTACGGTCGGCCTCTGGTATCCGCTCGAATGGCCCGAGCCCGAGATCAAGTGGGCGCTGGCCCGTCGCCACTGGGGCAGGGGCTACGCCAGCGAAGCGGCGCGTGCCGTGCAGCGCATGGCACGGGAGCACGTTCCCGATCTGTCGCCGATCAGCCTGATCGACAGCGGCAACGCCGCCTCGATCAAGCTGGCTCTGGCGGTGGGGGCGACGCTGGAACGGGAACTGGAATTTGCCGGCGGCCCGTTTCACATCTACCGGCATCCGATGGACACGGAAAAGGGGACTACCGAATGAAGTCGCTCGCACTGATTTTCCTGCTGGGGGTCGTGCCCATGGCCGGCATCGCGGCGGCGGCCGATTTGCCGGCCGGAAATTGCGCGGCACCGATGGCCGCCACCGATCTTTCGCAATGCGATTTCTCGCGCAAGAAGCTGGCGGGGCGGGACTTGCGCGGTGCGAAGCTGGCGGGCGCCAAGCTGGAGAGCACGGATTTCAGCAAGGCCAATCTGGCCGGCGCGGATTTGCGCGGCAGCAATGCCAAGTGGGCCAACTTTACCAAGGCGAACCTGGCCGGTGCCGACTTGCGCAACGCCGACCTGTTCCACGCCACCTTCGACGACGGCGACTTGTCCGACGCCAAGCTCGGTGGGGCCTATCTCTTCGGCGCCAACCTGATCAATACCCGGGCGCCGCGGGCGGATTTCTCGGGGGCGTATCTCAAGGACATCCTGATGGAAGGCATCGACCTCTCGGGCGGCTCGATCCGCAACTGTTATTCGTTTCGCGGCGTGTTCTCGGGTGCAAAGCTGATCGGCACCGATCTGTCCGGCGCCGACCTGACCGGCGCCGCCATGGAACTGGTCGATTTTACGAATGCGAAGCTCACCAAGACGCGGCTGGCAGGCGCCACCCTGCGCCAGGCGGTGTTTTTCAAGGCGGACATGGAGGGCGCGGATCTCGCCAACGCCGACGTCTGGAACGCCAGCTTCGACCAGGCGCGCAACCGCGGCGATTCGGTGCAGGACGCCCTGATCGAGCCCTTCGTGGTTCGTGATCGGCGCTAGTAATGAGCGAAGCACACACTTTCGAGTTGCACACGGCGGACGGCGTGAGCCTCGCGGGCCGGGCCTGGATGCCGGCAACGCCGCGCGCCATCGTCGCGCTGGTGCATGGCATCGCGGAGCATTCGGGGCGCTATGCATTCCTCGCCGAGAGGGCGAACCAGAGCGGCCTCGGCGTGGTGTCGGTCGATCTGCGCGGCCACGGCCGCTCGCCGGGCGAACGCTCGTATGTGGAGCGCTTCGACGACTACCTGCTGGACGTGGATGCGCTGCTGGCAAAGGCGCGGGAACTGGCCGCCGGACGCCCGGTGTTCCTTATGGGGCACAGCATGGGCGGCGCCATTGCGCTGCGTTGGGTGGCGCAGCGAGGGCAAGCCGTTGCCGGGCTGATCCTGTCGTCGGCGGCGCTCAAGATCGGCGGCGACGTGCCGCGCCTGCTGGTGGCGCTGGCGCCGCTCTTGTCGCGCTGGCTGCCGCATCTGCGCGGCACGCGCTTCGATCCGGCAGTGATCAGCCGTGACCCGGCGGCGGTGGCGGCCTATGTCAATGACCCGCTGGTGAGCCTGCTGGCACCACCGGCGCGCACCGGGGCCGAGCTTTTGCGGGCGATGGCATCCAATCGCGAGGCCGCTGCGGGACTCACGCTGCCGGTGTACCTGTTCCACGGCGATGCCGACCGGCTGACCGATCCGGCCGGCAGTCGGGAGATCCATGAACTCTTGGGCGGGCCGGATCGCATCCTGCGTCAGTGGCCGGGCAGCCGCCACGAGACGCTCAACGACCTGGATCGCGAAGCCGTGGTGGCGGAGCTTCTCGAATGGGTGGTGGCACGCTGCCCGCCACCCGCGGGTCAATGAAGCGCGCGAATGCGGAAATAAAATAATCCATTCCGCCATTCAGGTTATTGGTCATATAGTGGACTTGTCACAAGCGCGAGGGGCACCACCCCGCCCTGCGTGTTAGTCCGGTGAAGCGTTAAGGCGCCTCGCCTTTCTGTATGTCGGGAGCAACTCCCGGCTACGTCGTGATCGAAGCCGCCGTTCGCGCCCCCAAGGTTGCGGACGGCCGGTTTCAAGGTCGCGTTGCTGCATTGCAGTTAATCCCTTGTTCCACGTCAACGCGGACCGCCGCGATCGGGGACATTGTGCGGATGCAGCAGCACACTCATGGCTCGATCCGGGTATTGCCCGGTTACGGAGAAGGCAGGCACCAGTGGAGTCGTTGCAAAATCTGGCGGTGGCAGGGACATTCATGGCCGGGCTGGGGATCGTCCTGGCGCTGCTGCTCGCCTTTGCCAACAAGAAACTCTATGTCTATGAAGACCCGCGCATCGGCGAGGTCGAGGACCTGCTGCCCAAATCCAACTGCGGCGCCTGCGGTCAGGCGGGCTGCCGCGATTTTGCCGAGAAGGTGGTCGGTGGCGCCACCCTTCCGGCGCAATGCACGGTCAGCACGCCGCAGCAGCGTCAGGGCATCGCCGATCTGCTCGGCGTCGCCGCCGGCACGGTGGAAAAGCAGGTGGCGCGGCTGGCCTGCGGCGGCGGCCATCATGTGGCCTTCCTGCGCGCCCGCTACGAAGGACTCAAGACCTGTCGCGCAGCGGCCGTGGTCTCGGGCGGCGGCAAGGAATGCGCCTGGGGCTGCCTGGGTCTGGCCGACTGTGCCAATGTCTGCACCTTCGATGCCATCGCCATGGACGCCCACGGCCTGCCGGTGGTGGACAGCGAAAAGTGCAGCGCCTGCAACGACTGCGTCGAGGTCTGTCCCAAGGGCCTGTTCAGCCTGGAGGCGGTCAGCCACCGCCTCTGGGTCGCGTGCAAGAACCAGGCGGACGGCGATACGGCCGAGGCCTCCTGCGACGTGGCGTGCACCGCCTGCGGCAAGTGTGTCGCCGATGCGCCGCTGAAGCTGATGCGACTCGCCGGCAACCTGGCGGTAGTCAATTACGACTGGAACGACCAGGCCACACGTGAGCCCATCGAGCGCTGCCCCACCGGCGCCATCGTCTGGTTCGAAACCCCCGACCGCGCCGTGAAGGGCGCGGCCGCCAAGAAAATCCTGCGCAACGAGCCCCTGCCGCTGCACATCTGAATTCGCCGAATACGAAACCCGAGGAAGCTGCCATGACACTTTCGATCATCAAGAAAATCTTCTCCTCCGGCCTGCTGCCGCAAACCGGCGCCGGCGTGGACGCCGGCAAGGTCAAGTATCCCGGCGTGCGCGACGCGGTCGACGGCAATACCGCCGTCATCCACGTCGAGCGCGAATCTTCGGATGCCGCCGGCGCCTACCCGATCACGCCTTCGACGCAGATGGGTGAGTTCTGGTCCGAGGAAGTCGCCAAGGGCCACCTCAACATTTCCGACAAGCCGCTGATCTTCATCGAACCCGAATCCGAGCACGCCGCCGCCGGCGTCACCGCCGGCATGTCGATGACGGGGCTGCGCGCCACCAATTTCTCCTCGGCGCAGGGCGTGGCTTTCATGCACGAATCGCTCTACGCGGCGGTCGGCAAGCGCCTGCCCTATGTGCTCAACATGGGCTGCCGCGCCATCACCAAGGCTTCGCTCAACGTCCAGGCCGGCCACGACGACTACCACTGCGTCGATGACACCGGTTTCATCCAGGTGATGGCGAAAAATGCCACCGAGGCGGCCGACCTCAATCTGATCGGGCGCAAGCTCGCCGAGCTGTCGTTGACGCCGGCCATCGTCGCCCAGGACGGCTTCCTCACCACGCACCTGATCGAATCCTGCGTGCTGCCCGAGCGCGAACTGGTGGCCGAGTTCTGTGGCAAGCCTGACGACCTGATCGACTCGCCGACCCCGGCGCAGCAGATGCTCTACGGCCCCAAGCGCCGCCGCGTGCCGGCGATCTGGGACGTGGACCTGCCGCTGCTGTCCGGCTCGGAGCAGAACCAGGATGCCTACATGCAGGCCACGGCCGGCCAGCGCCCGTATTTCTTCGACCACGTCGAGGCCCTGGCCGACGGCTGCATGGACGAGTTCGCCGCGCTGACCGGGCGCCGCTACCAGCGCGTTTCCGGCTTCAAGATGGACGATGCGGACTACGTGATCCTCGGCATGGGCAGCATGATCGTGCAGGCCGAGGCCGTTGCCGACTATCTGCGCGAGACGCGCAAGATCAAGGTCGGCGTGGTCAATCTGACCATGTTCCGTCCCTTCCCCGGCGACCTGCTGGGCGAGGCGCTGCGCGGCAAGAAGGGTGTGACGGTGCTGGAGCGCACCGACCAGCCGCTGGCCGAAGACCTGCCGCTGATGCGCGAAGTGCGTGCGACGCTGATGAAGTGCGTGGAGAACGGCATGGCTGCGGCGCAGGGGCAGAAGGAGCCGCCTTACACCGGCTATGCGGTGTATGCCGCTGCTGAAATGCCGCGCCTGTATTCCGGCTGCTACGGCCTGGGATCGCGTGACCTGCAACCCGAGGCGCTGATCGGTGCCATCGAAAACATGCTGCCCGACGCATTGAACACAAATTCGCAGCGCAAGTTCTTCTACCTCTCGATCGATTTCGCGCGCGATCCGCTGAATCCCAAGGACGAGGTGCACCAGCAGGACATCGCCGACAAGTATCCGCATATCCGCGCGCTGGGCGTGCGCGGTTCGGAAAACCCGAATTTGCTGCCCAAGGGCGCAATCACCGTGCGCATGCACTCGGTCGGCGGCTGGGGCGCCATCACCACCGGCAAGAACCTGGCGATGACGCTGTTCGAACTGCTGGGCTGGGAGATCAAGGCCAACCCGAAATACGGCTCGGAGAAAAAGGGCCAGCCGACCACCTATTACCTCTCGGCAGCGCCCGAGCCGATCCGCATCAACTGCGAATACGTCTATGTCGATGTCGTGCTCTCGCCCGACCCGGCGGTGTTCGGCCACAGCAACCCGCTGTCCGGCCTGAAGAAGGGCGGCTTCTTCATCATCCAGTCGAATCTCGGCAGCGAAACCTGGGCCAGCTTCCCGCTCTGGGCGCAGAAGTTCATCGCCGATAACGAGATTCGCGTCTATTACCTCGACGCCTTCCAGATCGCCCGCGAGGAGGCCGGCTCGGCCGACCTGCAACTGCGCATGCAAGGCATTGCTTTCCAGGGTGCCTTCTTCGCCGCGAGTCCGACCATGGCCAACGCCGGCCTCACCGAGGACGCGCTATTCACCGCGATCGAGGCGCAGCTGCAATCGAAGTTCGGCGGCAAGGGCGCGCGCGTGGTGGCCGACAACCTGCGCGTGGTACGCCGCGGCTTCACCGAACTGACCGAGATCACCGAGAAGGAAGTCGGCGCGACGCGCAAAGGCTTTGTCAAGAAGGACACCGGGCTGCCGGTCATGCTGCGGCAGTTGCCGGCGCCCGACGAAGCGCAACTGGGCAAGGTCGGCGACATCCACCGCTTCTGGGAACAGACCGGCCACTTCTACCTGACCGGCCGCGGCAACGACAACATCGTCGATCCCTTCATCGGCGCCTCGCTGGTGCCGGCCGCGACCGGCGTGTTCCGCGACATGACCGGAATCCGCTTCGAGCATCCGGAATGGATCGCCGAGAACTGTACGGCCTGCGGCAACTGCTATGTCGAATGCCCGGACTCGGCGATTCCCGGCCTGGTCAGCTCGATCGGGGACGTGCTCAACACGGCGATCAATCGCATCGAGACTGGCGGCACGCCGACGCGCTACCTGCGCCGCACCGCGCGCAGCATCGAGAAGAAGCTACGCACGCTGGTCGACAACGAAGGCGGCTACGTGCGTCCGCTGTTCGACCGCGCCATGGATGCAGTGCTGGCCGAAACGCCGGAAGCCGAGCGCGCCGGTCTCGCTGCCGAATTCACCCAGCTGCAGATCCACCTCGGTGGTTTCCAGTTCTCCGCCACCAAGCCCTACTGGGGCAACCGCGAGAAGAAGGCCAAGGGCAGCGGCGGCCTGTTCTCGATCACCGTCAACCCCTACACCTGCAAGGGCTGTGCGCTGTGCGTCACGGTCTGCGAGGACAATGCGCTGAAGATGGTGACGCAGACCGAGGACTCCGTCGAACGCCTGCGCCGCGACTGGAACACCTGGCTGGAATTGCCGACCACGCCACCGGAATACAGCCGCATCGACAGCCTCGACGAAAAGATCGGCGCGCTGGAAACCCTGCTGCTGGACAAGAAGAACTACGGCTCGATGAACTGCGGCGACGGCGCCTGCCTCGGTTGCGGCGAGAAGACCGCGATCCACTTGTTCACCTCGACCGTGACCGCGCTGATGCAGCCGCGCGTGGCGGCCTTCGTCGAGAAGATCGACGACCTGGTCAAGCGCCTGGAACAGCACATGCGCGTCAAGCTGGCCTCGGCGGTCGACCTGACCGACGCCAATGCCGTGATCCGCGCGGTCGAATCGACCGGGCAGCACGACCTGACGCTGTCGAACCTGGCCAACAAGCTCAATGCCGACAAGCCATCGCAACTGCTCGACCCGGCATGGGTGAAGAACACCGCGCAGTTGCTGGAAAAGCTCAAGGATCTCAAGTGGCGCTACGTCGAGGGCCCGACCAAGCGCGGCCGCGCCGAGATGGGCATCATCAACTCGACGGGCTGTACCTCGGTGTGGGGCTCGACCTATCCCTTCCATCCCTATCCCTTCCCCTGGACCTCGCATTTGTTCCAGGATTCGCCCTCGGTGGCGATGGGCATCTTCGAGGGCCACATGGCGAAAATGGCCGACGGCTTCAAGGCGGTGCGCAAGGCCGAGATGGAACTGGCCGGCGACTACCTGCCGGATCGCGACGACGATTTCTTCCGCCGCTTCACCTGGAACAAGTTCTCGGAAGACGAGTGGCTGCTGTGTCCGCCCGTGGTCTCGATCGGCGGCGACGGCGCGATGTATGACATCGGCTTCCAGAACCTGTCGCGCGTGCTGATGTCGGGCATGCCGGTGAAGATCCTGGTGGTCGATACCCAGGTGTATTCGAATACCGGCGGCCAGGCCTGCACCTCGGGCTTCATCAGCCAGGTCTCGGACATGGCGCCCTGGGGCGATGCCCAGCGCGGCAAGCAGGAGACGCGCAAGGAGATCAGCCTGATCGGCATGGCGCACCGCACCTCCTACGTGATGTCGGGCACCATCGCCCACGTCAATCACCTGATCGAAAGTTACATCGACGGCCTCAACAGCCGCCGCCCGGCGCTGTTCAACATCTATGCCGTGTGTCCGCCCGAGCATGGCGTCGGCGACGACAAGAGCGTGGACCAGAGCAAGCTGGCGGTGGAGGGGCGCGCCTATCCGCTGTTCCGCTTCGACCCGGACGCCGGCACCACATTCGCCGAATGCGTCAGCCTGGAAGGCAATCCCTCGCTCGATACCGACTGGCCTACCTACACGCTGAAGTACATCGACGAGGCCGGCGCGCAGCAGAGCATGACCCTGCCGATGACCTTCGCCGATTTCGCGGCGACCGAGGCGCGCTTCCTCAAGCATTTCCGCAAGGCGCCGCCCGAGACCTGGAACGAGAGCATGGTGCCGGTGGCCGATTTCCTCGAACTCGATGCCGACGAGCGCGAAGGCAAATTCCCCTTCATCTGGGCGGTTGACCCGAAGAACCGCCTGATGCGCCTGCTGGTGACCAAGGAACTCATCAAGTCGGTCGAGGAACGCCTGCACTTCTGGCGGCAGCTGCGCGGCCTGGCCGGTATCGGCGCGGCGGTCGGCGACACGACCGAGGTCGAAAACCGCGTGCGCGAGGACCTGCTGGCGAAGATCAGCGCTGTGCTGGGGCAGGGCGGAGCGGTGGCGACTGCCAGCGGCGAAGCAAAAGTTCCCGCAGGGACGCAGAGCGCTGGCGCTGGCGACTACGAGCCGGTCTGGATCGAAACGCCCGAATGCACGGCCTGCGACGAGTGCACCACGCTGGCGCCCAAGACCTTCGCCTACAACGATCAGAAGCTGGCCGTGGTGATCAACCCCAAGGGCGCGAAGTTCGCCGACATCGTCAAGTCCGCGGAGAAATGCACGGCCGGCTGCATCCATCCGGGAACGCCCTGGAACATGAGCGAGCCGGGCATCGAGAAACTCATGGCACGCGCTGCGAAGTTCAACTGAAGAGGTGCAGGACAAGTGTCGAATCGTCATTCCGGCGAACGCCGGAATCCAGAAGAACCAAAGCGCTGGACACCGGCTTTGCCACCCCGCGAAGCGGAATCCAAGGCATGCAGGGCCGCCGGTGTGACGGTACGTTTGGCGTTTCTCCCATCCCGATGAAACTCGTCTCCTACTTCCGCGGCGAAGCCTTCCAGCGCGGCGTGCATCCGCCGAGTTGCAAGCTCACTGCCGACCGCAAGATCCGTCGCCTGCCCTTTCCGGACCGGGTGACGGTGCCGCTGTCGCAGCACATCGGCAAGACGCCGCGTCCGATCGTGCGCGTCGGCCAGGACGTGGTGCGCGGCCAGCCCATCGCCCGGAGCGACGAGTGGCTTTCGGTGCCGCACCACGCGCCGCTGTCGGGCGTGGTCGAGTTCATCGGCCTGCGCCCGGGCATGCGCGGCACCTGGATCGAGTCCATCGTCATCCGCGCCCATCGCGGCGCGACACAGGAGGATTTGTGGGGCCGGCCGCGCGACCTGTCGCAGGCGACCGGGCAGGACATCCTGCAGGCGATCTGGGACAGCGGCATGGTGGGCCTGGGCGGCGCGGCCTTCCCGACCCACGCCAAACTCTCGGTGCCGAAGCAGGCGAAAGTCCACACGCTGGTGGTGAATGGCTGCGAGTGCGAGCCCTATCTCACCTGCGACCACCGCGTCATGATCGAGCATGCCGCAGACCTGATCGCCGGCATTCGTTACGCCATGCGCGCCACGGGCGCGGTGCGCGCCATCATCGGTGTCGAGGACAACAAGCCCGATGCCGTGCAGGTGCTGCGGCAGGCCATCGCCGATGCGCATGCCGCCGGTGTCACGGAAGAGATCCACGTCGAGGCGGTGCCGACCAAGTATCCGCAGGGCGCCGAGAGGATGCTGATCATGGCGCTGTTCGGCACCGAGATGCCGGCAGGCGGCCTGCCGATCGCGCTGGGCATGGTGGTCAGCAATGTCGGCACGCTCGCCGCATTGGGCAAACTGCTGCCGGCGGGGCAGGGGCTCACCGAGCGGGTGGTCACCATTACCGGATCCGGCGTGGCGCGTCCCGGCGACTATCGCGTGATCCTCGGCACGCCGCTCAAGTTCGTGCTCGACTATGCCGGCGTGCCGGCGGTCGATGCACTCGATGCGCGGCAGGTGATCCTCGGCGGGCCGATGATGGGCCAGGCCATCGCTTCGCTCGACGTGCCGATCACCAAGGGCATCTCGGGCGTGCTGGTGTTCCGCCACGAGGACATGGCGGCGCGCGAAGGACGCCAGACCTATCCCTGCATCAAGTGCGGCGAATGCGTCGAGTCCTGTCCGATGGGCCTCAACCCGTCGACCCTGGGCATGCTGGCGGCCAAGCGCGAATACGACCTGATGGGTGAACAGTATTACCTTGGCGACTGCTTCGAGTGCGGCTGCTGCACCTACGTCTGCCCGTCCAACATTCCGCTGGTGCAGCAGTTCCGCGTCGCCAAGCAGATCCTGCGGGAGAAGGCGGCATGAGAATCGTGTCATTCCGGCGGATGCCGGAATCCATGGGTTTCCATCCGGCGCTTACGTCGCTGGATTCCGGCGTTGCCACCCCGCGCAGCGGAATCCAATGCATGCAGAGCCGCCGGAATGACGGGTGGGACGCTGCGCTCGATCGGATGATCCCATGACCCAGCCATTGATAGAAATCCGCTCGGCGCCGCACGTGCAGGCGGCGAAGACCGTCGAGACCATCATGCGTCACGTCGTGTATTCGCTGCTGCCGATTTGTGCCTTCTATGTTTACCAGTACGGCATCTCGGCGCTGGCCTCGATGATCGTCGTCACGGCGGCCTGCCTCGCGACGGAACGTTTCTTCGTGCGCACCGGCACGCAGGCCGGACGCCTGTCGGACTACTCGGCGGTGATCACCGGCCTGCTGCTGGCGCTGACCCTGCCGCCGGGTTTTCCGCTGTGGATGGGTGCGGTCGCCGGCATCGTCGCCATCGCCCTGGGCAAGGCGCTGTTCGGCGGCATCGGCTTCAATGTCTTCAATCCCGCGCTGATCGGTCGCGCTTTTGTCCAGGCGGCGTTTCCCACCGCCATCGCGACTTACACGCCGTCCTTCCTGCCCGGGCGCTTCACGGAATTCGTTCCATCCACACTGGCCTGGCCGCTGATGGTTCCGGCCGATCCCGCCGCCTGGCTCAAGGCCAAGGGTCTGGATGCACTTTCCGGCGCCACGCCGCTGGCGAAGTGGAAGTTCGACGGCGTGATGGCCAATGCCGACGAACTGCTGACCTCGCTTTCGGGCCACATGGCGGTCGGTCCTTCGCCGGTCCTGATCCTGCTCTGCGGCATGTACCTTGCGCTGCGCCGCTTCATGGACTGGCGTATCCCGCTGGCCATCCTCGGCAGCGCCGCGATCACCGCCTGGCTGCTGTTTGCCATCGATCCGGCGCGCTACCCGAATCCCTTCTTCATGCTGTTTTCGGGCGGCCTGATCCTTGGCGCGGTGTACATGGCGACCGACATGGCAACCTCGCCGGTGACACCCAAGGGCATGTGGGTGTATGGCGCGCTGATCGGCTTGCTGACCGTGGTGATCCGCTACTACAGCGGGCTGCCGGAAGGGGTCATGTATGCCATCCTGATTGCCAACGCGGCCTCGCCCCTGATCGAGAAGATCACCCAGCCGGTACCTTTCGGCCGTGGCGTGCTCGACCGCGTGAAGAAGCGCGCCACCTATCCGCTGAACCCCGGCTACATCTCGCGCGAGGAAGCCAGCGCGGTAACGCCGAAGAAGCGCTTCCTGCACAAGAAGCCAAAAAAATGAGTATGGACAACATTCCCCCCGGCCCCCTTTCCACGAAAGGGGGTGCGCAAGCGCACCCCACGGGGAATCCAAGTGCTCGCCCCCCTGCCCCCTCTCCGCGAGAGGGGGTGACTGGTCGCCCCGCTCCCTTGGGGAGCGGGGAAGGGGGTGAGGGCCGTGCATTTACCGCTGCTAGCAGCGGGCGGCCCGGCGGCGGGGCCGGCCCGCGCGTGATTCCGATCGCCGTGGCGGTGCCGGACGCCGCGGTGCCGGAATCGCCGACCGGCGCGATGATCCGGACCCTCGGCCTGGTCTCGGCCATCTGCGGCCTGATCATCGTCGGCGCCTACCAGAGCACCTACGACGCGGTCGCCGCCAACAAGCGCATCGCCACCGAGCGCGCGGTGTTCAAGGTGATTCCGGCGGCAACGTCGATTGCTGAGTACGTGGCGCTACCGGCCGGCGGCATTGAACAAAAAGTCGGCGCTGGCGATACGGCGATTGCGCCGGGCGCGGTCAGGTTTTTCGCCGCGTACGGCGGCGACGGCAAGCTCGCCGGCATCGCTGCCGAGGGTGTGGGCAAGGGTTATGCCGACAACGTGCGCATCATGTTCGGCTACCAGCCGGATTGCCAGTGCGTGGTCGGCATCGGCGTGGTCAGCATGCGCGAGACGCCGGGCATCGGCGACAAGATCATCACCGACAAGGAATTCCTCGCCAACTTCACCGCGCTCGACGTCAAGCTCAAGGCCGATCTTTCGGCGCTGGCCAACGAGGTCAAGGCGGTCAAGCATGGCGCCAAGACCAATTCCTGGCAGATCGACGCCATTGCCGGCGCCACCATCACCTCGCGCGCGGTGGGCAAGGCCATCAACGATTCGGCGCAGGCCTTGCTGCCGCGCCTGGTTCCCAAGCTCGATCAACTGGCAAAGAAATCATGAATACCGCTCAATACAAGACCTGGGACGAATTCACCGAGGGCATCTGGCGCCAGAACCCGGTCTTCGTCATGGTGCTCGGCATGTGCCCGGTGCTGGCCGTCTCGGTATCGGCCGTCAATGCCCTGTCGATGGGCCTGGCGACGCTGTTCGTGCTGGTCTGTTCCTGCGGCCTGGTGTCGCTGTTGCGCCGCATGATTCCCAAGGAGGTACGCATCGCGGTATACATCGTGATCATCGCCACCTTCGTCACCGTGGTCGATTACGCCATCCAGGCCATCAGTCTGGCGCTCTACGATGCGCTGGGCGCCTTCATCCAGCTCATCGTGGTCAACTGCATCATCCTCGGCCGCGCCGAAGCGCATGCCTCGAAGAATCCGCCGCTGCCGGCGATGCTCAACGCCGCCGGCATGGGCATCGGCTTCGCCATCGGCCTGTTTGCGCTGGGTGCGGTGCGCGAGATCCTCGGCGCCGGCGCGCTGTTCGGCGTGTCGCTGTTCGGCGCCGGTTTCCAGCCCTGGGTCATCATGGTGCTGCCGCCCGGCGGCTTTTTCGTGCTCGGCGCCTGGCTGCTGTTGTTCTCGTGGTGGGCGCGGCGCAAGGCAGGCAAGGAGGCGACGCAAAATGTCTGAATCCGCCTTCCAGATTTTCGTCAATGCGCTGCTCGCCAACAACTTCGTGCTGGCGATGTTCCTCGGCCTGTGCCCCTTCCTCGGCGTTTCGGGCAAACTCGACACGGCCTTTCCGATGGGCGTGGCGACCACCTTCGTGATGCTGGTGGCTTCGCTTTGCGCCTACGGCCTCAACCTGTTGCTGACCGCCTTCCACCTCGAATTCCTGCGCCTGATTTCCTACATCGTGATCATCGCGTCGTCGGTGCAACTGGTCGAGATGGTGCTGAAGAAATACAGCCCGGCGCTGTTCCGTGCGCTGGGCATCTACCTGCCGCTGATCACCACCAACTGTGCCGTGCTTGGCGTCGCGCTGTTCCAGACCGCCCGCGACTACGACTTCGTGCAGTCGGTAGTGTTCGCAGTTGGCGGCGGCGCCGGCTTCACCCTGGCGTTGGTGCTGATGGCCAGCGTGCGCGAGCGCCTGACGCTGTCCAACGTGCCCGACCTGGCGCAGGGCACGGCGCTGTCGCTGATGCTGGCCGGCATCCTTTCTCTTTCGTTCATGGGCTTTGCAGGATTGGGGGGCTGATGACGACCTATCTCGTAGCCATCGGCTTCATCTTCAGCCTTGCGTTGGGCGGCATCCTGATCGACCGCGTCTACCGCCGCTTCGCCGCAAAAAATCCGCAGCTCGGCCCCTTCCGCGACCCGGGCAAGTGCGGCTGCTGTTCCGCCGGCAGCGGCTGCGACAGCACCTGCAGCGCCGAGCCCGCCGCATCCGCCATCAAGCATCACTGAATTTTCGAGGAGTCCATCATATGCAGCCACATACGCCCCCCGCCGCGCCCCCTCCACGGACCTATTCCGCGACGCTCAAGGAGTCGCGCCGCATCACGCCGCCTGCCTCGCGCGAAGAAGTTCGGCACCTGGTGTTCCACACCGGCGACCTGTCCTTCGATCCGCAACTGGGCAACCTGATCCGCGTCATGGCGCCGGGGCAGTTCGGCAATCGCAGCCATGCCCGCCTGTACTCGATCATGGACCTGGAGCGGCGCGGCAATGCCACCGAGTTCGCCATCTGCGTGCGTCGCTGCAGCTACATCGACGATTTCAACGGCGAGGAATACAAGGGCATCGCCTCCAACTACCTGTGCGACCTGCGCCCCGACGAGGGCATCAATTTCGCCGGCCCGGTCGGCTACCCCTTCGTCATTCCCGAGGACAAGAGCGCCGACATCCTGATGCTGGCCATGGGTACCGGCATCGCTCCCTTTCGCACCCTGATCAGGCAGATCTACGAAAAGATCGGCGGCTGGCAGGGCCGGGTGCGGCTGTTCTACGGTGCGAAGAGCCCGCTGGAAATGCTTTACATGAACGACGAGAACAACGACCTCGCCAATTACTTCGACCAGCCCACCTTCAAGGCCTTCCAGGCGGTCAGCCCGCGTCCCGCGTTCGACGCGCCGGTGGCGATGGATCAGGCCCTGGCGCAGAATGCGGCGGAAGTATGGGAGATGCTCAAGCGACCAGACACGCGGGTTTTCATCGCCGGTACCGAGAACATGCTTCCCGTGATCGACAAGGCCATGGGCGAGTTGGCGGGTTCGAGCCGCGAGTGGGCATCGGTTCACGCCGCGCTGGTTTCCAGCAAGCGCTGGAGCGAAGTGGTGTACTAGCCCTCTGCCGGGCCGCGTCACCGGCCATTAGTGCTATTGCTTCCGTCATGCGATGTTCAAATGCCGGACTGCCGTGTTTCATGGAGAATCACCTCGCCGTTTGCAGCGCAAAACACAAAGCATGTCGGCCCATGCGCCGACCAACGAGTAGGGGGAGATTTGTCATGGGAATGCTCGACTGGTTCAAGAACATCGTGGGTGGCGGCAAAAGCGTCGACGCGCCGGCAATCGGCGGTGGGGACGAAAAGAGCGCAGAGCTGGCCGGCCTGAATTTCAAGACCGCGGTGGATGCGCACATGAAATGGAAAGTCCGGCTGGAAAGCTACATCAGCGGCACCAGCACCGAGGAACTCAAAGTCGACGTGGTTTGCCGCGACGACCAGTGCCCGCTGGGCAAGTGGATCTACGACAAGGGCGGTGAGAAGTTCGGCTATTCCGAAACCTTCTTCGACATGAAGGCGCACCACGCGCTGTTCCATCGCAGCGCGGGGGCGGTGCTGGCGACGGCGCAGGCAGGCGACAAGGCCGCCGCCACCAAACTGCTGCACGGCGGCGACTACGTCAAGGCTTCCGAGCGGGTCAAGATGCTGCTGGCGCGGATGTTCATCATCGCCTCCGAAGGCACCGAGGCGATCGACTCACACATCAAGTGGAAGGCCCGGCTCCAGGCCTACATCAAGGGCGACGGCAAGGAAGACCTCAAGGTCGACACCGTCTCGCGCGACGATCAATGCACCCTCGGCCAATGGATCAACGGCATCGGCGGCGAGCGCTTCGGCCAGAACCCGGTATTCGCCGTGGTCCGCTCGCGGCACGCCAGCTTCCATCGTTGCGCCGGGGAAGTGCTGGCCGTCGCCCAGCAGGGCGACAAGGAAAGGGCCCTGCACATGCTGGAGGAAGGTGCCTATCCCGATGCCTCGGAACAGGTGGCGGAGGCGATTGTTCACCTCTTCGCGGGGCAGAAGGAGAAGGCCGCGGCCTGAAGCCTGGCCGAGTACCTAAGGAACCACTGATCAAGTCACGTTTCGTCATTCCGGCGAAAGCCGGAATCCAGAAGAATCATGGCACTGGACACCGGCTTTCGCCGGTGTGACGGCATATTCAGCGCTTCCCTAATCGAGCTTCTTCAGGTAAGGCACATACGCCATGTCGGTCTTGGCGATGTGCGTGGTCAGCCAGTTCGTCAGGAATTCCACGGTATCGGTGGAAATGTCCTGCCCGATGGACTTGAGCATGAGTTCGTCGAGCCGTTGGCGAAATGCGGCGTGTTCCGCGGCGTGTTCAGCCAGGCCGGGATACCCGGCCGACTTCATCAGCGCTTCTTCCGCCGCGAAGTGCGCCCGCGTGTACTGCTTCAATCGGGTGAGCGAGTAGACGCCAAACAACGTGCGCTCATCATCCGCGGCGCTTTGCAGTTCCGCGAGCCACTGGAAAATTTCCTTGTGCTGCTCGTCGAGCAGCGCAACTCCGGTCTTGAGGGCTGCGGTCCATTTCTTCATGGTTGAAATGGTAGCACCTTGCGGCGGTTTAATGACAAGAGGGACGGATCGGGCCGTTTTCTGAATACGAAACCCGGTCCCGCTTGACCGGATTCGCCGTATCGCCGGTGCCGACTTTTCGAGTCGCCTGCTGCTGCAGTAGGACAGGCGCTTAGTCGCGGCTCTCTTCGAACCAGCGCAGCTTGTCGCGCAGCGTTACCACCTCGCCGACGATGATCAGTGTCGGTGCGCGCAGGTTGGCGGCCTCGGCGAGTGCGGGCAGCGTGGTCAGCGTGCCGGTGATGGTGCGCTGGGTGGACTGGGTGCCATGTTGCACGATGGCGGCAGGCCAGTCGGCGGGCAGGCCGTGTTCCATGAGCTTGGCGCACAGGTGCGGCAGGCCGGACAGGCCCATGTAGATCACCACGGTCTGGCGCCGGCGGGCGAGGCCGGGCCAGTCCAGGTTCATGCTGCCGTCCTGAAGATGGCCGGTGACGAAGACGCAGGCCTGAGCGTGGTTGCGATGCGTCAGCGGGATGCCGGCATAGGAGGCGACGCCAGCGGCGGCCGTGATGCCAGGCACCACCTCGAAGTTGATGCCGTCGGCGTGCAGGGTTTCGACTTCCTCGCCGCCGCGACCGAAAATGTACGGGTCGCCACCCTTGAGCCGCACCACGCGCTTGCCGGTCCGGGCCAGGCGCACCAGCAGTTCGTTGATTTCTTCCTGGGGCAGCGAGTGGTTGCCGCGTTCCTTGCCGGCGTAAATGCGCTCGGCATCAGGGCGGGCGAGATCAAGCACCGGTTGCGAAACGAGGTTGTCGTAGACCAGGACGTCGGCTTCGCCGATCAGGCGCGCGGCCTTGAGGGTCAGCAGTTCGGGGTCGCCGGGACCGGCGCCGACCAGATAGACCCAGCCGGGTTGGGCAGGTAGTGGTTTCATGGACGCGAATGTTAACCCAGCTCGGTGATCTGATGCTTGATTAGCGTGAAATGACTGGTTCGAAGCGATGGGTAATTAGCGAGCGAAGCGAACCGACCAATAGCCTCCCCGTGAGGGGAGGATGGGAGGGGCGGGACTTCAATTCGCTTTTCGCGTGTTTCATCTTCTGCGGGTGCGCTCGGTGCCATGAGCGTCAAGAGCAACCGCCGCCGCAGCTTCCGCAGCTCTTCGCGGCGGCGGGCGCGGTGCAGCCGCCGCGAAATATGAACTGGTATTCGCCGGGGGCCACCTCGGAGAAATCCAGCGTGGTGTTTTCCAGCAGCGGCTGGCTGTGCGGCGAAATCAGGATGGCGACGCCGCCGCCATCGACGATCAGATCGTCTTCGCGTTCGTCGTCGAAGCCCATGCCATAGACCAGTTCGCCGTCGCTTTCGTCGATCTTGGCGGCGACTCGTAACATGGGCAACATCGGCTGGGGGCCGGCCTGGGGTTGTTCAGCGGCAGCGCGGGTGATTTGCTCGGCAGCGGCGGGTGTCAGGGCGAACATGGGATGGCTTCCTTGTAGTCGTTGGTCATGCAGTCGCGCACGTGCTGGACGAATTTCGCCGGCCAGTCGCAGCCGCTGGTGGCGCGCAGGTGGGTGTAGGAGGCGAGCAGCCGGTGCTGCACGACGCCGTCGTGCTGGCCGTCGATGCCGTGTCCGCGCTTGACGGCATAGGCATAGCGGGTGCCGGCCGGCAGGTCGTAGAGGTTCGAGTAGTGGAATTCGTGGGCGCGCAGCGCTGGCGCGCCTGCGCTGCCGGCGCCGCGCCAGGGGTGGTTGGCGTTGGCTTCGAGGATCACGTAGCCGCGGCCGACGGGCTTGTCGTGCATGCGGATGTCGCCGGGAATCACGCCGACCATTTCAGCGCTGCGACCCTTCCAGTGGATGCTGCGCGCCAGGTACATCAGGCCGCCGCATTCGGCATAGGCGGGCAGGCCGGCTTCGATGGCGCGCCGGATGTCGGCACGCAGCGGCGTGTTGGCCTCCAACTGGTCGAGGAAGCACTCGGGAAAGCCGCCGCCGATCAGCAGGCCGTCGCAGGGTGGCAGTTTGGCGTCGTGCAGGGTATCGAAGAACACGGTCTGCGCGCCGGCGGCGGTCAGTGCGGCGAGGTCGTCGGCGTAGTAGAAGCCGAAGGCAGCGTCACGGGCGATGGCGATGCGCACCGGTTTGTCGACGCTGCGCCACTGCGGCGCGGGCGGCGTCAGGACGACATCGGTCCGGCTGATGTCCAGCAGGCGATCGAGGTCGACCTGCGCGGCGATGCGTTCACCGATGGCGGAGATGTGCCGCTCGGCTTCGGCGGTTTCGTTCACCGGCATCAGCCCCAGGTGGCGTTCGACCAGGGCCAGTTCGGGGTCTTCCTGCACCGCGCCGAGCACCGCGACATCGGTGTAATGCTCGATCACGGCGCGCAGCTTCGCTTCGTGGCGGCGGCCACCGAGGCGGTTGAGGATCACGCCGGCAATGCGGATCTTCGGGTCGAAGGCTTGATGGCCGAGGATCAGCGGCGCGATGCCGCGCGTCATGCCGCGCGCGTCGAGCACCAGCACCACCGGCAGGTCGAGCAGGCGCGCCAGCGCGGCGTTGCTGTTCGAGCCGTCGAGGTCGAGCCCGTCGTAGAGGCCCTTGTTGCCTTCGACCAGGCAGACCTCGGCGTCATGGCCGTGGCGGGCGAACTGGGCTTGCAGTTCGCTGTCGGGCGAGAGGAAGAAATCCAGGTTGTAGCAGGGGCGCCCGGCGGCGACCGAGAGCCACAGCGGATCGATGTAGTCCGGCCCTTTCTTGAAGGGCTGCACCGTGCGCCTGGGCTGGCCGTACCTGCCTGAACTTAGCGCCGCCGCGAGGCCGATGCTGACGGTGGTCTTGCCCGAGGACTTGTGCGCGGCAGAGATGAGGAAGCGATGCATGGCGCCCGTGCCGGGCAACGGGCTCAATCCGCGATGCTGCCGGCGCCTTCCAGCTTGGCGCGCTCGTCGTGCGGCATGAAATTCAGCGCGCGCGCGCCAATCACGCTAATGGTGAAGGCGATGCCCAGGCCGCCGAGCGACAGCAGGATCTCGGGCAGGCTGGCCGTGTAGTGGTCGACTGCGCCATCGAAGAAGCTGCTCTTGACCTCATAGCCGGGGAAGATGTCAAGCGGGAAGGCCTGGCCGCCGATGATGAATACGTAGAGATGGAAATAGGCACCGACGAGGACGAGCAGGGCGGCGACATTGACCCAGAGAGTCTTTGTTCCGGTCGCCGGATTGAACAGCAGGGCCAGCGGCAGCAGGCTGCCAATCAGGACCTGGCCAATCCAGAACATGCCGGCGAACTCGCTGTCGAAGAGGATGAAGTATTCGAAGGCGATGTTCTTGGCGAAATAGGCGTTGGCCAGGTGCAGCACGGCGGTCAGGTACAGCACGGCGGCAATAAAGGTGGCCAGCAGGTTCTTCATGCGCTGGTGCACCAGCGGCGGCAGCGTTTCGCCGCGTGCGGCATACATTGACGCCTGCACCGGGATGAATACGGCAAGGCCCCAGGCGAAGGACATGACGATGAACATCGGCGCCAGCAGGGCGGTGCCATACGCCTGGCGCGCGACGAGGAAGGCGAAGATGGAGCCGGTGCCTGAGGTGAGCACGACGCGCCAGACGAAGGTGGCCAGACCGACTGCCTTCGAGTACGGGTTCATGCGCCGCTCCATCAGGGTCCACAGATAGACCGCGACCAGGCCGTAGAAGACCGGATAGAGAATCATGTTCCAGCCGAAGACCGAGGTCAGGTTGACATGCGTCGCCGCAACGATCGCGCGGTCGGCGCGCCCCAGGTCGAGCATGATGACCGCAAGGCCGCCGCTCATCATGGCGATGGCAAGCAGGCCGGACAGCGGCGCGCGCGACTTGTAGAGCTTGCGGCCGAAGACCGAACCCATCGAGGCGACATTGAGCACGCCCGAGGCGGCCACGATCAGGAAGATCGCCACGACATGGGGCAGCCCCCAGACGATCTGGTTGTTCATGCCGGTGACGACGTGGCCTGAATGTTCCATGTAGAGCGCCGCGGCAACGCCGATGGCTGATACCGCGCCACCTACTGCCGCAAGCAGGTAGAAGAGGCCTTCTTCGTTTCGGGAGTTGGATGTGGGCATGATCAGATTCCCTGGTAGCGCACGCCTTGATTCAGGCGCAGGTCGGCACGCACCTGGGTGGTCGGCACACTGGCGATGCGCTTGGCGATTTCGCTGGCGGGGTCGTTGAGGTCGCCGAACATCATGGCGCCCTCGGGGCAGGATTCGACGCAGGCCGGCTGCTGGCCCTTGTCGATGCGATGCACGCAGAGCGTGCAGGACTCGACGCAGCCCTGGCCGCGCGGTACTTCCGGATTCTGCTCGTGCAGCGGCGCATGGACAAAGGAGCGTGCCTTGTAGGGGCAGGCCATCATGCAGTAGCGACAGCCGATGCAGGTGTGGCGGTCGACCAGCACGATGCCGTCGGCGCGCTTCATCGAGGCGCCGGTGGGGCAGACGTCGACGCAGGGCGGGTTGGCGCAGTGCTGGCACATCATGGGCAGCTGCGTGACGCGGCCATTGCGTTTATCGACCAGCTCGATCTTGCGGATCCATTGCGAATTCTGGCGCGGATCGGGCAGCTTTTCGCTGACGCCGTTTTCGGTGTGGCAGGCGTCGATGCACTTGGTGCAGCCGGGCGCGCACTTGGTCGCGTCGATCAGCAGGCCCCAGCGCACGGCGGGCGAGGCGGCCGTGCCGGCCTTGCGCGCTTCGGCGGCCGCATTGGCCGCATTGGCGTTGGGGGCGACGGCCATCAGGTGCAGGCCGGGGGCGATGGCCGTGAAGCCAAGGCCCGCAACACCGGCGCCGGCGGCGGCGATGAAGGCGCGACGCGGATTGTTCCCGCTCATGGTTTGACTCCTGCGGCCTTGTAACCTGCCTTCGGCTGGTGGCACTCAAAGCAGTCGAGTTTCACCGCGACATAGGTGTGGCAGCTCTGGCAGAAATTCTCGTTGCTGCCCAGCACCGATCCGGTCTTCTTGCTGGCGTGGCACTCGATGCAGGCATTCAGCGAAGCCGGTTCGCCGCGGATGCCCTGGCGCAAGCTGCGGTCGCGCTGGTGCTTGAGCATCTCCATGTGGTTGCGGCGCATCTCGTCTACCGGTGCCACGCACTTGCCGGGGTTGGCGATCTCGATCACCGGCTTCGCCGTGCGGCTACCCTCTCCGGCAAAAGTCGGCGCTGACGATACGGCGAAGACGGCCAAGAGCAGAAGGCAAAATCTCACCGCGGAGGCGCAGAGGCGCAGAGAAAGGCGGCGCAGAGGAAGAGCAAAGGCTTCGGCCTTTCTCTGCGCATCCTCTGCGCCTCTGCGCCTCTGCGGTAAAGTTTTGAAGTTCACTCACCCAATCCCATCTGGATGTAACCGGTGGGACAGACGTCGGCGCAGATGTGGCAGCCAATGCACTTGTCGTAGTCGGTGGCGACGTAGCGGCCGGTCATGGTCTCGGTCTTCTTGACCTTGTACACGGCGGTCTGCGGGCAATACACGACGCAGTTGTCGCATTCGAAACACTGGCCGCAGCTCATGCAGCGCTTGGCTTCGGCGATCACCTCGGCTTCGGACAGCGCGTCGAGGCGTTCCTCGAAGTTGCCCAGCGCCGATTCCTTGGTCAGGTGCGTGATGTGGCGCTTGTTGCGGTCGGTGTATGGGAAGTGGCCGAGGAACAACTGGTCATGCGGAATCACGTAGCGGTCGGAACGGTTCTCGTAGTTGTGCACCACTTCCTTGCTCTGGTCGGTGCCGCGCAAGGGGCCGTCGATGGCGCCCAGTTTCACGCCCTTCTCGACATACTTGCGCATCAGGTCGAAGGAATGCACGTCGATCTTGGGCCGGCGACCGGGTTCGATGCCGGCCAGGAACTGGTCGATGCCTTCCGCGGCGATGGCGCCATGGCCGACGGCGGTGGTCAGCAGGTGGGGACGGAGCACGTCGCCGCCGGCGAACACGCCGGGCTTGCCGGTCACCTGGTAGTTCTTGTCGGCGGCAACCATGCCCTTGCCCGAGTTGAACTCTTCGATGCCGGTGAAATCCACGGCCTGGCCGATCGCGGAAACGATCAGGTCGGCTTCGATGTCCTGCTCGGAACCTTCGACATTCTTGATCTCAAGCTTGCCGCCGACGAACTTGGCTTCGCACTGCATCACGCGCAAGGCGGTGGCACGGCCCTGGGCATCGCGCACGATGCCGATAGGCACCAAGCCGCCCTTGATGGCGATGCCTTCCGCCAGTGCCTGCTCGATCTCGTGCTTGTTGGCCTGCATCTTGTCGATGGGGAACACCGAGGTCAGCGTGACCATCGCGCCTTCCTT
>JAUXUK010000083.1 GCA_030680805.1 Sulfuritalea sp. | reverse complement strand
TGGATCGGGCCGGCGCCGCCGGCCGGAATGAAGGGGAACTCGCGCGGGTCGAAGCCGCGCTTGATGGTCACCTCGCGCACGCCCTGGGCCATGTTGTTGCAGGCGACGCGGTACATGCCGGCCGCGGCTTCCTCGATGGAGAGGCCCATCGGTTTGGCGATGTGCTCCTCGATGGCCTGGCGTGCCGCGGCGACATCGAGCTGCATCTTGCCGCCGGCGAAGAAGCCGGGGTCGAGATAGCCGAGCACGACGTTGGCATCGGTGGTGGCCGGCAGCGTGCCGCCCTTGCTGTAGCAGGCAGGGCCGGGATCGGCGCCGGCGCTTTGCGGTCCCATGCGCAGCATGCCGCCCTCGTCGAGCCAGCCGATGGAGCCGCCGCCCGCGCCGATGGTGTGGATGTCGAGCATGGGCAGGGCGATCTTGTGGCGGGCGATCTCGCCGTCGTTCTTGATCATCGGCGCATCCACCGCCACCGAGGCTTCGAAGCTGGTGCCGCCCATGTCGGTGGTGATGCACTTGTTCTGGCCGTGGGGGCGGACATAGAAGAGGCCCGCGCCGGGGCCGCCGGCCGGGCCGGAGAGCAGGGTGAGGGCGGCCTTCTCGCGCGCCAGTTGCGGCGTGATGACGCCTCCATTCGATTGCATGATCAGCAAGAGGCCCTTGAAGCCGATGCCTTTCAGGCGTCCGACCAGTTGATCGAGATAATGGTTGAGCTTCGGTCCGACGTATGAATTGAGCGCCGTGGTGCTGACGCGCTCGTAGAAGCGGATCGAGGGCAGCAGGTCGGTGGACACGGACAGATAGGCGTCGGGCATCTCCCGCCTGACGAGTTCAGCCGCGGCCTGTTCGTGCGCAGGATTGGCGAAGGAATTCATGAAGCAGATGGAGACCGCCTGCACGCCTTCCTGCTTGAACAGTCCGATGGCCTGCTTGACGCCTTCGAGGTCGAGCGGCGCGGTTTCGCGGCCATTGCGGTCGAGGCGGCCCTTGATGCCGGCGCGCAGGTAGCGCGGCACCAGCGGCTTCACATTGGTGTAGCGGTTGTTGTATTGCTCCTCGCGGATGCCGCGGCGCATCTCCAGCGCATCGCGCACCCCCTCGGTGGTGAGGAGTCCGCATTTGGCGCCGGTGCCGGTCAGCGTGGCGTTGGTGGTGACCGTCGTGCCGTGCACGATGGTGTCGATGCCGGGCGCGAAGGCCTCCAGCGACTGCGGCGGATCCATGCTCGCCGCGATGTCGGTCAGGCCGTTGACGACGGCGATGGAGGGGTCCGACGGCGTCGACAGGGTCTTGAAGATCGCCGGTTCGGCGTCGTCGCGGGTGACGACGAAGTCGGTGAAGGTGCCGCCGACGTCGATGCCGATCTTTAGCGCCATGGGGTGTGCTCCGTATGCTTTGGCATGTGTGTTCTTTCAGGCAGTTTCTTCGTGGGCGACCATGCGTCGCACGTCATCCTTGCGAATCTTGCCCAGGGCGGTCTTCGGCAACTGGCCGACGAAGACGACTTCCTTGGGGTGCTTGTAGCGGGCTATGCGGCCGTCGAGCAGTTGCAGAACCTGTTCCGCGCCGAGGCTGCGGCCTTCCTTCGGCGCCACCACGGCGACGACGATCTCGCCCCAGCGCTCGTCGGACCGGCCGACGACCGAGGCCTCGGCGATGTCCGGGCATTCGAGGAGGATGTTCTCGATCTCGGCCGGGTAGATGTTCTCGCCGCCCGAGATGATCATTTCCTTCCTGCGGCCGTCGACGGTCAGGTAGCCCTCGGCGTCCAGGTGGCCCATGTCGCCGGTGTGGAACCAGCCGTTCCGCAGCACCGCGGCGGTTGCCTCGGGCGCGTTCCAGTAGCCGCTCATGACGTTGTGGCCCTGAACGAGAATTTCTCCGGTGGCGCCCTGCGGGACATCCTGGCCGAGGTCGTCGGCGATGCGCATGCGGCAGTGCCTGGCGGGCTTGCCCGTCGTGCCGGCCTTGCGTTCGGCGTCCTGCACCTTGAGATAAACGGCGATGGGGCAGGTTTCCGTCGAGCCATAGACCTGGATCAGCGGCACGCCCCTGGCATGCACGGCACGGATCAGCCGTTCCGGGACGATGGTCGAGCCGGTGGTGATCATGCGCAGGCTGGACAGGTCCGCGCTTTGCCAGCGCGGATGCGCCATCATCATGTCGAGTTGCGCCGGCACCAGCACGGTCAGCGTGACGCGCTCGCGCTCGATGGCGTCGAAGGTCGCGTCGACGTCGAACTTCGGATGCAGCACCACGGTGCAGCCGACGGCGAGGCCAGGCGTGGTCTGGTTGTTGAGGCCGCCGACATGGAACAGCGGCAGCGTGGTAAGGATGATGTCTTCCGCCGTCAGCCCGTGCATGTCGGTGCTGTTGGCGGCATTCCACAGCAGGGCATCCTGCGTCAGCAACACGCCCTTCGGCTTGCCGGTCGAGCCGGAGGTGTAGCAAATCAGCAGAGGTGCCTGCCCGTCCGTCCGAATATCGCGCGGTATGGGGCTGCTGGCGCGCGCCAGGAAGTCGTCGTAGGCAATCCAGCCTTCCTGCGCCTGGCCCATGGCGATCAGCGTGATGCCGCCGAGCGCGGCGCGCAGGGTTTCTGTTTGCGCCAGGAACGGGGTCTCGACGAAGAGTACGGTGGGCGGGCAGTCCGCCAGCATCTGCTGGTGCTCCGGTCCGGCCAGGCGCCAGTTGAGCGGCATGAAGATGGCGCCGAGCCGGGCACAGGCGAAGAGCAGCGCCAGCATTTCCGGGCTGTTGTAGCCCAGATAGGCGACGCAACGGCCGCGTGTCACGCCGGATGCGGCCAGGGCCGAGGTCAGGCGGTCGGTGAGCGCCGCCAGGGCCGCGTAGGACACCTCGCGCCCGGGGAAGCGAATGGCCGTCTTGTCGGGCGTCAGCCCGGCATGTCGGTCGATCCATTCGGACAGGTTCATGTGTCTTCCCCGTTCCCGTTGCTCAGGCGCCGGTGACTTCCAGCACGACGGCCATCGCCGTATCGCCGGCTGCACAGCCGGTGAACAGCCCGTAGCCGCCGCCGCGCAGCGCCAGTTCCTCGATCAGTTCGATGATGGCCCGCGTGCCCATCGGCGCCTGCGGGTGGCCCCAGACGAGGGAACAGCCGAAATTGTTCATCGACATCAGATCGGCGCCGGTCTGGCGGGCGAAGAAGATGTCGTTGATGGCGAAGGGATTGTGCGTCTTGATCGCCGCCATGTCCTTGACCGCCTTGCCGGCCTGGCCGAGCGCCTGCAGCGCCGCCGGCACGGTGGCCTCGGGCATGTGGGCGAGCGCGGCGCGGGCCATGCCGAAGCCGTGCAGCCGGACGGCGATCTTCGGGTCGGCGGACAGTTCGCGTGCCTTCTCCGGCGTAGTGACGACAAGGCCGGCGTTGCCGTCGGCCGGATGCGTCTGGCCGCCGAAGGTGACGGTGCCGCCTTCCATGACCGGCTTGAGCTTCGCCAGGCCCTCCGCGCTGGATTGGTTGATGCCCTCGTCGCCTTCCATCACGCCGACGATTTTCCTGTAGTTCGGCGCGGGCACGTCGAAGGGCAGGGTCATGAAGCGCTTGAGGAAGGCCGCACCGTTGTCGAGCGCCTCGCGGTACTGCGCTTCGCGGCGCAGCACGACTTCATGCTGCTCGGCGGTGCCGATGCCGTGTTTCTTCGCCACGTTTTCCGCCGTCTGCAGCATGGAATGCGGGCCGAGCGGGTCGCAGCCGAAATTCTCCATCACCCAGTCCTCGGCGCTGCCGGTGCCGCCCGGACCCTTCGGGTTCGGGTAGTAGAGGTGGGGTCCGTTC
>JAUXUK010000073.1 GCA_030680805.1 Sulfuritalea sp. | reverse complement strand
CCGATGATGGCCAGCGGCAGCCACGCCAGCCAGTCATTGCCCCCCTGGCCGAAGCCCTTGTCCAGCAGGGGTTTCATCAGCGCCGGGAACAGCGGTTCGGTCGCCGCCGCCAGCACCGTGGCGGCGAGCGTCAAAGCGAAGCCCTTCCAGTGCGGGCGCACATGGCCGAGCAGGCGCAAATAGAGGTCGCGGCTTTCTTGCACTGGGAGTCGGGAAACGGGAAACCGCGAAGTATACAGGGGCTTAGCGTGGAATAACCCGATCCAGGGCACGGGTGATGATCGAGCGAAGCGAGCAAATTAGTAGCCTCCCCGCGAGGGGAGGATGGGAGGGGCGGGCGTTCAATTCGCCTTTATGTTGTTTCATCATCAGGGATGCAGTTGCCGCGGCATGAACGTCAGCCTGAAACTCAGTGCGCCGCATCCCAGTTCGCGCCGACTCCCACCTCGACCAGCAGCGGCACCTTGAGCTTCGCCACGCCGCCCATCAGCTTCGGCAGGGCCGCATCGACGGTGGCGAGTTCTTCGTCGGGCACTTCCAGCACCAGTTCGTCATGCACCTGCAGTACCAAGAGGGTTTTCATGCGCTGCGCGTCGAGCCAGTCCTGCACGGCGAGCATGGCGCGCTTGATCAGGTCGGCCGCCGTGCCTTGCATCGGCGCGTTGATTGCCGCGCGCTCGGCGCCCTGGCGACGTCCGGCGTTGGACGACCTGATCTCGGGCAGCCACAGGCGGCGGCCGAACACGGTTTCGACATAGCCCTTGTCGCGGGCGATGGCGCGGGTGTCTTCCATGTAGCGGGCGACTCCGGGGTAGCGGGCGAAGTAGCGGTCCATGTAAGCGGCGGCGGCGGTGCGGTCCACGCCGATCTGCTTGGCCAGGCCGAAGGCGCTCATGCCGTAGATCAGGCCGAAGTTGATCACCTTCGCCGCGCGGCGCTGTTCGCTGCTGACTTCGATCGGCGTGATGCCGAAGATCTCCGCGGCCGTGGCGCGATGCACGTCCTCGCCCTGGGCGAAGGCTTCGAGCAGGCGCGGATCGTCCGAGAGGTGGGCCATGATGCGCAGCTCGATCTGCGAATAGTCGGCGCTGACGATACGGTGATTTGCCGGTGCGACGAAGGCCGAACGGATGCGGCGGCCCTCGGCGGTCCGGATCGGGATGTTCTGCAGGTTGGGGTCGCTGGAGGCCAACCGTCCCGTCACCGCCACGGCCTGGGCAAAGCTGGTATGCACGCGGCCGGTGGCCGGGTTGATCATTTTCGGCAGCTTGTCGGTGTAGGTGTTCTTCAGCTTGGCCAGGCTGCGGTGCTCGAGAATCTTCTTCGGCAGCGGGTAGTCCTCGGCCAGTTTCTCCAGCACCTCCTCATCGGTCGAAGGAACGCCCGACGGCGTTTTCTTGACGACTGGCAGCCCCTGCTGGTTAAACAGGATTTCGGCCAGCTGCTTGGGTGAATTCAGGTTGAAGGGCTGGCCTGCCAGTTGTTGCGCCTCGGCTTCGAGGGCCATGATCTTGCGCCCGAGTTCGTCGCCTTGCTGCGCCAATGTTGCGGCATCGATCAGCACCCCGTTGCGCTCGATCCTGAACAGCACCTCGGCCACCGGCAGTTCCAGATCGCGGTAGAGGCTTTCCAGTTCGGGCTCCGCGGCGAGTTGTGGGCGCAGCATCTGGTGCACGCGCAGCGTGACATCGGCATCCTCGGCGGCGTATTCGGCGGCACGTTCGACATCGACCTGGGAGAATGAAATGCGGTTGGCGCCCTTGCCGGTGACCTCGTCGTAGCTGATGGTCTTCAGCCCGCAATGGCGCGCTGCGAGCGAGCCCAGATCGTGGGCCTTGTCGGATTCCAGCACGTAGGACTGCAGCAACGTGTCCTCGACGATGCCGCGCAATTGCACGCCGTGATTGGCGAAGATGTGGCGGTCGTACTTGAGGTGTTGGCCCAGCTTGGCGTGGCGCGGCGATTCCAGCCACGGCTTGAGCCGCGCCAGGGTTTCGGCGAAGGGCAGTTGCGTCGGGGCTCCGGCATAGCTGTGGCCGAGCGGCAGGTAGGCGGCATGCACTGCGTTACCCGAACTCGCGCCGTCGGGGATGGCGAAGGAAATGCCCACCAGCCGCGCCTGCATCGGGTCGAGGCCGGTGGTCTCGGTGTCGAGCGACACCAGCTCGGCGGCGCCGAGGCGGGCCAGCCAGGCGTCGAGTTGTGACGGCTCGAGAATGCATTGGTAGCCGCTGCGGTCCGGCTCCACGCCGGGCATCGCCTCAAGAGTCGGCGCTGGCTTGCTCTGCATGCCGAGGTCTCCGCTTCGCGGGCCGGCAACGGCGTTTGTAGTCCGAGCAGATGCGGGCGCTTTCTCCCCGCTCAACTCGCGCAGCCAGCCCTTGAACTCAAGTCGCGTGTAAAGCTCGGCGAGCTTGTCCTTGTCCGGCGCTTGCGGCGCAAGTTCGGTCACCGCCTGCGGCAGCGGAACGTCGCAGACCACGGTGACGAGCTTGACGCCGAGCGGCAGGAAGTCGAGGTGCTTGCGCAAATTCTCCCCGACCGCGCCGCCGATTTCATGGGCATGGGCCACGATCGCATCGAGCGACCCGTAGGCGTCAAGCCATTTGACGGCCGTCTTCGGTCCCACCTTGGACACGCCCGGTACGCCGTCCGAGGTGTCGCCGACCAGCGCGAGGTAATCGACGATGCGCGAAGGATCCACGCCGAACTTGGCCTTCACGCCGGCCGGATCGAGGGTTTCATTGCTCATGGTGTTGACCAGCGTCACGTGCTGATCCACCAGTTGCGCCAGATCCTTGTCGCCGGTCGAAATCACGCAGTCGATGCCGGCGGCGGCCGCCTGTTTCGACAGCGTGCCGATCACGTCGTCGGCCTCGACGCCGGCTATCATCAACAGCGGCCAGCCGGCGGCGCGGATGCATTCATGCAACGGCTCGATCTGCGCCGCCAGGTCCTCGGGCATCGAGGGCCGGTGCGCCTTGTATTCGGGGTACCAGTCGTCGCGGAAAGTCTTGCCCTTGGCATCGAATACCACGGCGCGGAAATCTGACTTATAGTCGGCTTCGAGTACGCGCAGCATGGACAGCACGCCGCGGATGGCGCCGGTGGGCTCACCGGCGGCATTGCGCAGATCCGGCAGGGCATGGAATGCGCGGTAGAGATAGGACGAGCCGTCGACAAGCAGAAGCGTGGGCATGAGGGAGGTAGCGAAATGAACGAGAAAGAAAAACTACCCAAGAGCATGGCGAAGGGAGCGACGGGCCTTGATCCTGCCCCTGCGCGGCAGACCGCTACCAGCGCGCGCGAAGCCTGGCGGGTGTTCGGCATTATGGCAGAGTTCGTCGAGGCGACTGAACGGCTGGCGGCGGTGCGCCCCGCGGTGTCGATCTTCGGCAGCGCACGCATTGGGCGGGATTCGAGCAACTATCAACTCACCGAAAAAATTGCGCGGCTGTTGTCGGACGCCGGCTTCTCGGTGGTCTCCGGTGGTGGTCCCGGCGTCATGGAGGCGGCCAACAAGGGCGCCTTCGAAGGCAAGAGCATGTCGATCGGGCTCAATATCCAGTTGCCGCATGAGCAGAAGATGAATCACTATCAGGACATCTCGCAGAGCTTCCGCCACTTCTTCGCCCGCAAGTACATGTTCGTCAAGGTGGCGGCGGCCTATGTCGTCATGCCCGGCGGCTTCGGCACGCTCGACGAACTGCTCGAAGCCCTGACCCTGATCCAGACCGGCAAGACGCCGCGCATCCCGCTGATCCTGGTCGGTTCCGAGTTCTGGGCCGGCCTGCTCGACTGGTTCCGCGAGCGGCTGGTGGCCGAGAACATGATCAATCCGGAAGACGTTGATTTGCTGCAGGTCATCGACGAACCGGAGGCCGTGGTGGCGGCGATCTTCGACCACTACGAGGCGCGTGGCTTCGGTCCCCTGCCGGAAGAGCACGAATTGCTGCTGAACCTTTGATAAACTGACCGGAATTCTTGAAGGACACCCCATGCGCCGCCTGATTGTCGTACTGCTTTCCGCCGTGGCACTGAATGTCGCCGCCCAGACCCGGCCGCCCAAGCTGGAACCCATTCCCGAGCCGCCACCGCCGCCGGCCGGCGCCTTGAACGAAGCGCTGGAGCCGCAGGTCACCATCATCAAGCGCGGCGAAGACAAGGTCGAGGAATTCCGCATGAGCGGCAAGCTCTACATGATGAAGGTGACGCCGCCGCATGGCGTGCCCTACTACCTGATCGACAACGCCGGAAACGGCATCTGGAGCCGCCAGGATGTGCGTGACTCCGGCCTGCGCGTGCCGATGTGGGTGATCGGTACCTTCTGAATTTCCGCCGCGCGACCGACGATCCCGGCCGAGCGCCGGGATTTTTTCTGATACCTGATCACTGATATCCGATCCCTGAAAATGACACTCCTGCCCTCGCCGAAAAAGATTGCTTCCTTCCATCCGCCGCTGCGCACCCTGATGGGCCCCGGTCCGTCGGAAATGCATCCGCGCACCATCGCCGCGCTGGGCCAGCCGGTGATCGGCTACCTCGACCCGATTTTCGTCGGCATGATGGAAGAGCTGAAGGAACTGCTGCGCTACACCTATCAGACGAAGAACCCGCTGACCTTCCCGGTCTCCGGCCCCGGTTCGGTGGGCATGGAGACCTGCTTCGTCAATCTGGTCGAGCGCGGCGACAAGGTCATCGTCTGCCGCAACGGGGTGTTCGGCGGGCGCATGATCGAGAACGTCGAACGCGCCGGCGGCATTTGTGTCGTGGTGGAGGACGCCTGGGGCGAACCGGTCGATCCGCAGAAGCTGGCCGACGCGCTGAAAGCCAACCCGGACACGAAAATCGTCGCCTTCGTCCACGCCGAAACCTCCACCGGCGCGCAGTCGGATGCCAAGACGCTTATCGCGCTGGCGAAGCAGGTCGGCGCGCTGACCATCGTCGATGCCGTCACCTCGCTCGGCGGCACGCCGGTGCTGACCGACGAATGGGGTGCCGACGCCATCTATTCCGCCAGCCAGAAGTGCCTTTCCTGCACGCCGGGTTTATCGCCCGTGTCGTTTTCGGAGGCCGCCATCGCCCGCGTCAAGGCGCGCAAGAGCAAGGTGCAGAGCTGGTTCATGGACCTCAACCTGGTGATGGCCTACTGGGGCGAGACGCAACGCACCTACCATCACACCGCGCCGGGCAACAGCCTCTACGCCCTGCACGAAGCCCTGCTGCTGCTGCGCGAAGAAGGCCTCGAACACGCCTGGGCGCGGCACCAGCGCCACCACCTGGCGATCAAGGCCGGCCTCGAAGCCATGGGCCTCAAGTTCGTGGTGAAGGAAGGCGCGCGCCTGCCGCAGATGAACGCCGTGCATGTGCCCGAGGGTGTTGCCGAAGCCGAAGTGCGCAAGCGCCTGCTGGCCGAGTTCAACCTCGAAATCGGTGCCGGCCTGGGTCCCCTGGCCGGCAAGATCTGGCGCTTCGGCCTGATGGGCTATTCCTGCAAGGCCGAGAACGTCATGCTTTCGCTGTCGGCGCTGGGTTCGGTCCTGTCCGACATGGGTTGCGCGGTCGAAGTCGGCCAGGCCGAAGCCGCCGCGCACCACGCCTACGCCGCACAGCATGCGGCGGCCGCGAAAGCCAAGGCGGGCAAGAAGCCGGCATGAACGGTGTTGTCGCCGCATCGCCAGCGCCGACTTTTGAATCTGCTCCGCGCGACATCGCCCGCTACGGGCAGGTGTTCACGCCACCGGCCATTGTCGACCGCATGCTCGCATTGCGGCACAACCGTGGCCGGATACTCGACCCGGCCTGCGGCGACGGTGCATTTTCGGCACGGATCTACGGCTGCGTGGCGATCGAACTCGACGCCGCCCACTGCCCGGCCGGCGCGCTCAACATCGATTTCTTCGCCTATCCCGAGAGCGAAAAGTTTGCCACCATCATCGGCAATCCGCCCTACGTCAAGGCGCGCGACATCCTGCCGGAAACCGCGCTGCGCCTCGGATCCAGCCTGCTCGACGGCCATGCCAACCTCTACCTGCATTTCATCGAGAAGTGCGTGCGCCATCTCGTTCCCGGAGGCGAACTGATCCTCATCACGCCGCGCGATTTCCTCAAGGCCACCGGTGCCGGCCGGCTCAACACCTGGCTCTGCGACCAGGGCACCATCACCGATTTCGAGGATCTCGGCGACGCAAAAATCTTCGCCGGCGCCGCGCCCAACTGCGCCATCTGGCGCTTCGAAAAGGGCAATGCCAGCCATCGCCTGCACGACGGGCGACGCATGGCGCTCTCCGGCGGCCAGTTGATGTTTACCCGCGGCATCTACAGCCTGCCGCTGGCCAGCGTGTTTGCGGTCAAGGTCGGCGCGGTGTCCGGCGCCGACGACATCTTCAGCAACGAGGAATTCGCCAACGCGGATTTCGTCTGTTCCAAGACCGCGCAGACCGGCGCCACGCGACGCATGGTCTATCTCGATCGCGAAGGCCCGTTGCCGTATCTGGAACAGTTCAAGGAGCGCCTGCTGGCGCGCCGCGTCACCCGCTTCGACGAATCCAACTGGTGGAAGTGGGGCCGCCATCATCACCTGTCCACCGATCCGCGCATCTACGTCAACGGCCGCACGCGCAACTCCGCGCCCTTCTTTCTGCATCCCTGCAACAACTACGACGGCGCAGTGCTGGCGCTGTTCCCGCATCGCACGAAGCTCAAGACGGCCGACCTCGAACGTCTCACCGCGATGCTCAACGAGGTGGACTGGCACGAGCTCGGCTTCGTCTGCGACGGCCGCTTCCTGTTCTCGCAGCGCAGCCTCGAGCAAGCCCTGCTGCCGGAAGGGTTTGCCGAATTTGCGGTCAAAGGTCTGGTGTAAGCTTAAGCCATGGTTCCACACCTCACTACCGCCCTCACCGGCCCGCTGCTCGAACTCGAGCGGCGCATCCTCGACAACGACACCACCGTCGAGCGCTGGCTGCGCACGCAATGGCTGGAGCACACGCCGCCCTTCTACAGCTCGGTCGATCTGCGCAATGCCGGCTTCAAGCTGGCCCCGGTCGATACCAACCTGTTCCCCGGTGGCTTCAACAACCTGAACCCCGCCTTCCTGCCCTTGTGCGTGCAGGCGGCGATGTCGGCCATCGAGAAGATCTGCCCCGAGGCCCGCAACCTGCTGCTGGTGCCGGAGAACCACACGCGCAACCAGTTCTACCTGATGAACGTGGCGCGCCTGGCGACGATCCTCCACCACACCGGCCTCAACGTGCGCATCGGCAGCCTGCTGCCGGAGATCACCGAAGCCACCACGCTTGACCTGCCCGACGGGCAAAAGTTGGTGCTGGAACCCTTGAAGCGCATCGGCACCGATGGCCGCCGCCTCGGCCTGGAAGGCTTCGACCCTTGCGCCGTGCTGCTCAACAACGACCTGTCGGGCGGCGTGCCGGAACTGCTCGCCAACATCAACGAGCAGTTTCTGATCCCTCCGCTATGGGCCGGCTGGCACGTGCGCCGCAAGTCGTTGCATTTCGCCGCTTACCAGGATGTGGCGATCAGCTTCGCCAAGGAACTGGACATCGACCCCTGGCTGATCAATCCGGAATTCGAGGTCTGCGGCAAGGTGAATTTCCACGAGCGCGCCGGCGAGGAATGCCTCGCCGCCAACATCGACACGCTGCTCTACCGCATGCGCGCCAAGTATAAGGAATACGGCATCGAGGCGGAGCCCTTCGTCATCGTCAAGGCCGACGCCGGCACCTACGGCATGGGCATCATGACGGTGAAGGACGCCAGCGAAGTCAGGAACCTCAACCGCAAGCAGCGCAACAAGATGGCGGTGGTCAAGGAAGGCATGGCGGTCACCGAAGTCATCAACCAGGAAGGCGTGACTACCTTCGAACGGGTCGACGAAGGCACCGCCGAGCCGGTGGTGTACATGATCGACCGCTACGTGGTCGGCGGCTTCTACCGCGTCAATACGGGGCGCGCCATCAACGAGAACCTCAACGCCCCGGGCATGACCTTCAAGCCGCTGGCCTTCGATACCGGCTGCACGCTGCCCGACGCCCAGCTCGGCCCCGACGCGCCGCCCAACCGCTTCTATGCCTACGGTGTGGTGGCGCGGCTGGCCATGCTGGCCGCCGCGCTCGAGCTCGAGCGCGCGGCGCCGTTGGAGTAAGCCGTCATGTTAAAGACAAAGGCTTTCACCGCAGAGGCGCAGAGGCGCAGAGGCGCAGAGGGAACGCAGAGAAAAACAGGTGTTCTCTGCGTCGATTTTCTCTGCGCCTCTGCGCCTCTGCGGTAAGGTTTTCCCCAACATGAAATTCGCATTTATCCTCGACCCGCTGGAAGGTCTCAAGGCCCACAAGGACTCGAGCGTGGCCATGATGCGCGCGGCGGCGAAGCGTGGCCACGACGTCTGGGCCATCCAGCGCAGCGCGCTGACATGGCGCGATGCCCGCGTCGCCGCGCGCGCACAGAAACTAAAAGTCGGCGCTGGCGATACGGCGTGGTATGTCGTCGCCGAAGAAGCCGTGCTGCCGCTCACCGCTTACGATGCCGTATTGATGCGCCAGGACCCGCCCTTCGATTTCGAATACGTCGCCGCCACCTGGCTGCTGGAACGTGCCGAGGCCGAAGGCGCGCGCATCTGGAACAAGCCGCGCTCGATTCGCGACCATTCCGAAAAAGTCGCCATCACCGAGTTCCCGCAATTCACGCCGACCACGTTGATCGCCCGCGATCCGGACGACATTCACGCCTTCATCGACGAGCTCGGCGACGTCATCCTCAAGCCGCTCGACGGCATGGGCGGCAGCAGCATCTTCCGCGTCCTGAAGGACGACCCCAACCGCAACGTCATCGTCGAAACTCTGACCGCTTTCGGCGCGCGCAGCATCATGGCGCAGCGCTACCTGCCGGCCATCACCCACGGCGACAAGCGCATCCTGCTGATCGCCGGCGAACCCGTGCCCTACTGCCTGGCGCGCATTCCCAAGCCCGGCGAATCGCGCGGCAACCTCGCCGCCGGCGGCAAGGGCGTGGCGCGCCCGCTGCTCGGCCGCGACCGCGAAATCGCCGAGGCGCTGGCGCCGACGCTCTGGGCCCGCGGCCTGCTGATCGTCGGCCTCGACGTGATCGGCGACTGCCTCACCGAGATCAACGTCACCAGCCCCACCTGTTTCGTCGAGATCGCGCAGCAGACGCGGTTCGACGTCGCGGCCACGCTGATCGACGCGCTGGAACGGGAGTGCGGCAACTCTTAACGCTGCTCGTCGTGGCCGGGCTGCTCGCCGCCTGCGGGCAGCCGGCGCCGTGGCGGCAGGAATCCTATGTGTTCGGCACGCGGGTCGAGGTGCTGATCGCCGGCGTGCCGGAAGCGCAGGCCCGCGCCGCCGGAAGCAAGGTGCTGCAGGAATTCGACCGCCTGCATCGCACATACCACGCCTGGCAGCCCTCCGAATTGTCGTCCCTGAATCAGGCCATTGCCGAAGGCCGCAGCCTGGACGTCACGCCCGAGTTCGCCGGCTACATCCGCGACGCGCAAGCCGTGGCTGCCGCAGGCGACCATCTGTTCGATCCGGGCATCGGCCGGCTGATTGCACTCTGGGGTTTCCACACCGACGACATCCAGGCGCGCCTGCCCGATTCGGCGGCGGTGCACGCGCTGCTGGCCCGGCATCCCTCGATCGCCGATCTGCGCGTGGACGGCAATCGCGTCAGCAGCCGCAACAAGAGCGTTGCCCTCGACTTCGGCGGCTATTTGAAAGGCGTCGCGCTCGACCGCGCCGTCGCCTCCCTCAAGCAGGATGGCGTGGCCAACGCGCTGATCAACATCGGCGGCAATGTCATGGCGCTCGGCACGCGCGACGGCAAGGCGGGTGGCGCTGCCTGGCGCATCGGCATCCAGCATCCGCGGCCGCAAGGCGTCGGCGGCGCGCCGCTGGCCACGCTGGAGTTGCGTGACGGCGAAGCGATCGGCACTTCGGGCGACTATCACCGCTATTTCGAAGTGGCGGGCCGTCGCTACTGCCATCTGCTCGATCCGCGCACGGGAGTGCCTGCCGATGCCACCCAGGCTGTAACGGCTCTGATCGCGCCGGGGTCGGGCGCCGGCATGAAATCCGACGCCCTGTCCAAACCGATCTTCATCGCCGGCCGCGAATGGCGCGCCATGGCGAAGAAACTCCGCGTCGAGGCGGTGCTCAGAGTCGGCGCTGACGGTACGGCGAATGCGACGCCGGCGATGCAGGCCCGCCTCAAGATCGAGGTGCCCGACCTGAAACTGGACGTGGCGCAGTGAGCACCGTTCGCCGGGCCGCCCCAAGGACGGTGCAGCCAAAATTATGGAGTGGCGAAGCCACGAACCGTAGTCACCCCCGCTCCTGGAGCGGGGGCTGGGGGTGAGCGCTTTATGAGCGAGGATGAAAAGCTCCAGCGTGCCGTGCGCCGCACCGTGGGCCTCGCCGCGCTGCGCCGCATCCGCCGCATCGTCGACGCCGACAACGCGCTCGAGGCGGACAAGCAGCGCTGGGCGCGGCGGCTGTCGATATTCCTGATCCTGGCCGCCGCGCTCGTTCTGGCCTGGATCGCGATCCGTTAGAATAAAACCATGATCGGCATATTCCTTCTCACCCACAGCACCTACGGCGAAGCGCTGATCCAGTGCGCCTGCCACGTGCTCAACAAGCGGCCCCTGCAGATCGCACAGCTGGGTGTCGCGGCGCAGGATGACCCGCTGGACGCGCTGCCGCTGGCGCGCGACATGCTGAAGCTGGTCGATACCGGGCGCGGCGTGCTGATTCTGACCGACATTTATGGTGCCACGCCCTCCAATCTCGCCATGAAGCTGCTCGAACCCGGGCACGTCGAAGGCATTGCCGGCGTCAACTTGCCGATGCTGCTGCGCGCACTCAACTACCGCGACAAGGACATGGAAACGCTGGTTACCCGTTCCGTCGCCGGCGGCCGCGATGGCGTTCTCAACATGCTGAAACACTGACATGCCGCGCATCGAAGCCGAAATCACCAACAAGCTGGGCCTGCACGCACGCGCCTCTGCCAAGCTGACCCAGCTTGCCGGTTCCTTTCCCTGCGAAGTCTGGATGGAGCGCGGCAGCCGCCGCATCAACGCCAAGAGCATCATGGGCGTGATGATGCTGGCGGCCGGCAAGGGTTCCACCGTGACCATCGATACCGAAGGCGAGCGCGCCGAAGAGGCCCTGCAGGCCATGCTGGCGCTCATCGCCAACAAGTTCGGCGAAAGCGAATGAACTGCGACTGGCGCCGGGCCGCCCCAAGCCAGTCGCATTCAATGGCCCGGAAACCGGCCATCGGCCGGCTGAACCGCAGTCACCCCCGCCCTCGGGGGCGTAGGCAGGGTTTCGCGGAGCACTGCTCCGCGCTGCCGCAGCCGGCTGGCTGTGCAAAGCCAGCCGTGGAATGGGGCCGGGGGGTGGGCATTCAATGACCTTCAGCCTCCACGGCCAGGCCGTCTCCGGCGGCATCGCCATCGGGCGTGCGCACCTGGTGTCGCACGCCATGCTGGAAGTGGCCCAGTACCAGTTGCGCGAACGCGACGTGGCGGGCGAACTGGTCCGTTTCGACAAGGCCGTGGCCACTGCCGGCGCCGAACTCGACGGCCTGCGCAGCGATGCCAGCGTGCCGGGTGCGCCGGCCGAGCTCTCCGCCTTCGTCGACTTGCACTCCATGATCCTCGCCGACCCGGCGCTGACCGACGGCGTGCGCGAGCTGATCCGCGAGCGCCGCTGCAATGCCGAATGGGCCATGGTTCAGCAGATGCAATTGGTGGTCGACCAGTTCGACGAGTTCGAGGACGCCTACCTGCGCGAGCGCAAGCAGGACATCGTGCAGGTGGTCGAGCGCGTGCTCAAGGTCCTGCAGGGCAAGGCGCGCAAGCTGGCGAAGCGCAAGACCGCGGCGGCCGATGACGATTTGATCGTGGTCGCCAACGATCTCTCGCCGGCCGACACCATCCAGTTCAAGAGCCTCAAGATTGGCGGCTTCGTCACCGATCTGGGCGGCGCCACCTCGCATACCGCAATCGTCGCGCGCAGCCTCGCCATTCCGGCGGTGGTCGGCATGCACCATGCGCGTCCGCTGATCCAGGACGACGACCTGCTGATCGTCGACGGTACGCGCGGCGTCCTGATCGTCGACCCTGACGCAGGCGTGCTCGAGGAATACCGGCTCAGAAAGACCGAGCTGGAACTTGAGCGATCCAAGCTCAAGCGCCTGGTCACCAGCCGTTCGCGCACCCTGGACGGCGAGGACGTCGAGCTGCACGCCAACATCGAACTGCCGCAGGATGCCGAAAGCGCGAAGGAAGTCGGCGCCGACGGCGTCGGCCTGTTCCGCACCGAATTCCTTTTCATGAACCGCGACGAACTGCCGGACGAAGACGAGCAGTTCGAGGCCTACCGCAGCGTGGTCAAGGCGCTGGCCGGCAAGCCGGTCACCATCCGCTCACTGGACATCGGCGCCGACAAGGAAGCCCGGGCGCTGCGCAATCGTGCCGGCAACCGCGCCGCGCCCAATCCGGCGCTCGGCCTGCGCGCGATCCGCTTCTGCCTGGCCGAGCCGCAGCTGTTTCTGGCGCAGTTGCGCGCCATCCTGCGCGCCTCGCATTACGGCAAGGTGCGCCTGCTGATCCCGATGCTGGCCCACGCCGTGGAGATCGAGCAGACGCTGTCGCTGATCGAGCTGGCCAGGATGCAGCTGCGCGAATCACGCCAGAAGTTCGATGCGGTCGAAGTCGGCGGCATGATCGAAATTCCCGCCGCGGCGCTGGCGCTCGGGCCTTTCCTGCGCCGGCTGGAGTTCCTCTCGATCGGCACCAACGACCTGATCCAGTACACGCTCGCCATCGACCGCACCGACGGCTCGGTCGCGCATCTTTACGATCCGCTGCATCCGGCCGTGCTCAAGCTGATTTCGCAGACCATCCAGAGCGCGCAGCGCGTCGGCACGCCGGTCGCGGTATGCGGCGAGATGGCCGGCGATCCGAAGCTGACCAAGCTCCTGCTCGGCATGGGCCTGCGCGAGTTTTCCATGCACCCGTCGCAGCTCCTCGAAGTCAAGCAGCAGGTCATGATGGCCGACGCTGCCCAACTCACGGTGCGCGTCGCGCGGCTGCTGAAGCTCGACGAACCGGAAAAGATCAGCGAACAACTGGAGCGACTCTAGGTCGGAGCCGCGCCGCGCCGTAGATGCGCCGTAGATGCGCCGCAGATTGACAAGCCCAGCGTCACGCGGCATAGTTCGTCCATTGCGCCAATTTGACTCAGCTTGCGGGCGCACAACAAATACGGCTAAGCGAGACGGAAGTTACAACGCCCGGATCGCTTTTTTTACGCGCTCGCGGGCGTTGCTGTTTTCCGCGAACGCTGTTGTCTTCGGGAATTCGCAATGTCAGGTGTCGGAATCGTCGCCGCGCAGACCGCGCACTTCACCCAGCCCCTCGCGCTGAAGGGCGGCGGCCTGCTGCCCGCCTTCGACCTGGTCTATGAAACCTACGGCACGCTCAACGCCGCGAAGTCCAACGCCATCCTGGTCTGCCACGCGCTGTCCGGACACCATCATGTCGCCGGCCATACCGTCGACGAATCTGGCAAGCCCACCGCCAACATCGGCTGGTGGGACAACATCATCGGCCCCGGCCGGCCGCTGGACACCGACCGCTTCTTCATCGTCGGCGTCAACAACCTCGGCGGCTGCCACGGCTCTACCGGCCCGGCCAGCCCCAACCCCGCCACCGGCAAGCCCTGGGGCGCCGATTTCCCCGTGGTCACCGTCGAAGACTGGGTGGCCTCGCAGGCAAGGCTGGCCGACCATCTCGGCATCGACGCCTGGGCCGCGGTGATGGGCGGCTCGCTGGGCGGCATGCAGGCGCTGCAATGGACGCTGAGTTTCCCCGATCGCGTGCGCCATGCGCTCGTCATCGCCGCGGCGCCGAAGCTCTCGGCCGAGAATATCGCCTTCAACGACGTCGCGCGCCAGGCCATCCTCACCGATCCGGATTTCCACGGCGGGCACTTCTACGAACACGGCGTGCGTCCCCTGCGCGGCCTGCGCCTGGCGCGCATGCTGGGCCACATCACCTATCTGTCCGACGACCAGATGGCCGAGAAGTTCGGCCGCCGCCTGCGTGTTGGCGCCGGCAGCTACGGTTTCGACGTCGAGTTCGAAATCGAATCCTACCTGCGCTACCAGGGCGACAAGTTCGCCGGCGTGTTCGACGCCAACACCTACCTGCGCATGACCAAGGCGCTCGACTACTTCGATCCCGCGCAGGATTTCGACGACGATCTGGCGCGCGCGCTGGCTCGCGCCACTGCCAAATTCCTGGTGGTCGCTTTTTCCACCGACTGGCGCTTCACCCCCGAGCGCTCGCGCGAGATCGTGCATGCCCTGGTGCACAACGGGCAGGCGGTCGCCTATGCCGAGATCGACAGCGCCCACGGGCACGACTCCTTCCTGATGGACGAGCCGCACTATCACGCCGTGGTTGACACCTACCTGAAGAGGGTAAAGCTATGAGCGCCACCCTGGAAAGAGCGGACTTCGACCTCATCGCCAGCTGGGTGCAGCCCGGTGAGCGCGTGCTCGACCTCGGCTGCGGCGACGGCTCCTTGTTGAAGCGCCTGATCGCCGAGCGCGGCGCCAAGGGCTACGGCGTCGAACTCGAAGGCGCCGGCGTGCTCGCCGCCATCGCCAACGACATCAACGTCATTCAGGGCAACCTGGAACAGGGGCTGGCCGGCTTCGACGACCAGACCTTCAACCACGTCGTGCTCTCGCGCACCCTGCAAACCGTGCGCCATACCGAACGCATCCTGAGCGAAATGCTGCGCGTCGGGCGCGAGGCGGTGGTCAGCTTTCCGAATTTTGCGTACTGGAAGAACCGCATGGCGGTGATGGCCGGGCGCATGCCGGTGTCCGAAGACCTGCCCTACGAATGGTTCGACACGCCCAACCTGCGTTTCTTCACCCTGCTCGATTTCGAGGCGCTGTGCGCGAAGATGAACCTCGTCATCCGCGAGCGGCAGGTGCTGGACGAAGCCGGCCGACTGGTGACCGAAGAGCCCAACTTCCTCGGCAGTCTCGCCGTCTACCGGCTCGGCCGCTAGGCGCCGGACGGCTTCAGGAAACTCAGGGAACCGTCTTTACTTCTGCTTCCGGCGGCACCGCAGCCGGTTCCGGGTTTTCCGTACCGTCCGGATTTGCCGGCGCGCCGGCCTTGCGCAGGCGCTTTTCCTCTTTCTTGGCCTTCTTGGCCAGATCTCGCTGGCGCTTCTCGAACGAATAATTGGGTTTTGCCATCGGATGCCTCTGTCAGAAGATTGTCGAATGCCCCGATTGTACGGCACTCCTCACGCATTCCTCTCCGGGCCTGCGCCACAGGCCTTTCGATCGACAGGCCCCGCCGCTATTCTGCGTAGGCCAGCAACACCACGTCCGCCGCCCGCTGCCGCAGCGGAATCAGCGCCTGATACGCGGCCGACGCGTGCCAGCCATCGAGCGACGCCGGGTCGGGGAAGCGGATCACCACCACGTCGGTCTGCGAGTGCTCACCGGCCAGAACGGCATAGCGCTTGCCCCGCAGCAGAAGTTCGCCGCCCCAGGGGCCCAGCGTCGCCGGTACCTTGCTGCGGTACTCGGCCCACAGCGCCTCGTCCTTCACCGTGATGTGCCCGATCAGGCAAGCCGTGCTCATGGGATTTCCTCGTGCCTACTTTGGAATGAACGGCTTGCCTTCCTGCATGTTCGGCAGCAAAGGTTCGACCACGCGTGTCGATGAGCCAATGGCTTACGCCGGAGAATGACTCTTGAGCCACTCGCGCAAGGCTGAGTCCACGCGGGTTTGCCAGCCCTCGCCACTTTCACGAAATTGCTCAACCACTTCTCTCGACAGGCGAATGGTGATGCGCTCTTTGGTAGGTGATTTCTGAGGGCCGCGCACTCCTAGTTTCTTTCTCAGGGATGATGGCAATACTTCGCCGGCTGGCTTAAATCTCGCCATATCTTCGGCGGTTAGTTCGCGGACCTCGCCTTCGGTGTCAATCAATGGTTTGCGGCTTGCCATGTCTATTTGCCTCTCTCGTATTTGCTTTACGAAAACTGATTACCCGAATGCCCGTCTCGGTCTCGGTAAAGCACAGAACATGCAGCCGGCGATCCAGGTAGCACAGCGCGATATAACGAGTCTCGCTATATGCCTTTCGGGTGTCCGGAAACACCAGCGCAGTATTGAAATCGACTTCTGCCGCTCGCTCAAACGAAAGCTGGCGCTCTCTGACATTTCTCTCGTTCTTGATCGGGTCAAAGTCGACTTCCATGCGCTAGAGTGTATGCACAAATAGATAACGCGTCAAGGTTTATTGTATGCACAACCACGCCCTACGCTTTCGCGTGAAAGTGGGGTCGAACGTTCAAGTTCAGGGGGCTGCTCAGGTCATATTGCGCAGCTCCCCTGCAACGCCGGGTTCGGCATCTGGTGCACGCGATGCTATCTGCCTGCAACAGCCAATACTGCTTTGGGATTTGTGCTCGCGATAGCCAGTAAAGTTCGGGCGGCACCGCTCGGCTGTTTGCGGCCTTGCTCCCAACCTTGCAAGGTGCGAACAGAAACACCAATGAGCGCGGCAAACTGGGACTGAGACAGGCCAGTTTTCTTCCGCGCCTCGATAGCGGGCGATGAAACGACATGAACTTGACCGGCCTTCATTTCGCGCACTGACTGCAACAGGTCAGCAGCAAGGTCGCGTTTGGCTTCATGGGCTGCCAATTCGGACTTGGTGAGGGGTTTACTCTTCGAGGACACGGCGAATCTCCTTCAACTTGGGGCCGGTGAGGTTGTCAGTTTTCGACTTCGCGTACAGCGTGAGCAGAACCACTTCACCTTCTGCGTTGCGAGTGAAATAGATCACCCGAATACCGCCCGACTTGCCCGAACCAGCTCTTCCCCAACGCACTTTGCGAATGCCGCCGGACCCGGGCACGACATCTCCGGCAGTGGGGTGCTCTGCAATATACGCAGCGAATGCGCCGCGCTCCTCTTCGGTCCAATAGAGCGGCCACTGGCGCTGGAATAGCAACGTTTCGACTACGGTCTGCATTGTGCGACTATACGCCTAAGGCGCATAGGTGTCCAGCCCATGATTCAAGAGGCCGAACGTCTGAAATCACAGGCGCTGCGCGGCTTCATCGCGCAGCGTCCCCTGGAACGACGGGTTCGACCCCATTTTCTGCACGGACTGTGCTTAGGCGGCCAACAATTGACAACGGGTAATACGTGAGAGGACTTCGCCCATGCGTTCGCGCGCGATCGCGGTGTCGTAGTTGGCCTGCCCGCGAAGCCACCATCCATCGCTGAGCCCGAAGTACCGGCACAGTCGTAGATCCGTGTCTGCGGTGATGGCCCGCTTGCCCACCACGATATCGCCGATTCGTTGCGGGGGCACGCCGATGTCCTTGGCCAAGCGATACTTCGTCAAGCCAAGCGGCTTCAAGAACTCTTCATCCAGCATTTCGCCGGGAGAAACAGGGGGAACAGAACGCATGTCAAAACTCCTTCAGTGATAATCAACGATTTCCACGTTTTTCGGGCCTTCCACCGTCCAAACGAAGCACACGCGCCATTGATCGTTGATGCGGATGCTGTATTGCCCCTTTCGATTTCCTTTTAACGCCTCCAGCTGATTGCCAGGGGGAACACGCAAATCCTCCAACACCATAGACCAGTCCAGTTGCTCAAGCTTACGTAAGGCAGGCCGCTCAATATTTACCCAGCGGCGAACCCGCTGACCAAGAAATAGCGCATAAGTGTCTTTGCATTTGAAGCTCTTGATCGGCATGTGCGGATATTAACGCTAGCCGTGCATAACGTCAAGCATGAATAGACGCAGGCCGACCGGGAATGTCTCCTGGGGTCGAACGTAGAGCTGACCGGCGTTGCGCGGCTTCATCGCGCAGCGTCCGGTGGAATGATGGGTTCGGCCACATTCGCACCTACGCGTGGCGGTCTTTACGCCCGAGACCTTCCGCGATGAATGTGAGAACGAGGGTATTTAGCGACACGCCCTCTGCCTTTGCGCGCGTTGCGAGCCGCGCGTGAACCGTCTTTGGTACGCGGGCAACAAACTTTCCGGATGCGACACCCCCGCTATTCGGTGCTGGAATTGGCAGTTCCTTGGCCTTGAGTGCGGCGATCGTTGACTTCAAAGCGTCCTTTCCGTTCGCGAGTGCCTCCTCAACCGTATCGCCATCAGAGAGACACTCCGAAAAATCCGGGTAGGAGATTAGAAAGCCACCGCCTTCCTCGGCCGACAGCGGCCGGATTTCAAACGGGTAGTCAATTTTTTTCCCCATGGTTCATGCTCCTTCAACGAGTTCCAAGAACTTCTTGACGTAGATCGGCTTGATCGGACGCCGCGCTGGAACGGGAAGCGTCTTGCCATCAGCGCGCACAAAGACGCAGTGACTTGTTCCAAGGTGCCGCCAGTCGATTCCGTTCTGCCGCGCTACTGTTTGAAGCTGCGCTAGCTGCCAATCGAGCGGATTGCCACGCATGGCTTGAAGCAGTTTGGCGGCTGTGTTCATGTTGCGGATGATACTGCGGGCAACATCACTGCGCAAGTACCGTAATGGCAAGAAACGGTGCAATGAGCAGCACGGAACTGGAACCTTTTCTATGGGGCCGAACGTAGAGTTCAGCGGGACTCCGGCGGCATCATCGCCGGAGGCTCCGCTGGAACGCCGGGTTGGGGGTGGCGAGTTATGAAGAAAGAAAGCGACATGACTGTGTTTGCCGGCGGCATTACCTGGGCAGACCAAGCGTGGCCCGAAGCTCTGCCAGAAGACCCTCGATCGAGGCTTCGTATTCTTGCTGGAAGGCTCCAAGTTCACTTGTGTCTATGCCTAGGAATACTTTCGGCGCCGTTGGTAATTTCGGCAGCCATGCTTCTTGAAGTTCTGCGAGCACTTGTTCGGGCGGTGACGAGGAGCGGCGAATTACTGTGGCTAGAGCGGTTAGCAGTAGCGTTCGCTGGGCGTTCATTTGGCCCACGGTTTTGTGTCGTGACTCTTCAAGACGCCGGACACGATCTTCAAGGGATGGCGGATTCATCTAAGACCCCCAACGTCTGACATAACCGGCGCTGCGCGGCTTCATCGCGCAGCGTCCTGTGGATTGATGGGTTGGGCACCTGTCTGGACACGCACTATAGCGACGACGTAAGCGATCAATAGAAATGGCGCCGCCATAAATGACAGCATCGAAAGCAGAAACACCACCCCGTAAGCTGAATCGTTCGGACTGCGATCTTCTTCTCGAATGCCACTCATCAAGCTAAAAACAACATGCTCCAGATTGAGCATGAAGAGCGCGATGATGATTATTACCAGCGGAAGCAGCGCCGCGACAACAACCATTCCTGGCGACAGCCCCGCAGCTCGGCGAAGAAACACAAAAAAGAGAGCGACCCGCCAAGTAGCAACGACAATAAGAAACCATGCGTTTGCCGTCCGTGCAACTTCGGCCGCCAGAAATTGCTCTACAGGAATTGCATAGAGCACAGCCGGTGGAGCGGTTAAGGTTATGAAAAGCAGAACATTCCGGTATGACCAATTCTTCGGCTTGAGTGGCGCAAGTAAAACCCAAACGATCAAGGCCAGCACGAACACATAAGCAACCGAACCTAGGCCGAGGTACTGCCACAGATGTGCTTTGGGATTGTCCCAGTACCGGCCGATACCTGCCAGCCAAGTAAAGGTTAGCCCGAATGCCAAAAACGATTTCCATTCGGTATGCATGACCGAGCTCGGCCGTCGAAACGTCAGCAATCGAAACTCGTCAGAGAGTATGCGCAGAATCATTGAGGTGCCCAACGTAGAGGTGACCGGCGCTGCGCGGCTTCATCGCGCAGCGTCCAGAGAGCGAAGCGAACGGGGTCGACCGCCGGGTTAGGGGCCGGGTTCGCAAAAGCGCCGACAGGCACCGTGGGAGCAAGCGCCAGAGTGCGTGAAGTAGCTACGCGGCACGACCTTTGGCTTTCAAACGAATAGCGACGCGAGAATGAATAAAGCATTAGTCACCGCCTCCACCGCCACCACCGCCACCATCGCCACCACCGCCACCGTCACCGCCGGCGCCACCGCCACCGCCGTCGTACCCTCCCTCACCCGAGGAGTAGTTATCTAGGCGGATATCCCCATCGTCGAGGCCGCTGTTGCTGTCAAGGTTGATCGTTGTCCATAGGGATCTTGCGTCGTGCGCCAGGGACCAAACCAAGATGGCCCCCGCGAGCGGCAAAAGCCAGACTATTCCGAGTTGAAACCACTTCTGTCTCAAGTCGTAGCGCGGACTCCGAACAAGGACTAGCGTGGCATATGCGTTTAGCACAACGGCAAGCAAGACAAGGACAAAGATGAGCGTGGTCATGTGGCCCCTAACGTAAAGTCGACAGCAAATTTGCAGGGTTTCGCGGACGGCTTGCTGCATAACCTGGGAGTGGCGTCACGAAAAACTCCTTGCAATCCACGTGTTGTGCAATATACTGTTGTTATGAACAGTACTAAAAGACTCCCCAAACCCTGCAAGCCGGCGGAGCGGCCACCGTTGGCCTCCAGCCGCTTGCTCGATCAGGTGCGGGAGCGCATTCGCTACAAGCATTACAGCATACGGACCGAGTCAAGTTATGTCCAATGGATTCGTCGGTTCATCCGCTTCAATGGCATGCGTCATCCACGCGACATGGGCGCGCCGGAGGTGACGGCCTTCCTGTCGTGGCTTGCGGCGGAGCGCGCGGTGGCGCCCTCGACGCACAAGCAGGCCCTGTCGGCAATCCTGTTCCTGTACCGAGAGGTGCTGGAAACCAGCCTGCCCTGGATGGACGACATGCTGCGGCCCAAGGTGCGGCAGCGGGTGCCGGTGGTGCTGTCCGAGGCTGAGGTGGCGCGGCTGCTGGCGTCGCTCGAAGGGACGATGGCGGTTCTCGGCCGGCTGATTTACGGGACGGGCTTGCGGCTGATGGAGGCGCTGCGCCTGCGCGTCAAGGACATGGATTTCGACCGTCGCGAAATTGTCGTGCGCGAGGGCAAGGGCGGCAAGGATCGAAAGGTGATGTTGCCTGTCGCGCTGGCCGAGCCCTTGCGCCTGCAGATCGCCCATGCGCGCGCGGTTTGGGAGCATGACCGCGAGGCCGGTCGGCCCGGGGTCGAGATGCCTGACGCCCTGGCGCGCAAGTGGCCACAGGCCGCGGTGTCGTGGCCCTGGTTCTGGGTCTGGCCGTCACCCGAGCTGTCTGCCGATCCGCGCAGCCGCATCGAACGTCGCCATCACTTATACGAACAACGCCTGCAACGCGCAATCCGCGACGCGACGTTTTTGGCCGGAATCCGCAAGCCGGTGTCGGTGCACACTCTGCGGCATTCCTTTGCCACGCATCTGCTCGAGGCCGGCTACGACATCCGCACCATACAAGAGCTGCTCGGCCATTCCGACGTGTCCACCACCATGATCTACACACACGTGCTGAACAAGGGAGGGCGAGGCGTGGTCAGCCCCATCGACAGAATGGGGCTGGTGTGAAGCGTTGCTTCACGAACGAGGAGCCGGCGAGCTGTGCAAAGCGAGCCGTGGACCGAGGAGTCGTCAGCCCGATCGACCGCATGGCATTGACAGGGTGTAGCCAAGCGGATACAGTGTCGTCGTGATCGAAGTTCGCAAGGCCGATGTCTTCGCGCAATGGCTCGACAAGCTTGGCGATCTTCAGGCGAGAGCGCGCGTCCAGGCAAGGATCGAACGACTCGCTGCAGGAAACCCCGGAGATGCAGAGCCGGTTGGCGAAGGCGTCTCGGAGTTGCGAATCAACTACGGTCCCGGTTATCGGGTGTATTTCAGGAAGCGTCGGCGGGAGCTGATAATTCTGCTGGCGGGAGGGGACAAGAGTACCCAGGCCCGGGATATCAAGACCGCTTTGCGCCTCGCACGCAATCTTCAGGAGTAAGCACGATGGGCAAGACCGTGACCACTCGCTACGACGTCGCCGAACACCTCAGAACACCCGAGGAGATGGCGGCCTACCTTGAGGCCTGCTTCGAGGAAGCCGACGGCGATGCTGCTTTCATCGCCAAGGCGCTCGGCGATATTGCGCGTGCCAAGGGCATGTCACAGGTGGCGCGGGACGCCGGGCTGTCGCGGGAAAGCCTTTACAAGGCGCTTTCCGGCGAACGTACCCCGGGCTTTGACACCGTTCTCAAGGTTGTCGGGGCGCTGGGTTTGAAGCTGCATGCCGAAGCCGGTAAAGGCTGATCCGGATGGTCAACCCGCTGGTCACCGGTGTGCGCTGCGACAAGGCTGCGCCGGGTCTTCAATCAATCTCCGCCCACTGGATCTGATCTGATGCCGCCCTGGCTCGCCGCGCTGTTCACCCGGCGCATGCTGATCTGCGTGTTCACCGGTTTTTCGTCGGGGCTGCCGCTGTATCTGCTGCTGAACCTGGTGCCGGCCTGGCTGCGCTCCGAAGGCGTGGATCTGAAAACCATCGGCCTCTTCGCGTTGATCCAGTTTCCCTACACCTGGAAGTTCCTCTGGTCGCCGCTGCTCGATCGCTACGCGCCGCCGCTGGGACGGCGTCGCGGCTGGATGCTGATCACGCAGGTGGGCCTGCTGGCGGCGATCGCCTCGCTCGGCCTGTTCGCGCCGGGCAGCGAGATCGTGCCCATCCTCTGGCTCACCGCCGCCGTGGCGCTGCTGTCGGCAACGCAGGACATCGCGCTCGACGCCTACCGTCGCGAGATTCTTTCGGAGGCGGAGCTGGGCCTGGGCAACTCGGTGCATGTCAATGCCTATCGCATTGCCGGGCTGGTGCCGGGTTCGCTCTCGCTGATCCTGGCCGATCGCCTGCCCTGGCTGCAGGTGTTTGTCATCACGGCGCTGTTCATGCTGCCGGGCATGCTGCTGGCCGTTTTCGCGCGCGAGCCGGATGTCGCCGGCAATGCGCCGAAGACCTTGCGCGATGCGGTGGTCGAACCCTTCCACGAGTTCATCAACCGCGCCGGGCTGAAGGAGGCGCTGATGATCCTCGGCTTCATCTTCCTCTACAAGCTGGGCGACTCGATGTGCACCGCGCTGGCGACGCCCTTCTATCTGGACATGGGCTTCGCCAAGTCCGAGATCGGCATCGTGGCGAAGAACGCCGGGCTGTGGCCGGCGGTGATCGGCGGCCTGATCGGCGGCCTGTGGATGGTGAAGCTGGGCATCAACCGCGCCCTGTGGCTGTTCGGCGTGGTGCAACTGGTGTCGATCTTCGGCTTTGCCTGGCTGGCATGGGTCGGCCGCCACGAGACGGTGGGCGCGGCGCAGCTGGCGCAACTGGCACTGGTGATCGGCTTCGAGGCGCTGGGCGTGGGCCTCGGTACGGCGGCCTTCGTCGCCTTCATCGCCCGCGCCACCCATCCCCTTTACACCGCCACGCAGTTCGCCTTGTTCACCAGCCTGGCGGCCGTGCCGCGCACCTTCATCAATGCCACCACCGGCTTCCTCATCGAGCAGATGGGCTGGCTCGGCTTCTTCCTGCTGTGTGCCGCGCTCGCAGTGCCGGGGATGCTGCTGCTGTTCAAGGTGGCGCCATGGAACGAGCGCCCGCCGGCGGGAATTCCAGCGTCTGCATAGTGGTTGATCTCGCTGGCTGCGCGAGCTCGTGGTGTTAACACAACACGCTTCGCGGAATTAGAAGCTTCATTCAACTTTTCGGCGGCAGCGACGTTATATCCTTTGAAGCGTGCGGTTCCCGTACAGGAGTCCGAAATGTTAATGGTGATGGAAATGAGTACAGGCAAGCTCATCGAGGATGAATTCGGAGCGTTCGAGGACGAAGTTCTCAACGCCGAGTGGACCCCTGCCAGCCCCGAGCTTCAGTTGGGCTTGCAGGAAGTTCAGCATCGCGCAGCGACATCGCAGGACGGAAGCGATGTCGATGCCGACGCATTTCTGGCTGCGATGTACCTCAACCAACAGTGAGCACCGGCACGCCCTGCTGACTTCTGTTGGTATCATCGTGCGTTTCGATGTTTCCGAAACGCGCGATGAACTCCATTTCCACGCCTGTCGCAGTTCCCCAATCCGCCGCAACTCCTGCTGTCACCGCCCTTCCGGGCCGCGCCGACTTCCCGCATTTCCTCGCCATCGCCACCCGCTGGATGGACAACGACGTCTACGGCCACGTCAATAACGTCGTCTATTACAGCTACTTCGACACCGTCATCAATGAGCACCTGATTCACGCGGGGGGGCTGGACATCGACCATGGCCGCGTGGTCGGCTATTGCGTCGAATCCCAATGCCGCTATCTGGCGCCGCTGGCCTTTCCCGAAGTCATCGACGCCGGGCTGCGCGTCGCGCATCTGGGCACGTCCTCGGTGCGCTACGAAATCGCCCTGTTTCGCCAGGGCGAGGATGCGCCTGCCGCCGTGGGTTACTTCGTGCATGTCTTCGTCGGCCGGGACGACGTCAAGCCAACGGCGATTCCGCCCGGGATACGCGACTGCCTCGAAGCCCTGCGGCGCTGACGGCGGGCGGCGGCGAATCCGGCGGCCGAGGCCTTTCGCCGCGGGTTGGCCGATCAGGTCGAATAGGCGGGCCTGCCGGTGGCAATTCGGCGGAACGTTCGCCTTTGCCTTGCGTCAAACTTGTCTGGAAAATATCGACGACACAGCGCTCAACCTGGAGCGTGTTGCCGACGTTAACTTCCTTACAGGAGGACGCCGCCATGTCTCAAGCCGATATCCAGATTCCGCTGGCCGACGTGCGCGAGATCTATCGCGTGACGGACATCGAGCGCGCGCAGGACGACGCGCCGGCCGGCCGCAGCGAAGCGCTTTCGGCGATCTACGAAAAGATGAAGAAGCTCGGCGGCGATCGCTATCTGGTCAAGCCGTCCTCGACCGACGCGCTGGACAGCCTCTACGACGACTGCCCGAACTTTGCCGAAGTCATCGATGACCTGAAGAAATACCTGGCGCTGGCGGTGTCCGGCAACGAACCGGTGCATTTCACGCCCATCCTGCTGCTGGGTGAACCCGGCATCGGCAAGACGCATTTCGCCAAGTGCCTGTCCTTTGCCCTGGGCACCGGCTACGAATTCGTGCCCATGAGTTCGCTGACGGCCGGCTGGATACTCTCGGGCGCGTCGAGCCAGTGGAACAACGCCAAGCCGGGCAAGGTCGCGGCGGCGCTGATCCACGGTGAATACGCCAACCCGCTGATGGTGCTCGACGAGGTGGACAAGGCCGGTGGCGATTCGCGCTACGACCCGATGGGCCCGCTCTACGGCCTGCTCGAGCGCGACACGGCGAAGAAGTTCAAGGACGAGTTCGTCGAAGTGGATATCGACGCCAGCCACATCCTCTGGGTGTCCACCGCCAACGACGAGCGCACGCTGTCCGAGCCGATCCTCAACCGCATGAATGTCTACAGCGTGCCGCGGCCGAATGCCGAGCAGGCCTTCCGCATCGCCTGCAAGCTCTACGCGGAAATCCTTGCCGATCATCAATGGGGCTTTCCGCCGCAGGCGCCCGAAGACGTCATGGAAGCGCTGGCCGCGGTGCCGCCGCGCGACATGAGGAAGCGCTTGATGGTAGCCTTCGGCAATGCCAAGCTGGATCACCGCGACGAATTGCAGATGAAGGATCTCGACGCGTCGCGCATCCAGCGCGGCAAGACCCACATGGGCTTCTAAATTCCTGTTTCGGAGATTTGCTTGATGAGTTCGACCCGGCTTCCTTTCGTATTGCTGGCGGCATTGGCGCTTCCTGCCATCGCTGCCACTGTTTCCTGCCCCGATCTGGCCACGGCGGTGCAGGTGGCCGCCTGTCCGGCGGAAGAAGAACTGAAATACACCTTCACCGGCTACTGCAGCGACAACAGCCGGGCCTACAAGGGCGACACCGACGTCTGTACCGATTACCAGCGCTACCGCGCATTGAAAAACGTGGCGCTATGGGAGTCGGCGGATGGGGTGTTCAACGCCTATGTCTCCTGCGACCGCCCGCCGGCAAGCGTCAAGGCCGCCAAGGCTTCCGCCATCATGGTCGGCAAGCAGGGCAAGATGACGCAAGTCGTTTGCGGCTACGGCGAAGGCGTCAGCTTTACTTACCGGACACGGACGGAATGCAAGGTCGAAGGCGGCGACTGTGCCGCCAATCCGGCGGCCTGCAAGGCGAACTGCAACTGATGTTTGCGGCGCGGTCCGGATGAGCAGCAGCCAGAAGCGCCGGTTGTCGGTGCTGGTGGTGGATGACAACGCCTCGATGCGGGCCGCGTTGCGCGCCATTGTCAAAAGCGACGGACACGACGTGGTCGGCGAAGCGGCCGAGGGCAAGGCGGCGCTGAAGCTGATCCGGCAGCTGAAGCCCGATGTGGTCCTGCTGGACATGGTGATGCCCGGCATGGATGGCTTGGCGGTCCTGGCCGAGATCCGCGAGACCGGCGTCGAGACCTCCGTGCTGGTGGTCAGCGGCACCCAGGACCAGTCAGTGATCCAGCAGGCATTTACGCTCGGCGCCATGGGTGTTGTGACCAAACCCCTCAATCCGGATCGCATCCTGCAGATGTTCGAGCAGATCGGCATCGTCAGCAAGCCGCGCGATGGGGAGTACCCCGCGGATGCGGCAGGGGAATCATCCGCGAAACGCTGCGTCATCGTCGATAGCGACCCCGGGACGCGCGGCATGCTCAAGACCCTGCTCGCCGGCGAGGGCGTCGAGGTGGTGGCCGAAGCGGGAGACGGCATGCAGGGCCTGTGTTCGATTGAAGAACACCATCCCGACCTGGTGTTTCTTGACATCGATATGCCGGAACTCGATGGCCTCAACGTGTTGCGTTGCCTGCGCGCCGTTCATCCGGACCTGCGCGTGGTCATGGCGACTGCCAATGCCGAGGGTGCGGTCGTCAAGGAGGCTTTGTCGCAGCGCGTTGCCGGCTATCTGCTTAAACCGTTCGATTCGGCCAGGGTGATCGTTGCCGTGCGCAAGGCGCTCGGCAAGCCATGACGCCAAGAACCTCATTCACCCAATCAGGAGCGAACCAATGACAGATGCTGCCATTCCTCCCGATCAGGACCCCCTTGCGAATCCGCCTGTGCCGGATCAGTCGGTATGCCTCAGGTGCGGCACGCCCGGGCCCGTAGGCGACGACGGCTTTTGTGACAAGTGCGAAAAGGCGCTGGAACAGGCCTGTCTCTGATGTTCCTACCTGGCTGATGCGGGCGGTTCGCTGCCGCCCGTCTTGCAGCCGGTGAAGGCCGCTGTCGCACCATCGGTCAGCGTCGCCTCGCTCCCCTTGATTTCCAGCACCGCAATGCCATTGCTGTAGCGCTGGTCCGTGCCGGCGCCGAGCTTGTTCAGGCGGACTTCCCGCTCCGGCAGGATCAGCCATACGGCCGCCCCGCCTTCCAGCGTGCGGACATAAAAGCGCTTGCCGGCGCTGCACTGGTACTCGGTGGCGTTGGCCGGCGTGCGCGAGCGCTCCTGCGGCGTGTCGCTGGTGAAGGGTATGTATTTCCTGACGTTGATGTCGCCGCAGCCGGATAGCAGCAGGATGCAGGTCAGGCCCGTCATGTACTTCGGTGTTCCTGTCATTGTCGTTCTCCGTTTGGGTTAATGTGAAGCCCCTTGTTCAGAGTCCCCTGTGATGGACGCGCACCGCGCGCCAATTGGTAACCCCCCGCGAGGGGCGAGGCGGGAATTCGCGACGCATGCGTCGCGCCGCCGCAGCCGGCTGGCTGTGCAAAGCCAGCCGTGGGCCGCGTAGCGGAAGGGGGGCGGGCGAATAATTGGCTTTTCGCGTGTTTCATCTTCGGCGGGCGCTGCTCGGTTCCATGAGCGTTAGCTACAAGGCGTGCACCCGGTCGCCGCGGGCGAAGCCCAGCAGCGGCCCCGGCACGCCGCGCCCGAGCGCGATCACCTTGAACAGCTCGCCCATTTCGTTGGGCGAGATCAATACATTTACGGCGCCGCTCGCGCGCAGGTCGGCAAGGCGCATGTCTGCGGCGCCTCCCGGGACGGCGTCCCTTGCGATCGCCGTATCGCCAGCGCCGACTTTTCCCTGCAGCAGCAATTCGCCGATGCCGCAGTTGATCAGGAAATTGGCTTGGCTGGTATAGCCCAGCACCTCCAGCCCGGCATCGAAACCGGCTTCGGCCACGGTGGTGAAATCGACATGCGAAGTGATGTCGGACAGGCCGGGAAACCAGAAAGGGTCTTCATGCACGCGATGCCGGTAATGGCAGCGCAGCGTGCCGCCGTCGCGCAGCGGGTGGTAAAGCTCGTGGCGCGGCAGGCCATAGTCGATCAGCAGCATTGCGCCGCGCTCCAGCCGCCGCGCCAGTTCGGCTACCCAGGCCCGCGCGGCGAGGCTGATCTCGCTGCGGTAGGGGGCGATCACCGGCATGGATTTCGCTGCCGCCAGCAGCGCTGCCGTGGCGGGGCGTTCGGCAATCGTGAGGCGTCCGTGCTCAATGCCGACGCCGCGTTCGACTGCTCCGGATTCGGCTTCGTCGTCCCAGCGCAGTCCGTGGGTCGGCATCGCATCGAGCACTTCATTGCCGATCAGGCAGCCGGAATAGCGCTCCGGCAATTCGTCCAGCCACTCGACGCGGTCGGCAAACTGCGGCACGCGTTCATTCAACGTTGCCTGCTGGCGCGCGCGCAGCTCGCCCGACAGTTCGAGTATCCGGTAATGCTCCGGGGTGCAGCCCAGGGCGTCCAGCGCCAGCAGCAGGTCCGCCGCCAGCCGCCCGCTGCCGGCGCCGGCCTCCATCACGACGGGGCTGGAGGCCGCCAGGATTTGCGCCACCTGGCGCGCCAGCGCCCGGCCATAGAGCGGCGTCAGTTCCGGCGCGGTCAAAAAATCGCCGCCGGCCTGATGGCCGCCAAACTTGTGCGAGCCGCCCGAGTAGTAGCCGAGGCCCGGCGCGTAGAGCGCCAGCTCCATGTAGCGGGCGAAGGACATCCAGCCACCGCGCGCGGCAATCTCGGCGGCGATGATGGTGCTCAGTGCTTCGCTCGCGGTGCGGGCGTCGGCGGAAGGTTCGGGCAGTTCCGCCTGCGCCGGGGTCATGGGGGCAAGGTGCCGGCCACCAGGCCGGCCATCGCCGCGGCGGCGTCAGTGTCGAGCGAACGCAGGCCGGCGATGACCCCGGCGCGATTGGCGGGGGGCTGGTTCTGGCTGACCTTCCACTTGCCTTTGAGCGCAGTGAGTTCGATTTCGATGCCGACGATGGCCGCCAGCATCTTGTCGATGTAGTCGGCCGGCGCATCGCCAATCTGCCAGGGTTCGGCAAAGTTGGCCTCGTGGTGGGCGACCAGGGCTTCGAGGTTGCCGAGCAGCCAGTCCGCGTCGTCGATCGCCCGCAGCCGGCCGTGGGCATGGACGACGACGTAGTTCCAGGTCGGCACGGCCTTGCCGTGCTCGCGCTTGGTTTCGTACCACGAGGGCGTGACGTAGGCCTGCGGGCCGTGAAACACCACCAGCACGTCCGTCTCGGCCGATTCGCGCCACAGGGGGTTGGCGCGCGCGACGTGGCCCTGCAGCACGCCGAACGGTCCGGCCTCGGGCTCGAGGTGCAGGGGCAGGTGATTCGCCGTCAGGCCTTCGCCGCCCTGCGTGACCAGCGTGGCGAAAGGATGCTCGCCCATCAGCGCATGCAGCACCTCGACGCGGCTTTCCTCGAAATGGGCGGGCAGGTACATTTCAGGCTGGCCACGCAAAAAACGATAAAGACTTTACCGCGGAGGCGCAGAGGCGCGGAGAAAGGCGACGCAGAGGAAAACCAAAAGCCCATGCCTTTCTCTGCGCATCCTCCGCGCCTCTGCGTCTCTGCGGTGTAAGCATTTCCATGCCTATATCAGCACGCCGCTTTTTTCGCCGCGCTCGTAGACGATGTGGGCGCGGCCCACCAGCAGCGTGTCGAGCGTGCCGATCTGCGCCACGTCCTTGTTGGTGTAGGGCAGCTTGTGCAGCACGTAGCGCAGCGCATTGAGTCGCGCGCGTTTCTTGCAGTCCGACTTGATCACCGTCCACGGCGCGTCCGCGGTATCGGTGTGGAAGAACATCGCTTCCTTGGCCTTGGTGTAGTCGTCCCACTTGTCGAGCGAGGCGAGGTCGATTGGCGACAGCTTCCATTGCTTGAGCGGATGCGTTTCGCGTTCCTTGAACCGGCGCCGCTGCTCGGGGCGCGACACCGAGTACCAGAACTTGATCAGATGCACGCCGCTCCTGACCAGCGTGCGTTCGAACTCCGGCGTCTGCCGCATGAATTCTTCATACTCGGCATCGGTGCAGAAGCCCATCACGCGCTCGACACCGGCACGGTTGTACCAGGAGCGGTCGAACAGCGCGATCTCGCCGGCGGTCGGCAGGTGTTGCACGTAGCGCTGGAAGTACCATTGGCCGCGCTCGGTCTCCGAGGGTTTCTCCAAGGCCACGACGTGCGCGCCGCGCGGATTCAGGTGTTCCATGAAACGCTTGATGGTGCCGCCCTTGCCGGCGGCGTCGCGGCCCTCGAACAGGATCACCACCTTCTGCCCGGTGTCCTTGACCCAGGCCTGCAGCTTGAGCAGTTCGACCTGCAGGTGGTATTTCTGCTTCTCGTAATTGCGCCGCGTCATCAGGTGGCGGTAGGGGTAGCCGCCTTCGCGCCAGCCGGGTGCCAGTTCCTCATCCGGATGTTCGCTGGCCGCCACTTCGCGCTCCAGCAGGGCCTGCTTGAGCGCCTCGATATCGTCGGGCGAGGCGCCTTCGACCACCGCCTTGAGCCCCTGCGCGAGCTTGGCACCATCGCCGGGCCTGGAATGGGAAATGATGTCGCGCACTGCCTCGACCTTTGAATCGCGGGCGGCATCCGAACGGTCCTTGACCACGAAGTCCTTGATGCCCTTCGCCGTGCGCGAGGGCGCCACATCGCCGGACGTCGGTCGCCGCTCCGGCTTCGGCCTGGCGGCGGACTGGGTGGTCAACGCGGTTGCCGGCTTGACTGCCGGCTTGGCGGCGGTCTTGGGCGCGGTCTTGGGCGCGGTCTTGCGCGTCGTGGTGGCGGGCTTGGTCGGGGCCTTTGCTGCCATTCAATTCTCCTTGGTGCTCTCCAGCAGTTCGTGAATCTCCAGCCAGCGTGCTTCTGCCGTTCCGATATTCTGCGTCAATAGTGCCTGCCGCAGGGTGAGTTCGTCGAGCAAGCGCGCTTCCGGGCCGGCGTAGAGCGATGGGTCGGCGAGCCGGGTTTCCAGCAGTTTCAGTTCGCCCTGCCATTCGGCGAGCTGCTGTTCGAGTTTTTCGGATTCCTTGAGCAGGGGCCGCCGCTGCCCCCCCGCGGAGCGGGCATCCGGGCACGCAGAGCGCGCCGGCGCCGACTCTTGCGATACTGGCTTGGCGGCTGCGGGAGCCGGCTTCCCGCTTGCGGAATTTCTGCTGCCGCCGCCCTTCTTTTCCGCCGCGCGATCCTGTGCCAGCCATTCGGCATAGTCGTCGAGGTCGCCGTCGAAGGGCGTGACCTTGCCGTCGGCCACCAGCCAGAGCTCGTCGCAGGTGGCGCGCAAGAGATGACGATCGTGCGAGACCAGCACCATGCCGGCCTCGGTTTCCTGCAGGGCGATGGTCAGCGCCTCGCGCATTTCGAGGTCGAGGTGGTTGGTCGGCTCGTCCAGCAGCAGCAGGTTGGGCGCGGTGCGGATCATCAGCGCCAGCGCCAGCCGTGTTTTCTCTCCGCCGGAAAAACGACCGCAGGGCGCATCGACCATGTCGCCGCGGAAATCGAAGCCGCCGAGGTAGTTGCGCAAGTCCTGCTCGCGCGTGCGCGGCTCCAGCTTGATCATGTGCCACAGCGGCGACTCGGCCGGGCGCAGTTGTTCCAGTTGATGCTGGGCGAAGTAGCCAAGCTTGAGGTTGCGGCCCGCCTCGCGCACGCCGGCCAGTGGCTGCAACTCGCCGGCGAGCAGCTTCATCAGCGTGGACTTGCCGGCGCCGTTGCGCCCGAGCAGGCCGATGCGGCTGTCGGGGCGCAGCGTGAAGCGCAGTTTTTCGAATATCGCCGTTGCCTGCCCGCGAAGCGGATTTCCAGGCACGCAAGGCGCGTCATAGCCGACTTTTGCATCGTCCACCAGCAGCAGCGGATCGGAGAAACCGGTCGGCTCCGGGAAGCTGAAACTGAAGGGCGTGTCGATGTGCGCGGCGATGATGTCGCCCATCTTTGCCAGCATCTTGATGCGGCTTTGCGCCTGCCTCGCCTTGGAGGCCTTGGCACGGAAGCGGTCGATGTAGCTTTGCAGGTGCGCCGCCTCGCGCTTCTGCTTGGCCGCCAGCGCCAGGTCGTTGGCCAGCCGCTCGGCGCGCGCGCGTTCGCAGGCCGAGTAGTTGCCGGTGAACAACTGCATCTTGCCGGCTTCGATGGCGAGGATGTGCGTGGTGACGACATCGAGGAAATCGCGGTCGTGCGAAATCAGGATCAGCGTGCCGGGATAGCCCTTCAGCCACGCTTCGAGCCAGATGATGGCGTCGAGGTCGAGGTGGTTGGTCGGCTCGTCGAGCAGCAGCAGGTCCGAGCGGCACATCAGCGCCCGCGCCAGGTTGAGCCGCACGCGCCAGCCGCCGGAGAACTCGGCGACGGGGCGCTGGAAATCCTCGTCGGTGAAGCCCAGGCCGTGCATCAGGGACGCCGCGCGCGCCGGCGCGGCGTAGCCGTCGATCTCGCCGAGGCGCGAATGCAGCAGGCCGATCTGCTCACCGGCGTGGTGGGCGTCGTGCTCATTGTCGTGACTGGCCTCCGCGGCGACGAGATCGCGTTCGATCTGGCGCAGTTCGGTGTCGCCGTCGAGCACGAATTCCAGCGCCGCATCGGGTAGCGCCGGCGTGTCCTGCGCGACGTGGGCCAGCACCCAGTTGGGGGGGCGTTCGAGGTCGCCGCGATCGGCATGCAGTTCGCCGCGCAAGAGGCCGAGAAAGGAGGACTTGCCGCAGCCGTTGGCGCCGGTGAGGCCGACCTTCCAGCCTGGATGCATCTGCAGCGTGGCGCCTGTTACCAGCGCGTCGCCGTTGCGGGAAAAACCCAGATCACGCAGAAGAATCATAGAAGTCGTATCGGTGAAGCGTTCTCGTGGTGAAAGCCGGTGCGACCCTCGTAGCAGGCTGTGATGCGCGCCATGTCTGCGTCCTGGTCACCGCTCAGTTCGATGCTGGCCAGCAGGCCGACCTCGCGCTTGCCGTAATCGACGGTGGCCATGATCACCGGAACCTTGGCGGCCACGGCGATCCGGTAGAAACCCGATTTCCATCCTTCCTGCCGGCGACGCGTGCCTTCGGTGGCGATGATCATGTGGAAATTCTCGCGACGACGGTATTCGTCGGCCAGCCGCTCGACGAAACCGGTGCGCTCGCGGCGGTTCACTGCGATGCCCCCCAAGGCGCGCATGATCGGCCCCAGCATGCCGCGAAACATGGTGTCCTTGCCCACCCAGTGGGCGCCGAAGGGCAGCGCGGCGATCGCCAGCAGCGTCACCGGAAAATCCCAGTTCGAGGTGTGCGGATAAGCGATCACCACGGCCTTGGGCGGACGCTGCGGCAGGTCGATCAGCGTCCAGCCGAGCAGTTTGAGGATGAAGCGGGCAGCGTCGCGCAACGGGCTCATTTGGGCATCACCGCGAGCCGAAAGCGCTTGCGTCCCGGCAACCGATAGGTCTCGAAGTCGCTGCGGTCGAGGGTCCACACCGTGTGGATGCCGGTGTTCATGGCGGCGACCACCAGTGAGGCGTCGGCTAGGTCCATCGGCCGATCGGCATACTTTTCGATCCAGTCGATGGCGCGCACCAGTTCATCGCGGCCGAGCGGCAGCAATTCCAGTCCGCCCTTGTCGATCCAGCGATACAGCGGCAGCGTGGCGGATACCGATGGCGCCAGGTGCGAGAACTCGGTGAGCACCGCCCAGGTCGTCACCAGCCGGCCGCGATAGGCGGCGAGGAAGGCCTTGCATTCGGCGTGGGCGTTGTCGCGCTTGTCCGCCAGCGCCACCAGCGGACCGGTATCGACCAGGATTGAACTCACGCGACCGGCTTCTTGCCGTGCTTCTTGCGAATGGCGGCGGCGACGCGTTCCTTGGTGTTGCCCGCGTGCGACTTGCCAGCGCTCTTGCCAGATACGCAGCCGATGAAGCCGGCTTCCTGCGCCAGTTCGTAGGGCGTGCGCTCGCTGTCGGTGCCCATGAAGCGCTGCTCCAGAAGCTCGACGATCACTTCCGACTTGGTGCGCTTGGCTTCGACGCAATACGTCGCCAGCGCTTGTTCAACGCGGAGCGGAAGGCGAACGGTGGTGGTCATGGCGGCAGCTCTCTGGAACGCAATGTATTAACTGTAATACAAGTCGCTGCATCCTGCAAGCGAGGCAATCATCCCAGCCCCTGGCTCGCCAGATACTCCTCATAGCTGCCGCGATAGTCGACGATGCTGCGATCCGGCTTGATGTCGATGATGCGCGTCGCCAGCGAGGAGACGAACTCGCGGTCATGCGAAACGAAGATCAGCGTGCCGGGATATTTTTCCAGCGCGGTGTTGAGCGACTCGATGGATTCCATGTCGAGGTGGTTGGTCGGTTCGTCCATCAGCAGCACGTTGTTCCGCAGCAGCATCAGCTTGCCGAACAGCATGCGACCCTGTTCGCCGCCGGAAATCACATTCACCGGTTTCTTGGCGTCATCGCCGGAGAACAGCAACCGGCCCAGTGTGCCTCGGATCAGGGTTTCGACATCGCCGCCTTCGTAACCGCCCTGCCGCACCCACTGCACGATCCATTCGGTGAGCGGCGTCTTGTCGGCGAAGTCGGCCGCGTGATCCTGGGCGAAGACGCCGGGGCGGGCCTTTTCGGCCCACTTCACCTTGCCGCCCAGCGGCGCCAGGCCGCCCAGCTTTTCGCCCTCCAGCAGGCGCAGCAGCGTGGTCTTGCCGACGCCGTTCTCGCCGATGATGGCGACCTTGTCGCCGGCCTCGATGCTCAGCGACAGCGACTTGATGATCGGCACCTTCGGCTCGTAGCCGAAACCGAGGTTCTCGATTTCGCAGGCCAGGCGGTGCAGCTTTTCCTTCTCGTCGAAGTCGAAGCGGATCCACGGATACTGGCGCGAGGAGGGCTTGATGTCTTCCGGCCGGATCTTTTCGATCAGCTTGAGGCGGCTGGTGGCCTGGCGCGCCTTCGACTTGTTGGCCGAGAAGCGGCGCACGAAACCCTGCAGGTCGGCGACGCGCTCCTTGGCCTTGGTGTTGGCCGAGACCTGGCGCTCGCGCGCGACGGTCGAGGCTTCCATGAAGTCGTCGTAATTGCCGCCATAGACCTTGATCGTGCCGTAGTCGAGGTCGGCCATGTGAGTGCACACCTGGTTCAGGAAATGGCGGTCGTGCGAGATGATGATCATGGTGCTCTCGCGCACGTTGAGGATGTCCTCCAGCCACCTGATGGTGTTGATGTCGAGGTTGTTGGTCGGCTCGTCGAGCAGCAGGATGTCCGGGTTGGCGAACAGTGCCTGCACCAGCAGCACGCGCAGCTTCCAGCCCGGCGCCACTTCGCTCATCGGCCCGTTGTGCTTGTCGGTGGGGATGCCGGCGCCGAGCAGCAGTTCGCCGGCGCGTGATTCGGCGGTGTAGCCGTCGTACTCGGCGAAATGCGATTCCAGCTCGGCGGCGCGCATGTAGTCGTCTTCGGTCGCGTCCGGGTTGGCGTAGATCGCGTCGCGCTCGGACATGCAGGCCCACATCTCGGCGTGGCCCTTCATCACCACGTCGAGCACGCGCACGTTTTCGTAGGCGAACTGGTCCTGCTTGAGGTAGGCCATGCGCTCGCCGGGATCGAGCGAGACATTGCCGGCGGAAGACTCCAGCACGCCGGCGAGGATCTTCATGAAGGTGGTCTTGCCCGAGCCGTTGGCGCCGATCAGGCCGTAGCGGTTGCCTTCGCCGAACTTGACCGAGACGTTTTCGAAAAGCGGCTTCGCGCCGAACTGGATGGTGACGTTTGATGCGACGAGCATGGCAGTGCAACCGGTTGATGCGCCGGGGGAATTCGGCGAGGGCCGTATTCTACTGCCCCGCCGCCGCAAACCCAGCCCGGTCAGCGCTTGGCGTTCGGAAAGAACAACTGTTCGCCGCCGATCTTGTAGTCGGCGATGGCCTTCTGGCCCTCGGCCGAAACCACCCAGTCGATGAACTTCTGCCCATCGGCCTGCTTCACGTGCGGATGCTTTGCGGGATTGACCAGGATCACGCCGTACTGGTTGAACAGCTTCGTGTCGCCTTCGACGATGATGCCGAGATTGCCGCGATTCTTGAACGAGAGCCAGGTGCCACGGTCGGCGAGGAGGTAGGCGTTCATCGAAGCGGCGGTGTTGAGCGCCGGGCCCATGCCGGAGCCGGTGTCGCGATACCAGGCGCCCTTTGCCTTGTCCAGATCGACGCCGGCGGCCTTCCAGTAGCGCAACTCGGCGGCGTGGGTGCCGCTCTTGTCACCGCGCGAAACGAAGGGTGCTTTCGCCGCTTCGATGCGGCGCAGGCCTTCGAGGATGTCCTTGCCCGCCGCCTTGGCCGGGTCCGCCTTGGGGCCGATCACGACGAAGTCGTTGTACATGACTTCCTGGCGCTTGACGCCGTAGCCTTCGGCGATGAATTTCTCCTCGGCGGCCTTGTCATGGACGAAGACCACGTCGGCATCGCCACGCCGCGCCAGATCAAGCGCCTGGCCGGTGCCCAAGGCAACTACGCGCACCTTGATGCCGTTGGTTTTTTCGAAAATCGGCAATAGATGGCCGAAGAGGCCGGATTGCTCGGTCGAGGTGGTCGATGAAACAGTGATGAAGCGCTCCTGGGCCTGGCCTGTGGCGGCAGCCAGCAAGCCGAGCGCGGTCAGGGTGGAGCAGAACAGGCGACGTCCGATCATGGGGTTTCCTCCTGGAGAAAGCGTTGCGCCGCTTCGCTTCGCGGCTGGGTGAAAAATTCTTCGACCGGCGTTTGTTCGACGATCCGGCCGCGATCGATGAAGACGATTTCCTCGGCAATGCGCCGGGCCTGGGCGAGGTTGTGGGTGGTCATCAGGATGCGCGCGCCGCTGGCGGCGATGGCCTTGATGATGCGTTCGACTTCGCGGCTGCTCCCCGGATCGAGGCTGGCGGTCGGCTCGTCGAGGATCAGCAGCTCGGGTTCCAGCGCCCAGGCGCGGGCCAGCGCCACGCGTTGCTGTTCGCCGCCCGAGAGCAGCCGCGCCGGACGTCTTGCGAGCGCTTCGAGGTCGACTCGCGCCAGCGACTGCAGGGCGCGTTGCTCGCATTCATCGGCCGCGTAGCCCTTGAGCTTGAGGCCGTAGATCACGTTGGCCAGTGCCGTCGTGCGCAGCATCACCGGGCGCTGGAACACCATCGCCTGCGAGAGCGGCTGCGGCCAGCGCAGCGTGCCGGCGCTGGGATGCAGCAGGCCATGGATCAGGCGCAGCAGCGTGCTCTTGCCGGCGCCGTTGGGGCCGAGCACCACGGTGCGTTGCGCGTCCAGTTGCAGGGACACGTCGTCGAGGATGCGGGTAGCGCCCTCGGTCAGGCCGAGGTTTTCGACAGCAAGCCAGGGCGAGTTATTCACCCCCAGTGCCTTTCGGCCCAGTCGCGCAGCGCATAGGCGACGGCATTGATCGCCAGCACCACGGCGATCAGGATCACGCCCAGCGCCAGCGCCAGCGGCAGGTCGCCCTTGCTGGTTTCCAGCGCGATGGTGGTGGTCATCACGCGCGTGACGCCGTCGATGTTGCCGCCGACGATCATCACCGCGCCGACTTCGGCAATGGCGCGGCCGAAACCGGCCAGCGCCGCCGTCGATAGCGAGAAGCGGCCGTCCCAGAGCAGGGTCGCGGCGGCGCGCGTCCGGCTCGCTCCCAGCGAACGCAGCTGCTCGCGGTACTCGGCCCATTCGTCGGCGATCACCTGCCGCGTCAGCGCCGCGACGATCGGCGTCACCAGCACCGCCTGCGCGATCACCATGGCGGTGGGCGAAAACAACAGGCCGAATTGCCCCAGCGGCCCGGCGCGCGACAGCAGCAGATACACCAGCAGGCCCACCACCACCGGCGGCAGGCCCATGAGGCCGTTGAACAGCACAATCAGCGCGCGCCGCCCGGGAAAGCGGCCGACCGCGAGCAAGGCGCCGATCGGCATGCCGATCACGCAGGCGATCAGGGTCGCCGCCAAGCTGACGCGCAGGCTGAGCAGGACGATCCCGGCCAGGCGCGCATCGGCCCCGGCCACGAGCTGCCAGGCGGTGACCAGGGGTTCGTTGAATTCGTGCATGAAGGGCGGCGATCTATGCAGTGCACTACATATGGGCTGTGAAGCGTAAGCTATGCAAACAAAGGGCCATATATGTCATCAGCTGCAACAACTACGCGTTTGAAGCCCGATTTGCCTCGTCTGCGCTGGGCTTGGGATTTCGGACCGCTGCTGGGGGATGTCGATACCAGTCGCCTGCTGGGCCTGCTCACGGCTCTTGCGGCGGAGGGTGCCTTGGGCAACGCGGCGAAGCAGGCCGGAATGTCTTACCGTTCGGCATGGGGCTTGTTGCGCGACTGCGAGCAAGCCTTGGGTGCGCCGCTGGTGGTCATGGAACGCGGACGGGGCACGCGGCTGACCGAGTTCGGCGCATCGCTGGTGCAACTCGATGCCTCGGCCCGTGTTGCGCTCGATGCGGTGCATGCGCCGTGGCAACGCCGGCTCGAAGACTTGCTGGCACCTATGGTGCGCGCGGTGCCGGATCGACTGCGTTTGGCGGCGAGCCACGATCTGGCGCTGGCCGACTGGGTCGAGCATGGCCGCCGCGTCCGCTTCGACTTGTTCTGGCGTGGTAGCGAGGAGGCGCTGACCGGCCTTGGGCGCGACGAATGCGACATCGCCGGTTTTCACGTTCCGGAAAGCTGGACCGCCGCACAACTGGAAAGCTGGCTCGGGCGCTGGCTGAAGCCGTCGTTGCATGTCTGCCTGCCGCTGATGCGCCGCTGCCAGGGCCTGATCGTGGCGCGCGGCAATCCGCACCGGTTGCAAAGCCTGGCCGATGCGTCGAGGCGCGGCCTGCGCATGGTGAACCGCCAGCGCGGATCGGGCACACGCAGCCTGATCGACCAGTTGCTGGCGGCCAACGGATTGCGGCCGGAGAGCATCGACGGTTACGCCCATGAGGAATTCACCCATGAGGCGATTGCCGCCACCGTGGCGGCCGGCCAGGCCGATGTCGGCTTCGGCATCGAGGCGGCGGCGGCGCGCTATGACCTTGGCTTTGTGCCGCTGATCTGGGAGCGTTACGGCTTTGCCATGCGTTCGTCCATCGCCGGCAGCCCGGAGGGCAAAGCGCTTCTGGCGCGACTGCAGGGCAACACCTTCCGCCAGCGCTTGCTGGCGATGCCCGGCTACGAACCACTGTCGGTTCGCGTGTCGGGGCCGTGGAGCGAGTTTCTGGCGTGACGCGAAGAACTCACCGCAGAGGCGCGGAGGCGCAGAGGTAACGCAGAGAAAAGCGAAAGCACGTATCGTTATTGCCTTCCTCTGCGTTACCTCTGCGCCTCTGCGGTAAAGCCTTTCCGTTCAGTACTCGACGGCGAATTCCGTCGCCTGCCAGATCGCCCGTTTGGCGTCGAGTTCGACGGCGACATCGGCGCCGCCGATCAACGTGTGTTCGATGCCGGCGGCTTCGAGCCCGGCGACCAGTTCGCGGCGCGGTTCCTGCCCGGCGCAAATGACAATGGTATCGACAGCGAGCAGTTGCGGCTTGCCGTCGACCGCGATGTGCAGGCCGGCGTCGTCGATCTTCAGGTACTCGCAACCGCCCTGCAGATGCACGCCGCGTTTTTGCAGCAGCAGGCGGCGCGCCCAGCCGGTGGTCTTGGCCAGGCCGTCGCCGACCTTGGTCGCCTTGCGCTGCAGCAGCCAGACTTCGCGCGGCGTCGCCGGCATTTGCGGTTCAGTCAGGCCTCCGCGCTTGTCCTGATAGTCGGGATCGATGCCCCATTCCTTGCGGTAGGTGTCGATCGAGTCGCCGTGCGCTTCGGCATTGGTCAGCAGTTCGGCGACGTCGAAGCCGATGCCGCCGGCGCCGATCACGGCAACCTTCTTGCCGGCCTTCTTGCGGCCTTCGATGAGATCGATGTAGCTGGTGACCTTGGCGTGCTCGATGCCCGGAATCGCCGGCGTCCGCGGCACGATGCCGGTGGCGACGACGACGTGGTCGTAGCCTGAAAAGTCGGCGCTGGTGACACGGCGATTCAACTGCACGTCGACCTTCAACTCCTTCAGCCGCGTGCCGAAGTAACGCAGGGTTTCGCCAAATTCCTCCTTGCCCGGGATGCGCCGCGCCAAATTGAACTGGCCACCGATTTCGGCCGCCGAATCGAACAGGCTGACGCGGTGGCCGCGTTCGGCCAGTTGCGTCGCGGCGGCGAGACCGGCGGGGCCGGCGCCGACCACGGCGACTTTCCTTGGTGTTGCGGCGGGCTCCACCGTGACGTCTAGTTCGTGACAGGCAAAGGGATTGACCAGGCAGGAACACAACTGGCGCGAGAAGATGTGGTCGAGGCAGGCCTGGTTGCAGGCGATGCAGGTGTTGATCGCATCGGCGCGGCCCGCGGCGGCCTTGTTCACGAACTCGGCATCGGCGAGGAAGGGCCGCGCCATCGAGACCATGTCGGCGTCGCCGCGCGCGATGACATCCTCGGCGACCTGCGGGTCGTTGATGCGATTGGTGGTGATCAGCGGAATCCTGACCTGCCCCATCATGCGCCGCGTGACCCAGGTGTAGGCCGCACGCGGCACGCTGGTCATGATGGTCGGGATGCGCGCCTCGTGCCAGCCCACCCCCGTGTTGATGATCGTGGCACCGGCCTTTTCGACTTCCTTGGCCATGGCCACGACTTCGTCCCAGGTGCTGCCGCCCTCGACCAGGTCGAGCATCGAGAGGCGGAAGATGATGATGAAGTTGGCGCCGACTTTCGCGCGCACGGCGCGGATCACTTCGAGGCCGAAGCGCATGCGGTTTTCCAGGCTGCCGCCCCAGCGGTCGTCGCGGTGGTTGGTCTGCGGCGCGAGGAATTCGTTGATCAGGTAGCCCTCCGAGCCCATGATCTCGACCCCGTCGTAGCCGGCGAACTGGCACATGGCGGCGCATTGCGCGTAGTCGGCGATGGTCTTGAGGATTTCCTCTTCGGTCAGCGCGTGCGGCGTCGACGGATTGATCGGCGCCTTGAGTGCCGAGGGCGCCACCGGGCGCTTGGTATAGGCGTAGCGGCCGGTATGCAGGATCTGCACGCAGATCTTGCCGCCGTGGGCATGCACCGCCTCGGTGATGACACGGTGCTTGGCGGCCTCGGTTTCATTGTCGAGGATGGACGCGCCCTGCATCACGATGCTGTCCTGGTTCGGCGCAAAGCCGCCGGTGACAATGAGGCCGACGCCGCCCTTGGCGCGCGCGGCGTAGAAAGCCGCCATGCGGTCGTGGCTGTTGCCGATGTCTTCCAGGCCGGTGTGCATCGAGCCCATGAGGACGCGATTCTTCAGCGTGGTGAAGCCGAGGTCCAACGGGGCCAGCAGGTGCGGGTAGGCGTTGCTCATGATGTCTCCTTGGTTGGTCTGCCGCCGGGCCGCCCCAAGGCAGACCCGTCAAAAGCCCGCGAGCGCAGCGAGCCGTGGTCACCCCTTCTCCTGGAGAAGGGGCTGGGGGATAAGTCGTTCATTGTCGAAAACTGCGCAGCAGGCCGAGCGCCTCTTCGCACCATTCCAGCCAGCCCTGTTCGAAGCGCAAGCCGCTTTTCAGGACCATGTACTGCAAGGCACGCTGGGGATCCAGCGTGCCGGCGAAGTCGCGCGCTTCGATGACGTGGTAACAGGTCAGCCGGTTGGCGTGGGCCGCGCGATGGTGTTCGAGTTCGGCGATCAGGCCTTGCGGGTCGCCGAAGGCTGCGCCGCGCAGCTTGACCATCAGCGCGTCGCGGGTGCCTTCCGGCTCGACCGGCTCCGCGATCCAGCGCGACAACTCGACGCGACCTTGCGCGGTGACCGAAAACACCTTGCGATCGGGGGCGGTCTCGCCGGCTTGCACTTCGGCGCTTATCCAGCCCTCGGCTTCCATGCGCGAGAGCACGCGGTAGATCTGCTGGTGCGTGGCATGCCAGAAATAGCCGATCGAGCGGTCGAAGCGGCGCGCCAGTTCGTAACCGGAACTGGGTTTTTCGAGCAGGGAAACCAGCAAGGCATGGTCGAGGGCCATGCGGCGAAGAATACTATGCAACGAATTGCATTGCAACCCGTTGCATAGGGGAGTTCAGTAGTGGAACCCGGGCGGCAGATCCCGCCGGGGGATACCGTCCTCGCCCAAAGGGACTCGGACACAAAGCAAAACGCCGGCCCCAATTCGGGGCCGGCGTTTCGTGCGGGACAAGCCGACTTACTTGGCCTTGGCGTCCGCTTCGCACTTCTTCATGAAGGCACCCTTGGCCGCGCCGGCGAGCGGCTTGCCGTCCTTGCCCACGGCCTTGGCTTCGCAGCCGCTGGCTTCGGCCGGCTTGCCGGCACCCTGGCACTTCTTGATCGAGGCGGCCTTGGCGGCGCCGGCGAGCGGCTTGCCATCCTTGCTTACTGCCTTGGCTTCGCAGTCATTGGCGGCAGCCGCCGGTTTGGCAGCTTCGGCCGCTTTCGCCGGAGCAGCAGCGGGAGCCGGGGCGGCTTTCGCCGGGGCAGCCGCAGGCGCGGCCGGAGCAGCAGCGGCCTTTTCCGGCGCTGCAAAGGCTACGTTGGCAGCGAACAGGGCGGTAATCGCGACGGCAATCAGTTTGTTCATTGTGAGTCTCCTTGGGTATATGGGCGGCGGGAAGTGTCTTGTTCGCCGTACTCCTTTAACGCGGGTTCGACGGCTTAGTTGACCGGGTCCTGGCCGCTGTCGGCCCTGAGCGCTGCTTCCTGCCGGTCGATGAACTCCTGCATGCTGTCGATTCCGCGCAGCTTCAACACCGTGGCGCGCACCGCGGCCTCCAGCAATACCGCAAGGTTGCGGCCGGCAGCGACGGGAAGGGTGACGCGCCGGATCGGTACGCCGAGGATCGTTTCGTTCTGCGCATCGAGCGGCAAGCGGGCGGCATCCGGCACGCCGGGCGTCGGCCTTTGCAGGTGCACGATCAGTTTGAGGCGCATCTTGCGCCGGCAGGCCGTTTCGCCAAACACCGTGCGGATGTTGAGCAGCCCCAACCCCCGCACTTCGAGGAAGTCCTTGAGCAACTCCGGACAGCGCCCTTCCAGCGTGTCGGACCCGATGCGCGAGACATCGACCACGTCATCGGCGACCAACCCGTGTCCGCGCGAAATAAGCTCGAGGCCGAGTTCGCTCTTGCCGACGCCCGAGTCGCCGGTAATCAGCACGCCCATGCCCAATACGTCGAGGAAGACGCCGTGCAGCGTGCCGGTTTCAGCCAGTTGGCGCGAGACAAAAGTGCGCAGGGTATCGATGACGAAGGCCGAGGACAGCGGCGTTTGCAGCAGAGGCGTGCCCGAGGCTTCGCAACCCTTGAGGATGTCGCCGTCAACCGAACAGTTGTCAGCGACGATGATGGCGGGCGGTTTGGCGCTGTAGATCTCCTGCATGTGATGCGCCACCTTTTCCGGCGCATGGCGGGCCGACCACGCAACTTCCGGCGTGCCGATGACCTGGAGGCGCTCCGGGTGCATCAGGTTGAGGTGGCCGATCAGGTCGGCGGGCGATACGACATGTTCCGTGGTGCAAATCGCCCGTGTCATCGCACCGCTGACCCACGAGAGCTGGAGCCGCTCGCGGTTGCGTTCAAACAGCTGGGAAACGACTAGTTCGCGTGCCAATTGGCGAAAAGCTCATGCAGCGTTGCGGCATCCGGAGCGGTAGCAAGCTGTTCGCGGAAGCTCTTGTCGGAAAACATCTGCGCCAGCTCGGAAAGCAGTTGCAGGTGATGTTCGTTGGCGGCTTCAGGCACCAGCAGGACAAACACCAGGCCGACCGGTTTTCCGTCGGGCGCATCAAATTGCACCGGCGCCTCAAGGCGGGCAAATGCACCGACCGGAGTCTTGAGGCCCTTGATGCGTCCATGGGGAATGGCAATGCCCTGGCCGAGACCGGTGGAACCCAGCTTCTCGCGGGCGAACAACGCGTCGTAGACGGTGCTGCGGGCGAGGCTCTGATGGTTCTCGAACAGAATGCCCACTTGCTCGAATACGCGCTTCTTGCTGCTGGCGTCGAGATTGGCCACCACATTGTCGAGTGGCAGCAGGCGGGCGATCTGATTCATGGCGGAAGCAATTCGGGAAATAAGCGGCAAATGGGCGGCAAATGGGCGGGGGTTGCGGCGGCGCGCAGTATAACGCTATCCGGTGGACACCTGCCAGCGAAGCTGCGTCCCAGGTGTGCAGAGCACCGTCTCCGGTGCAAGCGCACGGGACACACCGCGCGGCCGCCCGCTCCCGATTTTCTGGTGCCGGGCCTATTCGACCTGTTGACGCTTGTCGTGGTTGTGATTGGAGACTTTCTCCTTGTGCTTGACCACCTGGCGATCCAGCTTGTCGGCCACCAGGTCGATGGCGGCGTAGAGGTCGGCGTCGGTGGCGTCGGCGAAAATGTCCTTGCCTTTTACGTGCAGCGTGACTTCAGCCTTCTGTTGCAGTTTTTCAACCGACAGGATGACGTGCGAGCTGGTCACCTGATCGAAATGTCGCAGCACCCGATCGAGTTTTCCGGTGACGTATTCGCGTATGGCCGGGGTGACTTCGATGTGGTGGCCGGTGATGTTGAGATTCATGATGTCTCCTTGTCAGAGGTGTTTTCTCAGAGAGCTTTCCTGAGGTTGACCGGCGGAATGCTGAGCAACTCGCGGTACTTCGCTACTGTGCGACGTGCCACGACGATGCCCTGCTCGCCGAGGATTTCCGCAAGACGGGCATCCGAGAGCGGCTTCTTGCCGTCCTCGGCGCCGACCAACTGCTTGATCAGCGCCCGAATTGCGGTTGAGGAAGCCGCGCCGCCGGTATCGGTGGCGACGTGGCTGCCAAAAAAGTATTTGAGTTCATAGACGCCGCGCGGACTCGCCAGATATTTCTGCGTCGTCACGCGTGAAATCGTCGATTCGTGAAGCTTGACCGTTTCCGCGATCTCGCGCAGCGTCAGCGGCCGCATCGCCACCTCGCCGTGGTCGAAGAACGCCCGCTGCCGGTCGACGATGGCCTGCGATACGCGCAGGATGGTGTCGAAGCGCTGCTGCACGTTCTTGATCAGCCACTTGGCTTCCTGCAACTGGCTGGCGAGCCCGGCGGAGGAACCGTTGCCGCCGCGGTGGCGGTGCAGGATGTCCGCGTAGAGCCGGTTGATGCGCAGGCGCGGCATGGCTTCCCGGTTGAGGCTGACGACCCACTGCCCGTGCAGCTTCTTCACCGACACGTCGGGCACCACATAGCGGGTTTCGATCGGTGCGTATTGCGCGCCGGGCCGCGGATTCAGCGAGCGGATCAGGGTTTGCGCCAGGCGCAGCTGATCATCGTCGCAGCCCAGCGATTTCTTGATGCGCGCAAAGTCGCGGGCGGCCAGATGTTCGAGGTGATCGCCGACGATCGCCAGAGCGAGGCTGCGGGCGTCGGAGGGCGGCAGGCTGTTGAGCTGCAGCGACAGGCATTCCTGCGCACTGCGCGCGCCGATGCCCGGCGGATCGAGGTTCTGCAAATGGCGCAGGGCGATGCCGAGTTCTTCCAGCAGGGCTTCGCGGACTTCGTCGTCATCGGTGACCAGCAGGTCGATCAACTCATCCAGCGGCTGTGTCAAATAGCCGTCGTCACTCAGGGCTTCGATCAGAAAGCCGACCAGCGCCCGCTCGCGATCGGGCAGCTGGGTCATCGCCAGCTGCTCTCCCAGATGCTCGCGCAGCGAAATCGACGCGGCCTGCGATTCGCCGCTGTCGAGATCGTCATCGTTGGGATCGCGCTGGCCGTGGCTGCCGGAAAAATCCATGCCCCAGCCTTCGTCATCGCCGCCCTGCGCTTCCCGGCGCTCATCGCTTTCCTGCGGGGTGGCAGTCTGCGGCGTTGCCACCGCATCCACCGTGGAACCGGGGCTGAATACCGGCGACTCGACCGATTCGCCGGGCTCGCCCGGCTCATCGCGTTCCAGCAGCGGATTTTCCTGCAGCGCCTGATCGATCTCGGCATTCAGTTCCAGCGTCGACAACTGCAAAAGCCTGATCGACTGCTGCAACTGCGGCGTCAATGCCAGATGTTGCGAGAGCCTGAGCTGGAGTCCCTGCCTCATAGCTTCTTGTTCTTGTAGTTACATTCTGAAGTGCTCGCCGAGATAAACCCGACGCACACTTTCATTATCGACTATCTCGGCCGGTTGTCCAGCGGCAAGCACTTCACCGGCGTTAATTATCGTGGCGCGATCGCAGATGCCCAGGGTTTCGCGGACATTGTGATCGGTGATCAGTACGCCGATGCCGCTTTCCTTCAGATAGCGGATGATCTTCTGGATGTCGATCACGGCAATCGGGTCGACGCCGGCAAAGGGTTCGTCGAGCAGGATGAAGCGCGGGCTGGTGGCCAGGGCGCGGGCGATTTCGACGCGACGGCGTTCGCCGCCCGAGAGCGAAGCCGCCAGGTTCTTGCGAATGTGGGTGATGTGCAGTTCCTGCAGCAGGGTTTCTTCGCGCTCGTCCATCGCGTCTTCATCGAGACCCTGCAGTTCCAGCACGGCGCGCACGTTTTCGGATACCGTGAGCTTTCTGAACACCGAATTTTCCTGGGGTAGATAGGACAGGCCCAGCTTGGCGCGCTGGTGGATAGGCATGTGGGTCAGGCGCTGGTGCTCGCCTTCGTTCTCGATGCGGATTTCGCCCCCGTCGGCGGCCACCAGGCCGACGATCATGTAGAAGCAGGTGGTCTTGCCGGCGCCGTTGGGACCGAGCAGGCCCACCACTTCGCCGGCGGCGACCTCGAACGAGACGTCGGTCACCACCGTCCGCGACTTGTATTTCTTGCGCAGGTTGTGCGCCGAGAGCGTAGCGACGGGTGCGGTCATTCTTCAACCTCTCCCATCGGTTCCTTGAGCAGTTTGCGCACGATGTCGCCGGCAAATCCCCGGCTTTGCAGAAAGCGCGCCTGACGTGCCCATTCCTTGGGATTGGCGGGTGCGGCGGAAAACTTCCGGCTCCAGGCGGCGCGGGCGCGCTCGATTTCGTCGGGCAGGTCAGCCTGTGCCAGTTGCTCGTCGATCATTTCGGGCGCGACGCCCCGTGTTTTCAAGGTGTGACGCAGGCGCGAGGCGCCCAGACGGGGAGCATTGCTGCGCAGGTAGTTCTCAGCCGTCCGGTTGTCGGACTGCAATTGCGAAGCCTCCATGTCGGCGAGCACCGCGTCGATTTCCTCCTGCGTGCCGAGACCCGCCAGCTTGCGGGCCAGTTCGACGCGGGTGTGTTCGCGCCGGGCCAGCAGCCGGATCGCCTGCTGGCGCAGTTCATTCGACATGATGTTGACCGCCGCGAGCGCCATTGAAGCCATTCGACAAGCTGTATACCTCTCTACCTGCGTGCCCGCCGTTCCTTGTGCCTAGCTGCCTTTCACCGGTTCTGCAACGCCAAGAGCGGCAACGCCGACGGCCTCGCGCACCCGGTTCTCGATTTCCACGGCGATGTCGGCATGCTCGCGCAGGAATTCGCGCGCATTGTCCTTGCCCTGGCCGATCTTCTCGCCCTTGTAGGCGTACCAGGCGCCGGATTTCTCGACGATCTTGTGCTCGACACCGAGTTCGACGATTTCACCCTGGCGCGAAATGCCTTCCCCGTAGAGGATGTCGAAATGGGCCTCGCGGAAGGGCGGCGCGACCTTGTTCTTGACCACTTTTACCTTGGTTTCGTTGCCGATGACTTCGTCGCCTTTCTTGATGGCGCCGGTGCGGCGGATGTCCATGCGCACCGAGGCGTAGAACTTCAACGCGTTGCCGCCAGTGGTGGTTTCCGGGTTGCCGAACATGACACCGATCTTCATGCGGATCTGGTTGATGAAAATCACCAGCGTGTTGGTGCGCTTGATGTTGGCGGTGAGCTTGCGCAGCGCCTGCGACATCAGCCGTGCCTGCAGACCGGGCAACTGGTCGCCCATTTCGCCTTCGATTTCGGCGCGCGGGGTCAGCGCGGCGACCGAGTCGATCACGATGCAATCGACGCCGCCCGAACGCACCAGCATGTCGGTGATTTCCAGGCCCTGCTCGCCCGTGTCGGGTTGCGAAATCAGCAAGTCGGGCACGTTCACGCCGAGCTTTGCCGCATAGCCGGGGTCGAGCGCATTTTCGGCGTCGATGTAGGCCGCGACGCCGCCGGCTTTCTGGATCTCGGCGACGATGTGCAGGCACAGCGTGGTCTTGCCGGAAGACTCCGGTCCGTAGACCTCAACCACCCGGCCGCGCGGCAGGCCGCCTATGCCCAAGGCGATATCCAGCCCCAGCGAGCCGGTGGAAACGGTTTGAATATCGTCGATGGCCAAGCCTTCGCCCATCTTCATGATGGAGCCTTTGCCGAACTGCTTTTCTATCTGGGCCAGTGCGGCCTGGAGTGCCTTGCTCTTGTTGTCGTCCATTAAATGCTTCCTTCAAAAGTTGAATCGATTATGGCATGGATGGCACAGTTTTTGCGCGCTCCGGATCGGTCACGTGTCGAGTCGCAGCAGCAGGCCCTGCAGGGCGTGAATTACTGCCTGCCGGCGCACTGCTTCGCGGTCGCCGGCAAAGACCCTGGTTTCGGTATCGGCTGTCTGGCCGACTCGACACCAGGCAAAGCATACGGTGCCCACTGGCTTACCAGGTGAGCCACCCGTGGGCCCGGCGATTCCGGTAATGGCCAGTGAAATCATGGCCTTGGAGTTTTTCAGGGCGCCTTCCGCCATTGCGGCAGCCGTTTCCGGGCTCACCGCGCCAAATTGCTGGAGGGTTTCGGGCCGCACGTCCAGCAAGTCGATCTTGGCTTCGTTGGAGTAGGTCACGAAGCCGCGCTCGAACCATTCCGAACTGCCGGCCGTGTGAGTGATCACTTGTGCCGCCCAGCCGCCGGTGCAGGATTCCGCAGTGGCCAGCAAGAGTCGGCGCTGGCCGGCCCCCGAAGGGGAATCCCCGGCAGACAGAGTCCGACACGCTGAACCCAGCGCTTCCGACAAGGCAACGAGCTCGGCGTCCATCAGAAGGGCAGGAAGGCTTTGAACAGTGCGATCGTCAGCACCGTGTAGCCGGCCGCGATGACGTCGTCCATCATCACGCCGAAGCCGTTTTTCACCTGCGTGTCGAAGAATTTCGCCGGCTGCGGCTTGACGATGTCGTAGAAGCGGAACCACAAGAAGGCCGCCAGTTGCCAGAGCAATTCCGGCGGAGTGAACATCAGCACGCCCCAGAAGGGCACGATTTCGTCCCAGACGATGGCGCCGTGATCGACCACCCCGAGGGCGCGCCCCGTGATCTGGCAGGCGGAAACGCCGATGGCAAAAGCCAGCAGCAGGAAGATTGCCATCCCCAGATCGCTGTCCAGGTACATGCGCAATAGGGGAAACGTCAGCCAGGCGAAAGCCGTGCCGGCGGTCCCGGGCGCGAAGCGGGAAAGCCCGCTGCCCATGCCGCAGGCAATGAAATGCGCGGGGTGGCGGAACAGGAACTTGAGTGGAGGCGGGGGTTGCTTGGTCATTGTTGAAAATGATCATAGCCGCGCTGTACGGGCGTGATGACGTTGCCGCCATCGTCGCACACCAGGAGTTCGCCGGGCGGGGCGGAGGTGATTTGCCCGATGCGCGTCAGCGGCAGCTGCAGCGCGTCGGTTAGCGCGGCGATGTCCTTGTCGCGCGATGCCGGTGCGGTGAACAGCAATTCGTAGTCGTCACCACCGGCCAGCAGGCAATCGCGCTCCAGTCCAGCAGCGGGCAAGGCGGGAATCTGCAACCGGGCGGCGCGTGCGGACTGTTCGAGGATGTGTCCGAGGTCGGCCAGCAGCCCGTCGGAAACGTCGATCGCCGCCGTCGCCAGCCCGCGCAGCGCGAGGCCGAGTGCGACGCGTGCTTGCGGGCGGTGCAGTGCTGCGAGGCAGTCGCCGAGTTGCGGTTCGGCCAGCACCGTGCGTCCTTGCAGGTGGGCCAGTCCCAGCGCAGCGCGTCCCGGTCGGCCGGAAATCCAGATCGAATCGCCGATTTGCGCGCCACTGCGACGCAGCGCCGCGCCGGCGGGGGCTTCGCCCAGAATCGTGACGCAGAAGGCGCGCGGCCCGCGGGTGGTGTCGCCGCCAATCAGGTCGACGCCGAAGGTGTCGGCGCAGGCGAAAAAACCGCGGGCGAAATCATCGAGCCATGCAAAACTCGGCGCTGGCGGTACGGCGATGCCGAGAGTCGCCCATCGCGGCTGCGCGCCCATCGCGGCCAGATCGGAGACATTCACGGCCAGCGTTTTCCAGCCCAGCGCCTCGGCATCGGTGTCGGCGAGGAAATGCGTGCCTTCGACCAGCAGGTCGGTCGAGATCACCAGTTCCTGGCCGGGTGTCGGGATGATCAGCGCGGCGTCGTCGCCAACGCCGAGCCGGGTGTGGGTCGTGCGGCGCGTGAAGTAGCGCGCGATGAGGTCGAATTCCGAGGGCACGGATCGCAACAGCCTCTCAGGGCTTCCGCATCTCCGTCGGCCGCAGCACCGTGGCCAGTTTGTCCAGCACGCCATTGACGAACTTGTGGCCGTCCGTGCCGCCGTAGGTCTTGGCCAGCTCGATGGCCTCGTTGATGATCACCCGATAAGGCGTCTCGGCGTGGAGCTTGAGTTCGCAAGCGCCGAGCAGCAGGATGCAGCGCTCGATCGGCGACACTTCGTCCCAGGTCCGGTCGATATGCGGCGCCAGGTCGAGCTTCAGCGCCTCGACGTTTTGCCGCGCTTCGGCCAGCAGCGTTGTGTAGAGCTCGCCGTCGGCCCTGTCGAAACCGGCGACACCTTCCGCCTGCACCTGAATTGCCGCTTCATCCTGACCGCCGACCTGCCATTGGTAGAGGCCCTGGATGACGAACTCGCGGGCGCGGCGGCGCGGATTTGACGACCTGCCCCCCTTCCCCCTTCCCGAGGAAGGGGGTGACGCCCGTTTGCGGGCTTCGCCCGCTCCATCCAAGTCGTTCATCGCCTTGGGGCGGCCCGGCGGCGACGTTCCGCTGCTCACTATTTGACGGCCTTCAGCAAATTCGCCATTTCGATGGCAGCCTGCGCCGCCTCGCTACCTTTTTGCACCATGCGCACCAGCGCCTGGTCGTCGTTCTCGGTGGTCAGTACCGCATTGGCGATCGGGATGCCGGTGTTCAATTGCACGTCGGTAATGCCGCGCGCCGATTCGTTGGAAACGATTTCGAAGTGATAGGTTTCGCCGCGGATCACCGCGCCCAGCGCGACCAGCGCATCGAAGCGGCCGCTTTGCGCCATGGTCTGCAGTGTCAGCGGCAGTTCCAGGGCGCCGGGCACCGTGGTGAAGGTGACGTCGGCATCCGCCACGCCGAGGCGCGCCAGTTCGGCCAGACAGCCGGAACGCAGGCCCTCGCCGATGTTCTCATTGAAACGGGCTTGCACCACGCCGACGCGCAGTCCCTGGCCCGCCATGTTGGGTTCGAGTTCGCGAATGCTCATTTGACTGCCTTCCCCTCGGCCCCCTGCCCACGGCAGGGGGTGACTAATGTTCGCCGCTGCGCGGCTCCATGTGGTGACTGGCGCCCCTTCGGGCGGCCGTGCGAGGCGCTCATGCTGTCTTTTCTCCCGCCGGCGTGAAATAGCCGGTGATTTCGAGGCCGAAGCCGGCCATGCTCGGCATCTTTCGCGGGCTGGCCATCAGGCGCATCTTGCCGACGCCGACTTCACGCAGAATCTGTGCGCCGATGCCGTAGATGCGCGGGTCCCACTTCGCCGCCGGTCGCGTCGCCTTGTCGTCGTTCAACGCGGCCAGCAGGGCATTGCCGGATTCCGCGCGATGCAAGAGCACCAGCACGCCGCGACCCTCCGCGGCAATCGAGCGCAACGCGAAATCGACGCCGTAGGTATGGCGGCAATTGTTCCGGTCGAGGAAGTCCATGACGCAAATCGATTCATGCACGCGTACCAGCGTTTCTTCGTCGGCCTTGATCTCGCCGCAGGACAGGGCCAGATGCACGTCGCCGCTGCTGCGGTCGGCAAAGGCGCGCAGGCGGAACGCGCCTTGCGCGGATTCGACGTTCTTGTCGGCCACGCATTCGATCAGCTTTTCGGTTTCCGAACGATGCTGGATCAGATCGCGGATGGTGCCGATCTTGAGCTTGTGTTCGGCGGCGAACTCGAGCAGGTCCGGCAGGCGCGCCATGGTGCCGTCTTCCTTGAGGATTTCGCAGATCACTGCGGCTGGCTCGCAGCCGGCCAGTTGCGCGAAGTCGCAGCCGGCTTCGGTATGGCCGGCGCGCACCAGCACGCCGCCGTTTTGCGCCATCAACGGGAAGATGTGGCCGGGCTGGACGATGTCGGCGGGCATGGCGTTCTTCGCCACGGCCGCTTGCACGGTGCGCGAACGGTCCTGCGCAGAAATGCCGGTGGTGACGCCCTCTGCGGCCTCGATCGACATGGTGAAGGCGGTGCCGTGCTGTGCCTTGTTGTCACGCACCATCAGCGGCAGCTCGAGCTGGCGGCAACGCGCTTCGGTGAGGGTCAGGCAGATCAGGCCGCGTCCCCACTTGGCCATGAAGTTGATCGCTTCGGGCGTGACGTGGTCGGCGGCGAGCACCAGGTCGCCTTCGTTTTCGCGGTCTTCCTCATCGACGAGGATCACCATGCGGCCGGCACGCATGTCGGCGACGATATCAAGGACGGGGCTGATGCTCATGGTGAAGGTCTCTGGCTCGGGAAGGCGCGCATTTTACGCTGCCGCGCCGGCTGTCAGCATGCGTTCGACGTATCGTGCGATAAGGTCGATCTCGAGATTCACCCGGCTGCCGGCCTGCAGGTGGCGCAGCGTGGTCACCTCGACCGTGTGCGGAATCAGGTTGATCGAGAAGCGGCGTCCCTTGATGCGATTGGTGGTGAGCGAAACGCCATCGACCACGATCGAGCCCTTGCGCGCGATGTATTTCGCCAGTGCCTTTGGCGCCTTGATTACCAGTTCGTGCGATTCGCCGATCGGCTCGAACTTCTCGACTTCGCCGACGCCGTCGACATGGCCCGAGACCAGATGCCCGCCGATGAAGTCGGACAGGCGCATGGCCTTCTCCAGATTGACCTCGCCGCCAATCGCGTCGAGGCCGACCGTGCAATCCAGCGTCTCGCGCGAGACATCGACCTGGTAGCTGTCCTTCTTCTTGGCGATGACCGTCAGGCAGACGCCGCCGTGGGCGATTGAATCGCCCAGCGCGACATCGCCGAGCTTGAGGCCGGGAGCCTTGATGGTGAGCCGCAGGCCCTTTTCGAGCGGCTGGGCATGGCTGATTTTTCCGACGGCGGTGATGATGCCCGTGAACATGGCGACTCCGTAGCAATTAATGTGAGATAGCTCGTTCGGAGCGACTTGTGGCAGTCGAGCGGAGCGAGCAAATTAGTAGCCTCCCCGTGAGGGGAGGATGGGAGGGGCGGGTCAGTAATTCGCCTTTCGCGTGTTTCATCATCGACGTGTTACTTTCACTGTCATGCGCGTTAGCGCAGGACGCGCTCGAGGGTAGGCAGAAAGGTTTCCGCTGGCTGAAAGCCGACCACGCGCAGGTCGACCAGTTCGCGGCCGGCGGCATCGAAGAAGATGATGCCGGGCGGGCCGAACAGGCCGAAGCGCTTGAGCAGCGCCGCATCGGCGGCACTGTTTGCGGTCACATCGGCCTTCAGCAGCACGATCTGCTTCATGCGCGCGGCAACTTGCGGGTCGGCGAAGGTGAAACGTTCCATTTCCTTGCAGCTCACGCACCAGTCGGCGTAGAAATCCAGCATCACGGGCTTGCCCGCGGCTTTCGCTTCGGCAAGGCGAACATCGAGTCGTTCGGTCGTCGCCACCCGCTCAAAAGTCGGCGCTGGCGAGACGGCGGTTGCGTTGCCCCCCAGGAAGCCCAGCGGTTGCAGCGGATCTTTCGCGCCGCCCAGCACGCCGATCAGCATCGCCGCGCCGCCGAGCAAAAGCATCACACCGAGCCCCTTGCCCAGGCGCTGCCAGCCGTGGGCGTGCGGCGGCAAGGGGTCGAGTGCATGCAGGTAGATTGCCGGGATCACCATCAGCAGCGCCCAGCCGAACATCTGCAGCCACAGCGGAATGACCGGCGAGACCAGCCACAGTGCGGTGGCCAGCATGAGGACGCCGAAGAACTTCTTGACGCCTTCCATCCACGGGCCGGATTTCGGCAGCAGCGTGCGCGAGAAGGCGCCCACCAGCAGCAGCGGCACGCCCATGCCCAGCGCCATGACGAACAGCGCTGCGCCCCCGAGTGTCGCGTTGCCGGTCTGCGCGATGTAGAGCAAGGCACCGGCCAAGGGCGCGGCGACGCAGGGGCCGACGATCAGCGCCGAAAGCGCGCCCATCAGTGCAATCGCGGGCAGCGAACCACCCTGGCGGTTGGCGGTGTCGGATACCCGGCTCTGCAAAGCGGCGGGAAGTTGCAATTCGTAGAAACCGAACATCGAAAATGAGAGCACGACGAACACCAGCGCGAAGCCGCCCAGCACCCAGACATTCTGCAATGCGGCCGAGAGCAGCGTGCCTGACAGCCCGGCGGCGACGCCCACCGCGGCGTAGGTGACGGCCATGCCCAGCACGTAGGCCAGCGACAGCACGAAGGCGCGTAAATGGCTCACCGCATGGCCGTGGTTGACGATGATGCCGGACAGGATCGGGATCATCGGAAAGACGCAGGGGGTCAGCGAAAGCAACAGGCCGAAACCGAAGAAACTGACCAGCACCACGGCCAGATTGCTGCCCTTGAACAACCCGGCGATGCGCGAGCTTTCATCGGCCGCCGGCGCTGGCGTGCTCTGCATGCCGGAAATCCCGCTTTGCGGGGCGGCAATGGCGATTGGCGCCGCGCTTGCCACCGCGGGAGTACCCGCGGCGACCAATTCGATCCTGGCTTCCTGGTTGATCGGCGGGTAGCAGATGCCACCGTCCCAGCAGCCTTGCGAGACGGCCTTTAGCGTGACCGGTCCGGCGGCTTCCACCGGCAGCAAGATTTTGACTTCCTTGCGGTAGGTTTCGACCTTGCCGAACAGTTCGTCGTCTTTGATCTTGCCCGGTGGCAGCTTCGGTGTCCCCAGCGTGCCGCCATCCAGCACGAACTTGAACTTGTCGCGGTACATGTAGTACTGATCGGTGATCTGCCAGCGGGCTTCGATGGTCTTCGCGTCGATGGCGCGCGCCGAAAAGCGGAAGGCCTCTTCGGGAGGTAGCGGCTCTTCGGCGCGCGCCAGGCCGGTCAGGGCGAACAGCAGCAGGAACAGAAAGCGGATCAGCATGTAAGGGGGTTCCCGTCAGGGTGTTCGGCAAGGGTTTCGGTGGCCAGCCAGTCCAGATATTCCGGCAAGCCATGGGCCAGTGGGACCGCGATGATCTCGGGAAGTTCATAAGGATGGCGGGCGCGGATCGCGGCCTCGAGCGCCGGGTAGCGCGCTGCCGTGGTCTTGATCAGCAGAGGAATTTCCGTCGCGTTTTCGATCGCGCCCTGCCATCGATAGACGGAGCGGCAAGGCGCCAGCACATTGACGCAGGCCGCGAGGCGGTCACCCACCAGCGCCGCGGCCAGAACGTGGGCACTGGCTTCGTCCGGCAGGTTGGTGAAAACGAGCAGGGTTTGGCTGTGGGTTTGAGCTATTTCCATTGGCTTATTCTACCTTCGGCCCGTGCCGGGTCTGGGTTAGGCTGCGACGACCGGCTGCTTGAATCCTGATCCGGAATGGGGAGCATCGACTTGAGCACTATCTTGACGGGATTGATGGATGTAGAGCGGCAACGCCAGCAGCGCGCCGCGAGTGATGCGATCGCCGCGGCCAACGCGACGGACGGCGAACGGGCCGCCGAGGCCGGTGCACTGGCGCGCGCCGGGGCTGAAGAGCGGGCCCGCGCCGCCGCCGAGTCGAGGCTGGCGCAAGCCACCGAGCAAGCCGCTGCGGCGCAACGGCGGCTGCAGGCCGATGGCCTGGCTGCAGAACATGCCATCAGCCGCGCCGCCGCCGAGGCCGCCGCCGAGGCTGCGGCCGCGCAGCAGGCGCATGTCGAACGTCTTGCCGAAGTCGCGCTGCGCACACGAGTCGAAGCCGAGCAACGCGCACTGGCGGATGCCCAGCGCCACGAATTCGCGGCGTCTGAACTTGCCATCGCCGCGACGGCCCGCGCCAGGAAGCAGGAAGAACTCGCCCGGCTAGCCCGCGAGCGCGCCGACGCAGAGCGACGCGCGGCGAATCTGGCGAATGACAAGCTGCGTGCCGAGCAGGTAGCGGAAGCTGCGGCGCTGTCGTGCATGGCCGCGGAAAAAGAGGCGGCGCGGGAAGCGCTGCGTCGTTCCGAGAAGGAAACCGAGGCCGGTCACGCGGCTGCCGTGCGTCTCGAAGCCGAGCACGAGGCGAGCATGGCTCGGGCCGAGCGCATGGCGGCTGAAGCACAGGCCGCTGCCGCGGCAGCCAGTCATCAGAAGATCGCTGACGCGCTCGCGGCCGCTGAGACCGCCGCGCGACCGCTTGATACGGCAACCGACCAGCGACCGCCGAGGCCTCGCCTGACATCCGCTCAGCGTCGCCTACTCGCCAGCACGGCCCTGGCGCTGATGGCGGGTATCGCTGCCGGCATGACCCTGCACAAGGCGCCACGTTTTTCCTGGGGCCTGTCGCCGGCAGGACAGGATTCCCTGCATCTTCGGCTCGATGACACGCTGACCAGCCTTGCCGCACGGGGGATCCGCCCAGTGCCGCGTGATCGGGCGGCGTCGCGCTGAGAAAATTGCTTCACGAGCGGAGCTGATTCCGGTACTGGTTCGCCGGTAGTCAAAATAGGGCGATTTCTGTATTTTTCTCTGTCGCGGATGGGAGTATGCTGGCATGCTCGCTGTGTGCCGCGAATGTTGCGCGCGAGCAACGTTTTCCCTTGTTCAAGCTAATGTTTGCGTGCTGCAGCATTGCTGATAAACTTGGAAGCTGCTAGCTTTGCCCATAATTAGAAACAACATTAGCTGTCAGTCGATTTCTACATGATTTTATTGGGGATTTGTTTATGAGGAAGGCGATAGCCAAACTACTGGCTGCCGCCGCTACTATTGTGGCGGCCGGATCGCTCAATCATGCCTATGCGCAGGACAGCAGTTTCGACATTGTGCGTTTCCAGATCGAAGGCAATTCGATTCTGCCGGCGCAACGGACGCAGGAACTGGTGGCGCCTTTTGTCGGCCGCCGCAAGAATTATGGTGATGTGCAAAAGGCCTTGGAAGCCCTCGAGGGCGACTACCGCCGTCTCGGCTTTGGCACCGTGCAGGTCTATGTGCCGGAGCAGGAGCTCACCAGCGGCGTCGTCAAGCTGCAGGTCAGTGAAGGCGTGGTGGGCAAGGTCACCATTACCGGCAACAAGTATTTCAACAACGAAAACGTCCGCGCCAGCCTGCCCAATCTGAAGGAAGGTGCGGCGCCGAACATGCGCCAGCTTTCCGAAAACGTCCAGTTGACCAACGAGAATCCGGCGAAGCAGGTTGAGGTAACGCTCGGCGTCAGCGAAGAAGAAGGCAAGGTCGACGTCAAGGTCGAGGTCAAGGAAGAAAACCCCGAGCGCGTCACCGTAACCCTGGACAACACCGGCACCAAGGCCAGCGGCAAGCATCGGCTCGGCATTTCCTACCAGAACGCGAATCTGGGCAACAGCGACCAGGTGCTGACGCTAGCCTACACGACGGCGTTAGACCCTCCGGGCGGCATGAAGATTCTTGGCAACCGGATCATTCCGGGGCACGATGGCAACGGCGTGAAGGTTGACATTTTCAGCGTTGGCTATCGCCTGCCTCTGTATTCGCTGGGCGACAGCATTGACTTCATCTACGCCAACTCAAGCACCGATACGCCGGCCAGTTCGCCGACCCTCGGCGGGGGGCTCGGGATCAACGGCAAGGGTGAAGTGTTCGGCCTGCGTTACAACCATATTTTTCCGCGCGCCGGAGAATTCACGTCGAAGCTGGTCCTTGGATTTGACTACAAATATTTGAACAGCCGCTGCACAGTTGCCGGCGTCCCCACGGTCTTTGGCGGAGCGGGTTGCACGCCGCACACCTTCCGGCCGGTAACCGCCACTTACAGTGGCCAGTGGCAAAAGCCGGGTGAAGTCATCGATTTCAACGTCGGCATCGTGCATCATTTGTTCCCGATGGGCAGCCGTTTCACCTTCGCGCCTGCCGCGCCCGCTGCCGGCGGCACGGATCGCTACTCGGCGGCATCGGGCTACCAGACCAAGGATCAATTTGCCGCGCTGCGCTTTGGTGGCAGCTATGCCGCTGCGGTGGCTGGCGAATGGCTGCTGCGCGTTGCGGCGAGCGGGCAGCACGCCAACAACGCATTGCCCGCCGGCGAGCGCCTCGGCCTGGCAGGGTCAAATGCCGTGCGCGGTTTCCTCGAGCGCGCGGTGGCCTCCGATCGCGGCTATTTCGCCAATTTCGAGGTCTATTCGCCGGACATTGCGCCAAAACTGGGTCTGGAGGGAAACCTCAAATGGCTGGTTTTCTACGATACGGCAGAGGGTTACAACCTCAACCCGTCGGTTAACCAGCATGTCAATATTGCCTCGCTGGGCGTCGGCGTGCGCTACAACATCAAGAAAGATGTCAGCGTTCGCTTCGATGTCGCGCGGGTGATGGACGGCCAATGGCCAAATGGCGCGCCGAATATCGCGCTCGACGGCAATATCCGCGGCCACTTCGGCCTTGCCTTCGGCTTCTGAGTTCTGAAGCAAGGGCATTCGTTCGCTCCGGGTGTGACTTATTCCCTGAAGCACAAGTGGTTTTCGGCTATAAATATCGGATAAGTGTGCGGCTGTCCCGCACTCGGAGTTTCCAATGAACCAGAACAATCCTTCCCGCAAGCACAGTTCCCGGCTGTCCACCCCCGTTCGTCTGGGTGTCGCTGCCGTCGCCGCGTGCTTCCTCGCCGCCCCTGTCCTGTCCAACCCGGTAAATCCCACCGTGGTCAATGGATCCGCCACCTTCAACCAGGTCGGCAACGTCCTGACGGTGACCAACAGCAACGGCGCCATCATCAACTGGGACAAGTTCTCCATCAAGGCTGGCGAGACCACCCATTTCGCCCAGACCTCTGCCTCCTCCAGTGTTCTCAACCGGGTCCTGAATGACCCGACGGCGATCTACGGCACCTTGAGTTCCAATGGCCGCGTCTGGCTGGTGAACCCCGCCGGCATCATGGTCGGCGGGGGTGGCCGGGTCGATGTCGCCGGCTTTGTCGCCAGCACGCTCAACATCACCAACGCCGACTTCCTCGCCGGGCGCAACCTGTTCGTCAATGACGGGTCGGCCAAAGACGTCATCAATCAGGGCGAAATAACGACGCCTGCCGGCGGTAGCGTCTATCTCATCGGCAGCAACGTCAGCAACGAAGGCATCATCACCACGCCGCAGGGCGAAACGATACTGGCTGCGGGCGCCACTGTGAGCCTGATCGACAGCGCCCTGCCCGGCGTCAAGGTCGACATCACTGGTGCGGCCGGCAACAGCACCAACCTCGGCACCATCACGGCGGAAGCCGGGCGCATCGGCATCGCCGGCGTCATCGTCAGGAACAGCGGCACGCTGAATGCCAGCAGCGTCGTAGCCGACGGCGGGCGGATATTCCTCAAGGCCAGCCAGGACGCCTACGTCGACGGCAACGGCCGCATCATCACGACCGGTACCAGAGGCGGCAGCGTCGAAGTTCTCGGCAATCGTGTTGCGGTGATGGACAACGCCTCAATCGATGCGAGCGGCGTCAATGGTGGCGGCACGATCAAGGTTGGCGGCGACTACCAGGGCAAGAATCCCGACATCCAGAACGCCAACATCACCTACTTCGGCCCCGACGCCACGCTGAAAGCCGACGCTACAAAAGTCGGCGATGGCGGTACGGTGATTGTCTGGGCCGATGACACGACGCGGGCCTACGGCACCATCTCGGCCAAAGGCGGAGCGAGTGGCGGCAACGGCGGCTTCGTGGAAACCTCAGGCAAGCGCTATCTGGACGTGTCCGGCATTGAAGTCAGCACCGCCGCGCCAAACGGATCGATCGGGACCTGGCTGCTCGACCCGACCGACATCACCATAGTGCATTCCGCCTCTTACGGTGGCGCAACCTTCACGGGCTCGATTTTCGACAACGGCGGCGGCTCGACGGCTACGCTAAGTGACTACGACATCAACGCCAATCTGGCGAGCAACTCCATCACCATCACCACCAGCAGCGCAGGCTACGGCGGTGGCGACATCACCTTCGACGCTTCTGCAGGCGCCGGCGGCGCGATCTTTATCAACAACGGGTCGGGAGCGGCACGCACGCTGACGCTAGTGGCCGACAACGACATCAAGTTCATTGGTGGCGGCACGACGTTCCAGACAACCGCCGCCAACAGTCCGCTGACGGTCAACTTCGATCCGGCGACCAATCGCAAGGTTGAAGTGCAATCGGGCGCCACGCTCACGTTCAGTGGCTTCAACGCCACCAGCGCCGCGTCGGCAGCGATGGTTCTTCCCGGACCGGTCACAAAGACCTGGGAAAACTTCGGCACGGTCAACCTGTCCGGCGAGTCCTATTTCGATCTCGAAACGGCCGGTTATTACGCTGCCTTCAACAACAAGAGCGGCGGCGTGCTGAACCTCGGCTCGTCCTTCAACTGGTCTTTCCTGAGCGATAGCGGGCCCCAGAATGGCCCGCTCAACAACGCCGGCACCATCAACGTCAATACGCCCACCTCGTGGGAGGCGCGCTTTTCGCAGGGATCGGGCGGCATACTGAACATCAACGGCAGCGCCGCCTTGAGCATGCAGCATCTGGACGTGGCGATGGGGACGATCAACCTGAACTCGTCCGCATCCTATGCCCTGACGCTCTTGGAGCAGCACGCCGGCCAATCCAAGTTCGATGGTGCTTCCATCGTTGGCGTCAGCGGTCCCAAGCGCATTCAGATCGGCACATCCGGTTCGACTTCCAACACCACTACGTTCAACAACGTCTCGACCAGCGGCGGGCTGGAGGTTCTTGCTCCCGAGCTCGGTACGCTGAATTTCACGGGTGCCAACACCTTTGCCAATACCAAATTTTTCAAGGGCGACGCCGGCGCCAACAAGAACTGGGTGATACCCGTCGCTACCTACCTTGGTAACGTCGAATGGTGGGCGACAGGAAATATCAGTTTCGCCGGTAACGTCTCTTTTGGCGGCTCTGTGACATTGGGTGCCGGCTGGGACTCGAATATCGCCATACCCGGCGTGACGGCGGGTTCGGGATTGCTCCAGATCACTGGTGGCCAAGTCTCCTCCGGCGGCGGCATGACGCTGAAGTCCGGCAATGGCATCACGCTCACGGACGCCACGGTCAGTTCCGGTGGAACCATGAATGTGGCAGCGCAATCCCTGAACATCAACGCCGTAACGGGACCAGCGCGCTTGATTTCCCAAGGCAATCAGACAGTCACGTTGGGCACCGGCGCCGCAAACAGCAGCCTGCAGCTGATTTCGACCAACGGTGAAGCACGGCTTTCCACCTATGGTTCCCAAGTCATCACTTTCAACGGCAGCGCCGCAAACACGCTCCAGTTGCAGGGTAGCGACAACAATACGACGTATGGCGGCAATGCGGCCCGGATCGAGGCCGGCGGTACCCAGAGCATCACCAAGACCAGCGGCAGCCTGGCCATTTCGTTGGTGGCCGGTACCGGCACCGCAACCTACGGTGGCTCGTCGTACAACGATTACGGCGGACCGACCCAAACGCTGATTTGCGCCACCTGCGCAACGCACAACGAAGCCCAGATTCGCAGCACCGGCGCCCAGACTATCAGCGCCACGTCGATCGACATTACTGGTGGCGGCGGGGGCAACGGCAACTGGGCTGGCATCGAATCGAAAGCGAACTCGACAGTGGTTGCCACCGGAGCGGTGACCATTGTCGGCGGATCCAGCGGTGGCGCGTACTTTGGCCCCAACGCGTATGTAAGCAATGATGCCGGAATCGGCGCCGACGGGAACCTTAGCCTGACCGCCGGTAGCATCTCTCTCAGTGGCGGTAACGCCAACTACGGCGGCGCGTATATCGGTGGCGGCAACGCCGTCACAGTCGTTGCGACCGGAGCAATCAGCCTCACCGGAGGTACGGCGGCCGGTGCAATCGGTAGTCCGGCCTATGGTGTCCCGTTGCCGGACAACTTCATCTGGTTCAACCCCGCCATCATCGGTTCAGACAAGGGGAGCCTGGCGAACATGAGCGTTACCGCGGGCACCACTCTGACGCTGGCCGGTGGCCCCATGGGCGCCAATGGCGGATCATTCGCGGCGATTGGCGGGGTGCGTAACACGCCAGTCAACATGACGATCAACGCCTCAAGCGTGTCATTGACAAGCTCGACCGCGCTGGCGGACCGCATTGGTAGCTCTGCCGGCGGCGCGGTGACCATCAATGCATACGGAGGGCTCGCCCTGGGCAAGGGCGCCGTCGGCACCGGTCGATTCAACGGCGGCTCGCTATCGCTGAATGTTACCGGCCCCGGGAACATCACGCAGGCGTTGACCACTGAAGGCCAGATCACCACCGACTACCTGAACACGCTGGCCTTGTCGGGCACCATCGGCCTGATCAGCTTCGAGAATCGTGTCGGTAACGTGAATGCCACGACGACCAATCAGACGATCACCTTCAACGGTCAGAGCGTCGGCCTCGGCACCATCAATTCCGGCACCGGCAGTTCGACGATCTCCGCGCTCTACGATATCCACGACAACAACGGCCTGACAACCAACATCACGGCCGGCAGCGTCAGCCTGTACAGCACCAGCGGCGGTACCGCGGGCAGTCTCGCCATCAGTGCCGACACGGTCACCTCGGGCAATATCGTGGGCAGCGTTTCGGGCGGCGCCAGTGGCGGCATCTACATTCGCAATTCCGGCGGAACGCCGTCTTCCGTCATCCTCAACGACAGCGCATCGGCCAACACCAGCGCCAAGTTCTACAACGATACGACGTACTCCACGGCGCCGTACTCCCTCACCGCCTTGTATGGCGGGACGCTCGGTTTCCTCAGTGGTGGCGACCTCAATTACAACGGCGGCACCTTCAACACGGGCGGCAATGGCAAGATCGGAATGGTCGCGGTCGGCACGCTCAACATGAACAACTCTCTGGCCGGCGGCGTCAACCACATCGCCCTGGGTGGCGCGACAATCAACGTCAACAGTACGATCACGACCACGGGCGATGTTGCCATGGGCGGCGGCGTGATCAACATCGGCAGCGCCTCTGGCGGCTTTGTCACGGCGCAGAATGTCGTTCTGGGGGCGGGTACCCTGAATGTCGGTACTGTCGGCGGCTCGGGCGGCATTACCGCCAACAACCAACTGCTGGCCGTGGTCACCGGAGACGTCAATATTCTGGGCCACATGTATGGCTCCAGCTATATCCGTACGATCGCGGGCGATCTGGAAATGCTGGTGGGAGGCAATCTCAAGCTTACCGGCTACGACGCGAGCTATGACGCCCATATCTGGGCCGGCTATACCAAGATGAGCCCCTACTTCCCCGACGCCAGCATTGCCGTGGGCGGCGACATCAAGCTCAACAACGGCGGACACATCTACGCCGCCAACGACGTGTATCTCGACCTGCTGGGCGGCAGCTCGAAGCTGATCATGAATGACGGCACCCCGGGTTACGATCCATCCTATGTCATGTCCGACATTGGCACACAAGTGGTGGGCACCACCCACTTGGCGTTCACCGGCCGCAGCGCGGGCGGGATCGTGATTGACGGCATCGAAACCACCACGACGGTGGTGGGTGGCAGCGGCTTCTTCGCGGTGAATTCCAGCACGCCGGCAACGGCGGGGGCGGGGCTCAACGTCACCTATGCCAACGTGGCGAGTGATCTGTGCGCCATCAGTCCGGCGCTGTGCAGAGGGCCGGATACCGATCCGAACCCGCCGCCACCGCCCAGCAAGCCGGATCCGGGCAAGAAAGCCAGCTGCACGCCAGGCAGCTTCGGCTGCGACGACGAGGACAAGGACAAGCCGGACCAAGCCAAGGACGAAAAGAAAGATGACAAGGCAGCCGCCAAGAAAATAGTCCAGTGCGGAGGATTCTAGAAATGCGAACAATTTTCGCCGCACTGGCCCTCGGCCTCCTCTGGGCGCCGGTGGCACAAGCCGCCACGGCGGGGCAGATCACGCATCTGTCGGGCACGCTGTCGGCCAAACGGGCCGACGGCACCAGCAAACTGCTCGCCGTCAAATCGGAAGTGATG
>JAUXUK010000066.1 GCA_030680805.1 Sulfuritalea sp. | reverse complement strand
GAGTAGAGCCAGCGCTGCGGGCCGACGAAATCCTTCAGCGAGAGGTGCGCGACCACGGCCGGGTTGACCAGCGTCGCCTTGAGGTCGAACTTTTCAGCGAGATACGTCGAGTAGTAGCCGCCGAGTGAAGAGCCGACCACGGTGGTGATGCCGTGCTGCGCGATCAGGTTTTCGGCCAGGGCAATGGCTTGCCGCGGCGAGGCCGGCAACTGCGGACAGATGAACTTGCCGCCGAGGCCGCGTTCGCGCATGCGTGCGCCAAGAGCCTGCGCCTTGTGCGACTGCGGACCGCTGGTGAAGCCATGCAGATACAAGATCAAGGACTGCTCCAGTCCACCAGGCCATATTGCCAGGTCGCCAGTACGACGATGCCGAAGGCGATGCGGTACCAGGCGAAGATCGTGAAGTCGTGGCTGGAGATGAAGCGCAGCAGCCAGCGCACGCAGAGGAAGGCCGAGACGAAGGAGGCGGCGAAGCCGACCGCCCACATGCCGAGGTCGTCGAACGCCAGCAAGTGGCGTTCCTTGTACAGCTGGTAGGCACTGGCGGCCATCAGCGTCGGCACGGCGAGGAAGAAGGAGAACTCGGTGGCGGCCCGGCGCGAAAGTCCGAACAGCAGGCCGCCGATGATGGTGGCGCCGGAGCGCGAGGTGCCCGGGATCAGGGCGCAGGCCTGGGCCAGACCCAGTTTGAACGCGTCTGCCGGGGTCAGCTGATCGACGTCCTCGATGCGCACCGTGTGCTGCCGTTTCTCGGCCCAGAGGATGATCAAGGCGCCGACGATGAAGGCCGTCGCCACCGCCACCGGATTGAACAGGGTGGCCTTGATCGCCTTGCCAAAGATCAGGCCGAGGATGGCCAGCGGCATGAAGGCGATGCCGATGTTGAGTGCGAAGCGCCGCGCCGCCGGGTCGCTGCCCATGCCCGTCAGCACGCGGACGAAGCGCACGCGGTATTCCCAGCAGATGGCCAGCATCGCCGCGGCCTGGATCACGATCAGGAACAGCTTGCCCTTTTCGTCATTGAAGTGCAAAAGATCGCCAGCCAAGATAAGATGGCCGGTAGATGAAACGGGAAGGAATTCCGTGAAACCTTCGACCAGGCCCAGTAGAAGAGCCTGGAGCAGCGGATGAAAATCCATTGGGGAAGAGGTGTTGATGGCTGCTGTAGAGGGCTGCAAAGTCTAGCATGCTGAAAAAAATCGGCGTTGATCATCTGGTGGTGGGAATGCATCTTGAAGAGCTCTGCGGCTCCTGGATGGAGCATCCCTTTTGGCGCACCAAATTCGTCATCAAGGACCCGAAAGACATCCGCCTGATCATCGAAAGCGGCATCACGGAGGTCTGGATCGACATCGGCAAGGGCCTCGACATTCCCTCTGCCGCAAGCAAGGAGCAGGTCGAAGCCCGGGTCGACGCAGAACTGATGGAAACCGCCGCCGCCACCGGCACGCCGGTGCAGGGTGCGTCACCGAAGCAGACGCCGATGGCCGAGGAAGTCAAGCGTGCGGCCAAGATATGTGCCAATGCGAAAGGCGCCGTGGTCTCCATGTTCAATGAAGTGCGCATGGGCAAGGCGATTTCCAGCGAGGCGGCGGGCGAGCTGGTGGATGAAATTGCCTGCTCGGTGGCGCGCAACCCCGGCGCCCTGATCAGCCTGGCGCGGCTCAAGACGGCGGACGACTACACCTACATGCACTCGGTCGCCGTCTGCGCGCTGATGGTCGTACTGGCGCGCCAGCTCAGTCTCGACGAAAAGGAGATTCGGGAGGCCGGCATGGCAGGCTTGCTGCACGATCTGGGCAAGGCGCTGATGCCCATGGAGGTGCTGAACAAACCGGGGAAGCTCACCGACGAGGAATTCCGCATCATCAAGAGCCATCCCGAAGAGGGCCACCGACTGCTGCTTGAAGGCGGCACGGCAGGGGCCACCGCGCTTGACGTCTGCCTGCACCATCACGAAAAGATCGATGGCAGCGGCTACCCGCATCGCTTGAAAGGTGAACAGATCAGCCTGTTCGCCAAGATGGGCGCGGTGTGCGACGTCTATGACGCGATTACCTCCAACCGGCCCTACAAGTCGGGCTGGGATCCGGCAGATTCGATTCGCAAGATGACCGAGTGGACCAACGGGCATTTCGACGGACGCATCTTCCAGGCCTTCGTCAAGAGCATCGGCATCTATCCCGTCGGATCGCTGGTGCGTTTGAGTTCGGGCCGCCTCGGGGTGGTGGCCGAACAGGCGGAAGGTTCGCTGCTGACGCCGCGCATCAAGGTCTTTTTCTCGACCAAGTCGATGGCCTACATTCCGCCCGAACTGATCGATCTGGGCCGCCGCGGCGTCAGCGAGAAGATCGTGGCGCGCGAAGATGCCGAGAAATGGGGCATCAAGAACCTGGACCAGTACTGGGCGGCGTAGTTTCAGTTTCGAGGCGGCTCAGCCAGGTCAGCGCGGCTTCGCGGTCGTTGCCGCACATTTCCGTCGAGGGTTGCAGCCCCGAACAGCAGGCGGGTCGTTGCGGCATGCCAAAAATCCGGCAGCGCAACCCGGCATCAAGATGACGGCAGGGATCGCCCGCCGCCTTGTTCAGCGTACCGATCGAAGGCGCGATGCAGCAGGCGCCGCAGCCGGGACGGCAGTCCATAATCGCCGCTCCGCCAGCGCCGAGTTTCTTAACGTGAAACAACTCGTCCGGAGCGACTGGTGATAGTCGAGCGAAGCGAGCAAATCAGTAACCCCCCCGCGAGGGGGGCATGGGGGGCGGGCGTCAAACTTGTTTTTCGCGTGTTTCATCTTGTGCGGGTGGAGCATGCGGCAATGAGCGTTACGAGGCCTTGTAAATCTCGCTGCCGGCCTTGACGAACTCGACCGACTTGACCTCCATGCCCTTGTTCAGGGCTTCCTGCTCCGACACCCCAAGTTTCGCCGCGTACTCACGGACGTCCTGGGTGATCTTCATCGAGCAGAAATGCGGCCCGCACATGGAACAGAAGTGCGCCAGCTTGGCGCCGTGCTGCGGCAGGGTTTCGTCGTGGAATTCGCGCGCCTTGTCGGGGTCGAGGCCGAGGTTGAACTGGTCTTCCCAGCGGAACTCGAAGCGCGCCTTTGACAGCGCGTTGTCGCGCGCTTGCGCGCCCGGGTGGCCCTTGGCGAGGTCGGCGGCGTGCGCCGCAATCTTGTAGGCCATGATGCCGTCCTTGACGTCGTTCTTGTCCGGCAGGCCGAGGTGTTCCTTGGGCGTGACATAGCAAAGCATGGCAGTGCCGTACCAGCCGATCATGGCGGCGCCGATCGCTGACGTGATGTGGTCGTAGCCCGGTGCGATGTCGGTGGTCAGCGGGCCCAGAGTGTAGAAGGGCGCTTCGCCACAAAGACGCAACTGCTCGTCCATGTTGTGCTTGATCAGGTGCATCGGCACATGCCCCGGGCCTTCGATCATCACCTGCACGTCGTGCTTCCAGGCGATCTTGGTCAGTTCGCCCAGCGTTTCCAGTTCGCCCATCTGCGCCGCGTCGTTGGCGTCGTAGATCGAGCCGGGGCGCAGTCCGTCGCCAAGGCTGAAGGCGACGTCGTAGGCCTTCATGATTTCGCAGATGTCCTCGAAATGCGTGTAGAGGAAGTTCTCCTTGTGGTGCGACAAACACAACTTGGCGAGGATCGAACCGCCGCGACTGACGATGCCGGTCATGCGCTTGGCCGTCAGCGGCACGTAGCGCAGCAGCACGCCGGCATGGATGGTGAAATAATCGACGCCATGTTCGGCCTGCTCGATCAGCGTGTCGCGGAAGACTTCCCAGGTCAGGTCTTCGGCCTTGCCGTCCACCTTTTCCAGCGCCTGGTAGATCGGCACCGTGCCGAGCGCGACCGGGGGATTCCTCACGATCCATTCCCGCGTTTCGTGGATGTTCTTGCCGGTCGACAGATCCATCACCGTGTCGGCGCCCCACAGCGTCGACCAGCGCAGCTTCTCCACTTCCTCCTCGATCG
>JAUXUK010000065.1 GCA_030680805.1 Sulfuritalea sp. | reverse complement strand
CCCATAGCGCTTCACTCTGCTCCACCTGCATCGCCAGATCTCCGCGGTTTCCTCCCTTGGGGCTTGTGCGACGCCTGCCTCCACCTTTGTCGGTTCCCGCACGTCATCACGCTAAGGCAGGCATCCCACAACCCTTAACATCTCCGGCCGGTGGCACCGTTTCTCCATTGCGGCCACTCGCCCGGCTCGATTACTCGGAACCGGTCATTGAATCGGTAGCGCCGATTTCGTTAGCCCGAACTTCGGCAATGCCCCTCCGGGGACGGCCAATCAACTGCAGGGCGTGGGCTAAGTATGCAATTGATGAATCGGCTGTACGGCCAGCCGCATCCCCATGGCCTTGAGAATCGCAGAAAGTGTTTTCAGTTCAGGATTCCCCTGCTCGGACAGTGTGCGATAGAGCGTATGAGCATTCACCTCTGCCTGACGCGCTATCTCCTGAACGCCGCCAAATGCCTTGCTGAGACTGCGGAGCGCCAGCATCAGATCGGTTTCGTCACCATCGACCAGTACGGAGTTCAGATACTCAGCCGCAAGATCTGGGTCGTGGCGGAACATTTCAACCGTTGCTTCATCGTGAGTCCGGTGTGCTTTAGCCATTTCGTTTCTCCCAATCTTTCAAAAATCCAACTGCCCGGTCAATATCCCTGCTCTGCGATTTCTTGTCGCCGCCACTGGTAAGCAATATCACCTGATAGCCAACCTGTGCGAAATAGACGCGGTATCCGGCCCCCACATCAACCCGCATCTCGCTGATGCCGTCTCGAAGGGACTTGTAGTCCCCAAACAAACCAGCTTCAACGCGAGCGACACGCTTGATGACGGCGATCTTCGCTATACGGTCACGCAGACCGTCAAGCCAATCCTGGTAGAGATCATTCTCGTTCTCGTCGAGGTAATGGATGATTTCGTACATGGTCATAGTTTAGCTTATAAGCGAATATTTGCAAGTCTGGCAGATCGAGCAACAATTCGATGGCACTAGCGCCAGCCGCTCAAATCTCCTGCTTCAGGCATTACCAATGGCTCCACGCTACACAATGGCCGTTCAGTTCAATATATCCATATCGGATTATGAACGTCTGCCTTCAATTTTCACGGGCTTGTGGCGAACGGCAGCTTCCACTTTCCTCCACTGACTGGAATGGGCACGAAGCGGAAGTTCATCCAGCATGAGCCGCTGACCGCTTCGGCCGATCATCCGACGCTCGCCGTCTCACCAGCGCCGACTTTTTAGATCGTCATTTGGTCCGGCTTAATGGATTGCGGCCCTTTGGTTTTCTGGCCGCTCCAGAGAAGGGCGTGAGCCGAGTATCGGTCGCGGTTCGCCGCAATCGGCTCACAAAATGAGCCGAATACTGCCGGGATTCGGCTTACATTGTTCTTTCTCGGACCTCCAATGCCACACTGAATCTGTTACCCGCTCCCGGATCGCGCCCGCGGCGCAAAACACAGGAAACCCATCCCCTTGAAAAGGACTTTGCCGCCCCCATATCGGGCCGGTACATTTTGTTCTTCAGGGGATTTTCGATGACCGCCGCGACTCAAGACACTTCCAAAGAAACCCTCGGCTTCCAGACCGAGGTCAAGCAGCTCCTGCAGTTGATGATCCACTCGCTGTATTCGAATCGCGAGATATTCCTCCGCGAGCTGATTTCCAATGCATCGGACGCCTGCGACAAGTTGCGCTTCGAGGCCCTGCACAATGCCGGCCTGTTCGAGGGCGATTCGGATTTCAAAATCCGCGTGGCCTTCGATCCGGTCGCCAAGACGCTGACCATTGCCGACAACGGCGTCGGCATGAGCCGCGAGGAAGTGATCACTAACCTCGGCACCATTGCCAAGTCCGGCACGCGCGAGTTCTTCTCCAGGCTGTCGGGCGACCAGCAGAAGGATGCCAGCCTGATCGGCCAGTTCGGCGTCGGCTTCTACTCCTCCTTTATCGTCGCCGACCGCGTCACCGTGCTGACACGCCGGGCCGGCGCCGAAGCCAACCAGGGCGTGCGCTGGAACTGCGACCAGGGCGCGGAAGGCACCGGCGAATTCACCATCGAGATGGTGGACCGGCCGGTGCGCGGCACCGAAATCACCCTGCACCTCAAGGAAGGCCAGGACGACCTGCTGTCCGCCTGGAAGCTCAAGTCCATCATCCGCAAGTATTCCGACCACATCGTCCAGCCCATCATGATGAAGGGCGAAAAATGGGACGAAGAGAAGAAGGAGCAAGTCGCCACCGACGAAGACGAAACCGTCAATCAGGCCTCGGCCCTGTGGGCCCGCTCCAAGAACGACATCAGCGACGAACAGTACAAGGAGTTCTACAAGCACGTCGGCCACGATTTCGAGGACCCGCTGACGTGGACCCATGCCCGCGTCGAGGGCAAGACGGAGTACACCCAACTGCTCTACGTGCCGGCCCGTGCGCCGTTTGACATGTGGGACCGCAACGCCCGCCATGGAGTCAAGCTCTACGTGCGCCGCGTCTTCATCATGGACGACGCCGAGCAGCTGATGCCGCTTTATCTGCGCTTCGTGCGCGGCGTTGTCGATTCGGCCGACCTGCCGCTGAACGTTTCGCGCGAAATTTTGCAGGAATCGAAGGACATCGAATCGATCCGCAATGGCTGCACCAAGAAGGTATTGGGCATGCTGGCCGACCTGGCCAACAGCGAGGATGCCGCCGAGAAGGAAAAGTACGCGAAATTCTGGGGCGAATTCGGCAAGGTGCTCAAGGAAGGCATGGGCGAAGACCACGCCAACAAGGACAAGATCGCAGCACTCTTGCGCTTCGCCTCGACGCTGGCCGACACGCCTGATGAGACCGTTTCGCTGGCCGACTACATCGCGCGCATGAAGCCCGAGCAGGAAAAAATCTACTACGTCACTGCCGAGACCTTCAACGCGGCGAAGAACAGCCCGCACCTCGAAGTCTTCCGCAAGAAGGGCATCGAAGTGATCCTGCTGTCCGATCGCGTCGACGAGTGGGTGGTGTCGCACCTGAGCGAGTTCGAAGGCAAGCAACTGGTTTCCGTGGCCAAGGGCGGCCTAGATCTGGGCAAGCTCGAAGACGAAGCCGAGAAGAAGGAACAGGAAACGGCTGCCGGCGAATTCAAGGAGCTGACCGAGAAGATCGGCAAGAGCCTCGGAGAGCGCGTCAAGGAAGTGCGCGTGACGCACCGGCTGACCGACAGTCCGGCTTGCCTCGTGGCGGACGAGAACGACGTGTCGGGCAACCTCGCGCGCATCCTCAAGGCGGCGGGGCAGAAAGCGCCGGCCTCGAAGCCCATCCTCGAAATCAATCCGCATCACCCGGTGGTGCTGCGCCTCAAGTACGAAGACAAGCGCTTCGATGATTGGGCCGCGGTGCTGTTCGACCAGGCGCTGCTGGCCGAAGGCGGCCAGCTCGACGATCCGGCGACCTTCGTCAAGCGCATGAATCAGCTCATGCTGGAGATGAGCGGCTCCTAGGGAGCGGCACTGAATATGTCGTCACACCGGCGGCTCTGCATGCCTTGGATTCCGCTGCGCGGGGTGGCAAAGCCGGTGTCCAGTGCCTTGATGGTCCTGGATTCCGGCTTTCGCCGGAATGACGGGCCAAATCCGGGGCGACCATGATCCTCCACAGCCTGCCGCCGATCATCGACCAGCGAGCCCGGGTGTTGATCCTGGGCTCGTTTCCGTCCACGGCCTCGCTCGCCGCGCAGCAGTACTACGCCCACCCGCAAAACCAGTTCTGGCGCATCCTCGGCGAAGTGGTTGGGCAGCCGCTGAAGGACATCGACTACCCGGCCCGTATCGCAGCGGTGCAGGCGGCGGGCATTGCCATCTGGGACATCTATGCTTCCTGCGCACGCGCCGGCAGCCTCGACACGGCGATTCGCAATGCCATTCCCAACGACCTCGGCGCCTTGAAAAACTCGGCGCTGGCAATACGGCGAATCTGCTTCAACGGCCGCATGGCGGCGCGGCGGATTCGCGAGGTCGAAGCCCTCGGCTTCGAGGCTGTCGTGCTGCCTTCCACCAGCCCGGCCCATGCCGGCATGAGCTTCGAGCAAAAGCTCGCGCACTGGCGCGAGGGACTGCGGATCGCCGGCTAGCGAATCTCAGCGCTTGCCCGGCGGCGCGGGCAAGGCGAGGGTCAACGGCGTAAGGGGGCCTTCGACGGGGATGCCGTGCCGCGCAGCGAATTCACGCACATGCTCGATGCGCCTGTCGGAAAACGGGTGGGAGCGGAATATCTCGAAGCCGCCTTCGCTTTCGGGACGTGTCTTCTTCAGGGTTTCGAACAGGTCGGCGGCGCCGCCGAGGTGCCCATAAACCTTGGCTACGGCGCGCAGGGCATCGTCATCGGCAGCGGTTTCCTGTTCGCGGCTGTAGTTCATCAACACGCCCATGCCGGTGGTGCCCGCGACGCGTTCAGCCACAGTGTTGCCCACGGCCGAACTCAAGACCGAGATCGCGAGCCCGATGGCGATGCCACGGCCCGCCGCCGCTGCGGGATGGCGGTGGCGGACGTGGGCGATCTCGTGTGCGATCACCGCGGCGAGCGCGTTTTCGCTGGTGACCCGGGACACCAGGCCGCGAAATACCACGATGTGGCCGCCCAGCGTGGCATAGGCATTCACCGTCATGTCGTCACTGAAATGCAGCGTCAGCTTCATGTCGGCGGGCAAGTCCAGCGCCGTGCCGAGGCGGTCGGCCAATTGCTGCAATCCCGCCGCCTGGGACGCATAGCGAGGATCCACGGACATGCGTGCAGCCATGAAATTGCGTTCCACGCCAAACGGCAGACGCGGTGCCAGCATGCCGGCGAAATAGGCGAGGACCAGCGCCACAACGAGGCTGATCACCAGCACGCCGCCGAGCAGGATCAGCATCTCGCGCACCGGTTGCTCCGCCGCCGGATCGTATTGCTCCGGCTGGGGCGGGTTTTCCAGTTTCACTTCAGCCGGTCCGCTTCGGGATCAGGGCGGTGCCGTAGGCCAGTATTTCCACGGCGGCGATGCCGCCGCGCGCACCCATGGTGACGTTGAAGCTTTCGAACTTGACGTTGAAGATCGCGTTGCCGCCGAGCTCCCGGGTTTGCTGCTTCAAGCGCAGGATGGATTCGCGCCGGGCGCGGTCGAGCAGGGTTTCATAGACGCGGAAGCGGCCGCCGAATATCTTGCGCAGGCCGGCCACGAACCACTTGAAATAGTCCGAGGAAATTACCGCGCTGCCCGAGACCAGCACCGCGTCAACGTCCGTCATTTCGGGCGGCGCGCGCTTTGCCGCGAACAACAGGATGTCGGCGAGTTTCTTCTCGCGCTCGATGATGCTGCGGTAATGGCGCGACTCGGCGATCCGTCCGAAGATGTAGCCGACGGCCAGCAGCGTCAGCAGCAGGATCAGGTCCATGAGCCTACTCCAGCACCACGGCGGTGCCGTAGGCCATGATCTCGGCGGCGCCCTGGGCGATCGAGGTCGTCTGGTAGCGGACGTTGAGCACGGCGTTGGCGCCAATCGACTGTGCGGCCTGCAGCAGGCGGCCGGTGGCTTCCGTGCGCGATTCCTGCAACAGCTCGGTATAGCCCGTGAGCTCGCCGCCGACGATGTTCTTCAGGCTGGCGAGCAGGTCCTTGCCGACGTGCTTGGCGCGCACCGTATTGCCCTGCACCATGCCCAGGTGGCGGACGATGCGTCGTCCGGGACAATAGTCGAGGTTGCTGATCAGGATTTCAGTCGTCATGCGGGTTCCCCATTTTTCGGATTGATCCAGGCGCACATGCCGGCCGCGGTTTGCGCGCGTCGCGCCGTGGCGGCGATGCGTCCTGTTGATTATCACATGACATGCGGCATTCCCGAGCCTTCGACCTTGACGCGAGTATCATGTTTGCAGCCAGCCCAAAGGGAGCTCATTGTGAAAAAGCCCGCCGCCTTGCCCGAACTCGACCACCCGACGCTCGACGCCGAGTCGATCCGGCGCTCGCTCTACAACCGGCTGGTCTATACGATCGGCAAGGACCCCATCACCGCCACCGATCGCGACTGGTTCTACGCCGCCGCCGCGGTGGTGCGGGAGCGCCTGATCGAGCGCTGGATGGAAACCATGCGCAGCTATTACGTCGAGGACCGCAAGCGGGTCTATTACCTCTCCATGGAGTTTCTCATGGGGCGCACCATGACCAACTGCATGCTCAATATCTGCGCCGAGAAGGAGTTCCACGACGCCCTCGCCGCGCTGGTCGAAATGGGCTTGAAGCCGGAGAACCTGCGCGAGGTGGAGCCCGATGCCGCGCTGGGCAACGGCGGCCTGGGGCGGCTGGCGGCCTGCTTCCTCGATTCGATGGCGACCATGGGCGTGCCCGGTTACGGCTACGGCATCCGTTACGAATACGGCATGTTCAACCAGAGCATCGAAGACGGCCAGCAGGTCGAACACCCGGACAACTGGCTGCGCTACGGCAATCCCTGGGAGTTCCCGCGTCCCGAAGTGCTCTACCAGGTCAAGTTCCATGGCCGCGTGGTGGATTTTGCCGACGAGCACGGCCAGACGCGGCACCAGTGGGTCGACACCGATGACGTCATGGCCATGGCTTATGACTACCCGATTCCCGGCTACGACACCGGCACCGTGAACAACATGCGTCTCTGGGCGGCCAAGGCCAGCCGGGACTTCAACCTCAAGTATTTCAACGAGGGCAACTACATTGCCGCGGTGGAGGACAAGAACGATTCCGAGAACCTGTCCAAGGTGCTCTACCCGGACGACACCACCGAGATGGGCCGCGAGCTGCGGCTCAAGCAGCAGTATTTCTTCGTCAGCGCCTCGCTGCAGGACATGCTCTACCGCTTTACCAAGTCGGGCACGCCACTGGAGAGCCTGCCGGACAAGGTGGCGGTCCAGCTCAACGATACGCATCCGTCGATTGCGGTCGCCGAACTGATGCGCATCCTGACCGATCAGCATCATCTCGAATGGCCGCGCGCCTGGGACATTGTCACGCGCACTTTTTCCTATACCAACCACACGCTGATGCCGGAGGCGCTGGAAACCTGGCCGGTGCCCCTGTTCGAGCGCGTGCTGCCGCGCCACCTGCAGATCATCTACGAGATCAACCACCGCTTCCTGAAGGACGTCATGCACCATTACCCGGGCGATCCGGACCTGTGGCAGCGCATGTCCCTGATCGACGACAGCCAGGGTCGGCGCATCCGCATGGCGCACCTGGCGGTCGTCGGCAGCCACAAGGTGAATGGCGTGGCGGCGATTCATACGCGCCTGATGAAGGAAACCATATTCGCCGACTTTCACCGCATGTGGCCGGACAAGATCGTCAACATGACCAACGGCGTGACGCCACGGCGCTGGGTGAATCAGGCCAACCCGGCGCTGTCGAGGCTGATCACCAGCCGCCTCGGCAAGGGCTGGCTGAAGGATCTCGACCAGTTGCGGCAACTCACGCCGCTGGTGGCCGACGCCGGCTTTTGCGAGGCCTTCGTCCGGGTCAAGCGCGACAACAAGGTTCGCCTGGCGCAGATGGTCGAACAGCGGCTGGCGGTGCGCATCGATCCCGATTCCCTGTTCGACGTGCAGATCAAGCGCATCCACGAATACAAGCGGCAACTGCTCAACGTGCTGCACGTCATCACGCTCTACAACCGCATCCGCGCCGGCGGCGACCAGCCGCCGCGCACCGTGATCTTCGGCGGCAAGGCGGCGCCCGGCTACCGCATGGCCAAGCTGATCATCCGCCTGATCAACGACGTCGCCGACATCGTCAACAACGACGCGCGCATGCACGACCGGCTCAAGGTCGTCTTCATCCCCAACTACGATGTGTCGAATGCCGAGATCATCATTCCCGCCGCCGACCTGTCGGAGCAGATTTCGACGGCCGGCACCGAGGCCTCGGGCACCGGCAACATGAAACTGGCATTGAACGGCGCGCTGACCATCGGCACCCTGGACGGCGCCAACGTCGAGATCCGCAACGAGGTCGGCCCGGAAAACATTTTCATCTTCGGCATGACCACCGACGAAGTGGCGCAGACCTACGCCGCCGGCTACAACCCGTGGACCCATTACGACGGCAACGCCGAACTCAAGCAGACCCTGGACATGCTGCGCGACGGCTATTTCTCGCCCGAGGATCGCGACCGCTACAAGCCGGTGTTCGACAACCTGACCTATCACGGCGACCACTACCTGCTGCTGGCCGATTACGCCTCCTACATCGCCTGCCAGGAGCAGGTCGGGCAGCTCTATCGCGATCCGGCCGCCTGGACGCGCAAGGCCATCCTCAACGTCGCCGGCATGGGCCAGTTTTCGTCGGACCGGACCATCGGGCAGTACGCCAAGACGATCTGGAATGTGGAGCCGATGCCGCGAGCGGCGGGGTAGCGGCGGGGCGCCTCGGAAGTTCCCGAAGGGACGCACCGCGCTGGCGCCGGCGATACGGCGAGCGGTCTGATGTCGGCCTGGCCGCGAATGCGCCAATTTCCGAGACGATGCAGATGACGTAGATGAGTGTACCGATGCTGACCCGTATGACGTTACCCGTATGGCGTTCCCACCTCAGCCCGACGATATAGCGAGCAGGCCGACGATGCCGCCCAAGCCATTCAGCCCCGGATTCAGGCTCTCTGTGACAGACGTGATCGTGCTCGTGGCGGGCGCGGCGGGAACGGTGTTGGCCGCTCAAGTGCAGTGGTGGATGGGCTTGATCGTCGGCGTGGCCGTCGGTCATTTCTTCCTGTTCTGCAACGTCTTTCGTGTTGCGCGACCCCTGGAGCTCGCGTGGTCCGCGCTATTTGTTGTGCTGGCGGGGGCTACCATCACCTTTGGCCAACCCGGTTGGCCGGCGGCGCTGAGTCTTACACTGATCGGCACGGTGCTGGTTATCGTCGCGCAGGTTCGCAAACCTTCGTACCACGGCATTGCCTGGGAGCGATTCAATTCGAAGCTGCGCGATTGGTGGGAGGCGCATGCCAAAGGGAGCCATGAGCCAGATCAGGAGGATAATTAAAACTTGTCGCTTGCCTTGAAGACCATGGATGCCGTAATCAAGTGCACCGAGCAGGAGTACGCGCCCTTCTTCGCCTTCCCGATGCGACGGCGGGACGGATGGCGGTGGATGCCCTTTTATCTGCTCGGGCCGGTCTGGCCCGGGCCGCTGGGATTCTTGCTCACCTTGATCGGGATATGGCGCTTTGCGCGAACGCCGAGGCGGATTGCCGACCTGCCCGCGGATGCCTACTGCGGAGGCGTCGTTGTTGACACCTGCTCGGGCCTGGGTTCCTACGGGCAGGGAGGCCCCGGTTTCTTCGGCCTGCAATGCAGGAAGGGATCCGATTCGTTCTGGATCGTATTCACGCTCTGGGGCGCGGTCGAATGGCTGACCCTGGACAGAAAGCCGATCGCTTCAGCAAAGACGCTCCACGGCGCGTCGATTCAATCCGTGGAATTCACGGATGTTTGCGCCACGATTACGCTTCATGGCGCCGATTCGAATCACATTATCGAGCTGCGTCGAGATGGCTCCACGGTCCCGCCCTGGCGAGGCTCCGGAGAGAAAAAATCGTTGGGGGCCGGCGAGTCGCTCGAAGATGCGATCGTGATGTCACGCCGGGCGAATCTCTGGACGAGCGCTTGAAGCGACGATTGGTTTGTTTCGACCGCCGCTATCCACAGCGACGGGGGACTGGCTTCGGATCAGGTGGCGGGCTGCTTTTTCTTCGCTTTCTTCTTCTTCCGCGGCTGTTCGTCACGCAGGCACTGCTTCAGCGCCTTGTCGGTCTTGCCCTTGCAGACTTCCTTGGCCTTTTGTGCCGCTTCGCAGCGCTGCGGGTTTTGCGCCTTGCTGCAATCCACGGGGGGCATGCTGGCGTCGAGGCAGGCGCGTTTCTCGATGCCGCGCTTCTCGCCGCAGGCTTTGAGGGCGGCCTGGCGGGCCACGCACCGGTCCGGGTCGCGTGCCCGGGCGCAGTCGTCGGCAGCAGTTTCGGCCAGGGCGGGCAGGGCCAGCAGGGCGCCGGCGGCCAATGCGAACAGTATTTTCACGGGATTTCTCCTCGATGGCGGCGTTGGGAATTTCGCCGCGAATCATACCCCGGCATACCCCGGCATTGAGGCGAAGCCGGGTTGTCGGCTATAGTTCGCCGTTGATTGCCCGCGAAGCGGAATCCCAAGTACGCAGAGCGAGCCAGCGCCGACTCACTGGATACCCATCACACAAGCTACCGCCATGGCCGAAGAGACCCAGCAGGAACACCGCCTGACCCTCGCCGAAGTGATCGACGCTCTCGTCGCCGAGGGTATTGTCGGTACGGCCGAAGGCGACCGCTTCAAGCAGGAGCGGCGCTATCACAAGGGCGACACGCATCCGATCATCGTCATCGCCGAGCAGCGCTGGAAGTCGCTGCTGCCGCCGCACCGGACGCTGGACCTCGAGACCCTGACGCAATGGCTGGCCACGTGGTGCGGGCTGGATTACATGCATGTCGATCCTCTGAAGATCAATATTTCGGGCGTGACGGAGGTGATGAGCATCTCCTACGCCACGCGCTTCCGAATCCTGCCCGTGGAGGTCCGCGCCAATGAAGTGGTGATTGCCACCGCCGAGCCTTTTCAGCGGGCATGGGAAGCGGAGATGCTTCCGATCCTGCGCAAGGACATCCGCCGTGTCATCAGCAATCCGGACGACATCACGCGTTTCCAGGTCGAGTTCTACAACCTGGCGCGGTCGATCAAGGGGGCGATGGGCAAGGGCGACGTTACCGGCGGTACCAACTTTGAACAGCTGGTGGAACTGGGCAAGGGCAACAAGCAGTTCGACGCCAATGACTCGCATATCGTCACCATTGTCGACTGGCTCTGGCAGTATGCTTTCGAGCAGCGCGCATCGGACATCCACGTCGAGCCGCGGCGCGATCTGGGCATCGTGCGCTTCCGCATCGACGGCGTGCTGCATCAGGTGTATCAGATCCCGATGACGGTGCTGAAGGCCATGACCAGCCGCATCAAGATCCTTGGCCGCATGGACGTGATCGAAAAGCGCAGGCCGCAGGACGGCCGCATCAAGACGCGCACGCCGGACGGGCTGGAGGTCGAACTGCGTTTGTCCACGCTGCCGACGGCCTTCGGCGAAAAGTTGGTGATGCGGATTTTCGATCCCGACGTGCTGGTCCGCGATTTTTCCGAGCTGGGCTTTGCGCCCGAGGAATCGGCGCAGTGGAACGAGATGGCGTCGCGGCCGAACGGCATCATCCTCGTCACCGGTCCCACCGGCAGCGGCAAGACGGTGACGCTGTATTCGACGCTGAAGCACCTGGCGACGCCCGAGGTGAATGTGTGCACGCTGGAAGACCCGATCGAAATGATCGAGGGCTCCTTCAACCAGGTGCAGATCCTGCCGGACATCGGCATGGGCTTCGCCGAAGGCATCCGCTCACTGATGCGGCAGGACCCGGACATCATCATGGTCGGCGAAATCCGCGACCTGGAAACCGCCGACATGGCGATCCAGGCGGCCCTGACCGGTCACCTGGTGCTGTCCACCTTGCACACCAACGACGCACCTTCCGCCATCACTCGGCTTGTCGATCTCGGTGTGCCGGCCTACCTGCTGTCGGCGACGGTCCTCGGCATCATGGCGCAGCGCCTGATCCGCACGCTTTGCCCGCATTGCAAGCAGCCCGGCGGCATGCGCGCCGAGGATGAGGCGGCGTGGACCGCGCTGGTGGCTCCATGGAAGGCGTCCCGGCCGGCCGAGCTGTATCATCCGGTGGGCTGCCTCGAATGCCGCATGACCGGCTACAAGGGGCGTGTCGGCATTTACGAGATGATGCCTATGTCAACGGAACTCAAGAGGCTGGTGGCGAGCGGGGCCGAGCTTGACAAGCTGCGCGAGCACGCCATGCGCGAAGGCATGAAGCCGCTGCGCATCGCTGGGGCCAAGAAGGTGGCTGCGGGTCTGACCACGATCGCCGAAATCATCAAGGTGGCCCCGCCGATGTTCGACAAGGGAACCGCCTGAAGCCGCTTACGTTCTAGTAGCGGGGGCCGCCCTGGCCGTAGAACGGCGGCCAGCGACCGACGAGGCTTTCGAGTAGCTTGAGTTCGTCGTCGCTATGGTTGATGACTCCGGCCGGCACCATCATTTTCGCCATCTTCATGTCGTTGTGGATGTACATCGGCTTGTCGTGGTGCGTGGTGCTGTAGCTCTCGCGCTCCTGCGGCGCGGCACTGGGGGTCAGTTCGACGTCGCCGTAGCACAAGCAGAAGTAAGTGCGCGTCTTGGCGCCTGCACCTTCGTCCTCGATGTAACAGCCCGTGCCGCGAATGCCGATGGTGGCGGTGGACACCTGAATGGTGCGTGCACCCTTGCCGAACACCGACAGTAGCTTGCCGGTTACTACCCGCAACAGGTTCTGCGCGATGTCGGCACCGAAGTTGATGGTCGAGCTTTCCCTCTGCAGAAAGGCGTCCTGGCCGATGACGTAGATCGCTTCGCTGCCGGGTCCGGTCACAACCGTGTCGCCGGGACCGATCAGTTGTCCTTCCCGTGCCGGCTTCGAATTCACCGTTACCGTGCCGCGCAGCTTGTGCAGCCCCGGCGCGACGGGCGCATTGCCCTTGGCCAGGGCATTGCTGATGAGGCCGGAAATCCCCGCAGGTCCGAACAGGCCGGCGGCGGCAAGGGCTTTCAACAAACGGCGGCGTAGCTGCATGGAGCTTTCTCCTATTTGTTCAGTTCGCGCATGGCGCGTTCCAGACCCGCCAGCGTCAGCGGGAACATGCGGCTGTTGAAAATGGTGCGGACCAGTTCGATGGAATGTCGATAGTCCCATAAACGCTCGGGTTCGGGGTTGAGCCAGACGGCGCGCGGCCAGGTGTCGAGCATGCGCTGCAACCAGACGGCGCCGGCTTCCTCGTTGGAATATTCGACCGAGCCGCCGGGCTGCAGGATCTCGTAGGGGCTCATGGTGGCGTCGCCGACCACCACCACCTTGTAGTCTTCGCCGTATTTGTGCATCACGTCCCACAGCGGGAAACGCTCGCCGTGGCGACGGCGGTTGTCCTTCCAGACGTAG
>JAUXUK010000056.1 GCA_030680805.1 Sulfuritalea sp. | reverse complement strand
GGATCTGGCGCTTCGGCGGCACGATCTTGCCGACGCGGTTCATGGTGAAGACGTATTGGGCCATGGTGCTTTCTTGTGGTTGCGTGGATTAGAAGCCGGTGAACAGAAAATCCAGCGCGGCGAGGATTTCGGCGCGCTGGGGGGAAAGGTTGGCAACAGGGTTTCGCAGCAGGCGGTTTGACACCGAGGCCATGTCCTGTGTCAGTGCGACAAGCGCCGTGTCGCCGACGCCGACTTTCGGATTGAGGCCCAGGATCGGGGTCTCGATGGCTTCAGGATAGGCCAAGGGGATGACGACGTGGGTCGGCAGGCCCGCGAGCAGTTCGCTCTGGACATCGACTACGTAGGGGATGACGCTTGCCGTCGTGGTGTCCGGGTTGCGAAAGACGTCGAGGTGCGCCATCAACTCTCACGCATGAAGTTGCGGAAGCGGTCGGAGAATACGCCGTGCTTTTCGACAAAACGGCCGTAGGCCGCGATGCCCTCTTTGTTCTGCTCCAGCCACTCGGCTTCGCGCTGTCGTTTCAGCTCGGCGGCGAGCGCAACCTCGAGCGTATGCGAGAGGTTGATCTTGCGCGCGCGGGCTTCTTCCAGCAGGTCGGCGCGAACGGTCAGGTTGGCGGCTTTCTTGGGCAGGGCGCTCATGAAATGACTCCAGGGAGATGATGCGCGTAATTTACGCGCATCAATAATGCGCGTCAAGGTTTGATGAGTTCATGGTAAAACGCAACGAGGCCATGTGGTGGAGAGTTCTTGATGGGCATTCTTTCCGGTTTGGGCCGCTGGCTGGGGCCTGCGCCGTTGCTCGAGCCGGCGGTGCGTCAGGCCATCGAGCGGGCGGTCGAGATCGTCGAACCGATTCTGAAAACCGTATCCGGCTACGAGCGCAAGCTTGCGCCGGCGGTGAGCCATGCGCTGGGCTATTGCGAGCAGTTGGCCGCCGACATTCCCGGCCCGATCGGGATCAACGCGCGCGCCTTCAGTGCCGACCCGTTGGTGCACTCGCTGTTTGCCGCGCCGGGCGACATCGCCGAGATGCTGGGCAAGAGCCGCGATTTGCGCGCGTTTCTTGCCGATCCGGCGCAGTGCGAGGGCGACGACTTCTTCGCCCTGCTCGGCATGCGTCAGCGCGAGAAGGCCGTGATGGGCATTGCGCAGCAGGGCGGCGTTCTGCAAAGCGACGTACCCCAGCGCCTGCTGTATTTCGCCGACCATACGCTGGGGGAACTCGGCTGCTGGCAGGAGAACACGCGGCAGCGACTGCTGGAGGTGGCATTCGATGGTCTCGCCCAGGGCTTCGCGCAGTGCGTGGCCGAATTACGCCAGGAGCGCCACGAGGCGCGCACGGCATGGAACATGGAGCACGCCAGCCCCGCCGCGGGTCGTGATCAACGAAAGCAGGTGCTGGAAGAACGCCAACGGCAGGCCGTCGCCTCGCTTGCCCCGGAGCGCCTGCTGCAGGCCCTGGCCGACTGGCTGGCGGCACCCCGGGAGCGTCTGTATCTGAAGCCGACGGTGGTCAGTGTCGACCGCATGGGAGTCATCGCACCTCATCCGGGGGCGGGCGGCAGTTACAGTACATTGACATTTCCCGAACTGGTCGGCCGCGATCGACGCCACTGGATCGTGCTGGTGGCCCGGATCAGCCGCCAGGACGCGCGGGATGCGCTGCTGCGGCAGGAGCAGGCGAACCGCTACCTGCTGATCTGAGCATCCGGCAAGTGGCCTAGGCGTTAATGCGCAGGTCTTCCGGGTAAGGAGCGCTCTTCATGTGGAAGGCTACCGGTCCGGTGGGTTTGGCGTGGAGGAACTGAACCACAAAGGGCGCGTCGGAGGCCAGCAGGTGTTCCGACGTGCCTTCCGCCTGCACCACGCCACCGTGCAGGAGGTAGGCATAGTCGACCACCTTCAGCGATTCGGAAACGTCGTAGGTCACCACGATCGACGTCGCCCGCAGCGCATCGTTCAAACGCCGGATCAGCAGCGCGATCACATTGAGCGAGATCGGGTCGAGGCCGGCAAACGGCTCGTCGTACATTGTCAGCATCGGATCAAGCGCAATCGCCCGGGCCAGGGCTACCCGCCGCGACATGCCGCCCGACAGCTCGTTGGGCATCAGGTGCGTCGTGCCGCGCAGGCCTACGGAGTGCAGCTTCATCAGCACCAGATTGTGGATCAATTGTTCCGACAGGTCCGTGAGTTCGCGCATCGGAAAGGCGATGTTGTCGTAGACGGAAAGGTCGCTGAACAGGCCGCCGGCCTGGAACATCAGGCCCATGTTGCGGCGCATCTCATACAGGCCGGCCTGGTCGAGTTCATGCACGACGCGACCGTTGACCCTTATGCAGCCGCGGTTCGGCTTCAGTTGCCCGCCGATCAGTCGCAGCAGCGTGCTCTTGCCCGAGCCGCCGACGCCGAGGATCGCCACCACCTTGCCGCGAGGGATTTTCATGTTGATGCCGCTGAAAACCTTGTTCTCGCCGTAGGAGAAGTGAAGATCCTCGATCTCGATCAGGTATTCGGATTCCTGGCTCATGCTGTCGTTACCTGCTCAATGGGAACCGTGGTGGATCGGTGCGCTGCCGTGGATTTTACGACGGAGGCCGGTGTCAGAGGTAACGCGCGACAAAGGCGCCTTCGCAGCCCGGCGGCAGGGCGATGCGCATGTGATGGCCGCTGCCGGGAGCGACCGTGACCGGCTCGCCGTCGCGGTTCTGCATGGCATCAATGACGAGGTCGAGGTTGCCTTGCGGGCGGATGATTTCGATGCGGTCGCCGACGCTGAAGCGATTCTTGACCTCGATTTCGGCCAGCCCTTCGGCGTCGTAGCCGATCACGTCGCCGACGTAAAGGCTGCGGCTGGATTCGGAACTGCCGGAGAGGTAGTTCTGGTAGTCGCGGTCGGGATGCCGGTCGAAGAAGCCGGCGGTATAGCCGCGGTTGGCCAGGCCGTCGAGCTGGCCGACCAGTTGCGAGTCGAAGGGCCGTCCGGCGACGGCGTCGTCGATGGCCTGGCGGTAGCTCTGGCAGGTGCGTGCGACGTAGTAGGGCGACTTGGTGCGGCCCTCGATCTTCAGCGAATCGACACCGATTTCGGTGAGCTTGGCGACGTACTCGATGGCGCGCAGGTCTTTCGAGTTGAGGATGTAGCTGCCGTGCTCGTCCTCCTCGATCGGCATGTATTCGCCGGGGCGCTCTTTCTCTTCCAGCAGCCAGGTGGCGCCGGGGCGGCGCAGGGTGCTTTGTTTCGCGGCGCCGGGAAAAGTCGGCGCTGGTGACACGGCGATCGGGCGCGGTACGGCGAGGCCGACATCGCCGGCGGCGTCTTCGCTGCCTTCATGCACCTTGTAGTCCCAGCGGCAGGAGTTGGTGCAGCTTCCCTGGTTCGGGTCGCGGTGGTTGAAGTAGCCGGAGAGCAGGCAGCGCCCCGAGTAGGCGATGCACAGCGCGCCGTGCACGACGACTTCGAGTTCGGTGTCCGGGCATTCCTGGCGGATTTCGGCGACTTCGTCGAGCGACAGTTCGCGCGAGAGAATCACCCGCGAGACACCAATGCTGCGCCAGAAACGCACGGCGGCGTGGTTCACCGTGTTGGCCTGCACCGAAAGGTGAATCGGCATTTCGGGCCAGCGCTCGCGGATCATCATCATCAGGCCGGGGTCGGCCATGATCAGGGCGTCGGGCTTGAGCGCGATGACCGGCGCCATGTCCTCGAGATAGGTCTTGAGCTTGGCGTTGTGCGGCAGGATGTTGCTCACCAGATAAAACTTGCCGCCGCGCGCATGGGTCAGCGTGATGCCCTCAGCGAGATTGTCCAGCGTGCCGAAATCGTTGTTGCGCACGCGCAGGCTGTAGCGCGGCTGGCCGGCGTAGATTGCTGTGGCGCCGAAATCCAGCGCGGTGCGGGCCATGACCAGCGAGCCGGCCGGGGCCAGCAGTTCGGGGGTTTTCACGCCGGGGCGACCGGCACGCGCAGGTCCGCCGTCACGGTGCCGATCTGCGCCAGTTCGGCCTCATACTTTTCTTGACGGAAATCCTCGGCCAGCGCCTGTGTCTCCCACGCCTGCATGGCCGGGTGGGCGAGCAGGGTCTGCAGATAGCCGGCCGCAGCGCCGCCGGGCGTCACGCCATAGGTGCGGAAGCGATACACCACCGGCGCGAAGAAGGCATCGACCGCGGTGAATTCCCGGCCGGCCAGGAAGGGCCCGCCGAAGCGTGCCAGGCCATCGTTCCACAGGCGCTCGATGCGGGCGATGTCGACCAGCAGTTCGGGCGAACGCTGCGCTACGGCCACCCGCTGGCCGACGTTCATGGGGTGCTGGCCGCGCAGGCTGGCAAAGCCCGAGTGCATTTCGGCGGCCGCGCAGCGCGCCCAGGCGCGGGCCTTGTCGTCGGTCGGCCAGACGCCGGAATGGCGCTCGGCCAGGTATTCGGTGATGGCCAGCGAATCCCAGACGACGGTGGCGATGTCCACCAGGCAGGGCACTTTGCCGGAGGGAGAGAAATCGGTGAGTGTCTCGGAGCCCAGGCGATGCATGCGCTCACTGAAGGGAATGTCCAGCGCCCGCATCAGCACCCACGGCCGCAGCGACCACGACGAGTAATTCTTGTTGGCGATGTGGAGGATATACATTTGGCTGGTACCAGGACCCATTACTTTCGAAACGTCATACCGGCGAATGCCGGTATCCAGAGGGTGGCGTCATGCGCTCCGGAATGCTGGATTCCGGCCTTCGCCGGAATGACGATGCTGTGAATGTTGTTTCGCAATTATCGCCTCGCAATACTAGGCCCGGATAGTCTCGTCGAGGGTGATATCGACCATCAGATCGTTGGAGATGCGTTCAAGTTCCCCGGTCAACGCGGCAACGTCGAGATTGGGCGCGGCGGTGAGTTCGGCCGTGGCATGGAACAGCACGGCCGCCGACATCGGCGCGCTGGAGGTATGCGTGTCCAGGCTTTCGACATTGACCGCGTGGTGCGCCAGCACCTGCGAGACCTCGCGCACGATGCCGATGCGGTCGTGGCCGACCAGTGCCAGCTTTAGTCGCCGTCCCGCCAGCGCCGACTTCTTGGCGACCGCCGATTCGATGGTGACCTTCAGTCCGGCCAGTTGGCCAAGCGCCTTGCTCAGCGCATCGGCATGTGCCGCGTCGACCGCGACCTCGACAATGCCGGCGAACTTGCCGGCCAGTTGTGCCATCGACGATTCGAGCCAGTTGCCCTGATGGGTGCTGATCGCGGCGGAAAGTTCGCCGACCAGGCCGGGGCGGTCGTCGCCGATGACGGTAAGAACGAGATAAACAGGAGCTTGGCTCATCAGAAATTCTCCATGGGCACGCAGCCGCAGAACAGGTGGCGGTCGCCATGCACGTCGTCGATGCGATTGACATAGGGCCAGAACTTGTTCTCCGCCACCCAGGGCAGGGGGAACACGGCCTGTTCACGCGAGTATAGGCGGGTCCATTCGCCGATCACGTCCGCTTCGGTGTGCGGCGCGTGCTTGAGCGGGCTGGCGTCGAGCGTCCATTCGCCGAGCTCAATGCGACGGATTTCGTCGCGGATCGAAACCATCGCGGCGCAAAAGCGGTCGAGTTCGGCCTTGTCTTCCGATTCGGTGGGTTCCACCATCAGCGTGCCGGCCACCGGGAAGCTCACCGTCGGCGCGTGGAAGCCGTAGTCCATCAGGCGCTTGGCGATGTCGATTTCGGCGACGCCGGTTTGCGCCTTGATGGCGCGTACGTCGAGGATGCACTCGTGGGCGACGCGGCCCTGGCTGCCGGTGTAGAGCACCGGGTAGTGGTCCTTGAGCTTCGCCGCGACATAGTTGGCGTTGAGTATGGCGATCTCGGTGGCGCGGGTGAGGCCGATGCCGCCCATCATGGTGATGTACATCCAGGAGATCGGCAGGATCGAGGCCGAGCCCCAGGGTGCGGCGGATACCGCTCCTTGTCCGTCATGCGGTCCGGCAATGTTCTGCACCGCGTGGTTGGCCATGAAGGGCGCGAGGTGCGCCTTGAGGCCGATCGGCCCCATGCCCGGTCCGCCGCCGCCGTGCGGGATGGCGAAGGTCTTGTGCAGGTTGATGTGCGAAACGTCGGCGCCGATGTCGGCCGGCCGGCACAGGCCGACCTGCGCGTTGAGGTTCGCTCCGTCCATGTACACCTGGCCGCCGTGGCCATGCACGATGGCGCAGATGTCCTTCACCGCCTCCTCGAACACACCGTGGGTCGACGGATAGGTGATCATCAGGCAGGACAGGTTCGCCGCGTGCTGCGCGGCCTTGGCCTTGAGATCCTCGACGTCGACGTTGCCGCTGTCGTCGCAGGCGACCGCGACGACTTCGAGGCCGCACATCTGCGCGGTGGCCGGGTTGGTGCCGTGGGCCGATTTCGGGATCAGGCAGACGTTGCGCGCGCCCTGGCCGTTGGCCGCCTGGTAGCGGCGAATCGCCACCAGCCCGGCGTATTCGCCCTGCGCGCCGGAATTCGGCTGCATGCAGACGGCATCGAAGCCGGTAATGGCCTTGAGCTGGTCCTCCAGCCCGGTGATCAGTTCGAGATAACCCTGCGCCTGATCGAGGGGCGCGAAGGGATGCATCTGCGAAAACTCCGGCCAGGACACCGGAATCATCTCGGCGGCGGCGTTGAGCTTCATGGTGCAGGAGCCGAGCGGAATCATCGCGTGGTCGAGCGCCAGGTCGCGATTCTGCAGGCGCTTGAGGTAGCGCAGCATGCCGTGCTCGGTGTGATGGGTGTTGAACACCGGATGCGCGAGTATCGGCTCGCGTCGCTGCAGCGTGACGGGAATCGCGCAGGGGCGCGCCGCGTCGAGCGCCTCGACCGGTGCTCCGGTGTGCCCGAAAATCTTCAGCAGTGCGGCAATGTCTTCTCGCGTGGTGGTTTCGTCGAGGCTGATGCCGACGGTTTCGTCATCGACCCGCCGCAGGTTGTAGCCGGCGGCAACCGCCGCCTGCATGATGTTCGCCGTGGCGGACTCTGTCTGCCTGGGATTCCCCTTCGGGGGCAGGCAAGCGTCGACCCTTGCTTCGAAGGTATCGAAGAAGTCGCGCCCGGTCACGCCCAGCGCCCCGGCCAGCAGGGCCGTCAGGCGGTGGATGCGCGCGGCGATGGCGCGCAGGCCTTCGGGACCGTGCCATACCGCATACATGCCGGCGATGTTGGCGAGCAGCACCTGCGAGGTGCAGATGTTGGAATTGGCCTTCTCGCGGCGGATGTGCTGCTCGCGCGTCTGCAGCGCCATGCGGTAGGCGGTCTTGCCGCGCACATCCTTCGAGACGCCGATGATGCGGCCCGGCATCGAGCGCACGTGCACCTCGCGCGTGGCGAAGAAGGCCGCGTGCGGGCCGCCGAAGCCCAGCGGCACACCGAAGCGCTGGCTGGACCCGAGCGCGATGTCGGCGCCCATTTCGCCCGGCGGTTTGAGCAGCACGAGCGCCATCAGATCCGCGGCGACGGCAACCACGCCGCCCTTGCCCTTGAGGGTGGCGATCACGGTGGTGAGGTCGGCGATCTCGCCACGTGCATTGGGATACTGCAGCAGGGCGCCGAACACGTCGTCACGCCGCAATGCGTCTTCGGGTTTGCCAAGCACCAGTTCGAAACCGAAGTACGCGGCGCGCGTGCGGATCACGTCGATGGTCTGCGGGAAGGCATCCTCGTCGACGAAGAAAACATTGCCTTTGGACTTGGAAATGCGCCGCGCCATGGTCATGGCTTCGGCGGCGGCGGTGGCTTCGTCGAGCAGCGAGGCGTTGGCGATCTCCAATCCGGTGAGGTCGACCACCATCTGCTGGTAGTTGAGCAGGGCTTCCAGCCGGCCCTGCGCTATCTCGGCCTGATAGGGGGTGTAGGCGGTGTACCAGCCGGGGTTCTCGAACAGGTTGCGCAGGATCACCGGCGGCGTGTGCGTGCCGTAGTAGCCCTGGCCGATCATGGACTTCTTCACCACGTTCTTCGCCGCTACGGCTTTCAATGCGGCCAGCGCCGCGTGCTCCGGCATCGGCGCCGGCAGGTCGAGCGGGCGCTGCAGGCGGATGGTCGCCGGCACGGTCTCGCCGATCAGCGTGCTGAGCGAAGCGGTGCCGATCGCGGCGAGCATGCCGGCAATGACATGTTCATTGGGACCGATGTGGCGGCCGATGAACTCGTCGCCATGTTCGAGCTGGGTCAGCGGGGTAGTCAGGTTGTCGGCGTGCATGGCGATGGATCAGAACGTGGCGGCGTAGGCGGCGGCGTCGAGCAGGGAGTCGAGTTCAGCCGTGCATTTGGAAGATTCGGAAGGCTTGATGCGGAACAGCCAGGTGGCGTAGGCGTCGGCATTGACCGATTCCGGTGCATCGGCGGCGGCCTGGTTGATGTCCACCACTTCGCCGGAAACCGGCGCGTAGATATCGGAAGCGGCTTTCACCGATTCGACCACCGCGCATTCCTCACCGGCTTTGACGACACGGCCGACCGCCGGCAGTTCGAGGAAAACGATGTCGCCCAGCGCTTCCTGGGCGTGGTCGCTGATGCCGATGGTGACGGTGCCATCGGCTTCCGTCTTGGCCCATTCGTGGGAGGCGGCGTATTTCAGGTTGGTGGGGGTGGTCATTTGAAGGCTCCGATAAAGAATTGATTAACGAAAAATATTTTCTTGTGTATCATTGTGGCTGAAATGGATTGGGACTACCCGATCGGCGCTGGGCTTCTGGGACTACCCGGAGGCCCTTCTGCTTTTAGGGGAACACTTTTAGCCCCATTCCCTGCTTGTTCCCAGCTCCATCCCGATAGAACTTTCCCTCCAGCACAGCAAATGCCCGGTTGCCCTGTTCGGGGCGGAGTACGGAAAGACCAATCGGGCGTGCTGTCAGATCAGCGAGTTGCATCCCTTCCGAATTCGTCTTCTTGTCAGAAACAATCAACTCGAACGGCAATGGCTGGTTGAAAAAATTGCCGCCGTCACGGATACGCCTGAATTCAAGTTCGAGTTCCGCGTCCTCTTTCGCCCCACGTGCCTCACACACCAGATAAGTCAGTTGGTCAGCCTGCCCTGTTCCTTTCAGAAAACGATAAATGCGCTCCAGCCCAAACCCCATAGCCAAATGGTATGGGTGTGCTGGATTCGCATAGCGGGCCTTGAGTTTGTGCTTGTCAATCACTACTGCGACCAGCGTGAAATCCACCGCCTCGATGATGTCGGTCAGCGCGTTCAGGAATGCCTCGCGCGGCTCCTTGCTGAGTTTTGCAAACGCACCCTTCTTCTTGCGGATATCAATCTCGTGCAGAACAACCATATCGTGGCCGAAGGTCGCGAATTTCAACTTGCGTACAGCCGGTGTCATTGTCTCGGCATAAGCATCCTTGCGGAAAATGCAAAACGACAACACGAACAATGGATATTCCGGATTTATGGAATCGAGACTGTGGTCACCACTCTCGTCCACGTAGACAATGAAGTCGCTGTATCGCGATGCTTCGGCCATGGTGGAGGTAACCATTGGTGAACTCGAATCAGACCGGTTTGCCGTTGCGGACAAAGCTGGGTTTGACGACGCGCGCCTTGAGGCGTTTGTCGCGGATTTCGACGTCGACTTCGCTGCCGATGGCGACGCCCATGGGCAGGCGCGCCAGTGCGACCGACTGATTCAGGCTGGGCGAGAAGCTGCCGCTGGTGATCTCGCCCTCGCCCTGCGGCGTGATGACTTTCTGGTGCGCGCGCAGCACACCGCGTTCGAGCAGCAGCAGGCCGGCGAACTGCACATCAACTCGCCGTGTCACCAGCGCCGACTTTCCGATGAAGTCGCGCGCGGGGTCCTTCAGGTCGACCGTCCATTTGAGGCCGGCTTCAAAGGGCGAGATGTTCTCGTCCATGTCCTGCCCGTAGAGGTTCATGCCGGCTTCGAGGCGCAGCGTGTCCCTCGCGCCGAGGCCGCAGGGCTTGATGCCGGCGGCCAGCAGCTTCTGCCAGACCGGCCCGGCGTCGGCGGCCGGCAGCGCGATTTCGAAGCCATCTTCGCCGGTGTAGCCGGTGCGGGCGACCAGCCAGCCATCGATTTCGGCGGCCTGAAAAACGCCGAGCGGCTCGCTCGCGGTGCGTGTGGCGGGGAAGGCGGTCCAGAATTTCTCGCGGGCATTCGGCCCCTGCACGGCGATCATGGCCAGCGCGTCGGGGCCCTCGCGGCGCTGCGTCAGCGTGGCCTTGAAGCCGGCCAGTTGCGCGCGCATCCAGGCGATGTCCTTTTCCGCCGTGCCGGCGTTGACCACGATGCGGAAGTGTTCGGGCGTGAAGAAATACACGATCAGGTCGTCGATGACGCCGCCGTCTTCCTTCAGCAGGCAGGAATACAGCGCCTTGCCCGGCGTCGTCAGCTTGGCCACGTCGTTGGCCAGCAGGTGGCGCAGCCAGCGCGTCGCATCGGGCCCGACCAGGTCGAGCGCGCACATGTGGGAGACATCGAACATGCCGGCGTCGCGACGCACGGCGTGGTGTTCCTCGATCTGCGAGCCATAGTGGATCGGCATTTCCCAGCCGGAGAAATCGACCATCTTGGCGCCGGCGGCGAGGTGGGAGTCGTAGAGCGGGGTACGCAGCGGCATGGCGGTCCTCGGACAGAGAGCTTGTCAAAATCTGCTGCGCTTGGCATCTCGGGGTTGCGCGGTGCTCGCCATCCTCATGTGCCAAAAAGCACACTCCGGTGGCTGCGCTCCGGGCGCCCCCGACCTGCCGGCGCTCGCGACGATTTTTCGCAAGCTCTGATAATGGCGCGACGGGGCTCCGTCACGTCCCCATCTGTCCTTGGCGCCTGAGAGATTTACTCCGTCGGCGGGCAGGCTTCACGGTAGTGCAGTGAGCTGCCGCTCTCCAGATTTGTGCCGCGTCGTCGGTCCTTTTGCCTGAGCGGTTCCTGGGGGTTGCGCCTTCGGCGGTGACGGTGGGAAAAGTGTCACTCTCTCCCGACGACCAGCCCGAATTATCCTACAAACGACTTCATCGCGCTTGGCCGGTCAGTCTTCCGCTTCCATCACCGCCACGGCATCGGCAAGGATCGCGTCGATGTCGTCTTCGGCGATATCCAGCAGCCGCAGGCAGGCGGTGCCGAGCTTCAGCCATTCCTGGGTATGGCTCAGCCCGGTATGTCGCTGCATCAGGTGTTCGGCAAACTGGGCGATGGCGATGCGGTAGCGGCTGGTCAGTGGCGGCGTGATGGACGGCGTCTCGATGATCGCCAGCTCATGGTGGTGGCGGATGGCGAGAGAGGTCTCTTCCGGCAGCCACCAGCTTTGCGCCAGCAGGCAGCCGACCATGGCGTGGTTGGTCGGCAGTTGAGAGTTTTCGACGACGGTAAAGCTGCGACTGGCTTCGTTGTTGGCGCTGGCGAGTATCTTTTCGTAACCGGGAAAGCGCTGCAGCAGCACCGGGATGCCGCAGTCGCGGAACAGGCCGAAGGTATAGGCATCGTCCGGGCGCAGCTTGTTATGCCCCACGTGCTGCGCCAGCCAGCCCGACAGGCGCGCGATGCGCGCCGAGGCATCCCAGAAGCGTTCCAGGTGCAGCGAATTGGGGAAAACCTTGCGCAGGATGATGCCGGCGATGGCCCGGCTGGCGACATCGAGGCCGAGCATCATCAGCGCTTCATTGACCGAGCGCACCCGGTTGCGGTAGCCGAAGAAAGGCGAGTTGGCGGTCTTGATCAGGCTGGCGGACAGGCTGACATCGGCGCCGATGATAGTGGACAGGCGCTTGTAGTCGGGCTCGTCCTGCACCATTTCGCGCGAGATGCGGTCAAGGATGGTCGGCCGCGGCGGAATGCCGATGTCTTTGAGCGAGCTTTCCAGCAATGCATCGATCGAGGGCGGGGGCGGCGGCGGATCGTCGGCGGCGCTTCTCATTCAGCTTTCCTTTTCTGGAACCAGTTCAAGAGCGCCTCTTCAGGCATGGCATGGGCATGAATATACCCCTGAATTGCATCGACGCCTGCTTCCTGCAGGGAATCGAGCTGCTCCTGTTCCTCGACACCCTCGGCCACCACGGTCATGCCCAGTTCGCGCCCGAGTTGCGTCATCGCCTTGACCACGGCAAAGGCGCGGCGGTCATGGGGCAGCACGATGACAAAGGCGCGGTCGAGCTTGAGCTTGGTGGCCGGGATGTCCTTCAGGTTGGCCAGGCAGGAATAGCCGGTGCCGAAATCGTCGATCGCCAGGCCGACCCCGGCCTTCTGCGCGGCGTGCAAATTGGTCTGCACGGTCTCCGAGATATCCATGAACAGCGACTCGGTCAGTTCCAGTTCGATCAGCTCCGGGCTGACATTGGCGCACAGCAGGGCGGCGTGCAGCGCCTCGGCGAATTTGGGCGAGGCCAGTTGCGCGCGCGAGACATTGATCGCCACCTTGGTGCGGTATCCGGCCTTGTCCAGGTGGCTCGCATGGCGCGCGCCGGCAAGCAGGCTCCATTCACCGAGGCGGATGATGAGGCCGGTTTTTTCGGCGACGGGAATGAACTTGCCCGGCGGAATCAGTTCATTGTCGGCGGTGCAGCGCATCAGCGCTTCAACCGCCTCGACGCGGCCGTCGAAGCCGATGATCGGCTGGTAGTGCAGGCTCAGGCCGCCGTTTTCGAGCGCCAGATGCAGCTTGTTCTCTATCGCCAGTTCTTCGCGCGCGAGCAGGATGCCCAGCCGCCCCGGCATCGGTTCCTCGCCGGAAGCCACGGCACGCCCGCCGCCCTGGCGCTTGGCGGTGCCCATGGCACGGTCGGCGCGCTCGAGGAAGGCAAAGGGGTCCTCGTTCGCCTCAAGCACGGCGATGCCGATGCTGGCCGAGGGATGGAGGAACAACTCGCCGAAGCGCAAGGGCGCTTCAATCGCCTGCAACAGGTCCTGCGCCAGTTGCCGGGCGTGTTCCGCGTTTGAGTTGGGAATCAGGCAGACGAATTCGTCGCCGCCCATGCGGCACCATTCGCCGCGCCCGGCCGATTTTTCGCGCAGGCGCTGGGCGATCTGGGTGATGACCAGGTCGCCGCCCAGATGGCCGAAGGATTCATTGACCTGCTTCAGCCGGCTCAGGTCGATCCACAGCGCAGCCAGCGGCTGGCCGCCGGCCGTCGCGCTGAACGCGAGCTTGCTGACCAGTTCAAGACAGCTGCTGCGGTCGAGAAAGCCGGTGCCCGGGTCGATACCATGAGTCTGCATACGGGGTCTCGGTACGAATGACTGGTGCGAAGCATAGTTAATCGGGGCGCGTCGGCAGGCTGCCAATTGTCGGGGATATACCGGTCTGTTTGGGCCATTGGAGTCTGAATGGGGATGACTGGCGCTCGCGGTGTTTTTGCTGTACTGTATGCATGAACAGTTACCGGAGCATGTCCATGGCCAACGACCTCACTTCCCGCCAGCAGGAAATTCTCGATTTCATCCGCAACAGCATGGAAGTCTTCAGCGTGCCGCCGACGCGCGCCGAAATTGCCAGCGCCTTCGGTTTCGCCTCGGCCAATGCCGCCGAAGACCATTTGAAGGCGCTGGTGAAAAAGGGTGCGATCACCATCGAGCACGGTTCCGCGCGCGGCATCCGGCTGGTCGAACAACTCGGCCTGCCGCTGATCGGCACCGTCGCCGCCGGCAGCCCGCTGCTGGCGATCGAGAACCGCCTCGGCAACATCCGCATCGATCCCGCGCTGTTCACGCCGCAAGCCGATTTCCTGCTGCGCGTGCGCGGCCTGTCGATGATCGAAGCCGGCATCCTCGATGGCGACCTGCTTGCCGTGCATCGCACCACCGAAGCGTCCAACGGCCAGATCGTCATCGCCCGGCTCGGCGACGAAGTCACCGTCAAGCGCTTCAAGCGGCGCGGCAGCATGGTCGAACTGATCGCCGCGAACCGCGACTTCGCCCCCATCCTGGTCAATACGCGCAAGGAGTCGCTGACCATCGAGGGCGTGGCCGTCGGCCTCATTCGAGACGGCCGGACCTTGTGAACTCGAAAGGCAGCAAAGGCTTTACCGCAGAGGCGCAGAGGCGCAGAGGAAAGCAAAAAGGCGTTGATGTTCTCCGCATTTCCTCTGCGCCTCCGCGCCTCTGCGGTGGATTTGTTTCAGCATGAATCCTTCACTCACCCAGGTCCTGGAGCGCGGCGACATCCGGCGCGGCAACGCCTTTGCCGTTACCTGCCCGCGAAGCGGATTTCCAGGTACGCAGAGCGAGCCAGCGCTGCGCTCTGCGTCCTGTGGAACTTTTCCCACCGGCTTTCCTGCGCTTGACGCCGAACTGCCCGGCGGCGGCTGGCCGCGCGGGGCATTGACCGAACTGCTGCCGGAACAGACCGGTATCGGTGAACTCGGCCTGTTGCTGCCGGCGCTGGCGGCGCTCACTGCCGCCGGCCAGACCGTGGTACTGATTGCGCCGCCGCATTGCGCCCATGCGCCAGCCTGGGCTGCCGCCGGGATTCGGCTCGATTGCCTGCGCTTGGTGTTTCCGCGCCGGCCGCGCGACGCACTCTGGGCCGGCGTCGAGGCGCTGCGTTGCGGCGGCGTGGCGGCCACGCTGCTGTGGCTCGATGCCATGTTTCGCGGACACCTTCCGGCCAACAGCTCGCGTCGTTTGCAGGTGGCGGCAGGAGAGGGCGGTGGCGCGGCATTCTTTTTCCGTCCGCCGCAGCTTGCCGTTGCGGCTTCTCCGGCACCGCTGCGCCTGCAACTGCAAGCGGCCGGAAAGCAACTGCGCGTGCAATTGCTCAAGCGGCGCGGGCCGCCGGCGCGGCAGGCCATCCTGCTCGACATCGCGCGCCCCACGAGTTTTGTACAGAGCGTTCCCCATGCTGTGGCTGGCGCTGTATTGCCCGACACCACCGACAGCCGACAGCGCAACCGCATCGCTGCCTGACGACGGCCCGCGAAGCGGAATTCCCGTCGCGCAAAGCGCTGCGGTCGCCCCCGCAACGGCTTTTCCCACCCCGGCGCTAGCCTGCTGGGCCGGGCGCTTCACCCCGCACGTCAATCTCGCGCCGGATGCGCTGCGCCTCGAAGTCAGTGGCAGCCTGCGTCTGTTCGGCGGCTTGCCGCGGCTGCTGCATTTGGTGCGCGAAGATCTCGCGGCGATGGGTCTTGATGCGCAACTGGCGGTGGCAGCCACGCCGCTGGCGGCGCTGTGGCTGGCGCGGGCCGGCCCGGATCCCCTCTGTGCCGATCTGCCGGCCACGCGCACCGCGCTGGCGTCGGTGCCGCTGGCTGCGCTGGAACTCGCGCCGCCCCTGGCGCGGCGCATCGAAGGCTTCGGCCTGCGCCGTCTCGGCGATGTATTGGCTCTGCCGCGCGCCAGTCTCGGCGCCCGCCTAGGCAAGGCATTTGTGATTGATCTGGCGCGTGCGCTGGGCGAGATTGCCGATCCGCAAATCTGCTTCGTCTTTCCCGAACGCTTCGAGCAGGGGCTGGAACTGCCGGCGCCGGTCGAGGCTGCGCCGGTGCTGCTGTTCGCCGCGCGCCGCCTGATCGCGGCGCTGTCCGGCTGGCTGGCGGCGCGCAATGCGGCCGTGCGCGAAATCGACTGCCTGATCGACCACGGCCATGGTGTGATCACTTCGGTGCCGCTCGCCTTCAGCGCGCCGGTGCATCAGGCCGCGCGCATCGAGCGCGTGCTCAAGGAACGGCTGGACGCGCTGGCCTTGCCCGCTCCCGCGCTGGCGCTGCGCCTCTGCGCGCACGAGGCGGAAACGCGCGATGATCGCAGCCATGCCCTGTTTGACGGCGCCGGGCAGCGGCACGAGGCGCTGGCCGAACTCATGGATCGCCTCGTCGCCCGGCTGGGGCCGCAGGCCGTGCAGGGCCTGGCCTGTCATGCCGACCATCGTCCCGAACTGGCGAGCCGGGCCGGCTCCGGCACACCCGCGTCGCACGCATCAACCGCCGCGCTACCGCCGCGCCCACTATGGCTGGTCGATCCGCCCGAAGCCTTGCGTGAAGCCCGCAGCCGTCCGCAGCGGGGCGGCCCGCTGACGCTGCTGGCCGGCCCGGAACGCATCGAGTCCGGCTGGTGGGACGGCAGCGACGCGCGCCGCGACTACTTCATCGCGGTCGACAACGCAGGCTGCTGGCTATGGATTTTCCGCGACCCGCGCCCGCCCGGCAGCTGGTTTCTGCACGGCTGGTTCGCCTGATCGATCCGACCGGTTGTTGCGGCGCGGCTTATTGGGGCTTCTGCGCGATCAGGGTAACGAAGGACTTGATGGTATCGGCGGGCGCATCGAAATTCCTGAAGTCGGAATGGATGATGCTCCAGCCGGCAAAGCGGCTTTCCATTTCGCCGCGCGCGAACAGGCAGTAGTCGCCGGGCTGGAACATGTCGAGGAAGGTCGTGCCTTCGATCAGCACGTTGATGATTGCGATGCCGCCCGGGCGCACATGCGCCTGCAGCATCGAGAGGACGCGAAAGGCCGTCGGGCAGTCGAAGAACATCAGGAGGCCGATCGAGACCACACAATCGAAGTCTTCTTCCAGCCGATGATTCCGCAGGTCGGCTTCGATGGCTTCCACCGGCAGCGCGGCATCCAGGGCGCGCTGGCGCAGGCTGCCGATCGCGGCTCGGCTGGCATCCAGCGCCAGCACCGAACAGCCCTGGCTGGCGGCCGCCATGGCAAGGTTGCCCAGGCCGCAGCCGAAGTCGAGCACGCGCCCCTTCAGGTGTGGCAGGGCGGTCAGTTCGAAGGGATTCAGCGTGTAGTCCTGGTCGCGGACCTGCTGCTGAAACTGGCTGTCGAAGAAGGCGATGCTGCTGGTGGGTTTCATGGCAGGTAGTGTACTACCGTGCTCGCGAGACTAATGAAAGGACGCCGGAGTGATGCCCGGTGCCGGGCGCGTACTCTGCAAAGCGTCGACCTCCCGATTGACGAACAACTCGGTCAAATCGGCCAGTTGGCGGTAGAAGGCGCTTTCCGCACCCTGCCTGACAGCCGACGCAAATGGTTTTATCCAGCGCCCCAGATGTTGATCGAGGAAACGGCTTTTCAGATCATTTACCGAGTTCAGGCGTTCGACGTCTGCTTCGATGCTTGCCTCGTATTCACGGAATATCAGCAGATATAAGAATTCGAGCTCGACGGCAACGTGGTCGGGTAATTCCAGAAATGCGTCATCGATGTCAAAACCACCCTCTCTGTAAAGTTCAAGAACCGCCATGGTGGTGTCGCCCATCAAGGTCTTTTGAGCTTCAAGCCAGACCGAGCCGTAGGGTTTGGCCAGAATTCCCGACGGACCCAGGAACAAACGGGTGTAGTCGATCAGCAGGCTTTCCGTTGATGCGCTATTGAACTCTTCGCCAAGTTTCCGCGCGTAAGGCACCAGATCCGGATGGATCAGCGAGGCGGCGTTTTGCAGTGTGGCGAAAACTCCCTCCTCGGCGAAAGCCGGCTCGGGCTGGTAATAGCGCTCGGCAACCGTGCCTTTGCCATGTTGGCGATGCTCAACGCCAGCAAATGGGGACGACCGCTGACGGGAGAGGTGTGTCCGGCATGAGCGGGATTCAGGGGGATTCCTCCGTATCTGTCCTCGAACGGCTCGATTACCCAATGAAGATGGCATTTCTGCCACGGCTTCGTCTTGATTTCAGTTTGTTGCCGCTCCTTGCGGTGGCTTGTTCAGCGATTTCCTAGGCCCGAATTTCAACGAACCGAAAGAACACACCATGGCCCTCTACGCATCCGAACACACCAAGTTCATGCGCGAATGGACGGGAAATCATCCCGAGGAAAAGCTGGAACCGCAGAAAGGGCGCGCGCTCTGGTGAAACCAACCACCGCAGGCACTCGAGGCGATGGAGCAAGTCGAGGCGGCGAAAGTGCCGAACAAGGCCTACTACTACGACGCGAACTGAGCAGCGCCTGCCGCAACCAGCGGCGGTGGTGTTGGATGCCGTGGCGCCAGCGCCGTCCGCAGGGGATACCGCCCCCGGCTTTGCCGGGGGCATAACTTTCGCGGAAATCCGGGAGCTTCAGAGCGACAGTATCCACTCGGCAAGGTTTCGCAGTTCCTTCGGGTCCGTGCTGTCGATGATCTTGTGCCTGTCGCTCGTGCCGTCCTGAAACTCGATCATGGGGCCGCTGGTGACGTGCTCGACGATCACTTCCACGGCATCGGGCTTGGTCTTCAGGCGGCCGGCTATCCGCCTGTAGGGCGGGGCCTTCTTGGCCTTGTCGATGGCATGGCACTTGAAACAGTCGTTCCTTTTCGCCAGCGCCTGGGCGGCTTCGGCGTCGACCTGAGCCAGCGCCGTACCGCCGACAGTGATCCCCGCCAGCAGCAGCACGATCGGCACAATCGCCTTGTTCCTTGCCATGGGTCTTCGCTCGTCCGTCTGTGATGAACCCGCTCCAGGGCACACGCCCTGAAGCGGGAACCGCTCAGTGCGCGCCGCCGGCAAAGCCTATGGCGATCAACACCAGCAGCGTCAGCCCGAAGGCAATCAGCACCAGCCCGAGCATCTTCGACGCCAGCGTGAAAGGTGCCGACGGCGCATCCACCAGATACTTCTCAAGCTGGCTGGTCGCCACCAGGCGGTCGTACTGCGCCCGGTGCTCATGCCTGAACTCCTGCAGCGACTGGGTGCCGGTAAACATCACCACATCCGGCGGCGGCAACTTGTCGGGCCGGAAGTGGTTGTTGAAGAAGTGCACCGTGAAGAGGAACACGGCGGCGAGTACCGCTTCTTCGCCATGCACCACCATTGCGATGTTGAACACCCAGCCCGGCAGATAGGCGGCAACCACGTGCGGGAAGGCAAGCATCATGCCGCTGCCGCCGATGATGGCCATACCCCAGAACACTGCCCAGTAATCGAACTTCTCCCAGTAGGACCAGCGTTCGATGGCCGGGCGCGGCCCCTTGCCGACGAACCACTTGAACATGCCGATCATGTCGTACATGTCCTTCCAGTTCGGCACGAAGGAATCCGGGCCGAAGAACTTGAAGTCCTTCCAGTTCCGCGCCAGGTTGATCGTCACCGCCACCAGATGCAGGGCGAAGATGCCCAGCATGGTGTAGGCCGCCAGGCGGTGCACCTGTCCGGCGATTTTCGGCGTACCGAATGCCGCCATCACGGTCTTGGCCCAGCTGGTCTCGGGGAAGAAGGCCGCCATCCCGGTGAGCACCAGCAACATCACGCTCAAGGCGAACAGCAGGTGCGCAAGGCGCCACATCGGACCGAAGCGCTTGACATGCTTGGCGGCAAACTCGGGCGGCAATTTGTCCGTCATCACGTGCGGCACGTTCCTGCCTTGCTTGCGATCCGCATATTCGCGATACCACCACAGGCCGGAATGCAGCCAGAAGAAGGCGAATACGCCGACCAGCAGGGCAATCATGGCCTTGGTGGTGAGCCAGATTTCCGGATACTTGGCAAAGTCGTGGCTGTTGCCGTGCGGGCTGAAACTGAGGAAGCCGGCAGTCGCCAGACCGGGTTTGCCTTCCTTGCCGCTGTGGCACTTCTGGCAGGTCTTGAGCCGGTTCTTCTCATGCATCTTCGATTTCGGATCTTTCGAAGGCTCGATGGCATGGCTGCCGTGGCAGTCCGCGCACTTGGCGGTATAGGCATAGCCCAGCCGGTTGACCTGGCCGTGATACGAAGCCTTGTAGGACTCGTAGGCATCCTTGTGGCAATCGCCGCAACTCGCGGTGATCGCCAGCTTGGCCTTGTCGGTGGAACTGCCAACGATGTCGTGGGTGGTGTGGCAATCGGAGCAGACGGCGGTCTTGAAGTTCTTCTTTTCGGTGGCCTC
>JAUXUK010000052.1 GCA_030680805.1 Sulfuritalea sp. | reverse complement strand
GGATGAATCCGTGATTGCGCAGGTGATCGTCGGTGTTCGAAATCAGTAGGTTGAAGACAATGCGTGACCACAACTCCCGCAAGTCGGCGTCGGTCTGTGCCCCGTGGTCAATGAGCACACGGGCGATCTCCAGATAACTCGCACCTGTCGAGGCATCGTCGCCGTCCTTTCGGCCGGTGAGCGTCATGGCCGAAGCGAAATGCAGCCGCCGGCCTGCCGCCGTGCGATCGAAGCGCTGCACGAGAAAGCTGTGATGCGGGTTCGCGAAACGGCGCGCCATGCTCTCCGGCACTTGCAGTCCACAGCTTCTCGCGAGAGTGTGGACGATCAGTTCCCACGCGCCGACGTCATGTTCATCGCGCACGCTGGGAAATTTAGCGATCCACAACCGTTCATTTGGATCGACCACAGTCGCCTTGGGGCGAGCACCGCCGAGCGAACCACCCGGGGCAATCAGCATGCGCAACCACTCGTCGCCTTGTTCATCCGTATTGTCTTCATCGCGTTCGAGGGCGAGGCTTGCCGCTTCGAGCTCGCGCAGTTGTACGAAAGGCGGGGCGGCCACGCTATGCTGGTTGTCGAGGAAATCGCCCGCGTCATTCTGACGAAATCGCAGCGCACCGACACGGAACGCGTCATGCACGCCAAGAAGGTAGTCGGACTCGCTGAGTCGGAGCGTCTTCGCCGCCTGCCCTGCCCGTTGTGCGCGTTCCAGACGGCGACGCATGAGCAGCCGCCCCCAACGATCGGGGCTTGCATCCGCAAAGACTCCAAACGTCTCGGTGCCTTGCGCCGGGTGCTGGCGGCCTTCAAACAGACCAAGTCTGGCATCGAGCCGCAGGCTGAGCAAGGAGGGATGACCAAGCGCCACCTTATCGAATTCGAATTCGAAGATTTCACGACGACCCGTGCGCTGCGCGTGAAGCCAACCGAGACGCAGCGGATCGGGTAGGCCATCCCAATCGGCATAGACCGCGATGGTGGTGGTGCCGGCCATGCGCCTACCCCCGCTTGTCCTTGCGCGCGGACGCGATGGGATCGATCAGGTTCGCCAGTGTCTGTGAGCTGGTGAAGCCGCTCTTCTCGATCCAGTCTCTGGTGTCGTTGACTGGCTTGGTGAACTTTTCGATCGGCAGCGCCGGTGCTTCAAGAGGTTCCAAGTTTTCGTCCAGCGACCGACGCAACTTTGCAGCGGCATGAGCAGCAGAGAATGGCCGGCGCGCGGCGGCACGCGATGGAGATTTGTTCTGGGCGGGCAGTCGCGCGTCCTGCAATTCACGACCCAGAGGGTCAGCCCGCCCGAGCAGGTCGAGATCCTTTTCGATACCGAGTACCTGCATGACGGCAAGGTAGGCACCCATGGTCACGCCCGAGCCGCCCCGTTCCAGACTGCGTAGCGTCATGGGCGACATGCCGGCGCGCTCCGCCACGTGCTTGGCGGACAGGCGCCGACGAAGCCGAGCCAGGCGCAACCGATCGCCAAACTGGAACAGAAGTTCGTCGGCAGACGGCAGCAGAGGAGCGGTCTTCTTAGCCATAATAGAATTATTTTAGCATATATCACGATAAATACGCCATAATAATTACATTATATGAACGCTTCGAGTCTGAGAGAAGCTTCGTAGAGCTAATATTCTGGCACTCCATCCTTGGAACCGCCAGAATTGCGCCTTTCCCGTACTAGCTCACCGCACGATCAAAAACCGCTCGCCCCCCTTGTTTGGTAGCCGGAGAGCGGCCCGCTTCCATCTCGATACGCTGTCAAAGTGGCGCTTTCGTTGTGACCACCGTTATCGATGGAGGCAGTAGTGTCGGCGTGTGGGATTTCCCCGCGACCCAAGCGTCGACCATGTCGGCCCATTCCTGCAACATGTGGCGGCGCTGCCCAGCGTATTCCGCCTTGTTGTAGATGCCGCGCGAGGACCGCCCGTCCTCGTGCGCCAAGCACTTCTCGATCCAGTCGCTGTTGAAGCCAAGCTCGTTGAGGATGGTCGAACCTGTGCGGCGCAAATCGTGAACGGTGAAACTCTCGATTGGCAGGCCAGCGGCCTTCGCCCGATCCACGATCAGGTACGTGACCCGGTTCAACGTCGCTTTCGACATGCATTTGTCCGCATCGTAGCGCGACGGTAGTAGGTACTTTGAACCGCCGGCACAGGTGTGCAGTGCGATCATGATGTCCAGAGCCTGCTGCGACAGGTAAATGTTGTGAGACTTGGAACCTTTCATGCGCTGCTTGGGGATGCTCCAAAGCGCGTTCTCAAAATCGACTTCATCCCACGTAGCTTCGATAAGTTCGCTCTTGCGTACCAGCGTCAGAAGGATCATCCGGAGCGCCAGGCGGATAGTTGGATAGGTAGCGATGCTCTCCAACTGCTTGTGCATGACACGAATCTCGGTTGGCGAAAGCGCCCGGTCCCTGGGGACAAACGTGGCAATCGACGAGGGCCCCACGTCGTCAGCAGGATTGGCCACCTTCTCGCCGTGCTGAATGGCAAAGTCGAAGACCTGCTTCACAATGTCGCGCACGTGCACCGCCGTGGCGGGCGCGCCCCTGCTCTTGACCTTGTTGCACAGATCACGCAGGTCGTCGGGGCTGATCTCGTTCAGCAGGCGGCTCTTGAACACCGGCAAGATGTCCCGGTCAATGACGCTCTTGCGCATCGACCGCGTACTGTCGGCCATCCGGGCGCCCTCGTACCATTTGTCGGTAAACTCCTGAAAGGTTTGGGCTTCCGACAGACGCCGTTTCGCGCGCTGCTTTTCCTGCGCTGGGGACTGGCCTTCCGAAACAGCCCGCTTCGCGTCGATGCACTTTTCGCGCGCACGGGCCAGCGACAGGCCACCCGGCCCATAGCGGCCAATCGTCAGCGTCTCGCGCCTGCTATTGATCCGGTAGTCATAGCGGAACGTGACGGTGCCCGCCGTCGAGACCGTGACGTACATGCCGTCCCTGTCTGTCACCTTGTAGGGTGCGCCCTTGGGCTTGAGGTTCTTCAGTGTGGTATCGGTCAGCATCTGCGCTTCCTCCTGAGAACGGCAATTTTACCGTCAACGGATTGAAAGGCACATTGTGCTCTGAAACCCTCATGAATACTAGCTTTTCCTACTATTTTTTACCGTCATCGTGAAAAGTGGTAAGACGGTAAATATTTTTGGATGACTTGCCTAGTTATACTTACCGTCAGGACTACCGACAGAAAGTTTTGCTTGTCGTCGATAGATGGCGATAGATATCGCTATATAAACTAATATACATCAATACGTTAAGTTACTTTTCCGATAGTCAGCGATAGCTGCCGAAAGACCCAAAATCATTCCCACTCGATGGTCGCCGGCGGCTTGCCCGAGATGTCGTAGACCACGCGGTTGATGCCGCGCACTTCGTTGATGATGCGGTTGGACACCCGGCCCAGCAGTTCGTGCGGGAGTTCGGCCCATTTGGCTGTCATGAAGTCGGAGGTCTGCACGGCGCGCAGCGCTACCACGTACTCGTAGGTGCGGCCGTCGCCCATGACGCCGACGCTCTTCACCGGCAGGAACACGGCAAAGGCCTGGCTGGTCTTGTCGTACCAGTCAGCGGCGCGCAGCTCGTCGATGAAGATGGCATCGGCGCGGCGCAGCAGGTCGGCAAATTCCGCTTTCACTTCGCCCAGAATGCGCACGCCGAGTCCGGGGCCGGGGAAGGGATGGCGATATACCATCTCGTGCGGCAGGCCCAGCGCCACTCCGAATTCACGCACTTCATCTTTGAACAGTTCGCGCAAGGGCTCCAGCAGCTTGAGGTTCAGGGTTTCCGGCAGGCCGCCGACGTTGTGGTGGCTCTTGATCGCGTGGGCTTTCTTGGTCTTGCCGCCGGCCGATTCGATCACGTCGGGATAGATGGTGCCCTGCGCCAGCCAGCGGGCGTTGGGCAGCTTCTGCGCCTCGGCCTGGAATACTTCGACGAATTCGCGGCCGATGATCTTGCGCTTCTGCTCCGGGTCGGCAACGCCCTTCAGGTGTCCCATGAACTGGTTCACCGCGTCGACATGGATCACCTTGACGCCGAGGTTGCGGGCGAAGGTGTCCATCACCTGCACGCCTTCGTTGAGGCGCAGCAGGCCGTTGTCGACGAAGACGCAGGTCAGTTGATCGCCGATCGCGCGGTGCAAGAGCGCCGCCACCACCGATGAATCGACGCCGCCGGACAGGCCGAGGATCACTTCCTCCCTGCCGACCTGCTCGCGCACCTTGGCGATCGCTTCCTCGACATAGTTGGGCATGTTCCAGTCGCCGCGGCAGCCGCAGATGTCGCGCACGAAGCGGGCGTAGATCTCGCGGCCCTTCAGCGTGTGGGTGACTTCGGGATGGAACTGCACGGCGTAGAAGCCGCGCGACTCGTCGGCCATGGCGGCGATCGGTGTCGATTCGTTGCTGCCGATGAGCTTGAAGCCGGGCGGCATTTCGGTGACCTTGTCGCCGTGGCTCATCCAGACTTCGAGCAGGCCGTGCCCCTCGGCGTTGACGCGATCCTGGATGCCGTTGAACAGCTTCGAGTGCCCGCGGGCGCGCATTTCGGCGTAGCCGAATTCGCGCTTGTGGCTGCTTTCGACCTTGCCGCCGAGTTGTGCCGCCATGGTCTGCATGCCGTAGCAGACGCCGAGCACCGGCACGCCGAGCTTGAAGACGATGTCGGGCGCCTTCCATTCCTCGGCTTCATAGACCGAGTTGGGGCCGCCGGAAAGGATGACCCCTTGCGGATTGAAGTCGCGGATGAAGTCCTCGCTGACGTCGAAGGGGTGCAGCTCGCAATACACCTGCTGTTCGCGCACACGGCGGGCAATGAGTTGCGCAACCTGGGAACCGAAGTCGAGGATAAGGATTTTCTGGTGGGACATGGTCTGGTCTCGCAAGTAAAAAAGGCGGCCGCAGCCGCCCAGTTGATTCCGTGACTTTTCAGTCGATATGGTAATTCGGTGCTTCCTTGGTGATCTGCACGTCGTGCACATGCGATTCGCGAATGCCAGCCGAGGTGATTTCGACAAATTCCGCCCGCGCCCGCATCTCGTCGATCGTGGCGCAGCCGACATAGCCCATCGAGGAACGCAGGCCACCCATCAACTGATGGATCACGGCGGTCACCGGACCCTTGTAGGGCACGCGGCCTTCGATGCCTTCCGGCACCAGCTTCTCGACGTTGGCGTCGGAATCCTGAAAATAGCGATCGGCGGCGCCGTCCTTCATGGCGCCGAGGCTGCCCATACCGCGGTAGGCCTTGTAGGACCGTCCCTGATACAGCACGGTTTCACCCGGCGCCTCTTCGGTGCCGGCGAACAGGCCGCCGAGCATCACGGCATTGGCACCGGCCGCAATGGCCTTGGAGATATCGCCCGAATAGCGGATGCCGCCATCGGCCACCAGCGGCGTGTTGCTCGCCGCAAGGGCGTTCGCCACCAGGTCGACCGCCGTGATCTGCGGCACGCCGACACCGGCAACGATGCGCGTGGTGCAGATGGAGCCGGGGCCGATGCCGACCTTGACGCCGTCGGCGCCGTGATCGACCAGTGCCTTGGCCGCGCTCGCCGTGGCGATGTTGCCGCCAATGACCTCGACTTGCGGGAAGTTCTTCTTGACCCACTGCACACGCTTCAGCACGCCTTCGGAATGGCCGTGGGCGGTATCGACCACGATCACATCGACGCCTGCGTCGGCCAGCAGTTCGACGCGCTCCTCGGTGCCTTCACCAACACCGACTGCGGCGCCGACCCGCAGGTGGCCTTGCTCGTCCTTGCAGGCAAACGGATGCTCGCTTGATTTCAGGATGTCCTTGACCGTCACCAGGCCGCGCAACTGAAAGGCGGCATTGACCACCAGCACGCGCTCCAGGCGATGCTTGTGCATCAGCGCCTTGGCTTCCTCGGGCGAACTGCCTTCCATGACCGTGATCAGCCTCTCGCGCGGCGTCATGATGGCCCGCACCGCCTGATCGAGGTTGGTTTCAAACCGCGTGTCGCGATTGGTGACGATGCCGACCACGACGCCGTTATCGACCACGGGCAAACCGGAAATCCGGTAGCTGCGCGTCAGTGCCAGCACTTCGCGCACGGTCATGGTGGGTGGCACGGTGATCGGGTCCTTCAGCACGCCGGACTCGAAGCGCTTGACCTTGGCCACTTCGGCGGCTTGCGCCTTCGGGTTCAGGTTCTTGTGCACGATGCCCATGCCGCCTTCCTGTGCCAGGGCAATGGCCAGGCGTGCTTCGGTCACTGTATCCATGGCGGCGGACAGCAGCGGCAGGTTCAGTTGGATCTTGCGGGTAAGACGGGTAGCGAGGCTGACGTCGCGGGGGAGGATCGCCGAGTGGGCGGGTACCAGGAGGACGTCGTCAAACGTCAGCGCCTTCTGGAGCAGTCGCATAGTAAATTCCTTCGTTCCAAAAACGCATTATACGCGAGTGCGCGAGCCGCCTATTTGAGCCCGCCATCCCGCCGGGCCGTCGCATGTGCGCACAAGCCATGCTTGTGAAGCGCAACAATCTTCAACTTTCTTGTCGAGCGTCATCCCGGGCTTGACCCGGGATCCAGTCTTTCGCCGAAAGCCTGGATTCCGCCCCGGATCGGAGTCCGGGGTGACGTATTCGCCGGAATGACGAAATCAGGCTTCGCTGGCCTCGCCGCCGCCCTTTTTCATCACTTTTCCCTCGGCGGCGCGCTGTTTGCGCACTTCCTTGGGATCGGCAATCAGCGGGCGGTAGATTTCCACCCGGTCGCGATCGCGCAAGGCGGTATCAATCTTGGCCAGCTTCGCGTAGATGCCGAGCTTGTTTTTCGCCAGATCGATTTCCGGATGCTTGGCGAGCAGGCCCGAGGCTTCGATCGCCTGTCCCGCCGTACTGCCTGCCGGCAACTTGATGCTGGCCAGTTCCTGCCGCTCGGGCATGGCGTAGACAACTTCGACGTTGATGGTTTCAGCCATAGATCTTCTGTGCCCTTTTGACAAAGGATTCGACGAATGTGTTGGCGATGTGATTGAACACCGGGCCAAGCGCCTTTTCCAGCAACTGGCTGGAGAATTCATAGTGAAGGCGGAATTCTACCTTGCAGGCGGTATCACCCAAGGGCGTGAAGCGCCAATGGCCATCCATGTGGGCAAAAGGGCCGTCGGTCAGACGGATGTCCATCAGCCGCGGCTCTTCCTTGATGTTTTCGGTCGAAAACTGCGACTTCAGCCCGTGATAGTTGATGTGCAGGGTTGCCGCGGTGCGCGTCGCCGTGCGCTCGTGCAATTCCGTGCCGCCGCACCAGGGAAGGAACTGGGGGTAGTCCTCGACCCGATCCACCAGCACGAACATCTGCTGCGGCGTGCGTTCGATGAGTACCGATTTTTCGACCAGAGCCATTCGGGAATGCCGCCAGGGCGCGTGGAGAGGGTGCAGTAGAATGCCGCATTTTATCGCCTCACCCCATGAGCATCGCCGACAACAAGAAGGCATTCCACGATTACTTCATCGAAGAGCGCTACGAGGCCGGTCTGGTGCTCGAAGGCTGGGAAGTGAAGGCGATCCGTGCCGGGCGGGCGCAGATCAAGGAAGCCTACGTGGTGGTCAAGAGCGGCGAGGTCTTCCTCATCGGCGCCCACATCACCCCGCTGCTTTCGGCGTCGACCCATGTAAGCCCCGACCCGGTGCGCACACGCAAGCTGCTGCTCAACGCGGCGGAAATCAGCAAGCTGATCGGCAAGGTGGAACGCGCCGGCTACACCCTGGTGCCGCTCGACCTGCACTACAGCAAAGGCCGCGTAAAGCTGGCGGTCGGGCTGGCAAAAGGCAAGAAGCAGCACGACAAGCGCGACGCCGAAAAGGACCGCGACTGGGTGCGCGAGAAGGCGCGCGTGATGCGCGACAAGCGCGGCTGAGCCGCTGCGCGCCCGCCATGAGCCCCACTACCCTGCTCTGGCTGGTGACCGGCTGCCTGATGCTGCAGCCCTTGTCGACCGACCTCTACCTCTCGTCACTACCCGGCATGGCGCTCGATTTCGCCGTCAGCCCGGCGGCGGTGCAGCAGACCCTGTCGCTGTTCGTCTTCGGCTTCGGCACCGCGCAACTGATCAGCGGCCCGCTGTCCGACCGCTACGGCCGGCGTCCGGTGCTGATCGGCGGCCTCGCCCTGTATCTGGTATCCGGACTGGCGTGTGCGCTGGCGCCGAGCCTCGACTGGCTGGTGGCCGCGCGTTTCGTCCAGGCCATTGGCTGTTGCACGGCCGTGGTCGTGGCGCGTGCCATTGTCCGCGACGCCTACTCGCCGGCCGAAGGCGCCCGCGTGCTGGCCAAGGCGCTTTCGCTGCTGGCGTTGGCACCGATTTTCGGACCGATACTCGGCGGTTACCTGCAAGTGGCGTTTGGCTGGCGCGCCGCCTTCGTCGCACTGGCACTCGCCGGCGTGGCGGTATGGGTTGCGGCAATGCGCCACCTGAAGGAGTCCAACCGCCAACTGAATCCGGATGCCATGCGCCTGGGGAATCTCGCCGCCACCTATCGCGATGTGCTGCGCACCCCGGCCTTCTGGGCCTATGCCCTGCCCGGTTCGATTTCCTATGCCTCGATCTTTGTCTTCATTTCAGGCACGCCTTTCGTTCTCATCAAGGTCCTTGGCGTACCGACCCAGTATTACGGCTACTTGTTCGCTTTCGGTGTCTGCGGCTACCTGGGCGGCACGCTGATCTGCCGGCGCTTGCTCGGCACCATTGGCGTCGCACGGGTACTGGCGCTGGGTAGCACCCTCGGGCTGCTGGGCGGCCTTGGTTTTCTGCTGCTGGTGCTGGCCGGCATCAGCCACTGGACGCTGGTGGTAATGGCCCAGTTCGTGGTGATGACGGCGCACGGCATCAACTTTCCCTGCACCCAGTCGGGCTCGCTCGCCCCGTTCCCGGAAAAGGCCGGCGCCGCCGCCGGCCTGTTCGGTTGCCTCGTGATGTACGCGGCGCTGGCCGCCGGAACCTGGGTAGGCGGCAGCCACGACGGCACGCTGTTGCCGCTGGCATCGATCAGCGCTACGGTCAGTGTCATCCTGTTTGCTTCAACACGGCTACTGGCGCGCTACGGCAAGACGACATAAGAGGGCGCCGTGTCGTCAGCGCCGACTTTCTTCAGTAGAGAAAGCGGGCTTTCAAGTCCTCGAGATTCAGCTCGTGAAGTATCTGCGTCAGTCGCTCGGCTGCATTACCGCGCGGCGCGTTGGCGAAGCGGGCGATGATCAACTCGTTCTTCATCGAGTGCTCCCAGCCGACCAGTTCGGTAACGCTGAGCTGGTAACCATGCGCTTCGAGCAACAGGCAGCGCAGCACATTGGTGATCTGGCTGCCGAATTCGCGGGTGTGGATCGGGTGGCGCCAGATTTCCGACAGGGGTGTCTTCGCCAGCGACTCGTTCTTGTGCCGCCGCATCACGGCGGCGACCTCGGCCTGGCAACAGGGGGCGAGGACGATGAATTGCGCCTGCTTGTGCAGGGCAAAGCGGATCGCGTCATCGGTGGCCGTATCGCAGGCATGCAGCGCCGTGACAATGTCGACGCGCGGCGGCAGGTGCGGTGACTGGATCGATTCCTCGACCGACAGGTTGAGGAAGGACATGCGCGCGAAGCCCAGCCGCTGTGCCAGTTCGCTCGATTTTTCGACGAGTTCGGCGCGCGTCTCGATGCCGTAAACATGGCCGGTATTCCTGCCCTTGAGGAACAGGTCGTAGAGGATAAAACCGAGATAGGACTTCCCCGCACCGTGATCGACCAGCGTCAGGTCATTGCGCGCGGCCATGACCTCCGCCAGCAGCGGCTCGATGAACTGGTAAAGGTGGTAGACCTGCTTCAGCTTGCGCCGGCTGTCCTGGTTGAGCTTGCTGTCTCGGGTCAGGATGTGCAGTTCCTTGAGCAGTTCGACCGACTGCTCGGGCCTGATTTCGGGGTTGCCGGCCACGATAGAAACTCAGAGCTTGTGAAGAAATCGTAGCGAGCGGGCCGCAGCGGGGTGCGGCCGGAGCGCAGCTACCGGAATGTACGTGTCTGTACATGAGGATAGCGAGCACCGCCCAAGCCCCGATCCGGTACGCGCAGTAGATTTATTCACAAGCTCAGTCTTCCGCGGGC
>JAUXUK010000046.1 GCA_030680805.1 Sulfuritalea sp. | reverse complement strand
GGGCAGTCACGCGGATAAATGCAGCTCGAGCCGAGGAAACAAAGGCGCTGAACGCCGGCAAGCCATGCGCCGTGGATCAGGTTGGCCTCGACCATCAGGTTCCGGTAGATGAAGTCGGCACGGAAGGTGTTGTTGGCATTGATGCCGCCGACGATGGCCGCCGCGATGAATATGAAGTCGGGCTTTTCCCGTGCCAGAAAAGCGTGCGTTGCCGCCTGGTCCAGCAGGTCCAGTTCGGCATGGGTGCGGGCCAGGATGTTGGTGTAGCCCGCTTGCCGCAGTCGACGAACCAGCGCCGACCCCACCATGCCACGATGGCCGGCGACGTAAATTTTGGCGTCCGTGTTAATCATTCGTCAGCTTGAAATTGCAACGATTTGAGGCGATCGTTTCCTGGGGACTATCGCGAAACACCATCGACAATGGTGATGAAATCGTCCGCAAAATCCCCACTCGCGGGTGTTATGCCGACCGTGGTACGGCAGTAGGATACGAACTCGCGGGCGCTGACATATAGCACGGGTTGCATCTCGTGAAGGGTATTGAAATGTTCTGCTATCGACTCATAGTCGGTTTCGTAGCTGTGTGCCGCGAGGTTCCGGGCCGTACGACAGGTTTGCCAGTCGGCAATCGACGCAATTACGCCAACCTTTTCGAAGAACGCAAGCACTTGCAGGAATGTTTCTGATGGCTCGCTTAACAAGCCCATGGCATGCCGCATCGCGGCGCCAAGGGTATCCTGCAGCTTGGCAAACCGCTCATTGATCGCTGCCAACGCACCAAATAACCCTTTGTCTTTCTTGCGTTGTTCAAGGGCTTGCGCAGCCAGCGGCCACGTCACGGAACTACCCGCCGCATCAAGAAAATAGACACACCGTTGCACAGCCTCCAGCAGGCTGGCGAGGTGCTGCTTTTCGTGTTCGAGCAGATCCGAATTCATGATGGTGCCCTCAGCGAGATGCCTGTCATAAGCACGATGGCCTGAAACGGCGTCGGCGTCACATCCTTTTTCTTGGCAAGGATATCGACCGAAACTTGCAGCGCACTTTCCAGCGCCTGCTTGAGGGATGCCCGTTGCCGAAGACTCGGGGGGGTTGGGCTTTCAATAAGCAGATCGATATCGCCGCCACGACTGTCGTCGGTAACGCGCGAACCGAAAAGCACTACCTCGGCATCGGAGCCGATCTGCTTGGCTACTGTCGCCAGAATGGTACGCACCTGGTCGGGAGTGAGTCGCATATATGCTGGCCGGATAGAAGATTACAGGTAACCAGCATCTTACTACTCGTTGCGGTCGAAGGCCTTGAACCCATGCTTCTTGATCAACTCGTCGCGCTCCGCCGCCTTGAGATCCTCGCGCACCATTTCGGCGACGAGTTCGGCGAATGTGATCTTCGGCGTCCATCCCAGCTTTTCGCGCGCCTTGGTCGCATCGCCGAGCAATGTTTCCACTTCGGTCGGCCTGAAGTAGCGCGGATCAACCTGAACGATGCATTTGCCCTGTGCGTCGTAGCCCTTTTCGTCTACGCCCTCGCCGCGCCAATCCACGGTGATGCCAATCTCGGCGCCGGCGGCATTGACGAAATCGCGCACGCTGTATTGCACGCCGGTAGCGATCACGAAATCCTCGGGCTTTTCCTGCTGCAGCATCAGCCACTGCATCTCGATGTAATCGCGGGCATGGCCCCAGTCACGCTTTGCATCCAGATTGCCGAGAAACAGGCAATCCTGCAGGCCAAGCTTGATGCGTGCCAGCGCACGGGTGATCTTGCGCGTGACGAAGGTCTCGCCACGGACCGGAGACTCGTGGTTGAACAGGATGCCGTTGCAGGCGTACATGCCATAGGCCTCGCGGTAATTCACCGTGATCCAGTAGGCATAGAGCTTGGCCACCGCGTAGGGACTGCGCGGATAGAAGGGCGTGGTTTCCTTCTGCGGGGTTTCCTGAACCAGACCGAAGAGCTCCGAGGTGCTGGCCTGGTAGAAACGGGTTTTCTTTTCCATGCCGAGGATGCGCATCGCTTCGAGGATGCGCAGGGCGCCAAGGGCGTCCGAGTTGGCCGTGTATTCGGGTTCCTCGAAACTCACCGCGACATGGCTTTGCGCCGCGAGGTTGTAAATCTCATCGGGCTGCACCTGCTGGATGATGCGCACCAGGCTCGAACTGTCGGTCATGTCGCCGTGGTGCAGGGTGAAGCGACGGTTTTCTACATGCGGATCCTGATACAGGTGATCGATGCGGTCGGTATTGAACAACGAGCTGCGGCGCTTGATGCCGTGCACCTCGTAACCCTTGTCCAGCAGGAACTCGGCGAGATAGGCGCCGTCCTGGCCGGTGACCCCGGTGATGAGTGCAGTCTTCTTTGGGTTTGTCATGAGAAGGTATGGATGGCTATCGGCGAACATCGGCCAGTGGGTTGATATGGACTAGACCGGGAAAACGCTTGAAATCGTTGTCCGCGGAACAGATCGTGCAGCCGTGCTCCAGCGCCAGCGCGGCAATATGCGCATCGGTCGTCAGGTTTCCAGCGGTGCCCACCTGCCGTATCAGGCTCTTGAGAATTGCCCAGTGCCCTGGACCAGGTGCAACCAAGCGGACATTCGGCCTGCCGAACCATTCGTCGATAAAGCCAGTCGTCTGTTCCGGACTGAGTGGGCTTTCGAATATTCGCGGATTGGTGCATATGCGCAGGAAGGCCATCAGCGACACCCACGGCAATCCAACATCACCGGCTCCGGACAGTGCCCCCTCCCACCAGACCCTGGCCTGTTTGTGTTGGGGCAGATCTTTGTTGACGGCATAAATCAGTAGATTGGCATCCACCAGAATCACTTGCGTTGCTCCAGCTTCGCACCGATTGCCCCATCTTCCAGTTCATCGGCCAGTTGCAAGGCCTTGCCGAGATCGACGCCCGGCTTTGGCACACCCATGGCTACCGGAGTAAGGCGGTAGGGGCGGGGCGGGACGACGTTCGGTCTGCGCAATCCGGCACGCAAGGTTTCATTCACGACATTCTTGAACGGCTGCCCGGTTTCAACCGCGAGCTTTTTCAGCTCCTTCGCCAAAGGGTCATCCAGCGTCAGCGTAGTGCGCATATTGTCACCTTTGTTCGAGCATCAAAACATCAGCATGATACACGTACCGCGTGAAACTTTCATCGGATGGGAACACTACCTGCCGTAGTTGTCCTCAAAGCGCACGATATCGTCCTCCCCAAGGTAACTGCCCGACTGCACCTCGATGATCTCGAGCGGTATCTGCCCCGGGTTTTCCAGCCGATGCTTGACGCCCAGCGGGATGTACGTCGATTCGTTCTCGCTGAGCAGAATAATCTCCTCGCCGCGGGTCACTTTGGCCGTACCGCTCACCACCACCCAGTGCTCGGCACGGTGGTGATGCATTTGCAACGAGAGCGTGGCGCCGGGGCTGACGACAATGCGCTTGACCTGAAACCTTTCGCCGCTGTCGATGCCATCGTACCAGCCCCAAGGCCGATGCACCTTGCGATGCAGATCGACTTCACTGCGGCCGGCGGCCTTGAGGCGGCTAACGATGCGCTTCACTTCCTGGGTGCGGGCCTTGGGTGCGATCAGCACGGCATCGGCGGTTTCTACCACCACCATGTCCTCGCAGCCGATGCAGGCGACGAGGCCGTGTTCGGCGATCACCAGGTTGCCGTGCGAATCCTCGAGCCAGACATCGCCCTTCACGGCGTTGCCGTCGGCATCGCGGTCGATGGCCTGCCAGAGTGCGTCCCAGGCGCCGACGTCCGACCAGCCGACATCGAGCGGAACAACACGGCACGGAATGGCCATGTCCGGGGCGGCAGGAAGCTTTTCCATTACCGCATAATCTATCGAATCCGCGGGGGATGCGGCGAATGCAGCCGCATCGAGCCGGACGAAGTCGCCATCGTCCTTCGCGCCCTCGACTGCCTTGCGGCAAGCAGCCAGAATCTCCGGCGCAAACCCGCCGATAGCCTTGAGCCACACCGAAGCGCGCAACATGAAGATGCCGCTGTTCCACAAGTGATGGCCGCCCGCGACATACTCCTGCGCCTTGGCCGCGTCCGGCTTTTCGGCGAATGCAAGCAGATCCCGAACCGCTGCCTTGTCACCACCGGCACGGGCCTCGATATAGCCGTAGCCGGTTTCGGCGCGATCGGGAATGATGCCGAAGGTCACTACAGCACCGCGCTCCGCCTCTGGCAAACCCAGCAATACCGCATCGCGGAAGGCTGCGACATTGCGTATGTGGTGATCCGCCGGAGTAGCCAGCAGCACCGGGTCGGATCCATCGCGAGTCGCGTACAAGGCGGCGGCCGTCAGCGCCGGAGCGGTATTGCGGCCAACCGGTTCCAGCAGCAACGCCCACCGGGCCAACCCGAGTTGCCGCAATTGCTCGGCGGTAATGAAGCGATATTCCTGATTACTGACAATGATCGGCGCCGCCAGGGGCAGGCCTTCAAGGCGGCGCAGGGTGTTCTGCAATAGACTTTCGTCTCCCAGCAATGGCTGTAACTGCTTCGGATGCTTCTCGCGCGACACGGGCCACAGGCGAGTGCCGGAGCCTCCGCTGAGAACGACGGGAATCAGCAGAGCATCAGGCGTCACGCCAAGCCCCGCCTTTCGATTTCGGCAAAAATGTTGCCGGCTGCGGCAACAAGTATCGAGACGAAAGCATGGCCGGATTGCACTGCGCCGGCGAGCACAGCAAGGTTTTCGACGTATTCATGGACCATCTGGTAGTCGGTCAAACGCATGGATTTGGGGGCTCGAAATGACTTCAAAGCTTATCACGCACCCGCAGATACCTCGGGAAGCGCGGCATGCCGTTTTTCGTCAGCTCGCGATAGCGGTAGGTGATCTGCGCGCCCACCGGAGGCGGATTGCGGCGCAGGGCGTCGGTCAGGCCGCTGCCGAGCGCGAAGCGGCGACCGTCGGGCAATTCCATGCGCAATGCGCCGAGCATTCCGGCATATTTTCCCTTGCCGGGCAGATGGGCGACGACGGTCGCTTCGGCATCGAGCCATGGAGTTACTTTGAGCAACGCGCTGGAGCGACCGGTTTCATAGGCGGCATCGTCGCGATGAAGCATCAGGCCTTCACCGCCGCTGCGGACAATGTCGCGCAGCATTTTCTGCAGCGCCGCCGCATCGGGCAAACGGAATTGAGGAACGGCTTGCAGCCAGGACAGATTCGCCGCGGAGGTGACGGCCTTGATCTGTTCTACGCGGTCGGTAAAACTGCCGGGGGCGTTGGGCAATTCGAAGATCATGTAGCGCACGCGCTGCCATTCGGCGTCGACGGGCGTTTGTCGGCGGACGATGGCCGAGAGTTGATCGAAGCTGCCGCGCCCGAGCCAGAGTTCGCCATCCAGTGGCTGACTCGGCAAGGCGTCGAGAAACCACTTCGGGGCGGGAACCGGATTGCCGCTGCGAAACTGGAGCTTCTTGCCATCCCAGCTGGCGCGCACGCCATCGAGCTTTTCGCTGACCCAGTAGCGCGAGACGTCGATGTCGTCGCGATAGCGTTCGGCCAGAAGTAAAGTCGGCGCTGGCGCGCTCTGCGTACCAGGGATTCCGCTTCGCGGGCTGGTAACGGCGGCCAACGCCGGCAGGAAGGCTGATGCGCCGAGCAGGGCAGTGAGTATCGCAAGGGCCCGCCAAAATTCAGGAATGGTAGCTCCGATACCACTCGACAAAGCGGCGCACGCCTTCGGTCACGGGCATGGCCGGCGAAAAACCGGTGACGCGCTTGAGTTCGGCAGTATCGGCGTAGGTCGCCGGCACGTCGCCGTCCTGCAGCGGCAGGAAGTTCCTGGTCGCCGTTTTGCCCAAGGCCTGTTCCAGTGCTTCGATGTAGGTCATGAGTTCTACCGGTTGGTGATTGCCGATATTGAACAGGCGATACGGTGCCCAACTGGTCGCCGGATCGGGCGTCTGCTTGTCGAATCCTGGGGTGGCCTGCGGCGGACGATCAAGCACACGGATCACGCCTTCGGCAATGTCGTCGATGTAGGTGAAGTCGCGCCGCATTTTGCCGTGATTGAAGACGTCGATGGGACGGTCTTCGAGGATGGCCTTGGTGAAGAGGAACAGAGCCATGTCGGGCCGGCCCCACGGGCCATACACGGTAAAGAAGCGAAGGCCGGTGGTCGGCAGTTGGAACAGGTGGCTGTAGGTGTGCGCCATCAGTTCGTTGGCCTTCTTGGTCGCGGCGTAGAGGCTGACCGGATGATCGACGTTGTCGTGTTCCGAGAAGGGCATCCGCTCGTTGCCGCCGTAGATGCTGGAACTGCTGGCGTAGACGAAGTGCTCGACGCCGCTGTGGCGACAGCCCTCGAGGATGTTCACGAAGCCGACGACGTTACTGTCGACGTAGGCATGCGGATTTTGCAGCGAGTAGCGCACGCCGGCCTGAGCCGCGAGATTGATGACGCGCTGCGGGCGCTCGGCGGCGAACAGGGCGGCAATGCCGTCCCGGTCGGCGATGTCGAGTCGGGAAAGCCTGAAGCGCGCATTGGGCGTAAGCCGCGCCAATCGCGCTTCCTTCAATGCCACATCGTAGTAGTCGTTGAGGTTGTCTACCCCGACCACCTCGTCACCACGCGCCAGCAGGCGCTCGCAGACGTGCATGCCGATAAACCCGGCTGCGCCGGTGACCAGAACTTTCATTTGCCGCTTCGCTGAAAAGCCAGCATTTTCGCATACTTGCCGAAGCTCGCGCCGCAGCCGATGAGGATGTGCACCAGTCCGGGAAGGCCGTCGAGCAGGCCCAGGCGAAGGAAGTAGAACTTGATGAAGCGCAGCGCCGGCGAGAACAGCAGGTGCATCACCGTCGCCCGCTTGCCGCTCGCCAACGCCTCTTGGGCGGCGAGGGTGCTGTAGCGGTTCTGCTTGGCGAGATAGACCTCCAGCGATTCCGCCGACTCGTGCAGCAAATCGCCTTGCAGCGTACCGATCACGCCAGTGGTAATCACCTTCTCGTGCACCGGATCATCCGACCAGCGCGCATGGCGACGATCGAACAAGCGCAGGCTCCAGTCCGGGTAGCCTTCGCCGTGGCGCAGATAGCGTCCCATGAAACGATTGCAACGGGCGAAACGATAGGCGCTGACAGTCGGCGCTGGCGACACGGCGAGTATGTTCTCGCGCAGATCCTCGCTCACTCGCTCGTCGGCATCGATGCAAAGCACCCAGTCGTGGTCTGCCTGCTCGACGGCAAACTGCTTCTGCGGTCCGAAACCACGCCACTCCGACTGGATGACCTTCGCACCATGTTGCCCGGCGATCTCCACCGTGCCATCGTCGCTGCCCGAATCGACGACGATGATTTCGTCGCAGAAAGCCACGCTCGCCAGGCAGTCGGCAAGCTGACGGGCAGCGTTCTTGGTTATCAGGACAGCGGATATCGGCATGCGGTCGTCGGGGGGTCGGGGCAGCTATAATTGAACTCGGGATGCATTTTACGGCGCAAGGCGTCATCCCGCTCCTACCGATGCGCATTCTTCTCATCAAAACTTCCTCCCTCGGCGACGTGGTGCACAACCTGCCGGTCGTCACCGACCTGCGCCGCAAATATCCCGGTGCCGGGATCGACTGGGTGGTGGAGGAAAGCTTTGCCGACATCGCCAGACTGCATCCCGGGATACGCCGGGTGATTCCAGTGGCGCTGCGGCGCTGGCGCAAGTCGCTTCTCGCTCCCGGCACCTGGCAGGAAATGCGTGCCTTTCGCTCGACGCTGCAAGAAGAAAACTACGATCTGGCAATTGACACTCAGGGATTGCTGAAAAGCGCCCTGATCACCCGCATGGCGCGCGGCAAGCGCTGCGGCTACGACGCCTCGTCAGCCCGCGAACCCATGGCCGTGCGTTTCTACGATGCGACATTCGAGGTCCCGAGGAATCTTCATGCCGTCGAGCGCAACCGCCGCCTTGCCGCGCTGGCGGCCGGCTACACCGCTTCTTCCGCGCCGGACTACGGGATCGCCGTTGCCTGCCCGCGAAGCGGAATCCCAGGTACGCAGAGCGAGCCAGCGCCGACTCACGACCAAGGGTCTGCTATTTTGCTCACCGCCACCTCACGCGACGACAAACTGTGGTCGGAGGATAACTGGATCGCAGCAGGCCACGCCTTGCATCAACACGGGCTCACCTGCCTGCTGCCGGCGGGCAGTGCAGCGGAGCGCGAACGCGCGACGAAGATCGCGCAGGCCATTCCGGGCGCGGTCGCCCTGCCGCCACTTAGCTTGCCGGAGCTCGCCACACAGTTGGCCGACTCACGCATCGTCATCGGCGTCGATACCGGTCTGGTTCATCTCGCCGCGGCGCTGGGGCGGCCTACGCTGGCACTGTTCTGTGCCTCCGATCCGGCCTTGACCGGCGTCGTCGCCAGCACGCCGGCCATCAACCTCGGCACACGAGGCCGGCCTCCGAGCGTGGAACAAGTCCTTGCAGCGGCGCTGCCCCTGCTCTGATGGCGCGCTTCATCTACACCCTGGCCGTGTTCGCCCTGTTGCCCTGGGCAATCCTGCATCTGCTCTGGCGCGCCGGTAAGCAGCCCGAATATCTTCGACATTGGGGCGAGCGGTTCGGATACTTCGACGCCGCGAACGTTCAAGACCCCTCGTCGCCAACCATCTGGCTGCATGCCGTATCGGTCGGCGAAACGCGGGCCGCGCAACCCCTGGTCGCCGCATTGCGCGAGCGCTATCCCGGTCATCGCATCCTGTTCACCCACATGACACCCACCGGACGCGCCACGTCCGAAGCATTGTTCGGCGACGGCGTCGAGCGTATTTATCTGCCCTACGACACGCCTTGGGCGATGCGCCGCTTTTTGCGCCATTACAAGCCGCGATTCGGTCTCATCATGGAAACCGAACTGTGGCCGAACCTGATCGCCGCATGCAGGCATGAAAATGTCCCGCTGCGGCTGGTCAATGCCCGCCTGTCGCAGCGTTCGGCGCGGCGCTATGCGATGTTTCCGGCGCTGACACGCGAAGCACTGCACGGTTTGGCCGCCATCGGCGCCCAGTCGGCCGACGACGCAACGCGGCTCGAAGCGCTCGGTGCGCAGAACATTACGGTGACCGGCAACATCAAGTTCGACATCACCGTGCCGGACGAACAAATAGCGCTTGGACGCAAGTTTCGCATCGGCTATGGCGGTCGTCTGGTATGGCTGGCGGCCAGCACCCGCGAAGGCGAGGAAGCGCTGATCCTCGACGCGTGGGAAAAACTCGGCGATGGTGATACGGCGTTGCTGGTCATCGTCCCGAGACATCCGCAGCGTTTCAACGAAGTAGCGCGACTCGCAACAGACCGTGGCTTTGTCGTTCAGCGCCGCAGCGATGATGCTGCCGTGGCCTCATCCACCCAAGTGGTGATCGGCGACAGCATGGGCGAAATGTTTGCGTACTACGCGTCCGCGGATATCGCATTCATCGGGGGCAGCCTGCTCGATTTCGGCAGCCAGAACCTGATCGAAGCCGCAGCCTGCGGCACCCCGGTCCTGATCGGGCCTTCGACGCGAAATTTTGCCGAGGTGGCGCGCGAGGCCGTCGCCTGCGATGCCGCCCTTTCAATCGGCAACGCCGATGACTTGGTCGTGCAGCTCAATGCCCTGCTGGGCAATGCCGATCGGCGGCGCCAGATGGGTGAAGCCGGGCGCGTCTTCGCCGAGCACCATCGCGGCGCCACGGCGCGCACCCTTGAGTTGATTGGCCATTTGGAATACCGATAACAACATGCGCTTGTTCGTGACCCGCCTGACCGCGGCAAGTTGTCGGCGTCCTAACAAATGCTATTATTGGCACCATTAACCGGTCTCGGAGGAAGTCATGTCACACCAGGTTTTGGCGGAAACCACCGCGAGCGTATCGGAACTAAAGAAGAACCCCATGAGGACCGTAGCTGCTGGTGAGGGCTTTCCCGTAGCCATCCTTAATCGCAACGCTCCGGCCTTTTACTGCGTCCCGGCAAAGGCCTATGAGGCGCTGATGGACAAGCTGGAAGATATGGAACTCAACGCGATCGCTGATGCGCGCACGGGCCAGACCGTCGTCAAGGTCAAGCTCGATGACCTATGAACTGGGCTTTCTAGGCGTAGCCCTGAAGGAGTGGCGGAAGCTCGATGCCACTGTTCGCGAACAGTTCAAATCCAAGCTTGCGGAACGACTTCAAGATCCGCGGGTACCCTCAGCCAAGCTAAGCGGGCATTCCGATCGCTACAAGATCAAGTTGCGTAGCGCAGGTTTTCGGCTGGTCTACGAAGTTCGCGACAGGCAGTTGATCGTTATCGTGGTGGCTGTCGGCAAGCGCGAGCGCAACGCGGTTTATAAGGCAGCGGCTAAACGCTGAGGCGATCCCGACGCAAAGCAGAGCCCATTTGGCGCGCCGGATGTGTAACGCCTCGCGTCGGGAATGGCGACGACCCCGCTGGTTGAGGTCGTCGTGCGTCGGCTCTGAAGTTTCGGAATCCAGAATGCCGGGTTAGTTTGGTGACTGTGGATCAGTCCAGCAGGGCGTTGATCGCCGCCACGTCGTCCTCGCCGAGGCTGCCGGCGGCGGCCTTGAGCTTGAGCAACGCGGCCAGCGTATCCAGCCGCGCCTTGGCCAGCTTCTGTCGGGTATCGTAAAGCTGGCTCTGGGCATTCAGCACGTCGATGTTGATGCGCACGCCGACTTCATAGCCGAGCTTGTTGGAGTCCAGCGCCGACTGCGAGGACGTCAGCGCCGCTTCATAGGCCTTCACCTGCGCCATGCCGGAACTCACGCCCAAGTAGGCCTGCCGCGCGTTGAGTGCTGCGTTGCGACGCGCGTTTTCGAGATCGGCGCCGGCCTTTTCCTTCAGGGCGACGGCTTCGCGATCCTTGGAGACAACGCCGCCGCCGGCGAAGATCGGGATCGACAGTTGCAGGCCGATGGTGCTGGATTTGCTGTCGAAGCCTCCGGTGGTGCCGCCGCCCGCTCCGCTGCGTCCGTTGGTGGCCACCAGATCGAGCGTCGGATAATGCCCGGCGCGCTGCTTTTCGATTTCCCGCGCGGCTATCTCGTAAAGGGCCTGATAGATCTGCACCGATGCGCTCGCGGATTCAGCCATCTCCACCCATTTGTTGATGTTATCGGGCTGCGGGCGAACCAGTTGCACTCCGGGTTTCAGGTTCTTCAGGCCTTCCGGCTCCTTGCCGATGACAGAGCGCAAGACCTGTCGCTTGACCGTCATGTCGTTGTCCGCGGCAATCTCTTGCGCGCTGGTCAGGTCATAGCGGGCCTGGGCTTCATGGGTGTCGGTGATGGTCGCGGTGCCGACCTCGAAATTGCGCTTTGCCGATTCCAGCTGTTCGGCAATCGCCGCTTTCTGCGCCTGCGCCGTCGCCAGCGTGTCCTGCGCCAGCAGTACGTCGAAGTAGGCCTGGGCGGCGCGCACGATCAGTTCCTGCTTTGCCAGCCCGAACTGCGCTTCGGCTTGCGCCACGGCCAGTTCCGACTGCGTGTAGGCGACCCAGTTCTGCCAGCGGAACAGCGGCTGCGACAGGCTCACCGTCCAGCCGTTGCTGTTGTATTGCGCGTTGGTCGCGGTCGCGCCGTTTACCCGGCGCGTCGTGTCGACGTCATTCCAGGTCGTGCTGGCCGCGAGCCCGATGGTCGGCAGCAATCCGGTGCGGCCCTGAGGCAACCTTTCGCGACCGGCCTCCAGCGCGGCGCGCGCCGAGGCATATTGCGCATCGTAGGCGACGGCGTCGCGATACACGGCCATCAGGTCGGCGCCGTGGGAAAATCCCGCCATCCCGGCAGACAGGGTTCCGGCGATCATCAGGGGAAGTGCTTTGTTCATGCTTGCTCCACGACTCGGTTATCAGTACGTCGGCATCGCCGGATCAACATCCCTGGCCCAGGCGGCGACGCCGCCCTGCAGGTTGATGATGCTGCTGAAGCCCATCTGTTCCAGAAACATTCCCGCTTGAAAGCTGCGCGCGCCGTGATGGCAGATCATCACGATGTCCGCTTCCCGCTTCAGCTCGTGGTAGCGAGCCGGGATGCCGCGCATCGGCATCGATAGCGAACCGGCAATACGACACGTCTCGAACTCCCACGGCTCGCGCACGTCAAGCAGCACGGGCTGGGTGCGCTGCGCGTCGGCTAGCCATTCCTTGAGTTGTGAGGCAGAAAGCTGGCGCATCGGCTCAGAAAACGAACGCCGACGCGGACTCGGCCGCACGCAAGGGGGCAACCACGGTTTCGAATACGGCCACGCGACGAAAATCATTGCCCGTCCGTGTATAGAGCACGGCTTCCATGGCCGGCGCCTTGCCCTCG